>NZ_FNSU01000003.1:0-646500 GCF_900105325.1 Pseudomonas marginalis
GAGGCCTCAATGCGGCTGAATGTGGCGGCATCAGCGGTGAGCCGGCAAATTTCCAAGCTTGAGTTGGCCCTGGATGCCAGCCTGTTTGAGCGTCGCGCCCGCGGCATGGTGCTCAGCGAGGCGGGGGCGCGACTGGCGGCGTATGCGCGCAAGTCGCAGCTTGAGGCCGAGCAGGTGGTGCTGGAAATTACCGAGCTGCACGGCTTGCAACGGGGCCATGTGCATGTTGCCTGTTCGGAAGGATTTGCCCTGGAATACATGCCCAGGAGCATCAGCGCGTTCAGGCGTGAGTATCAGGGCATTCATTTTACGTTGGAGGTCTGTGCGCCCGCTGAAGCGACCGAGAAGGTTCGCTCCGGTGAAGCCGACCTGGCGATGACGTTCAGCCTGACGCCGCAAAAGGAAATCAAGGTCGAACATGTCCTGAGCGGGGCGATTTTGCCGTGGTCTCCAATGCCCATCCCTTGGCCGGGCGGGAGTCTGTCAACCTCGCCGAGTTGCAACCCTGGCCCATTGCGTTACCCAAGGCCGACACTACGATACGGCAACTCTTCGACATCTGTTGCGGCGTCCAGGGGTTGTTGTTCGACCCGGTATTGACCACCAATTACGTTGCCGCGCTCTACAGTTTCGTCCGTGAAGAGGGAGGCATCAGCCTGGCCAGCGAAATGACCTTGCACCAACAGGTGGCGGACAAACAGTTGCAATGCTTGCCGATCCTTGATGAAGGCATGCAGGCGCGGCGCATCGAACTGCAAGCATGGCTGGGCGCAATCTACCGCGGCGGTTTCGGCGTTCAGGGATTTTCTGATCGCTGAGCTGGCGAAGGCGAAGCGGCTTTGAAAAGATGAGGTTATTGCAGCGGCCCCACCACTTGCCGATAGCGTTCTTCCCCCTGCGGCGTCTGGCGGGTCAGGCTGATTTCCAGGCCGATGGGATCGGCTTTACGGTTGCCGGCCAGCTGACGCCAGCCTTGGCCCGGTTCCCAGATGCGCACTTGCAGGTCGCTGACACCGGATAAGACGGCCACTGCTTTTTTGGGCGCAGGCAACGGATATCGATCACTGGCTGCGGATGTGGCGCGGTACAGCGTGTCACCCTCCAGCCACCAGCGCACCCGTTTGCAGACCGTTTTCGGGAAGGGCTGCGTTACGAATCACGTTCAGTTGAAAATCATGCTGGTCGGAGCTGCGAACGCTGATTGCGGCGAGCCCGTCGGGCTGTTCGTCATCGTTCAAGGCTGGCGTTCTCAGTTCAACGCTGGCGCGCAGGGCCAGGTCGCGGTCCAGCTGGTTGAGTGTGCGCAACAACGCTTCGGTTTGCTCGGTGCTGGCCTGCAGATGGCTGTCGGCACGGCTCACGCTGTCGAGGCGCGCCAGGCAATCAGGCTGACAATGGCCATCAGCATGATCGCCACCATGACTTCAATGAGGGTAAAACCGTGCTGGTCTGTTTTCATGGTTGGTTCGCCACGCGTATTTGTCCTGTCGCCGTGCGGTGAAGGGTGAGGCGGTGCTGGCCATCCGAGAGCTGCAGTTGCAAGGGCGAGGCAAACCATTCGGCATTCAGTACCACCGGTTGCCTGGGGGTTACACGTACGCTCATCGAGGGTGTTTCCCAGGCACGGGGACGCAGTTGCGGGTCGCTCATGAAGTGATCCCAACCCTCGCCGGGCGCGTTGCGCCGACTGAAGCGAAACCCTTTATTGTCGGCCCGCCACGTGATGGGGCGGCCGTCGGCCGGGCTTCGGCCTGGCGATCTGCAGCATCTGGACCACGCGGTTGGCGTCCTTGCGCAGCAATTGCAACGGGTCGGGTTTGATGCTCAGGCTGATCGCCGCTGAGGCGATGCCGATGATCACCAGGACCACCATCAACTCGATCAGGGTGAAGCCTTGCTGATTGGCCTTGGTCATGACACAACGCTCCTTCGTCGTGGGTCTCTCCTGTAGACTGCCCGGCAGGACAACAAGGAGGTTTTGTCGTGGTCGCTATTTTTCGTTTGACCGCGCCGCAAGTGGTGCAGGCAGTGGCATTGGCCACGGCATTCGCGGGTGTGTGGTCTGGTCTTCAGTGTTGCTGACGTCGCCGAGTCCCAGGTGCCGCAGTCGAGCCGCCGGCTTTGGCCGCTCGCCCGGATACCCCGGCGTTGCAGTGGTTTTCCCAACCAGCCGGCGACGGTGGACATCAAGGTCTCCGGCCTGATGGCGGGCGCGCGCGGGGCGGTGGCGATCCTGAGCCTGAACGAGGGGCCGCCGCGCAGTTTTCGGGTGGGTGAGTCGTTGGCCCAGGGTGTGCGCCTGGCGGCGATCGAGGGCGATGCGGTGGTGATTGAGCGGGGCACGCAGCACACCCGCATTAAGGTCAGCACGCTGCCGGACTGGTGGTGCTACCGCGCTTGACCCGACCCTGAACGCTCATTGGGGCGTTGCCTTCGGCGGGTTGAGCAGCGTTTCCACCCGCGCCAACGGTGGCGCCTCGCGCTTGCGCTCCGACACCTGCAGGGTGACGCGCATCAGGCGTCCATCGGCGCTCGGTGCGATGCTCTGCTCGCAACGCAACTGCAAGCGGCCCTGATCACAGTCAAACGCTTTGTGCCCCTGGGCAGGCGTCCCTCCAGGCGCAGTTCGGCGAGCCTGCCCTGGGCCGACAGCAGCGCCATCGAGCGGTCGCGCAGCAACCCATTGCTCTGGGTCATCAAGCCTGCAACGCGGACCGCCGCCGCCATCGCCACGGCAATGATCGCCAAGGCCACGAGCACCTCGATCAATGTAAAACCTTGCTCCTTGCGCGACAGCTCCATGGGTCACTCTTGGCGTAAAAACACGCCGTAGAGTAGCACTCAGAGAGCCGCGGGCAGCGGCCAATTATTTTTGCTATCCAGATAGTTAGTTTTGTTACACTGCGCGCCGAATTAGGATCAAGCCAAGGATGGTGGATATGGATTTCGCGCGCATCAAATATGGGCCTCGCGCCCGCCACGCTCAGCAAGGGTTCACGCTGATCGAGATCATGGTGGTGGTGGTCATCCTCGGCATTCTGGCGGCGATTGTCGTGCCTAAAGTGCTGGACCGTCCGGACCAGGCCAGGGCGATTGCGGCCAAGCAGGACGTTGCCGGCCTGATGCAGGCGCTCAAGCTTTATCGCCTCGACCACGGCACCTATCCCAACATGAACCAGGGCCTCAAGGTATTGGTCGAGCGCCCGGCAGATGCAAAAAATACCAACTGGCGTTCTTATCTGGAGCGCCTGCCCAACGACCCCTGGGGCCGTCCTTACCATTACTTGAATCCCGGCGCGAACGGCGAAGTCGACATCTTCTCCCTCGGTGCCGACGGACAGCCTGATGGCGACGGTGTGAATGCCGATATCGGATCCTGGCAGCTCTAAGCGCGGCCATGAAATCACACTCGCCCACAGGGGCGAAACAGCGCGGCATGGCGATTATCAGCGCGATGCTGATCGCGGCGGTGGTCGCTGTGTTCGCCGCCGGCATGCTCGCCCGCCAGAGCGTTTTTACCCGTTCACTTGAGGCCGAGCAGGCGCGAGTGCAGGGCAGTGCATCACTGCTGGGCGGCCTGGAAGTCAGCCGGCGATTGCTTCGGGACGCCCGCGAGCAGGATGTGCTGACGCGGCTTGACCAGCCATGGGCCCGGCCGATCAACGCCGCTCAGGACGGCGAATTCGAAGGCCGCCTTGAGGACCTGCAAGGCAAGTTCAACCTGCGCAATTTAATCGCCCAAGAGTCTGTTGATCTCGGGCAGATGCGCAGCTTTGAGCGGTTGTGCGAGATGATCGGTGTCGAGGCCCGCCTGGCGCAGCGCATCAGCCAACGCGTGATTGCGGCCTACCCACATAGGCCGGTTGCCTCAACAGTGGGGCAGCCGCCCCCGCCATTACCCGCCACCCAGCCGATGCTGCGCAGTCTTGATCAATTACGCGGTATCGAAGGCCTCAATGAGCGGGTCTTGGCACGGCTGGAGCACTACGTCAGCATTCTTCCGGTCAACACCTGGGTCAACAGCAATACGGCCAGCGCGGAGGTGCTGGCCGCGGTGGTGCCGGGTTTGTCCTGGGCGCAGGCCAAGGCGTTGGTCGCCGAGCGCGATCGCGGCCAGTGGTTTATCAATCGCGGCGACTTCGTTAACCGTGCGCGATTGCCCAACCTGAACGTGGATGAACTCAATGTCGGGATCACCAGTGAGTGGTTCCTGCTCCAGGGTCAAGCCCGCCGCAATCAGCGCCGTGTGCACCTGGCTGCGCTGCTGCATCGTCCGGAAGACGCAATGCCCAGGGTGATCTGGTCGAGGCTGGGCGTATGACGCGCCTGCGTCTTGCCTTGCCGCCGCTGGAGTCCTTGACGTCGGACACCGAGCTTGAGTTCGCGCAACTGGACCGCAAGGGGCACGTCAGTCATACCGGCATCAGCACCCTTGGCCAGCTGGGACAACAGGTCAAGTCTCAGGCCGTCGAGTGTTTCCTTCACCCCATGGACACGGTACTTACGCGCATTGAACTTCCGCCGCTGTCAGCGTCCCGTATCGATGCGGCCGTTACCTGCGCTGCGCAGGCCTTGATCCTGGGGCCCAGCGAGCAGATGCATGTGGCGCACAGCGCTCGAGATGCCGATGGACAGGTGCACCTGAGCTGGCTGCCCAAGGCTGTACTGGATCGCCTCGATCAGTTGCTTGGCCTGCACGGATTGAAGCTGGGCGGCCTGTATCCAGCGCCTTACCGCTTAGCCGTGCCAGCGGCCGGGCAGGTCAATGGGTGTGTGGTAGAGGGCCAGTTGCTGCTGCGTTTCACCCTCGCCCATGGGGCGGTGGAACCGTTGGTTGAGGACCGTCTGGAAGCGCTCGCCGCCACCGGCGAAAGTGTGCTGTGGCCCGTGGACCATCAGCGCTGGAGCGGCGCTGCCCCTGGCTGGGGATTGCACGCCGGGGTCGGTCGGCGCACTGCACAGGCGGCCGGTTGGGGGCGGGCGTTGGGCTGTTGTGCGTTGGCCGTGGGTGTCTGGGTGGCCGGGCTCAACCTTTACGCCGCCCGCGAGGTTGCGCAAGGGCAGCAGCTCAAGCAGCAGATGAGCCAGCGCGTGAAGCACGCATTTCCCGAGCTGCCGGTGATTCTCAACCCTCTGCAACAGGCTCGCCAGCAGTTGGCGAACCGGCAAGGGGGAGGGCCCGCGCAGCTCAATCACGACTTTGCTTACCTGGTGCAGCAAGCCGCCATGGCGCTGCCGTTCATGGCCGGCAGCGTCCAGCGGTTGACCTTCAGCGAGCGCCAGTTGCAGCTGCAGATGACCGCCGAAGCCACTCCCGCTGCCGACGGCGCTGTACAGGCTGCGCTGAGCCAGGCGGGACTTTCCGCCCACCGCAACGAGCGCATCTGGACGCTGAGTGCGATGGCCGAACCCGCGTCGGGAGAGGGTGATTCCAGCGTGGAAAACGACGATGAATAATCCGAGACTGATGGCCTTCAAAGGGCGCTGGAAAGCGCTGGCCCCGCGGGAAAAAACCATGCTCAGCGGTGCGGTGGTGTTTCTCGCCAGCCTGTTGGTCTGGCTGTCGCTGATCCAGCCAGCGCTCAAGAACATTGACTATTGGCAAGCCGAAACCCCGAAGCTGCGCGCCCAGAGCCAGGCACTGGCGCTGTTGCTTCGCGGGGTCACCACGCCTGTCGGGCTGGACCTTGAACACTCATTGCGGCAATCCCTCGACGCCGCCGGACTGGCGGGGCACTACCGGTTACAGGCCCAGGATGCGTCCTGGCAACTGACACTGGACTCGGCCCCCGCCGATGCGGTGCTCGGCTGGTTATTGAGTGACCCAGGGCAATTCTCGCTGGACGTGGTGGAGGCTCGTTTGCAGCGCGCCGGCGAAGCCTCGGTCGACAACACGGCAGGCACTCTCACAGGAACCGTCCGTATGGATCGGATGCACGGCGCTAAGGAAGCATCATGAAGTGGTCAGGTTCCCATTATGTCCGTACGGCTGCGCCGTTTCTGTTGCTCGCACTGAGTGCGTGCAGCGCGCAGCCCACGGCGGATTTACCCCAGGACAGTGAGCTCGGCCTGCCCCTGGCCACCACCCAGCGCAGCGGCGATGCCCTGGTAGACCGGCAGCGTGCGCAAGTGCAAATCGAACGGCAGTCGCGGCCCTTGCACAAGGTTACCAACCCCACACGTGGCAGCGGTGCCGGTCACAGCGGCGTGGCGCCGAGCAAACCCTTGGGCGATCAACCGGTCACGCTGAATTTCGTCGAGGCCGACATTCAAGCCGTGGTGCGGGCGTTGTCCCGTGCGACGGGGCAGCAGTTCCTGGTCGACCCGCGCGTCAAGGGCTCCCTCACGCTGGTTTCCGAAGGGCAGGTGCCGGCGCATCAGGCCTACGACATGCTGCTGGCGGCACTGCGCATGCAGGGCTTCAGCGTGGTGGATGTGGGCGGTATCGCGCACGTGGTGCCCGAGGCCGATGCCAAGCTGCTCGGCGGGCCGATCTACAGTGCCGACAAGCCGGGCGGCAGCGGCATGCTCACGCGCACCTTCCGCCTGCAATACGAAAACGCGGTGAACCTGATCCCGGTACTGCGCCCGATCGTTTCGCCAAACAACCCGATCAACGCCTATCCGGGCAACAACACCATCGTTGTCACCGACTACGCCGAGAACCTGGCGCGGGTGGCGCAGCTTATCGACGGCATCGACACACCGAGCGCCATCGACACCGACGTGGTGCAGGTTCAAAACGGGATCGCCGTGGATATCGCCGAGATGGTCTCGCAACTGCTGGAGCAGCCGGGCAGCGATCCGACGCAGAAAATCACGGTGGTGGGCGACCCGCGCTCCAACGCGATCGTGATTCGTGCCGGCAGCCCGGAGCGAACCGAGTTGGCGCGTAACTTGATCTACAAGCTGGATAACGCCCAAGCCAACCCAAGCAATTTGCACGTGGTGTACCTGCGCAACGCCCAGGCCGCGAAACTGGCGCAGTCGTTACGCGGTTTGCTGACCGGTGAAAGCGACAGCGGTGGCGGTGACAATGCGCGGTCGGCCCTCAGCACAATGGGTGCCAATATCTCCGGCAGCCAGACCGGGCAGGGCAGTGGCCAAGGCAGTACCACCAGCGCCAATGAGTCGGCGCAGACGAACAGCAGCTCGAGCAGCCAGGCCGGCGGGCAAACGAATGAGCAAAACGTCGCCTTCACCGCCGGTGGCGTGACCCTCCAGGCCGACTCGACCACCAACACCTTGCTGATTTCTGCCCCGGAGCCGCTGTACCGCAACCTGCGTGAAGTCATCGACATGCTCGACCAGCGCCGCGCCCAAGTGGTGATTGAAAGCCTTATCGTTGAAGTCGGCGAGGACGATGCCAATGAGTTCGGCGTGCAGTGGCAGAGCGGCGACCTGGCCGGCAAAGGCGTGATTGGCGGGACTAACCTGGGCGGCGCGGGGTTCAACCTGAATGGCAAGACCAGCGTTGACGTGCTGCCCGGCGGGCTCAGCCTCGGCTTTATCAACGGTACCGTGGATGTGCCCGGCATTGGCAAGGTCATGGACCTCAAGGTGTTGGCCCGCGCGCTTAAAAGCAAAGGCGGCAGCAACGTACTGTCGACGCCGAACCTGCTGACCCTGGATAACGAGGCGGCCAGTATTTTTGTTGGCCAGACTATCCCGTTTGTCAGTGGCAGCTACGTGACCGGTGGCGGCGGTACCAGCAATAATCCGTTCCAGACGGTCACCCGTGAAGAGGTCGGCTTGAAGCTGAATGTGCGCCCACAAATCTCCGAGGGTGGCACGGTCAAACTCGATATTTACCAGGAAGTCAGCAGCATCGATGAGCGCGCGTCCAGCAGCGCCGCGTCGGCCGGGATCGTCACCAACAAGCGCGCGATCGACACCAGTATTTTGCTCGACGACGGGCAGATCATGGTCCTCGGCGGCCTGCTCCAGGACGGTTACAGCCAGAGCAATGAAGCCGTGCCGTGGCTGTCGAGCATTCCGGGGCTGGGTGTGCTGTTTCGCAATGAACGCCGGGCGGTCACCAAGACCAACCTGATGGTGTTCCTGCGCCCGTATATCATCCGCGACAGTGGGGCCGGGCGCGCGATCACCCTGAACCGCTATGACTACATGCGCCGTGCCCAGGGCCATTCCCAGCCGGAACACAGCTGGGCGATGCCGGATGTGCAGGCGCCGCAGTTACCGGCGGTGGAGAAGGGGATTCCGGGCGGGCAGCAGCAGGGGCCGAGGGCGGTGATTCGGGCGGTGCCGGTTTCTGGGGGGCGACCGTGAACATTTTGACCGTGTACATATCCATTCCTGCGGTAACGGCCACCTATGGTTCCGCTCTTACAGCGGGTCACTTTTGGAAGGACCCAAAAGTAACCAAAAGGTCCTCGCCCCACCACTCGGCACCTCGCCTAGGCTCGGTGTGCCCGAACGCAGGCTTGAATCCGTGGGCCGCCGTCATGGGCCATCCCTGGCCCAGGACGGCTAACCCGGCGTCCTGCCGGGTTACCCACGGATTCAAGCCTGCGTTCGGCCAGCGTGGTTTTACGGGGCGCCGAAGATCAAGATCAAAAGCGGCTCGCTTCGCATCGCGGGTACGTTGTTTTGTGACCGCGCTCGGTCAGGAAGATGTCTTGTGAGCCTTCTCCCTTACGCCTGGGCCAAATCCCAACGCATCCTCCTGCGTCCCGGCGACGACGGCATGCTGCTGACCGTCTGCCCCTCCACCCCCGGTTGGTCGATCAGCGAAGTGCGGCGCCAGTTCGGCCAGTCGCGGGTTGAGCAGGTACGCGACGATGAACTCGACGGCCTTCTCGCCAGTGCTTATGCCGATACGGGCAGCGCCGCCGCCGTGGTGGGCGCGGCAGAGAACGAGGTCGACCTCGACCGCCTGATGCAGGACATGCCCGAAATCACCGACCTGCTCGACACCCAGGATGGCGCGCCGGTGATTCGTATGATCAACGCCTTGCTCACACAGGCAGCGCGGGACGAGGCCAGTGATATTCACATCGAGCCCTATGAAAGCCATTCGGTGGTGCGCTACCGCGTCGACGGCACGTTGCGGGATGTGGTGTCGCCGCGCAAGGCGCTGCATGGTGCGCTGGTGTCGCGGATCAAGATCATGGCCCAGCTCGATATCGCCGAAAAACGCCTGCCCCAGGACGGGCGTATCGCCCTGCGCGTGGCCGGGCGGCCGATTGATATTCGCGTGTCGACCGTGCCCACCGGGCATGGCGAGCGGGTGGTGATGCGCTTGCTCGACAAGCAAGCCGGCCGTCTGCAACTGGAAACCCTCGGCATGGCGCCCTCGGTACTGGCCAGGCTCGATACCCTGATCCGCCAGCCCCACGGCATCGTGCTGGTCACCGGGCCCACGGGCAGCGGCAAGACCACCAGCCTGTACGCCGCCCTGGCGCGGCTGGATGCGAGCACCAGCAATATCCTCACCGTGGAAGACCCGGTGGAATACGACCTGCCGGGCATCAGCCAGATCCAGGTCAATGCCAAGATCGACATGACCTTCGGCCTGGCGCTGCGGGCGATCCTGCGCCAGGACCCGGACATCATCATGATCGGTGAAATCCGCGACCTGGAGACCGCGCAAATCGCGGTGCAGGCCTCGCTCACCGGGCACCTGGTGCTGGCGACCCTGCACACCAACGATGCGGTGTCGGCGGTCAACCGCCTGATCGATATGGGCGTCGAGCCGTTCCTGCTGGCCTCGTCACTGCTGGGCGTGCTGGCGCAACGCCTGGTCCGCCGCCTGTGCCCGCATTGCAAACAGGAAGACCCGGCCGCGCCCGGCACCTGGCACCCGGTGGGCTGCGCGCAGTGCAACCAGATCGGCTACAGCGGGCGGACCGGTATCCATGAATTGTTTTGCGTCGACGACGAGGTGCGCAGCCTGATCCACCAGGGCGCCGGCGAGCAGGATCTGCGCGTGGCGGCTCGCCGCGCGGGGATGTTCAGCATGCGTGAAGACGGCGAGCGCTGGGTGCGCAGCGGCGCCACCGCGCCCGAAGAAATCCTGCGCGTGACACGGGACGCCTGATGAATCGCTACCGTTTCGAAGCCGCCGATGCCATGGGCAAGATCGAGAGCGGACACCTGGAAGCCGACAGTCAGCGGGAGGCGTTCGGGATTTTGCGCCGGCGTGGCTTGACGGCCTTGTCGGTGCACCTTGAGCAAAATACGGCCTCGGGGGCTGGCGCGGGCCTGTTCAGCGCCAAGCTGTCGGACAACGACCTGGCCTGGGCCACGCGGCAACTGGCGAGCCTGCTCAGCGCCAGCCTGCCACTGGAGGCCGCGTTGAGTGCCACGGTGGAACAAGCCGAGCGCAAACACATCGTCCAGGCCCTGAGTGCGGTGCGTGCCGATGTACGCAGCGGCATGCGCCTGGCGGATGCCTTGGCCGCGCGGCCACGGGACTTTCCGGAGATCTACCGCGCGCTGATTGCGGCGGGGGAGGAGTCCGGCGATCTCGCCCAGGTGATGGAGCGGTTGGCCGACTACATCGAAGAACGCAATAACCTGCGCAGTAAAATCCTCACCGCGTTTATCTATCCTGGAGTGGTAGGGCTGGTCTCGATCGCCATCGTGATCTTCCTGCTCAGCTACGTGGTGCCCCAGGTGGTCAGTGCGTTTTCCCAGGCGCGCCAGGACTTGCCCGGGCTGACATTGGCGATGCTCAATGCCAGTGATTTCATTCGCGGTTGGGGTTGGCTGTGCCTCAGTGCTTTGATCGCGGGTTTCTGGGGCTGGCGTGTGTACCTGCGCAACCCGCTGGCGCGTCTGGGTTGGCATCGTCGCGTGTTGCGCCTGCCGCTGATCGGGCGTTTTGTACTTGGGCTCAATACCGCCCGCTTTGCCTCGACCCTGGCGATTCTCGGCGGCGCCGGGGTGCCGCTGTTGCGTGCACTGGAAGCGGCCCGCCAGACCTTGTCCAACGACTGCCTGAGCCAAAGCGTGAGCGACGCCACCGCCAAGGTGCGCGAAGGCGTCAGCCTGGCCACGGCGCTGGCAGTCGAGAAAGTATTTCCACCACTGCTGATCCACCTGATCGCCAGCGGCGAAAAGACCGGCTCGCTGCCGCCGATGCTCGATCGCGCCGCGCAGACACTGTCCCGCGATATCGAGCGCCGGGCGATGGGTATGACCGCACTGCTGGAGCCACTGATGATCGTGGTGATGGGCGCGGTGGTGCTGGTGATCGTGATGGCGGTGCTGTTGCCGATCATCGAGATCAACCAACTGGTGCAGTAGCAAAAAAGCCCTCGTCACCGAGGGCTTTTCATTTCACGAAGGTGACACCGCTGCTTAGAGCTTACCGGCGCCGGCCTTGGCCTTGACGTCGGCGGCGACCTTATCGGCAGCCAGCGGAGTGTAGCTGTACGGTGGGGTCCAGCCGATGCTCGAACTCCACGAGCAGCTCAATGCGCTGCCGTTGAGGGTCGAGCCGGTGTCGCGGTAGACGCTGCCACCGTAATCGCCGGCGATCTTGTCGCAACCGCTGATACCGGCGATCTCGAAGGCGTTACGCTCGGAGAAGATCTTCGAGTTCTTGCCCACACCGTGAGCGTACGAGAACGGGTACACCTTATGGCTGGTGCTGCCCACATGGTAGTTGTTGTACAGATGCACCTGGCCGAAACGCACGCGCGGCGCACGGGCAGAGATATTCTCAAACAGGCTGTTGTGGATGGTGACCTTGAGCTTGCCGTCGTCGGTGGTGCGGCTGTCGCTGGAACCGATCAGGTTGTTCTTCTCGTGCGACTTGAACGCCGAGTACGAGATGGTCACGTAGTTGGCGCCGTTTTTTACATCCAGCGCGCCGTCGTGATGCTGCTTCGGACGGCCGTTGGCACTGCCGTTCTGGTCATCGGTACGGCGGCCATCGGTGAAGGTCACGTGATCGACCCACACGTTATTGGCGCCCTCGATGGTCAGGCCATCGTATTCCGAGTTCCAGTTGCCGGCGCTGCCGTCCGTGGGGTCCCACTTCGGCTCGGGATCCCAAGGGTTTTCGATGGTGATGTTGCGGATGATGACGTCGTTTTCCTTGGCATAGAAGAAACCCTCACGGATCTCGGCATTGCTGGTGGTACCGACGATGGTGGTTTTGCCAGGAATATCCAGGCGACCGCGTACCTTCATATCAGCAGTCGTCGTATAAGCCTTGCCTTCGCTGATATCGATGATGCCGGTGATCTTGATGATGCGGCCGTTGGTGCCCACCGACGCGCTCAGTGCGGTTTTCAGCTCCGCCGCGTTTTTTGCCGTGTAAATATTATTCGCCGCAGCTCGCGAGCCGCCCTTGGTGCCGCCGTTCTGAGTGGCCCAACCAGTGGTGGCCGAATCCAGCCAGATGTCCGCGGCATGCGCAGGAACGCTGGAAAGCAGCAGGGCACCGATAACGGCACTGGCCAGTTTTGAGGCAGTGAAGGTTGAGGGGGTTGTCATGAGTAATCAGATCCTTGATTAACTTGAGTGTTTAAACGCGCACAGGCATGCGCGTTTCTCGAGCGGACGTCCTTGCCACTGGTGCAGCGAATCGAACGTCCGCTGCATGAGAAATACTATCATGCGTGTATTCGTTGTCGTACAACTGTTTTTAAAATTAACGAGTAAAAAGTTTTATTGACTAAAACAAAATATCGGATAATTATTCCTGTGCATCTGCTCCCATGCAGAGTCATCTTCAGGGTTATCCCGATGAGCCTTAAAACCCCGTCTGTACTGGCGACTCTTTACGTCGAGGCCAATGAGTCGTGCTTTGCAACCCACGTGGCACCTGTGCTGATGCAGGGCTTCCCGGCCGAGCCGAATCACCGGGTAACGTGGCACAACTGGATGCGCGCGCCCTTCAGCCAGTGGGGGTTCCGTCATCTGGCGCGGCTGCGTCCCACGATTGATGTGGCGGCGGGTTCAAGGCCTGCCGGTCAGCTCAAGGAAGCGCCCACAGCGCTGGACCCGCTGTGTTTCGACAGCGAATGCGGGCTCAGCATCAGCGTGATCGAACACCTTGTGGCCAGCCAGACCGACGCTTTTTTAGTGATGCAGGGCGACACGGTGTTGTTCGAGCGCTACTTCAACGGCCAGCGCGCGGATGACCGGCACATCATGTTTTCGGTGACCAAGTCGCTGATCGGCACCCTCGGCGAACAACTGGTTTCCAACGGCATGCTCAAGCCTGAGCTGTCCGCCGCGTACTACGTGCCTGAGCTGGTGGGCAGTGCGTTTGGCGATGCCACCGTGCGCCAGTTGTTCGATATGGCCGTGGGCATCGACTACAGCGAGGTGTATGACGATCCCGCCTCCGAGAGTTCGCAGTACGGTTATGCCTGCGGTTTCCAGCCGGCACCGGCGCCATACGCCCAGTTTGAATCGCTGTACCAATACCTGCCGTCACTGAAAAAACGTGGCGCACACGGCGGCTTTTTCCATTACGTGACCGCCACCACCGAAGTCCTGGCATGGGTCATGGAACGTGCCTCGGGCCAGGCGTGCAGTCAGATGTTGGAACAGATCTGGGGGCGCTTGGGGTGCGAACGCGACGGTTATTTCATGGCCGATCCCTGGGGCCGTAACGTTGCCGGGGCGGGCTTCAGTGCCACCTTGAGAGACATGGCGCGCTTCGGTCGCCTGCTGGCCAACGACGGTCGCCAGGACGGGGTCGAGCTGTTGTCGCCCGAGACTGTGGCGCGTATCGCCGCCGGTTCTGATCCGGCGATCTACGCGCAAAATGCCGAGTTCTCCAGCTGGACGCCGGGTGCGTCCTATCGCAGCCAGTGGTACGTGTTCAACGACCACAGCCAGGCCCTGATGGCTGGGGGGATCCACGGCCAATACCTGTTTATCGATAAGCCGTCCGGCGTGGTGATCGTCAAGCAATCGTCGCTCACCGATGCAGTCAGCCCGTTCGATAACGACAGCGTGCGCATGCTGCGCGCGATCGCCGCCCACCTGAGTCGCTGACCCACGCCCAAAAAATAAGAGTCTTGCGTTCTATTCACCTGGCTTGCCCAGGTGTTGGCGGCGCTCTGCGTCGCCATTGACTGCCCTGTAACAACAATAATTCCACAGGAGCTTCTTATGGTTTTCACCAAGCGTTTTTCCCGAGCGCTGTTAGCGTTCGGCTTACCCTTGACCACCCACGTCGCGTTGGCGGGCTACACCTTTGAGGACGGCGATCTCAAGGGTGAAGTCAATCTCACGGCGGGTGGGGCGACGCTGTTTACCCGTGGCGTCAACTTCGGCAGCGGCCAGGTCGATGCACGCAACGGTAAAAACGGCGGCGCCCGGATCAACTGGCAAGAGGTCTACGTAAAGCCGGGGGGCAAGCTTGAGTATGCGTTGCAACCGGATTTCAGCCTGCTCGCGGGCGGTTCCCTGGTGGCGGCGAGCACCTTCGGCGATGGCGATGCGGGAGGCTTCAGCCGCAGTTCCGACGGCAAGGTCGCAGCCGAAGAACTCTACGGCGGTTTTCGCGTCGGCGAGTGGAAGTTCACCGCCGGCCGCCAGAACTACATGATCGGTACGGGGTTCATCGTCATGGACGGTAACCTCGACCAGTACAAGGACGGCGCCTACTGGCTCGGCCCGCGAACTGCGTTCAAGGACTCAGCGATCCTGGCCTGGGATCATGACGCGCTGAAGTCCCAGGCCTTCACCTTGCGTACCGATGACGACTTGGGCGATTTCCGCATGACCGGCGTGAACGTGGATTACAACCTCGATGACCAGGTTACGCTCGGCGCCATGGCCATGAAGGTCAATGCCCTTGGCCCCCGAGGCAGCACGCTGCCGCGCCGTCGGGACGGGATGCAGGTGTACAACGTCAGGGCGCTCAACGCCAAGGTGCCCGTCGTCCAGGCGCTGACCCTGAATGCCGAATACGCGCTGGAGCGCGGCAGCGGCGAGGGTGTCGACTACGATGCCAACGCCTGGTACGCCCAGGCCGACTACGCCTTCAGCACCGTGCCGCTGACGCCGATCCTCGGCTACCGCTACGCGAGCTTTTCCGGCGACGACAACCTCACCGACAACCGGCAAAAAGCCTGGGACCCACTGAGCAAAGGCTTCGTCGACTGGAGCACCTGGCTGGTCGGGGACGTGGTCGGCAACTACCTGCTGTTCAACAGCAACGAAAACGTCCAGCAGTTCTCCCTCAAGACCCACCTCAACGACACCCTGACCCTCGGCGCGATTCACTACCAGTTCTGGCTGGACGAGAAAAACTACATGGGCGCGCCGGTCAGCGATCGGCGCTTTGCTGACGAAAGTGTGGTTTTCCTCGACTGGACGCCCACGCCGTCGTTCTATACGTCGCTGTCCTACAACTGGGTCAAGCCGCTGGCCGCCGCCAAACAGGTGTTCGGTAACGACCAGATGTTCAGTGCGCTGGAACTGTATTTCACCTACCGCTATTAAGTGCTGCGAGCCATCGCGGCCGCGCTGGAGTGTTTTGATCATGAACAGATTTTTGCGTAACACCGTGCTGGGCACTGTCGCCTCGTTGCTCATCAGTGGTTTTTGCCTGGCTGAAGAACGCACCGTACGGATCTACAACTGGATCGAATACCTGCCACCCGAAGTGCTCAAGAGTTTCCAGGAAGAAACCGGCATTCGCCCGATTTACGATGTGTTCGACAGTGCCGAAACCATGGAGTCCAAGCTGCTGACGGGCAACTCCGGGTATGACGTGGTGTTCCCCGGCACCGCCAACCTGGGGCACTTGATCACGGCCGGGGCCGTGCAGCCGCTGGACCGCCAGCAGTTGCCGAACTGGCAGCACCTGGACCCGCAGTTCATGCAATCCCTGGAAGCCGTGGGTGACACCGGCAACCGCTACGCCGTGCCTTACCTATGGGGCACCACATTGATCGGCTACAACGTCGACAAGGTGCGCAAGGCCCTGGGTCCCGACGTGCAGATGAACAGCTGGGACATCATCTTCAAGGAAGAAAACCTCGCCAAGCTCGCCAGTTGTGGCGTGGGTTTCCTCGACGCCGGCAACGAGATCCTGCCGATTGCCTTGCACTACAAGGGCCTCGACCCCAATAGCCAAAAGCGTGAGGACTATGTGCAAGCCCAGGCCGTGATGATGAAGATTCGCCCTTACGTCACTTACTTCAATTCGTCGCGCTACGGCATGGACCTGGCCAACGGTGATATCTGTGTGGGCGTGGGCTGGTCCGGCGGTGTCGCATTGGCCACGCGACTGGCAGATGCCGCCGGCAAGGGCGTCAAGGTCGAGATGGCACTGCCCAAGGAAGGCGCGCCGATGTGGGCGGACGTGATGATGATCCCGGCCAAGGCACCCGATCTGGCGGAGGCCCATGCGTTCATCAATTACATCCTGCGCCCGGACGTGATTGCGCGCATCAGCAACAGGATCGGCTACCCCAACCCGAACAAGGACGCCACTGCGCTGGTGGACGCCAGCATCCGCAACGACCCCAACATGTATGTGCCGGAGGAAGCGCGCAAGACCCTGTTCGCCCTGGAGCCGATCCCGGCTGCCGCGGAGCGCATCCGTACCCGCACCTGGACGGCCATCAAGAGCAACCGCTGATCAGTGTGGCCCGGTGCGTGTGCGCCGGGCTTGGAGCTTGCCATGACTGAACGGATTGACATTGCCCCCAACTTGCAGCGGGTGCTGACCCTTCGCGTCGCGATAGGGCCGGGCGTGATGCTGGGCGACAGCGTTGAAGGCCTGCGCTGCAATTACCCGATTGTGGGCGGGGATTTCGATGGGGTCGGCATCAGCGGCCAGGTCCTGGCGGGCGGAGAAGATTGCTTTCTTTTGCGCCCCGATGGCATCGGTCAACTGGATGCCCGCTACAGCGTGAGGACCGACGAAGGCGAGGTGATCAACATCCGTAACCGGGGTGTGCTGAGCATGACTGAGTACGGACGCCAACTGGAGCGCGACGGCCAATGGCCGATTCCTGAGACGGAGTACCGCTGCACCTGCACCCCGGTGTTTCAGGTGCCCAAGGGGCGGCTGGACTGGCTCACCCGTTCAAGTTTTATCGGCCTGGTGCATTACCCGGGCGCCGACCAGGTGGTGATTCGTTGCTATCGCTTTTACTGAGGCCCGGCCCTGGAAGCTGTCAGGCCTGCATGCCGTAGAACAGCAGCTCGGTGATACGCCTGACCTGGGTCGAGTGCGCGTCGATATCCGGGTGTTCCTGGTTCACCAGCCTGAACAGTTGCAGGTGCGAATAGTCGTTCAACAGGAACGCGGCCAATTCCACATCGAGTTGTGGGCGCAGCTTGCCGGCCCGTTGCAGTTCCCGCAGCAGTTCGCTGATTTGCGCCCTGAGCGCATCGTTCATGGCGCGATAACCGGCCGGCAGTTCATTGCTGCCGCCGAACAGGATCAGCGGCAGCAGTTCACGCCAGAGGCTGGGGTGCATGACTTCCAGGGCATAGCCGGTGAGCAGGCTTTCCAGGTGGCACAGCGCTTCGACCGGATCGTCGATTGTGTGGATCTCGCGGCGGGTGTCGCTGATTGCGCGCTGATCGGCGTGGTGCAGGATTTCCAGGATGATTTCCTGCTTGTTGCCGAAGTACTTGAACACCGTCGGCGGCGACACCCCGGCCTGGCTGGCGATCTGTTCGATGGTGGTGTTCTGGAAACCCTGGCGCTCAAACAGCTCGATCGCGGCCTTGCTGATAGCTTGCCGGCGTTCGGCTTTCTGACGTTCACGCAGTCCGCTCACAGGAGATCCTTGTCACGAGTAAAAAGAGGGGCGCTTATCGCCCCGGTATCCCTGCAAAATACTTAATTGGGTAAAGCTTTTAAAGCACTAATTGGCATTCAAGGGATTTGCCGCTGATGCTTCTTCAACCGGTAGGCAAATTGAGCGCGGCTGAGCCCCACAAGCCTGGCGGCGGCGGCCAGGTTGCCGGCGTTGCGTTGCAGGGCTTCATTGAGCAGGCGCGATTCAAGGCCTTCGATGGAAAACCCCGGTTCCAGTTGGCCAAGGGTGTCGAACAGTGCCAGGCACGGCGGCGGTGCGCTGTTGGACAGGCTGCCGTGGTCGTCGAGGCCGTAGGGATCGGCCGGCATCGGTTCGTTGCGAAACAGGTGCACCAGGTCAATGGGTTGGCCTTCGTCACTGGCGATCAGGCCGCGTTCGATCAGGTTTTGCAGTTCGCGCACATTGCCCGCGAAGTCATAGCGCAGCAACACCTTCAGGGCGCGCATGGTCAGGCCCGCCGGCGTTCGCGCGTATTCCTGGCAGAAGCGCGTGAGGAACGCATTGATCAACAGCGGGATGTCGTCCCGGCGTTCGCGCAGCGGGGGCAGGGCGATGGGGTAGACATTCAAGCGGTAGAACAGGTCTTCACGAAAGCTGCCGTCAGCTACGGCTTTACGCAGGTCGAGATTGGTGGCGGCCACCACGCGCACATCCACCTTGATACCGCGCACTCCGCCGACCCGTTCGATTTCCCGTTCCTGCAAGGCCCGCAGCAACTTGCTTTGCCCGGCCAGGCTGAGGCTGGTGATTTCATCCAGAAACAGCGTGCCGCCCTGGGCCCGTTCGAAACGTCCAGGCCGCGAGTGCGTCGCGCCGGTATAGGCGCCGCGTTCGACACCGAACAGTTCGGCCTCGATCAGGTTGTCCGGAATGGCGGCGCAATTGAGCGCCACGAACGGGCTGTCCTGGCGGCGGCTGAGCTGGTGCAACTGGCGCGCAAACATCTCCTTGCCGACCCCTGACTCGCCGCTGATCAACACCGTTGCCGGGGTCAGTGCGACACGTTGCAGGGCTTGTGTCGCGGCGTTGAAGGCCGCACTCGCACCCACCAGTGTTTGCGGCGGGTTGGCCCTGGCACTGTGGTTCACCGGGTGGTCGGGCGTGGGCGCGACCGTGGCGTTGGTGACGGCCTGGGACACATTCAGGTAGCGCAGGTCCTGCTCGACGTCACCCCATTGCTCCGCGGTCTTGCCGATCACCCGGCAACAGCGGTGGCCCATGCCCCGGCATTCCACCTCGCGGAAAATCACCATTTGCCCGAACAGGCCACTGACAAAACCGATCGCATAGCCGGTTTCAGTCCAGCACACCGGGTCCTGGCCGATGCCGTAGGCGCCCACGTGTTCATCGGCCTCGCAGGAGTGGTGCCAGAGGAACTCGCCTTCATAGAACCCCGAGTCGGCATCGAACTTGAAGTGCAGCGGTTCAACCTTGGTCATGCCTTCCAGGGTGTGCAGGTGGGTCCCGGCGCGGAACACCGCGGCGGCATCGGCCTGTGGCCAGCGCTCGCGGATCAACCGCGCGTCCCGCGCGCCGGAGACATAACCGGTGCGGGTGAACAGGCCACGCGCCTGCTCCAGCCCCAGGCGCTCGATGACTTCCCGGCGCAGGGCACCGAACGACGAACCGTGCAGCAACACCATGCGTTGATCGTTGAGCCAGATACGCCCGTCTTCGGGCGAGAAGAACAGGCAGTCAGTCAGTTCCGCCGGGGTGGGCGAGCTGCTGTCACTGAGTTGGCGGCTGTCGCCGCGCGGATGGTAGGGCGCGCTGGCCACCCGGTCGTCGGGCAGCGCGCTGGGGGGATTAGTCATTGTTATGCCCCTGCAAAGCGAGTGATCGATATGAGTAACTGCTCAGATAGTTATTAAACATAACCTTATCAATTGAACAAGTGGCAGCGCTGCGGTTTTTGCAGTCGATTGGCGGGTGAGGTATGAGCGGTGTGTGCCAGGCCCCGTCCCAGAGCCCTCGATGCTTTATGTCAGCGTTGTTGCGTGCAAGCGGCACAGCCTTTGCTCAAGGCTTGATGCGGCGTTTGCACCCTGTGCAGGCGATGACAATTACAAGAACCGGGAGTTGCCATGTCAGTACCTGAAACCACCCACTTGCTACAGCGGGCCATTGCGTCCGAATGCCTGTTCAACGGCGACTGGATACCCGCCTCGGGGTCCGTGATCCCGGTGATCGAACCCGCCACCGGCGAACCCCTGATGCGCTGCGCCATGGCCAACCCGGCCGACATCGCCGTCGCCTGCCGCAGCGCGGCGTTGGCGCAGCCGGCCTGGGCAGCACTCGGCCCACGGGAGCGCGCCGAGGTGTTTCGCAAGGCGGCGGACCTGGCCCAGCAGTCCTTTGCCGAACTGGCGCTGTACGTCGCGCGGGAAACCGGCGGCGCGTTGTTCAAGGGTGAACACGAAGTGCGCGAAGCGATTGTGCTGCTGCATCAGGCGGCGGGGCTGTTGTCCCAACCTCACGGGCTGGTGCTGCCCAGTGCGGCCGGTCGCCTGTCCTATGCCCGGCGTCAGCCCCATGGCGTGGTCGGGGTGATTTCACCGTTCAATTTTCCGCTGGTGCTGTCGCTGCGCTCGGTGGCGCCGGCCCTGGCGGCGGGCAATGCGGTGGTGCTCAAGCCCGACCCGCAGACCCCGGTCAGCGGTGGTTTTCTCATCGCCCGGCTGTTCGAGGAGGCGGGTTTGCCCAAGGGCCTGCTGCAGGTGTTGCCCGGCGCCGCGCCGGCGGGTGAGGCGCTGTGCCGCGATCCGAATGTGCAGATGATTGCGTTCACCGGGTCGACGGCGGCGGGGCGCAAAGTCGCCGAAGTGGCCGGACGACACCTGAAAAAAGTCGCGCTGGAACTGGGCGGCAAAAACCCGCTGATCATTCTCGAAGACGCCGACCTCGACCTGGCCGCGAGCAATGCCGCCTGGGGCGCCTGGCTGCACCAGGGGCAAATCTGCATGGCCACCGGCTTGATTCTCGCCCATGAATCCATCGCCGAACGCCTCACGCGCAAGTTGGTGGACAAGGCCCGGGCGTTGACCGTGGGCAATGCCGCCCGCGGTGAAGCCGCGCTCGGCCCGTTGATCAACCAACGGCAATTGCAGCGCGTGCACGAGATCGTCAGCGACAGCCTGCAAGCGGGCGCACGGTTGGAGGCGGGTGGCGAATACGACCAATTGTTCTACCAGCCCACCGTGCTCAGCGGTGTGCGGCCAGGGATGCGCGCGTTTGAGGATGAAATCTTCGGGCCGGTGGCCACGGTGGTCAGTTTTGCCACGGACGACGAGGCCATCGAGCTGGCCAACCGCACCGAGTACGGCCTCTCGGCCGCCATCATTTCACCGTCGGTGGGGCGTGCCATGGCCATCGGCGAGCGGCTTGACTGCGGCCTGCTGCACATCAATGACCAGACCGTCGCCGACGAATGCATCAACCCCTTTGGTGGGCGAGGCGCTTCCGGTAATGGCGGCAGCGTAGGCGGGCCGGCCGATTGGGACGAGTACAGCCAGTGGCAGTGGGTCACGGTGAAGAACACTGCACCTGTCTATCCGTTCTGAGCCCTGGCTCATCGCTTTGATCCACCTATGCCTATACAAAAACAAGAGGGCTTGAACATGAACCTGCACAACAAAACCCTGGTCGTCACCGGCGTCGCCTCCGGCATTGGCGCCGAGCTGGCGCGGCTCGCGCGCTTCCAGGGTGCCACGGTGATCGGCGTTGATCGCCATGCACCGCAACTGACCCTGGATGGCTTCTTCCAGGCTGACCTGGGCGATCCGGCCAGCATCGATGCCCTGGTGGCACGCCTGCCGGCGCGGGTCGATGGGCTGTGCAACATCGCCGGCGTGCCCGGTACCGCGCCCGTGCAGGCGGTGGCCACGGTCAATTACCTGGGGTTGCGGCACCTGACTCAAGCGCTGCTGCCACGCATGGCGGCGGGCGGCAGCATCGTCAATGTCGCTTCGGTGCTCGGTGCGCAGTGGCCGCAACGCCTGGAGCTGCACAAGGCCCTGGCCGTGACGCAAAGCTTCGAGGCCGGGCAGCAATGGCTGGCGGCCAATCCGGTGGAGCAGGCCAGCTGTTATCAGTACTTCAAGGAGGCGCTGATCGTGTGGAGCTTCCAGCAATCCCAAGGCTGGTTTCGTGATCACTCGGTGCGTATCAACTGCGTGGCGCCGGGGCCGGTGTTTACCCCGATTCTCGACGATTTTGTCAGCATGCTCGGGCCGGAGCGGGTGGCGGCGGACAGCCAGCGCATGACCCGTCCGGCCCTGGCCGATGAGGTGGCGGCGGTGATCGCCTTCCTTTGCTCCGACGCCGCGCGCTGGATCAACGGGGTCAATCTGCCGGTGGACGGTGGGTTGGCGGCGACCTACGTGTAGGGGTTGCTACAGCGGTAAGCCCCGGTGCGGATCCACCGTGCCGGGGGTCTTGAACAACAACAAAAATACAGGACATACAAGATGCTCAAGCCTATCTTGCGGGCGGCTGCGGCCGGGACCTTTATCGCACTGTCATCGACTGCACATGCTTACGACTTGCCCGGCCTCAACCTGGGCAGTACCAGTTTCTACGACGGCTCACCGGCACCCGCCGGCCCTGGGTGGTATCTGGAGGAATACCTGACGTACTCCCGGGCCAGCCGTTTCAATGATGCCAACGGCCACAAGCTGGCACTGCCCAACCAGGACGTGGAAGTGGTGGCGCCTACCACGCAGATCATCTACCTCGGCCAACCCTTGGCGAATGGCGCGATGCCCGGATTCACCCTGATCAACACCTCCCTGGCCCATGTGGATGTCGACGACGGGTTGAACAATGCGGCCCTGAGTTCTCGCGCCGGCTTTGGTGATGTGATTGTGGGGCCCTTCCTGCAACTGCCGACCCTGAGCCGTGCCGATGGCAGCCCGCTGTTGACCCAGCGTATCGAAGCCGATATCTCGGTGCCGGTGGGCGCCTATGACCGCAAGCGCTCGATCAACCCAGGCAGTAATTTCTGGTCATTCAACCCGTATTACGCGGCGACGTACTGGTTCAGCCCGAAGTGGTCGACGAGCGGGCGGTTCATGTACCTGTGGAATGGCAAGAACGATGATCCGCAGGCAGGCTTCGGGGATGTTTCCGATACCCAGGCCGGGCAGGCGTTGCATGCCAACCTGACCCTGCAATATGCCGTGAGCCAGCAACTGAGCGTAGGGGTTAACGGCTACTGGTTGAAGCAGATCACCGACACCCAGGTCGATGGGCACGCCGTGAGCGGGCGTCGGGAGAAGGTCTGGGCCATCGGCCCAGGCCTGGTCTACGGGTTCAGCAAGGAAGACGTGCTATCGGTAAATGCCTACTTCGAGCAGCAGGCGGAGAACCGCACGCAGGGCAACAAACTGGTGCTCAATTGGCTGCATAAGTTCTAGTGGGCGCCGTACGCACCATCACGCTGATGATGGTCAGTGCGGCAATCACCACCCCGGGGGAGGTCGCCAGCAGTACCCCGGCGGTGCCGGCGCCGGCGGCGAGCAGTTGCCCGGCCGCCAGCGGCCCGGCCACCGAACCCAGGCGGCCGACGGCCACCGCGGCACCGACACCGGTGGCGCGCACCGAGGTCGGGTAGGAGGGCGGTGCCGATGCGTACAGCACCAACTGCGCGGCCATCACGAACAGGCCGGCGGCAAAACCGGCGATGGCCATGGGCACGATGCCCACCGACAACCCGACCCCGGCCAACGCTGCGAGCAATCCGGCATACACGCCCAGCACCACTTTGACGGCATTGCAGCGGTCCAGCAGCACGCCACCGAGCAGCGAACCGAGGGCGCCGCCGATATTGAAGAGCATTTGCACCATGCCCGCCTGGGGCTTGCTGAAACCTTGCTCCAGCAACAGCGACGGCAGCCAGTTAAGCAGCATGTACATCACGGTCAGGGTGAAGAAATAGCTGAGCCACAAGGCCAGTGTGGTGCGGGCGCGACCTTCGCCGAACAGCGCCTGGCCGGTAGAAGGGCGGGCGCCGTGCGGAGTGTCGCGCTGTTGGCGAAAGGCGCTGGACTCCGGCAGCAGCAGGATCATCAACGGTACGGCGAGCAACGGCGCCAGGCCACCGATGATAAAGGTGGTCTGCCAGTGCTCACTGGAAAACATCGCCACCACCGCGGCCAATGCGCCACCCAGCGGCACCCCGCAGTACATCACGCTGATGGCCGTGCCCCGGTTGCGTTCGCTCACCGCTTCGGCGCACAGCGCGATCAGGTTGGGCAGTGCGGCGCCCAGGCCCAGGCCGGTGAGAAAGCGCACCAGCAACAGGCTGGCGTAGCTGTCGACAAACGCGGTGCTCAGGGAAAACAGCCCGAACAGCAGCACGGCACCCACCAGGATTTTCTTGCGCCCGATGCGGTCGGCGACCCAGCCGCCGAAGAACGCCCCCGGCAGCAGACCGATGATGCCGACGCTGAACACCCAGCCGAGCATCTTCGGATCCAGGGCGAACGTTTGACGTAACCCGGCGGCGGCAGTGCCGGCGGCCTGCAGATCGAACCCTTCGATCAGCGCAACGATAAAGCACAACGCAATAGTCAGCGTCGAACGACGCGATGGACTGTCCATGGGCAAACCTCATTGTTGTTTTTGTTGTGGTGACGAGCGCGAGTGGCTGCTGGTGATTAAGATAACAAAGATAACTAAAAAATGAATCGTGGATTAATCTGCCCATAAAACATGAATAAATTCATGCAATTCATAAGCTTGCGATGTTGATTCATATACAACTAAAAAATAGATAGCTTTATTAATGTTCGATTATCGCTCAGTTGCGGTTGACGGGCACCGTCGGCTGTTTCCATTCTTGGCTCGCGAAGCCGACCGGGCCGAGCGTGTGCCACCCCAAAAACAACAACAAAAAATGGACATCGAACATGCCAGAACTCCCTATGGAGCACGCCGTTGCAGCGGCGCCCGTCGCCTGTGTGTCGAACAATACCCCACGCCTGCTCATGGCATGCCTGGCCTTGAGCGTGCTGCCCACTTCGCTGTGGGCCGCAGGCTTTATCGACGACAGCCATGGCACCTTGACCTTGCGCAATTACTACCTGGACCGCGACTACAAGGACGACGGGGCGAAGACCGCCGCGCGGGAATGGGCCCAGGCGTTCATCCTCAACCTGGAATCGGGCTACACCCCGGGCCCGGTGGGCTTCGGCCTGGATGTGCGCGGGTTGATGGGGGTCAAGCTCGACTCGTCGCCGGACCGCAGCGGCACCGAGTTGCTGCCGGTGTCGGCCAGCGACAAGCGCGCCGCCGATGAGTACTCGCGCCTGGCCCCGACTGCCAAGCTGCGGTTTGCGCAAACGACAGTGAAGGCCGGCGATGTGTCGATCTTCCTGCCGTTCGCCTTTGCCAGTCCGTCGCGCCTGCTGCCGCAAACCTTTCGCGGCACCACCTTGAGCTCCAAGGACATCGAGGGCCTGACCTTCAACACCGGCTACATCGACCGCATCAACAAGCGCGACTCCACCGACTACCAGGCCATGACCATCGCCTCGCCCAACCGGCGTTTCAACGCCACCGCCACCACGTCGCACCTGGCGTATGTGGGCGGGGACTATCAGGTCAACAAAGACCTCAGCCTGCGCGTCTATCACTCCCAGGTCGCCGACCTCTACCAGCAGGACACCCTGGCGCTGTTGCACAACCTGCCGCTGGGCGATGGCGTGCTCACCAGCGACCTGCGCAGTTTTTTCAGCCGCGAGGATGGCAGTGCCAAGGCGGGCAACGTGGATAACCGCAACCTCTCGGCGCTGTTCGGCTACCGCCTCGGCGGCCATCGCGTCAGCCTTGGCTACATGCACTCAAGCGGGGAGACGGCCACACCCTATATCTCCGGCACCGAGTTGATGGGCATGAGCGAGCTGACCATGAGTTCGGACTTTCTCAACGCCAAGGAGCGCACCTGGCAGGCTATCTACGACTATGACTTCGCCGCAGCGGGTGTGCCGGGGTTGAAGACTCGGCTGCGCTATGTGCGCGGCGACAACATCGAACTGGCCGCTTTCAATGCCGAGGACCGCAAGGAGCGCGAGTTCCAGATGGAGTTGGGCTATGTGATCCAGGACGGCCCGCTGAAGAACGTCGGGTTCATGGCGCGCAAGTCGATCTACCGCAATGACTTCCCGAGCGGCGCGGCGTTTCGCGATGAAAACCAGACCCGTTTCCTGGTGCTCTACACCGTGGCGCTCTGGTAAGCCGCTCAGTCCTGGTAGACCTTCTTCAGCAGGCGCAGCAGCTCTTCACGTTCCTGGCCGTCGAGGGCGGCCGTGGCGTCCAGGTCACTCTGGGCGGCGATGGCCTTGAGTTCCTTGAGCAGGGTTTCGCCGCTCTTGCTGAGGAAGATCCCGTAGGAGCGCTTGTCCGGCTTGCAGCGCACCCGCACGGCGAGGGCGCGGCTTTCCAGCTTGTTCAGCAACGGCACTACCTGGGGCGGCTCGATGGCCAGTGCGCGAGCCAGGTCGGCCTGCATCAGCCCGGGGTTCTGCTCGATGATCGCCAGGGCCGAGAACTGTGCAGGGCGCAGGTCGTGGTCCGACAGCCGGCCGATCAGGTTCTGGAACAGCTTGAGCTGGGCGCGGCGCATGGCGTAGCCGATCAGATCGTCCAGGGCTGAATCCAGCGGCGGCCGTACCTCGTCGTTGTCGGGCAGGGCCTGGCTGGCGGCGGCGATGGTGGAAGGCTTGGCCATTGGCAGTGCAATCCTCAAAGGGTGGAGGTTAAGAAGGCTATCTAGTTTGCCGGGGTTAACGCGCCATGGCTATGCCGGCTTTTCACAACGCCTGGAAAACGCAGGTTTCATCGCGTAAAAATATTGGTTATCCGTATTAATAGTTAATTGACATAACTATATTTGCGGTTTAATTTCGAATCATCTTCAAACCCAGAACAAGAGCGTACCGCCATGAGCAATTACGAAGGCCGTTGGACCACTGTCAAGGTTGAGATCGAAGAAGGCATCGCCTGGGTCATTCTCAATCGTCCGGAAAAACGCAACGCCATGAGCCCGACCCTGAACCGGGAAATGATCGACGTTCTCGAAACCCTCGAGCAGGACCCTGCCGCCGGCGTGCTGGTGCTGACCGGCGCCGGCGAAGCCTGGACTGCCGGCATGGACCTCAAGGAATACTTTCGCGAGGTGGACGCCGGCCCGGAAATCCTCCAGGAAAAAATCCGCCGCGAAGCCTCGCAATGGCAATGGAAACTGCTGCGCATGTACGCCAAACCCACCATCGCCATGGTCAATGGCTGGTGCTTCGGCGGTGGCTTCAGCCCGCTGGTGGCCTGCGACCTGGCGATCTGTGCGGACGAAGCGACCTTCGGCCTTTCGGAAATCAACTGGGGCATCCCGCCGGGCAACCTGGTGAGCAAGGCCATGGCCGACACCGTGGGCCATCGCCAATCGCTGTACTACATCATGACCGGCAAGACCTTTGGCGGGCAGAAAGCCGCCGAAATGGGCCTGGTCAACGAAAGCGTGCCGCTGGCTCAACTGCGCGACGTGACCATCGAACTGGCGCGCAACCTGCTGGAGAAAAACCCGGTGGTGCTGCGTGCCGCCAAGCATGGCTTCAAGCGCTGCCGCGAATTGACCTGGGAGCAGAACGAGGATTACCTCTACGCCAAGCTCGATCAGTCGCGCCTGCTCGACACCGAAGGCGGTCGCGAGCAGGGCATGAAGCAGTTCCTCGACGACAAGAGCATCAAGCCTGGCCTGCAGGCGTATAAACGCTGAAGGGCGCGGCCGCCTGGCCGCGCCGTTGTACCCTGCTTGAACGTATTCCCGATAAAGACAATAAAGAGGAATCACCATGCTGGACGTGCCCCTGTTGATCGGCGGCCAGTCGTGCCCCGCCCGTGACGGTCGAACCTTCGAGCGCCGCAACCCGGTGACCGGTGAAGTGGTCTCGCGGGTGGCTGCCGCCACCCTGGAAGATGCCGACGCCGCCGTAGCGGCCGCCCACGCCGCATTCCCCGCGTGGGCGGCGCTGGCGCCCAACGAACGCCGCACTCGGCTGCTCAAGGCAGCCGAGCAGTTGCAGGCCCGCAGCGCCGAATTCATTGCCGCCGCCGGCGAGACCGGCGCCATGGCCAACTGGTATGGCTTCAACGTGCGCCTGGCGGCCAATATGCTGCGCGAAGCGGCGTCGATGACCACCCAGATCACCGGTGAAGTGATCCCCTCCGATGTCCCCGGCAGTTTCGCCATGGCCTTGCGTCAACCTTGCGGCGTGGTGCTGGGTATCGCGCCGTGGAATGCCCCGGTGATCCTCGCCACACGTGCCATCGCCATGCCGTTGGCCTGCGGCAACACCGTGGTGCTCAAGGCCTCGGAGCTGAGCCCGGCGGTGCATCGCCTGATTGGCCAGGTGTTGCAGGACGCCGGCCTGGGCGATGGCGTGGTCAATGTCATCAGCAATGCCCCGGCGGATGCCGCTGCGATTGTCGAGCGCCTGATCGCCAACCCGGCCGTGCGCCGGGTCAACTTCACCGGCTCGACCCATGTGGGGCGGATTGTCGGCGAGCTCTCGGCGCGTCACCTCAAGCCGGCGTTGCTGGAACTGGGCGGCAAGGCGCCGTTGCTGGTGCTCGACGACGCCGACCTCGACGCGGCGGTGGCAGCGGCGGCCTTTGGCGCCTATTTCAACCAGGGCCAGATTTGCATGTCCACCGAGCGCCTGATTGTCGATGCCAAGGTCGCCGATGCCTTCACCGCCAAGCTCGCGGCCAAGGTCGCGACCCTGCGCGCGGGCGATCCCGTGGCGGCGGATTCGGTCCTGGGTTCCCTGGTGGATGCCGGCGCCGGCACACGCATCAAGGCCCTGATCGACGATGCCCTCGCCAAGGGCGCGCGGCTGGTGGTGGGTGGCCAACTGGACGGCAGCATCCTGCAGCCGACTCTGATCGATGGCGTTACCGAGCATATGCGCCTGTACCGCGAAGAATCCTTCGGCCCGGTGGCGGTGCTGCTGCGTGGTGACGGGGATGAAGCGTTGCTGCGCCTGGCCAACGACTCCGAGTTCGGCCTCTCGGCGGCGATCTTCAGCCGTGACACCGGGCGTGCACTGGCCCTGGCCCAGCGTGTCGAGTCGGGCATTTGCCATATCAATGGCCCGACCGTGCATGACGAGGCGCAGATGCCGTTTGGCGGGGTCAAGTCCAGCGGCTACGGCAGCTTTGGCGGCAAGGCCTCGATCGAGCACTTCACGCAATTGCGCTGGGTGACCTTGCAGAACGGGCCACGGCATTACCCGATCTGAGCAGGCGTCGCGACATAACAATAACAAGGCGGCGTTGATCCGCCTTGCTGGAGGACACCCTTGTGAGTTCCGAATTCAGACCGCAACCCCAGCCCGCACCGCGATACCGCGAGGTCTCCATTGGCCACGCAGCGGTGGCGGTCACTGAAGAACACGGCGTGCTGCATATGCGCTCCCTGGAGCCCCTGGCCGAGTTGCCGGCGCGCCTGCTCGATCGCCTGGTGCATTGGGCCCAGGTGCGCCCCGAGCAGACGTTTATCGCGGCACGCCAGGCCGGTGGTGATTGGCGCCGGGTCAGCTACCGCGAGATGCTCGACAGCGTGCGTGCGATTGCCCAGGGCCTGTTGCGTTACGGGTTGTCGGCGGATAAGCCGCTGGCGTTGCTGTCGGGCAACGACATCGAGCATTTGCAGGTTGCCCTCGGCGCGATGTACGCCGGCATTCCCTACTGCCCGGTGTCGCCGGCGTATTCGTTGTTGTCCCAGGATTTCGCCAAGCTGCGGCATGTGTGCGACCTGCTGCAACCGGGGCTGGTGTTCGTCAGCGATGGGGCCGCTTACCAGCGTGCCATCGACGCCGTCCTGCCGGCCGAGACCCCGCTGATCAGCGTTCGCGGCCACGTGCCTGGGCGCACTCAGGCCAGCTTCGCCAGCCTGCTGCAAACGCCGGGCGGCGCCGAGGCCGACGCGGCGTTCCAGGCCACCGGCCCCGACAGCATCGCCAAGTTTCTCTTCACCTCGGGCTCGACCAAATTGCCCAAGGCCGTGGTCACCACCCAGCGCATGCTCTGCGCCAACCAGCAAATGCTGTTGCAGACATTTCCGGTGTTCGGTGAGGAACCGCCGGTGCTGGTGGACTGGCTGCCATGGAACCACACCTTCGGTGGCAGCCATAACGTCGGCATTGTGCTCTACAACGGCGGCACGTTTTACCTCGACGATGGCAAGCCGACCGCCCAGGGCTTTGCCGAGACCCTGCGCAACCTCAAGGACATCTCGCCCACGGCCTACCTGACGGTGCCCAAGGGCTGGGAAGAATTGGTCAACGCCCTGGAACAGGACGCCGAGTTGCGCGAGCGTTTTTTTGCGCGCATGAAACTGTTCTTCTTCGCCGCCGCCGGCCTGTCGCAAAGTATCTGGGATCGCCTCGACCGCGTGGCCGAACAGCACTGCGGTGAACGTATCCGCATGATGGCCGGGCTGGGCATGACCGAAGCCGCGCCGTCCTGCACCTTCACCACCGGGCCGTTGTCCATGGCCGGCTATATCGGCTTGCCTGCGCCCGGCTGCGAGGTGCGCCTGGTGCCGTTGGACGGCAAGTTCGAAGGGCGCTTCCGCGGGCCGCACATCATGCCGGGGTACTGGCGGGCGCCGGAGCAAACCGCCGAGGTGTTCGACGACCAGGGTTTCTACTGTTCAGGTGACGCGATCAAGCTCGCCGACCCGCACCAGCCGCAATTGGGGCTGATGTTCGACGGGCGCATCGCCGAGGATTTCAAGTTGTCTTCCGGGGTGTTTGTCAGTGTCGGCCCGTTGCGCAATCGCGCGGTGCTCGATGGCGCGCCCTATGTGCAAGACCTGGTGATTGCTGCGCCGGACCGCGAATGCCTGGGCGCCCTGGTATTCCCCCGGCTCTACGAGTGCCGTCGGCTGGCCGGCTTGAGTGCCGACGCCAGCGACGCTGAGGTGCTGGCCAGCGCGCCGGTACGCCAGTGGTTCGGCGACTGGTTGCAGCGCCTCAACCGCGAGGCCACCGGCAATGCCAGTCGCCTGGAATGGATTGCCCTGCTCGACGAGCCAGCGTCCATCGATCGCGGGGAAATCACCGACAAAGGCTCGATCAACCAGCGCGCCGTGCTGCAATGGCGCGCGGCCAGGGTCGAGGCGCTGTATCGCGGTGAAGACCCTGCGATCCTGCGCGCCGGGCCCAAGCCTTGAACAGCGCCGGGCAGTACTCGGCGTTTGCCGATGCGGTGATTTTCGAGGCGGTGCGCACGCCGTGGGTCGACCTTGGCGGCGCACTGTCCCAGGTGTCGCCCATCGATCTGGGCATCAAGGTCGGCCGTGAAGTGTTGGCCCGGGCCGGCATCGACCCCCTGGCGGTGGACAGCGTGCTGGCCGGCTCCATGGCCCAGGCCAGTTTCGATGCCTACTTGCTGCCACGGCATATCGGCCTGTACAGCGGGGTGGCGCAAGCAGTCCCGGCACTGGGGGTGCAGCGCATCTGCGCCACCGGTTTCGAGCTGCTGCGCCAGGCCGCTGAACAACTGCGCGACGAGGTGCAACTGGCCCTGTGCGTGGCCAGTGAATCCATGTCGCGCAATCCGATTGCGGCCTACACCCATCGGGATGGATTTCGACTCGGCGGCGAAGTGCAATTCAAGGATTTTCTCTGGGAGGCCCTGTACGACCCGGCCCCCGGCCTGGACATGATCGCCACCGCCGACAACCTGGCGCGCCGTTATGGCCTGAGCCGCAAGGCCGTGGACCGCCACGCCTGCGACAGCCATCAGCGCGCCTTGCAAGCGCAATGTGACGGCGCGTGGGCGGAAGAAATCGTCACGGTCGATAACCAGGTGTTCGAGCTTGAGGGGTACCAGCCCAGGGGCATCAGCCTGGCGCGTCGGGCGAGTGCCGTCAGCGCCGACAGCCACCCACGTCCCACCGACCTTGATGCCCTGGCACGCTTGCGCGCCGTGCATCCAGGCGGCGTGCAAACCGCCGGCAACAGTTGCGCGGTGGTCGATGGCGCGGCGGCGGCTTTGGTGGGGCGTGCCTCGGCCTGCACACGTCCGGCCCTGGCGCGGCTGCTGGCCAGCGCGGTGGTCGGCGTGGCCCCCGAGTTCATGGGCATCGGCCCGGCACCGGCGATCCGCCTGCTGCTGCAACGCAGCGGCTTGAACCTGAGTGACATCGGCCGCTTCGAGATCAACGAAGCCCAGGCCGCCCAGGTACTGGCGGTGGCCCATGAACTGGACCTGGACAGCACCCGCCTCAACGTCCAGGGCGGCTCGCTTGCCCTGGGGCATCCCCTGGCCGCTACCGGCCTGCGCCTGGTGATGACCCTGGCCCGGCAACTGCGCCAGCACAACCTGCGCTACGGGATTGCCGCAGCGTGCGTGGGCGGCGGGCAGGGCATGGCGTTGCTGATCGAGAACCCTGCTTACCGCGCTTGATGGTTTTTCTTAGTCGATGAGGTGTCCCGATGTGGAGCTATGAGGCGCCCCTGGGCGATATGCAATTTGTCCTGGAGCACTGGCTGCAGGCGCCCGATACCTGGCAGCGCCACCCGGCATTCGCGGCCCTGGACCTGCCGCTGGCGGTACAGGTGCTGGAGGAGGCGGCACGCTTCAGTCAGGGCGTGCTGGCGCCGTTGAATAGCAGCGGTGATCGCCAGGGCTGCCGCTGGCAGGCGGGCCGGGTCAGCACCCCGGACGGCTTCGTCGAGGCCTATCGCGCCTATGTCGAAGGGGGCTGGCCGGCGCTGGCGTGTGCCGAGGTACACGGCGGCCAGGGCTTGCCGCAACTGCTCGATGCGGCGCTGCAAGAGATGCTCTATGCCAGCAACCACGGCTGGGCCATGTACACCGGCATCGCCCACGGCGCCTACCTGTGCCTCAAGACCCACGCCGCTCCTTGGTTGCAGGCGCGCTACCTGCCCGACATTGTCAGTGGCCAGGCCTTGCCTACCATGTGCCTGACCGAGTCCCAGGCCGGCAGCGATGTCGGCTTGCTGCGCTGTCGCGCGCAGCCCCAGGCGGATGGCAGTTATCGCCTCAGCGGCAGCAAGCTGTTTATCTCCGGCGGCGAGCATGACCTCACGGCGAATATCCTGCACCTGGTGCTGGCGCGCCTGCCCGATGCGCCGCCGGGCAGCCGTGGTATTTCACTGTTCCTGGTGCCCAAGCAACTGGACGATGGCCAGGCCAATGGCGTGCACTGCGACGGCATCGAACACAAGATGGGCATCAAGGGCAGCGCCACCTGTTCCCTGGTGTTCGACGCCGCCCAGGGCTGGCTGATCGGCGAGGCCCATCGCGGCCTGGCTGCGATGTTCGTGATGATGAATTCGGCGCGCCTGCATGTGGGCCTGCAAGGCCTGGGGCATGTCGAGGCGGCCTGGCAGAACGCCCGCCAGTACGCCGCCGAGCGCTTGCAGATGCGTGCGCCATGCCGGCCGGAAGAGGTGGTCGCCCAGGCGGCTGACCCGATCCGTTATCACCCGGCCATGCGCCGCGTGTTGCTGGAGCTGCGCACGACCAGCGAGGGCATGCGCGCCATCGGCTATTGGGCGGCGCACCTGCTTGATCAGGCCGAGCATGACCAGGACTCGTCGGCCGCCCGCTTGGCGCCGCTGCTGACGCCCATCATCAAGGCGTTTTTCACCGAACAGGGCTTTCGCCAGGCCAGCCATGGGCTGCAGGTGTTCGGCGGTTACGGCTACGTCACCGAGTTCGCCATCGAGCAAACCCTGCGCGACAGTCGCATCGCGATGATCTACGAGGGCAGTAACGAGATCCAGGCCAATGACCTGTTGCTGCGCAAGGTGCTGGGGGATGAGGGGCGAGCCTTTGGCCTGCTGCTGGCCGAGTTGCGCGCCGAGGCCGGGCAGGGCGCGCAGTATGAGGAATGCGCAGGCTTTTCCGCTGCGTTGGCCAGCCTGTGCGACGCGTTGGCCAGTGTGGTGCACGCCATTCGTGAACGCACCCACGAGGACAGTGAATACCCCTATCGGGCGGCGCCGGATTTCCTCCAGCTCTGTGGCGTCGCGTTGCTGGCCTTTGCCTGGGCGCGGGCCGCGCGGGTCTCCAGGGCCCTGCGCGAAGACGATCCGCTGCGTGCCGCCAAGCTGCAAAGCGCCGGGTTCTTTTTCGATTACCTGCCGTCGCGGCTGGCCCAGCACCTGGGCGCCATAGACGGGGCACGGGCAGCGCTGGCGTTCATCTGACGCGGCCAGGTGCTTGCGGTACTACTTGCGGTACCATGGCGGCTCACGTTTTCTGGAAGTTGCCTGGATGAGTAAACCCGGTCAATTGGTGCTGGTTGCACTGCGCAAGATGATTGCCAGCGGGGAGTTGGCGGCGGGCGAGCGGCTGATGGAGATTCCCACGGCGCAGCTGTTCGGCGTGTCGCGCATGCCGGTGCGCATGGCCTTTCGTACCCTCGAACAGGAAGGACTGCTGGTGCCGTTTGGCGGGCGCGGCTATCAGGTGCGTTCGGTCAGCCCCAGCGACATTGCCGGCGCCGTCGAAGTGCGCGGCGTGCTTGAGGGCCTGGCAGCGCGTCAGACCGCCGAGCTTGGTTTATCCGACGCGGCGCGTGCGGCGCTGGAGCGCTGCCTGGTGGAAGGCGATCAACTGTTCGAAAAGGGCTATGTGACCGAGGATGACCTTGAGGTCTATCACGACCTGAACATGCGCTTTCACCAGGTCATCGTCGAAGGCAGCCACAACCCGGCGATCGCCGACGCGCTGGCCCGCAATGATCACCTGCCGTTCGCCTCGGTGACGGCGCTGGCGGTGGATCGCGAGGACATGGCCCGCGAGTACCGACGCTTCAACTATGCCCACATGCAGCATCATTCGGTTTTCGATGCCCTGGTCAATCGCCAGGGCGCGCGGGCCGAAGCCATCATGCGCGAGCACGCCAATGCGACGTTGCGCTATGCCGAGATCTTCAGTTCAGCCACCGCCGCTGCGCGCATGAAGGTGATTTTGCCCGCGTCGTGAACCCTGTCAGATATCGAGTACCAGCAGCGGGGTTTTCGAGCGCGAGCAGCAGGGGGTGAACTGGTCATTCAGGGCCTGTTCCTGTTCGGTGAGGAACAGGTCGCGGTGCTCCGGTATGCCCTCCAGCACACGGGTCAGGCAGGTGCCGCAAATCCCTTGTTCGCAGGACACGGCAATCTCGATGCCATGGCTTTCCAAGACCTGGACCACGGTCTTGTCGGCGGGGATTTCGAAGACCTGGCCGCTGCTGCCGAGCTTTACCGAAAAGCCGCCGTCGAGGCTGCTGTCCACCGGTGCCGCGCTGAAGTATTCGCGGTGCAGGCAGTCTTCCTGCCAGCCCTGTGCGCGTGCGCTGTCGAGTACATGCTGCATGAACCCGCCAGGACCGCAGACATACAGGTGCACGTCATCGGCAGGCGCCGCCAGCACTTCGGCGATGTTCAACGCGGTGTGCGGCTGCTCATCGAAATGCAGGAACACCCGCTCGGCAAACGGCGACGCCTTGAGCCGCTGCACAAATGCCGCGCGCTCACTGGCGCGGGCGCAGTAATGCAGTTCGAAGTCGGCTCCCGCATGGGCCAGGCGCTCAGCCATGCACAGGATCGGGGTGATGCCGATGCCACCGGCAAACAGCAGGCTGCGACGCGCGTCGTGGACCAGGGGAAACAGGTTGCGTGGCTCGCTGATGGTCAGGCGGGTGCCCTCGTGGACCTGCTCGTGCAGGCTGCGCGAGCCGCCCCGGGAGGCCGGGTCCTTGAGCACGCCGATCAGGTAGCGATGACGTTCCTCGGGGTGATTGCACAGGGAATATTGCCGGATCACCCCATCGGGCAGGTGCAGGTCAATATGCGCGCCGGCACTGAAGGCCGGCAGCGGCTGGCCATCGACACTGGCCAGTTCATAGCTGCAAATGTCCTGGGCTTCGTTGTTACGGGATACCACCACCACATCGATCATGTTCAGTCCTCGCAAAGTTGTCGCGCTGTTCAGGCGGTGGTGGTGGCGATCAGTTGCGGTTCGAGGGCGCGTTCCTTGGCAATCAGTCGCTCCAGGATCTTGCGCGATTGCACGCCACCCGCGTCGATATTCAACTTGAGCAGGTTGCGCTGCGGATGGGCCAGCAGGTTCTGTTGCTGGCGTTCGAGCATCTCCAGGTCCTCGCTGAAAATCTTGCCCTGGCCCTCGCGAATGCTTGCGGTCAGTGCCTCATCGTGGGGGTTGAAGTTGCGCGCCATGCCCCAGAAGTACCAGATCGAAGTGTCGGTTTGCGGGGTGATGAAGTCGACCACGATGCTCGCGGCCTTGTGTTCGGGGGCGGCGTTATAGCCACCTTTGCCGGCGTGGGCCACGCCGACTTCGATGAGCACATGGCTGGGCGGGGTGAAGCGGCAGATCTGCCAGCGGTCCACCGGCACGTCATCGGCAAGGTTATTGCCGCGCAGGGCCATGCGCCAGAACGGCGGGGCCATGATGTTTTCCATGTGCCGGGCGGTGACCACTTCATCGCCGTCCACCGTGGTCACGGGCGGGGCTTCGTCGATTTCCTTCTGGCCGATGCTGGAGGCATGCACATAGGTTTCGTGGGTCAGGTCCATCAGGTTGTCGATCATCAGGCGGTAGTCGCACTGGATATCGAACAGCCCGCCGCCATAGGCCCACTGGTCACTCACGGCCCATTCCAGATGATGGATCAGCGCCGGGTCGGCCTGGCTCTGATCGCCGGGCCATACCCAGATGAAGCCGTAGCGTTCAACGGCGGCAAAGGTCTTGTTGCAGGGAAAACCACGTACCCGCTGGCCGGGCATTTCCACGGTCTTGCCGTCGCCGCCCATGACCAGGCCGTGGTAGCCGCAGACCAGGTTGCCGTTCTCGACATACCCCAGTGAAAGCGGCGCGCCGCGATGGGGGCAGAAGTCCTCGACCGCCACCACGGCGCCTTCCTGGCCACGATAAAACACCATCTTTTCGCCACAGATCTGTCGACCGAGTGGCTTGTGCGCGATTTCATCGGGGGTGCAGGCGACATACCATGTGTTCTTCGGGTACATGATGACTCTCCAGGCGGCGGATTGTTTTTATTTAATGGATCCATTAAATGACCGGCATGATGGAGAGTCAATCTTGTATGGTTGTTTTATTGGGCGATTATCGGACTATTATATGTCAGTGGATCCACTGATTGGGTTCAGTAGCGAATCATCACCGACTTCAGCTCGGTGTAGTCATCGATGAACGCACTGCCGAACTCCCGGCCTATCCCCGAGGATTTGTTGCCGCCAAACGGCACCGCCGGGTCCAGCATCGTGTGCATGTTCACCCACACCGTGCCGGCCTCGATGGCGGGCACCATGCGCAAGGCTTTGCTGAGGTCGTTGGTCCACAGGCTGGCGCTCAAGCCGTAGGGTGTGTTGTTCATCAAGGCCAGCAGTTCTTCTTCGCTGTCGTACGGCAAGAACGTGGCAATGGGGCCGAAGGTCTCCTCGTTGAGCAGGGTGTCGTCGACGCTGTTGGCGAGGATTATCGTCGGTTCGACGTAACAGCCAGGACGGTCGATCAGGTTGCCACCGTGAATGATGCGGTTGTTTTCGGCGCGGGCCTTGGTGAAGAACTCGCCGAGTTTGAGCTGGTGCTGGCGGTTGGTGACCGGGCCGAATTCGGTGCGCTCGTCCAGAGGCGAGCCGATGTTCAGCGTGCTCAGGCGCTGGGCCAGTTTGCCCATCACCGTTTCGATCTGCGAACGATGCACAAAGAAGCGTTCGGCGGCGGCGCAGATTTGCCCGGAGTGCAAAAAGCCCGCTTCGATGATGCCGTTGACGGCCTTGTCCAGGTCCACATCGGGCAGGAACCCGGCCGAGTTCTTGCCGCCCAGCTCAAGGGTGGCCCGGGTCAGCCCGGCGCCCATGGCACTCTGGCCCACCGCAATTCCGGTCGGCACGGAGCCGGTGAACGACACTTTGTCGGTGCCGGGGTGTTCGATCAGGCCTTTGCCTACGCTGCCGCCGCCGGTCAAGACGTTCAGCGCACCGGCGGGAAGGCCGGCGGCAATCGCCAGTTCGGCGATGCGCAGGATGGTCAGCGGCGTGAACTCGCTGGGCTTGATGATGATGCTGCAACCGGTTACCAGCGCCGAGGCGAGTTTCCAGATGGCGATCATGGTCGAGAAATTCCACGGCACGATGCCGACCACCACTCCGACCGGCTCGCGCAGGGTGAACGCGGTGTAGCGCTCGCCGGCGAAGGAGGGCAGCGACGGAGTGATGGTCTGGCCGCTGATCTTGGTGGCCCAGCCGGCGTAGTAACGCAGGAAGTGCGCGGCCTGGTCGACTTCGAAGGCGCGGGAAATCTGGATGATCTTGCCCGACTGGCAGGTTTCGATCTGTGCCAGTTCTTCGCGGTGTTGCTCCAGCAGATCGGCCAGTTTGAACAGCACGTTGCCGCGCACTGCCGGTGCGACCTGCGACCACTGCTTGAAGCCTCGGCTCGCCGACGCCACGGCCGCGTCAATGTCGGCCGGGTCGGCGTCGGCGACATCGGCGATGACCTGGCCGGTGGCCGGGTTGATCACCTCCAACCGCTGGCTGGAATGGCTCTCGACGTAGCCACCGTCAATGAACAACCCATGGGTTCGACGGAGGAAGGCTTCAACCTGGGGCAGCAGTGGAATATCGCTCATGGGGTTTTTCCTGGTGGCAGAGATTGAAAAGCCCGAGGTTAATCCCCGTGGCCGGAACGGGCTTGACTGTGGCTGCCCAGTGGCATGTCTGTGGCTGCCAGCGCCTGTACGCGGCGGATCAGCCTGAGCCTTTGAAAAGTACAATCTTGACTCTGGAAGGTGCATGTCCTGCCAGGAAGGCACGCTCCATACTGGCCCTGCATCCGGCGCCACGCCTTGATTTCTGGCGCTGCCCGGACATCCAATAATAAGCAGGGCCATCCATGAAAAAGCCAAACCCGCTCCTTGAAGACCTCAAGTCCATCCTGCCGACCATCGCCGCCAATGCCTTCGTGGCCGAGCAGGACCGCCAAGTGCCCGCCGAGAATATTGCGCTGCTCAAGAGCATCGGCATGCACCGTGTGTTTCAGCCGAAAGTGTTCGGCGGCATGGAGTTGTCGCTGCCGCAGTTTGCCGACTGCATCGCCTTGCTCGCCGGGGCATGCGCCAGCACGGCCTGGGCCATGAGCCTGTTGTGTACCCACAGCCATCAATTGGCACTGTTCTCGGCCCAACTGCAGCAGGAGGTCTGGGGCGCTGACCCGGATGCCACTGCGAGCAGCAGCATCGCGCCGTTCGGGCGCACCGAGGAAGTCGAGGGCGGCGTGCTGTTCAGCGGAGAAATGGGCTGGAGCAGCGGCTGTGATCACGCCGATTGGGCGATCGTGGGTTTCCGCCGCAACAACGCCCAGGGCACCCAGGATTACTGCTTCGCGGTGCTGCCGCGCAGTGACTACCAGATCCGCGATGACTGGTTTGCCGCCGGCATGAAAGGTAGCGGCACCAAGACCTTGATCATCGACAAGGCCTGGGTGCCGGAACACCGCATCCAGAAAGCCAAGGACATGATGGAAGGCAAGTCCGCCGGCTTTGGGCTGTACCCCGACAGCAAGATTTTCTACTCACCGTACCGGCCTTATTTTGCCAGTGGCTTTTCCACCGTCAGCCTGGGCGTCGCCGAGCGAATGCTGGAGGTGTTCCGCGAAAAGACCAGGACCCGCGTGCGCGCCTACACCGGCGCGGCAGTCGGTGCCGCGACCCCGGCGTTGATGCGCCTGGCCGAGTCGACGCACCAGGTGGCCGCCGCGCGCGCCTTCCTCGAGAAAACCTGGGACGAACACGCCGAACACAGTGAGCAGCAGCGCTACCCCAGCCGCGAGACCCTGGCGTTCTGGCGCACCAACCAGGCCTACGCGACCAAGATGTGCATCCAGGCAGTGGACCGTCTGTTCGAAGCCGCCGGCGGCAACGCCTGGTTCGAGCACAACGAGATGCAGCGCCTGTTCCGCGACTCGCACATGACCGGCGCCCATGCCTACACCGACTACGACGTCTGTGCACAGATCCTCGGCCGCGAGTTGATGGGCCTGGAGCCCGATCCGAGCATGATCTGAAGCTGCTTTTGAAAACAACAATCAGGGCTGCGCCTGACGCAGCCCGGGAGTCTTGCATGTCTGAATCGACCTTCGACCCACGCGCTTTTCGCCGGGCCCTGGGCAACTTTGCCACGGGCGTGACCGTGGTCACCGCCGCCGACGCCTCCGGCCGCAAGGTGGGCGTTACCGCCAATAGCTTCAACTCGGTGTCCCTGGACCCACCACTGGTGCTGTGGAGCATCGACAAACGCTCCAGCAGCCACGGGGTATTCGAGGAGGCCAGCCACTTCGCGGTCAACGTGCTGGCGGCGGACCAGATCGACCTGTCGAACAATTTTGCCCGGCCCAAGGACGACCGCTTCGCCGAGATCGCCTATGAACCGGGGGAGGGCGGGGCGCCGGTGTTCGCCGATTGTGCGGCACGTTTTCACTGCGAGAAATACCAGCAGGTGGATGGCGGCGATCACTGGATCATGATCGGCAAGGTGGTGGCCTTCGACGATTTCGGGCGCTCGCCGCTGCTCTACCACCAGGGCGCCTACTCCATGGTCCTGCCCCATACGCGCATGACCAGGCGCGACGAAAGCCAACCGCCGAGCAGCCACTTCCAGGGGCGCCTGAACCATAACCTGTATTACCTGATGACCCAGGCGGTACGCGCCTACCAGTCCAGCTACCAGCCCCGGCAACTGTCCACCGGCCTGCGCACCAGCGAGGCGCGGATGCTGATGGTGCTGGAGAACGATGCCCGCCTGAGCGCTGGCGACCTGCTGCGGGAAGTGGCGATGCCGGTGCGGGAAATCGACGACGCCGTGGCCAACCTCAAGCGCAAGGGGCTGGTCGACGATGATGAACACGGCGTACGCCTGACCGCTGCGGGCATTGAACAGACCGAAGACCTCTGGGCCATCGCGCGGGAACAGCAGGACAAGGTGTTCGCCGAGTTCAGCCAGGACCAGATCGACACCTTCAAGACGGTGTTGAAGGGACTGATCAGCCACTGCTGATTGCTCAAAATCCGATGCCGGCAACGACATCGGATTTTTTTGCGTCACGCTCAGCGGGCTTCGGCCAACTCATCGATCAAGCGTAACTGAAACGCCGCCAGCGCCGCGTTCGGTTGCTGCAACTGCACAAACTCCAGCATCGGGTCACCGACCTGCGTCCTGACACCCACCAATTCCTCAATGGCCGCCAACCCGCAAAACGGTACATAGGCTTCGGAGTAGCCGCCTTCGTGCACCAGCACCAGGCGGCCCTGGCACAGGCGTTCGGCTGCTTGGCGTACAAGACGGGTCATGTGCCGGAACGAGTCACTGTGCAACAGCATTCGCGCCAGTGGGTCGACCGCGTTGGCGTCGTAGCCGCAGGCGACGATGATCAATTCCGGCTCGAAGCGCTCCAGCGCCGGAATCACGATACGCTCCATCGCGTGCAGATACGCCTCATGACCGCTGCCGGGAGGCAGCGGGATATTGATGTTCGCACCCAGCCCCGCGCCGCGCCCGCGATCGGCTTCACCGCTGTAACCTGCCGGGAAACAGCCGTCCTGATGCAGGGAAATCGTCAGCACGTCGCCGCGTTCTTCGAAGATCGATTGGGTGCCGTTGCCGTGGTGCACGTCCCAGTCGATCACCGCGACGTTGCCCAGGCCACGCCGGGCTTTTGCGGCTTCGATGGCGATGGCGATGTTGGCCAGGAAGCAGAAGCCCATGGCGTTGTCGGCGAGGCAGTGGTGACCGGGTGGGCGTGACAGAGAATAGGCATTGTCGACTTCGCCGGACAGCACCGCATCCACTGCTGCCATGGCCAGCCCGGCGGAGAGCCTGGCTATTTCATAACTGCCTGGCCCGATGGGCGCGTGGGGGCCCAATTCGCCGCCCCCGGCATCGCTCATCGCCTTGAAGCGTTGCAGGTAGTTGGGCGTGTGCACCCGCAGCAGGTCTTCATCGGTGGCCGCGTTGGCACTGCGCACCTGTAAGTGGCGGGTCAGACCGGAAACGTCCAGCAGGCTCTTCAAGCGACGCTTGGTTTCCGGTGACTCGGCGTGGCCGGCGGCGGCAGGCGGCTGCACCCACCCGCCCACCGGTAAGGTCAAGGCGTGCAACCCGGCGCTGTGCCAGAGGCTGAGTTCGTCGAAGAAAAATGCACTTTTTCGGCTCATCGTCTTTCCATTTTCGTTGGGGTAAAAGGGCCCGTCAGGCATTCGGGCGGCTGCTCAGCATCAACACCAGGGACAGCACGGTGATGCACGCCCCTGCGATCAGCAGTGATTGGAAGCCGCCGCTGGCTTCGATCATCCGGCCAGCCACGGTCGGGCCGATGGCCAGGCCGCCACCGATCACCAGGTTGGAGGTGTTCATCAATTTTCCGGAGCGGTCGAGGTCGGCCAGGCAGGCCAGGACCAGCGGCAGGATGAAGGTCCAGGTGAACTTGAAAAGCAGCGCCGCCAAGGCAAAACGCAGCATGTCGGGCTGGCCCAGCAGCAACAGCACGGCGCCTGCCATCAACGCGTACCCCAGCAGTAACAGCAACAGGCGTGGCAGACGGTCGCCGATCAGCGAGGTACAACCGGCCCCGACGATGCCCATCACCGTGGCGAGCGCCAGAATCTCGCCACTGGCCTCGGCAGAGAGGCCGGCATGGCTGCTGATGGAACCGATAAAGGTCCAGACACCGCTCAGGCTGACGTAGAAACTCAGCAGGCCCAGAATGCCCAGTGCGGCTTTCCACCGGGAGGCGAGGGCGATGCGCTCGGCGGCTTTTTCAGGCGCCGGGCTGCCCTGGGGAAAGTGCCGTGCCAGGGGCAGAAAGAGCGTCATCAAGGCGGCGAGGATCAGGTAGCAGGCTGACAGCCCGTAGTGCTCGAACAGCCGGGGCAGGATGCTCAGACCGATTGCCCCGACCACCAGTTGCCCCATCACCCATAACCCGTAGACACGCCCGGGATTGGCCGTGGAGGCCGCGCTGGACAGGCAGATGATCATCAACGAGCCACCGGCCAGGGCGCTGCAAAAGCGCAGTGCCAGGAGTATCGGGTAGTCGTGGGCCAGCATTGAAAGCAGGTTGGCGGCGATGAACAGCAACCCGGCCAGCAAGGCGGCGCGGCGCCAGTCGACACGCTTGAGCCACCACAGTGCGGGCAGGGTGGCCAGGCTCATGGCGCCGAGTTCGGTGGAGAACAGGTCCCCGATCTGTGACGGGCTCAATTGCCATTGCGTCGCCAGTTGCGCAGCCACGGCCGGTGCGGTCATCAGAATGGTCGGGGTGATGGCAGCGAACAGCACAATGGCGGCCAGCAATGCCAATGGGGATGAGGCGCGGGCGCGTTCATCGGTCAGCGGTTGGGTCTGGGTGTTCATGGGCAAGCTCCGATGAGGGGGTTCAGAACACATGGACCAGGCGCAGCAGCGCGTCGGTACCGTGATAGCCGTTGTCGGTGGCGACGTTCTGCGAGAGGCCGAACATCAACTGGTTCTGTTTATCCAGCCAGTGACCAACCTCGAAGCCCACCTGGGTGTAGCGCTTGTGGGTGTTGTCGATGCGCTGGTCATTGATCCGCAATTCGCCACCATCGGCGTGGATCAGTCGCAGTGCGCCGTAGGTGCTGGGTGTGAAGTCGTAGGAGGCGAAGGCTTGCAGGCGGTACAGCGGGTCCTGTTTCAGGTCGCTGCCGAAGTAGTCGTCGTTCTTGCCATAGAGTTGGGCTTCGAGGTTGGCTTCCAGCACCCATTTTTCACCGATGCCCTGGGTGTAGTTGTAAACGAAGGTGGTACCCCAGCGATTGGCACCGGGGGATACATCGGGATTGTTACCGTGGTATTCGCCCACAGGCAGGGTGATCAGGGTCAGTAGGCCGCTGTAGGTGCGCGAGGCCGGATCGTTGATGAAAAACACCGTGCCGCCGACCTGGGGATCACCGAAACCGCTTTCTGCGCTGCGTTGGCCGGCACCCGGCAGGCGGGCGTTGATGTCGGCGAAAGGCACGATGAACTGTGGGGTACAGAGGGTGCCGCAGAGGTCGGTGAAGAACACTTGGCGGTACGCCACGGCGTTAACCTTCAGGTCGGCCTTGCCGGTGCTGTCGGCCGGGCCGTGGAAGTCACTGGCGCGGCTTGCCGGCAGGTACAGCACGCCCAGGCTGGTACCCGAGGGGGCGCCGAAAAAGTCCCGGGCGTTGAGGTCGGCCGCACTGGCGTGCAGGCTCGACAGGCCGCCGAGCAGGGCCAGTGTGGTGGTGCGGGTGAAGGTGTGGATCATGGGCATGGCATCTCTTCTTTGAGGTGTTGTGTGGCGAACGGCTCGCCCGTGGGTGGCAGAGGGGACAAAAAAAGCGCAAAGGTGTCCCGTGGCCGTCAAAACGACAGCGAAAAAGTCAGCGCGGGTCAGTGGTGCAGATCAATCAGGCGGGGCGTGCAGCAAATGGGCGATTCGGGCTTTGTCCTTGACCCCGAGTTTGCTGTAGATGGCGCGGATGTGATGGCGCACGGTATTGGGCGACATGCCCAGGTCGCGGGCGACTTCCTTGTAGGTCTTGCCTTCGCCGAAACCCTGGGCCACCGCATTCTCCCGAGGGCTCAGTTGCATCAGCACCGTACGGCTGCGGGCGGCCAGCAGGAGCAGGTCGCCGACCGTCGAGGCCTCGACCTGCAGGTGCTTGCCGTCATAGCCCCCGGCGTCCATCGCGACCGGCAGGCAAGGGCCGGTCCAGTCCGGCCATTCGCTCAGCAGCAAGTCGACGAAGCCACGTTCCGTACAGTGCAGGGTGCCGCGCTGGTCGCACACGGCAAGTGCGAGATTGCGCGGGTGGGTGAGGGCTTCGCGCATGGCGACCAGGGTACGAATCTGATTGGCCGAGACCGCCGCCACCAGGTGCCGCATGAGGTTGTTCAGCAGCAGGCAGTCCTGCTCGGTAAAGCGTGGGGCGTCGGGCGCCCGGTAGAGCGTGAGGTGATCGCTGAGGTGGGTTTGCGGGTCGATGTACACGACGCACAGCAATTCACCGATCGCGTAGCACGAGCCGAGCCAGTTGAGCCCCGGGCCGTTGGCGGGGTTGCGCATGTCGACGATGACCGCCTGCCCCGGCACGTCGTTGACCCTGGCGATGGTCACATCGATATGACGAATCGATTGCCAATCGGCCAGGTAGCTGCGGGGCAGGTTGTAGAGGTAGGAGCTGTGTTCTTCCGGCAGGCCGTCAATCAGCGCAGCCCGGCCCCACCAGGCGCTGTCGAAGGGCAGTAGTTGGCGGATGCAGCTCAGCGCCGCTTCGTGGAAGTGTTCTATGTCTTTGTCCTGCGCCAGGCGTTGGAGCTCCAGTGTCATCGCGCTGAATGCCTCCAGCAGGCTGGCGTGACCATGATCATGACGGCTCATTCGTATGTACCTCTGTGCGACATTTTTATTGTTTTCGTCACGAAGTCATTAAGGGCCGGAACGTCGTTTTGACGTGGGCAGGGCCTGGAGACAAGTATCGACGGGTTGAAAGCCGATCACCATCCTACAGATGCACGATAGCGCCCGACGCAGGGTTTTTTTGGATGGCAGCCACGCGCAAAGGCCTTGCAGGCTCGTACAAGCAATCACGCTCGGTTTGCGATCAGATCCGGGGTTTCGACTCGATCAGAAAGGGCCAGGCCGATGTTCTTCAAGAAAAAACAGCCGATGCAGGACCTTGCCGCCGTCCTCAAGCAACTGCTGGCGGGAGAGGTGTTGGGAACCCAGGCACTGCACGCTTATCCGTCGGTGCAGGCCGACCTGGAGCAACTCGCCACACAACGTGCGCGGGCTGCGCGGCAGTTGCTGTTGCTCGAGGAATCAGCCCGCGATCAGGCTGCCGAAGGGGCGCGCAGCGAACAGGCACTTGCCGTGCTTCGCCGGCAACTGGAGCAGGCCGGGCAGCGTGAACAGGCGCTGGAAGCCGAGTTGCGTGAGCATGCGCAGCGCGCCCTTGCGCATCAACACGAGACGCAGATCTGGGAGCTGCTGCTCTGCACCATGACCGAAGGCTGCTGGGACATCACCGTGGTCAACGGTGACGTGCAGGATCCCGCCAGTCGCATGCGGATTTTCAATCAGTTCCGTCTGCTCCTGGGCTACGCGCCCCATGAGCTGCCCGATGGCTGGGACGCGCAGGTCAGCATCACCCACCCCGATGACCTGCCGAAGATCATGGCGATCTTCGATCGGGAAATCCTTGCGCCCCAGGGCAGCGGTGAGTACGTGTTTGAATACCGGATGCGCCACAAGACCCGTGACTACATCTGGTGCCGCGAGCGTGGGCGAGCGGTGCGCGATGCCCAGGGGCGTTTGACGCGGGTGATCGGCGCGGTACGCGATATCAGCGACGAGCAGTCGGCGAAGACCACCCATCAACAGCTGCTCGCACACAATCAGGCCACCTACGGCCAGATCGCCACGGTGGTGAGTGTGATCAAGGGCATTGCCGACCAGACCAACCTGCTGGCCTTGAACGCCGCCATTGAAGCGGCCAGGGCCGGCGAGGTCGGGCGCGGGTTCTCGGTGGTGGCCGATGAGGTGCGCAAGCTGGCGGAAAACACCCGTCAGGCGACCCATCAGATCCAGACGATGCTGCATCAGCACGAACGCTAGGAGGGAGCTGCGTTGCGCAGCTCCTGAGGCCGGTCAGAAGGGCACGGCCACCGTCAACTGGCTGTAGAGGTTGGTGCCGTTGCCACCCACTTGGTTACCGCCGGAGTCGGCATCCTTTTTGGGTTGGTAGATGCCCACCAGCGGGCTGATGATCAGGTGGCTGTTGACCGCCCATTCGGCGTACAGGTCCAGCTCCCGGGCGTCGAGGTTCAGCGCGTCGTGTTTGCGCAGGGTATTGAAGTCGAAGTACAGCGCGCCGACCGTCAGGTTCTCCAGGGGCGTCGCCTTGAGGCCGACGTGATGGATGCCGGTATTGCTGTTGAACGGGCCGGCATAGTTGGAGGCGACTTCACCCTGGAACCAGGTGCCATAGCCGGTGCTGAGCCCGGTGAACAGCGGGTCCCATTTTTGCGAGTAGCGCGTGTAGCGGTAGGTCACTTTTGGCGACCAACCGACATCGGCGAAGGTGTAGCCGGCCTCGGCGTACCAGGCTTTTTCCGGCCCCGCGTCCTTGTCTTGCCAGGCGTATTCGAAGGCGAAGCTGGCGTTGTCGATACCGGCGCTGCCTTCGCCGCGCACGCTGTAAGTGTCCAGGCCCTCGCGCTGTTTCTGGAAGTCGCTGGCCCACTGGTCGGTGACGTTCATGCCGTGGACCCAGGTCAGCCCCAGCGTGCCGGCGGCGGCCGTGTAGTCGAGGGTGCCCGCCGCCAGTTCGGTTTCGGCCTGGGCGCGGTTGTCCGACTTGAGCCACAGCACCGAGCCGTGCAGGCCCTCTTGCCCGCCCAGGCGCAGCACCGCCGTGCGGTCGAAGGCGTGGCGTGCCGCGAGGTAATAGGCGCCGCCACGGTTCAGCGCACCGTCAGCCGGGCCTTTGCCGAGGTTGGGGCCGTCGTCGTTGATCAGGAACCCCCGGCCGATCTTGACCACCTGGCGCCCGAGGGAAAAATCCACACCGTCCTTGCCCAGCGCCGGAAACAGGTCGGCCGAGCGCCATCCCAGGTAGGCGTCTTCGATTTTGGTGGTGCGTTCGCTGCCATCGGTGTTGCCCGCCGCATCGCCGTCGCCCCAGGTGCCGGAACTGACCCAATTGAGCGCGCCATACGCGGTGCCGTGCCCGGCCAGGCCCTGGTCGCCGCTCACCCCGTACTTGATGAAACCCTCGCGCCAGGTCGAGCCGCCCGCTGTGCCGTCGTAGTTGTGACGGCTGTTGAACAGGCCGTAGACCGCCAGGAAGTCCGCATTCAGGTGGGTGTCCTCGTCGGCGTATAGCTCATAGGCCTGGGCCGGTGAATGGCCGATCAACAGCGCGATACCCAGGCCGACGGCCAAGGATTGCGTGCGTATTTTCAAGGTGTGCTCCATTGTTATAGTCCCCAGCATGGTTAGGTCGAGGGCGCATTAAGATGACCCCAGGCGGAGGAAGTCTTTCACCTGCGTGCCACGCAATTGATCCTGCCCGCCAAGCCGTATGCCTTGGCAGGCAGCAACAAAAGCCACGGCAGACATGGGCAAGACGCTCGGTGCTCGGGAAGTGCACAGTGATTTTGCGCACGATGCCGTTTCGATCAGGGACTGGCTGGGGAGGGCTTTATCGCCGGCTCCTTGAACGGCTCGATGCATCCACTCAGAAATCCGCTTTCGAGGATCCGCACCATGTCGATCAATGACCGACTTACACAGCATTTGAAACGCGGCAGCGTCGGGTTTCCGACCGCGCTGGCCAGCACCATTGGCCTGATCATGGCCAGCCCGGTGATTCTCACCGCGACCATGGGCTTCGGTATCGGCGGCAGCGCCTTCGCGGTGGCCATGCTGATTGCGGTGGTGATGATGCTGGCCCAGGCAACCACCTTTGCCGAGGCCGCGTCGATCCTGCCGACCACCGGCTCGGTCTACGACTACATCAATTGCGGCATGGGCCGTTTCTTTGCGATCACCGGCACCCTGTCGGCGTACCTGATCGTGCACGTGTTCGCCGGCACCGCCGAGACGATTCTGTCCGGGGTCATGGCCCTGGTGAACTTCGAACACCTCAACACCCTGGCGGAGTCCGCCGGCGGCTCCTGGTTGCTGGGAGTGGGGTTTGTCGTGGTGTTCGGTGTTCTCAATGCCTTTGGCGTCAGCGCCTTCGGCAGGGCCGAGATCATCCTGACTTTCGGCATGTGGACCACCCTGATGGTGTTCGGCGTGCTCGGCCTGATCGCGGCCCCGGCGGTGCAGCTGGAGGGCTGGTTCGGCGTATCGCTGGTGGGTACCGACCTGGTCACCATTCTGTCGCTGGTGGGCATGGCCATGTTCATGTTCGTCGGTTGCGAGTTCGTCACGCCGTTGGCCCCTGACCTGCGCAACTCGGCCAAGGTCATGCCCAAGGCCATGATTTTCGGCTTGTTGAGCGTGGCGATCTGCATGTTCATCTATGGCGCGGCGATGAAGCGCCAGGTGGAAAACGTGGTGCTGGATGCCGCCACCGGCGTGCACCTGCTCGACACGCCCATGGCGATCCCACGCTTTGCCCAGCAGGTCATGGGCGATATTGGCCCGTTGTGGCTGGGGATCGGTTTCCTGTTCGCCGGTGCCGCCACCATCAATACGCTGATGGCGGGTGTGCCGAGGATTCTCTACGGCATGGCGGTGGACGGCGCGTTGCCCAAGGTCTTCACTTATTTGCACCCGCGCTTCAAGACGCCGCTGCTGTGCATCCTGGCGGCGATGCTGATTCCGTGCCTGTATGCCCTGTGGTTGGGCGGCAACACCGACAACATCATGCACCTGGTGCTGGCGGCGGTGTGTGCGTGGAGTTTCTCTTATCTGCTGGTGACGCTGTCGGTGGTGATCCTGCGCATTCGTCGTCCGGACCTGCCACGGGCCTATCGCTCGCCATTCTTCCCGTTGCCACAGATCCTTTCCAGCGTCGGCATCTTGCTGGGCATGTGGTTCATTACCCCGCCGGGCATGAACCCTGCGGACATTTATGTGCCGTTCGGGGTGATGCTCGGGATCACGGCTTCATATGCGCTGTTCTGGACACTGGTGGTACAGAAGGTCAATCCATTCAAGCCGGCTTCGGTAGAAGAAGTGCTGGCCAAGGAGTTTTCCCATGAGCCTGGCAACCCTCACAACCCTTATCTCGAGCAGGCTGCAAAAGCTGTCTGAGCTGTTCAGCGCCCAACGGGCCCCGTCCGGTTACCGGCCTGGGGTCACGCTTGAGTACGTGCGGCGCAACCTCGGGCTGGCGAGTTTCACCTCGACGGGGCCTGCCCAGGCAAGGTTTTGCCTGGACGACATCGGCCTTCAGGTCGACGTGGCCGAGCGCACCGAAGCGCAATTGCTGATGCACCTGGTGATGACCGAATTCAGGTTCACGGTGCCCGCCTCAGAGCAGGGCAGTGCGCGCTTTGAACTGCACCACAGCGGGTCGATCCGGCGCACGGGGCTGGCCTGCCGGCAACGGGCGGGAGCGCCGGATTTGCTGGCCAGGCTCCAGGCGGCCTTGAACGATGACCCCGACCTGCATCAAGCGTTGATGGGGCTGGACTTCAAGCGCCTGCACCTCGATTTGAGCGGGCAGCAATGGCACGTACGGCTTGAACACATGGGCGGCAGCGAGGTGGTCAACCGCATGCCGGCGTTCCGGCGCTACATCCCCTTGAGCGGCGCGCAGCGGGCCGGGCTGCTCACGGTACTGGCGGGTTTGCAGCGGGTATTGGGCGCGCTCTGAGTCGAGCAATTGGCATCATTAGTGCTTCTACAGTCGGTATCACGTACTTGTTGCGCCTATATAGATAACATGTTAACTATTGGCCGACAAAAACAAGAAACCATTGTGGAGATGCCATGAGCACCTATCAGTCTGCGCACTATGGGTTGGAAACCTGGACTCGGGATCTGCGAGCGGCCTGCGGCCATTTCGACACGGAACTGGCCTTCAACCGCTCACTGTTCATCGGTGAGGTGTCCAAGCACTCCCGGGGCGGCCTGTCACTGGCCAACCTGCGCACCAACGCCGGCCTGATCAAACGCGAGCGGCCCAATGCCGATCACGATATGGACCAGCATTGCTTCCTGGTCAGCCAGCGCAGTGGCTATTGCCAGATCACCCAGAACGGCCAGGTCATTCAATTGGCCCCCGGCGATATGCTGCTGATGGACTCCACGGGTTCGATCGAGATCAGCCCGTTTGGCCTTATCGAACATGCCTCGCTGTCACTCTCGCGCAATGAAGTGTGCAAGCAGCTGGGCAGCGCCTCGAAAACCTTCGGCAAGATCTCTTCGAGCAAGGCCTGCGGGCGCATGCTCCACGTGTTGATGGACCAGCTGTGCCGCGAGGGCCTGGAGGGTCAGGATTCGATTGAAGAGGCCGAGGCGCTGCAAGCGGCGTTTGTCTCCCTGCTCGGGTCAGCCTTTGAACTGCATGACGCCCCAGGCGACAGCGGCGTGTCCTTGCAGGGCAGCAACCTGCGCAGTTATGTGCAGAAAGTCATCGACGAGTCCCTGACCCAACCCGGCCTGAGCCCGGTAGGCCTGGCCAGCCGTCTGAACATCTCGGTGCGGCATTTGTACCGCTTGTTTGAAGAACAGGACGACAGCGTCTGCCGCTACATCCAGCGTGCGCGGCTCAAGCGCAGCGCGGACGACTTGACCAACCCGTTCCTCAAGAGCGAGTCGATCACCTCGATTGCCTACAAGTGGGGCTTCACCGATTCTGCGCACTTCAGCCGCTCGTTCAAGAAGCAATTCGAGCTGTCGCCCAAGGATTTTCGTTCCACTCATCTGCAGCAAGCGGTCGGTGCGGCATAGGGTATCGATGGATCAATGAAACCGCTCACCCTGTCGGCCCATAACATTTGCGCAGTCGCGGTCGAACACTTTGCCGCTTACGGCTACGACGCTTCATCGCTGAACGAAATCGCGGTCGGGGCGGGCATGCGCAAGGCCTCGCTGTACGCGCACTTTGTCAGCAAGGACGCGCTGTTTCAGACGGTCTTCGAGATTGCCCTGGCCCATGAACATCAGTACATCGCGCAGTGCTTCAAGGAAGAGGCCGGGCACCCTGGCGTGCCTGGGCAATTGCACCTTGAGCGGTTGCGCGGGCGCTATGCGGGGTCGGCGCACCTGCGCTTCCTGTTGCGCACGGCCTACTTTCCGCCGGCGGATATTCGCAGCGTGATTACGGCAGGATTTGAGGGGTACCTGGCGAGCATTCGCGAGGATTTCCAGCGTGCCGCGCAAGGACGATACAGGATGGTACGGCCCGAGGCGCTCGAGGTGTTTTGTGACGCTTACCTGGGTATCGTCGACAGCCTGCATGTGGAGCTGATCTATTCGACGCCCCAGGGTTACGTCAAGCGGCTTGCGGCGTTGTCGCGGGTGTTCAGTGATTCACTGTCGCTGCTTGAAGGGGCGAGCGCTATTCAACGGATACACCGCCCCTCCCAGATTTGATCCGGTTTACATCCCGATAGAGGTCACTTCACCTCTGGCAACGTCGAGCCGCCGTCCACCACGATGGTCTGCCCGGTGATGTAGGTCGCCAGGTCGGAGGCCAGGAACAGCATGGCCCCGGCAATATCCTGAGCGGCACCGAGGCGTCCCAGGGGCACGCGGCTGGCGATGTCGGCATTGACCTGGCTGTCGCCCAGGTTATCCATGGCCGGCGTGGCAATCATCCCTGGCTCGACGCCGTTGACGCGCACCTGGTAAGTCGCCAGCTCCAGCGCGGCATTGCGGATAAAACCGTTGACCCCGGCCTTGGACGCCGCGTAGTGGCTGAGCCCCGCATAGGCAACCCGTGGCCCGGTGACCGATGAGGTGACCAGTACGCAGCCACCGCCCTGGCGTTGAAACATCGGTAAGGCGGCCTGGGTCAGCCAGAACAGCGCCGAGAGGTTGACCGCCAGCGTGCGTTCAAGCATGGCCGGGGTGATCTGCGCGAACGCTGTCAACGGAAAGTAGCCGGCGTTGTGCACGAGGATATCCAGGCGACCCCAGTCCTGTTCTATAGCCTTGATGCCTTCGAACACCGCCGTCGCCTCGGCCAGGTCCAGCGCGATGGCCTCGACCCGGCAGCCGCGCGCACGCAAGCCCTCGGCCAATGCCTGGGCTTGTGCCAGGCGCAGGTCGGCGATCATGACGCGGGCGCCACGCCAGGCGAACGCCTCGACGATGGCCTGGCCGATACCCTGGGCGCCGCCGGTGACCAGCACGGTCTTGCCGCTGAAATCCAAGTCTTCAGGCATGTGCACGCTCCATATGGACGTAAGCCAGTGTGGGTACATCGACGATGCTCGAACCGCCATCGGCGACCACGCTGGCCCCGGTGATGATCGCGGCATCCGGGCTGGCCAGGAAGCGGCACACCTTGGCGATTTCCTCGGCGCTGGCGGGGCGCCGCAACGGCACGTCGGCGCATACGCGGGCATAGGCTTGCGGCAGGGTGTCGCCGTGGAAGCTCATCAACGGCTGCATTTCCTCGTCGGCCATGGGCGTGGTAACCCAGCCGGGACACACCGCGTTCACCCGCACACCGCGTGGGCCGTAATCCCGCGCCAGGGAGCGATTGAGCCCGAGCAGCGCATGCTTGGCGGCGGTGTAGCCGCATACTTCGGGTCCGGCGGCCAGGGAGGCGATGGAGCCGAGCAGCACGATATTGCCGGCGCTTTCGATCAGCAGCGGCAGACAGGCGCGGGCGCTGTAGAACGCGCTGTCCAGATTGCTGCGCAAGGCCGCCTCCCAGGTGTGTGGGCTGGTCTGGGTGGCGCTGCCCACGCCATGCCCGCCGGCGCAGGCCAGCAGCACATCGAGGCGGCCGTAGCGCTGACCAATCTGCGCAACGAAACCCTCCCAGGTGGCCGGGCAGGCCGCATCGCCGACCAACACCAGGCCGCCGGTGTCCTGCGCAACCTGCTCCAGGGGCTCGCGGCGACGGCCGATGAGCACCAGGTTGGCCCCTTCGGCGGCGTACAAGCGCGCGCAGGCGGCACCGATGCCCGTGCCGGCACCGGTGATGACAACGGTGCGTGGATCAGGCATCGGGATACTCCGTGCGGTTGAGCACTTGGCAGTAGGAGCTGACTGGAAAGTTCGACAGCTCATCGAACGACGCACCGGCATAGCCGAAGATCTTGCCGTCGCTGCGGTGTTGTTGCAGGTCGATCAGCACCAGGCCGAGGGTCGGGATGATCTTTTCGCGCCAGACGAACAGGTACAGCTGATCGGCGATCTTGTAGTAGTGGCAGCGATCGGTATCGCACAGGCCTTGCTCCACGCCCTTGAGGCATTGCCAGGCATAGAACTGATCGTTCAGGTAGATGTGCTCGTAGACTTCGCTGGGGCTGTAGCGATACAGATTGCGCAGGCCGGTCAGTTCCTGGGTGGGCGCGTGGGGGCATTGGCCCGGCTGCCAGGGTTGATCCAGGCTGCCGTGCAGGAAGTCCACGTCCACCGAGGTCAGGGCCTTGCCGGCCAGGGCGCGGCTGTAGAGGCCTTGCTCGGTTTGTTCGCGGTCCGGCATGCGCCCGATCACGGCGGTGAACGACGACGTGGTGGTGTCCAGCACCAGGCTGATGGACCAGGCCTGGCCGGCTTCATGCTTGATGAAGTCGACCAGGTACAGGCCCGGGCGGACCGAGGTGGCGCGGTAGGCGGCCGAACCGCTGGAGTGACCGTCGGCGGCGTGCCAGTGCAACTGCTCGGTGTCGAAGCGATGCTCGATCTGCCAGCCGTTGGCGAAGTGCAGGGTGAAGGCCTTGCCGTTGAGGTCGGCCAGGTTGGGCAGGATAAACGCGTCGGGGGCAAAACCATCGGCGAGGGCGCCTACGGTGATCCAGTCGGATGAAGTGGTCATTGCATGGCTCCGGTTGAGGGAATGGACACCCCGGATCATGCGGTTGGCAACCTGGCGCGCCTATCAACCAAAGGGTTGAGGCGGCTTAAAGAAACAGCGCGGCGACCAGTTCGGTACGACTGCTCACACCGGTTTTGCGAAACAGGTGGATCAAGTGGGTCTTGATGGTCGGCAGGCCGACATCCAGCTCCAGGGCCAGTTGCTTGTTGCTCGCACCCTGACGCAATAACCAGGCAATCTGGCGTTCCTTGGGCGTGAGACCGGCCAATGCATCGTCGCAGGGCTGCATATTGGCCACCGCCATTTGCAGCAATGCCTGCAAGGCATTGAGCTGAGCCAGTTGGTCGGGGGTAAACACCCCTTGCTCCGCCGTGCGCAGCAAGGAGATGGCCGCCTGGGGCTGGTCCGCGCGATGGGCCACGATCTCCACCACATCGACCACACCGTAGCGTTGCAGGAAGTCTTGATAGCGGCGGCTGTCACGCAGGGGCTGGCGGGCCATGGCGAACCCCAGCGGCACCACCGCCAGCCCGCTGGACAGGCAATTGCGCGGTTGCAACGGGTCGAATTGGCGGTAGTTGTCCAGGTAGTCGCGGTGCATCTCACCGCTCATGCCTTGCAGCCTGAAATCACGGGCCTGCAACTGGCGGTCCACGCAATAGAACGCTGCCTGGCTGGCGGGCACCAGTTGAGTGAAAGCCTGCAGGCAATGGCCTGCGACTTCCTGAGCGGGGATGGCGTGCATGGTCAGTCACCTGCGCCGTAAAAAACGCTGCCGGCCGAAGCCGGCAGAGGGGAGCGATCAGACTACCGCGAAATAGTGCTTCACAAAACTCTCGCTTACCACCTCCCACAGCACCGGCGTGCCCTTGGTCACGAACCAGCTGTCGCCGGCTTTGTAGCGGGTACTCTGGCCAGTACTTTCGTCGGTCAGCACCACTTCACCGGTGACCACCGTGGCTTGTTCGGCGAACGGGTAGACCATGCGGAACTTGCCTTGGGTGGTGCCGAAATAGGCGCTGCTGACGGCGTCGGTCGGGGCGCCGAAGGTCATTTTGCCAAAGGCTTTGACTTCGCCTTCGAGGATCTCGGAGCCGAGGTCGGCAACGGTGCCCCAGGCATCGAGGTCCGATAATTGGATGTCTTTCTTCAGGGTGGTAACGGGCATGGCAGTTCTCCTGTGAATGAAACAGCGGGGCTCAACGGCGACCGTTGAAATAGCCCGAAAGTTGATGAAGGCTTTTGCCGGCCGTGAGCAGCAGCGGGCGGATATGGTCCTTGCCCAGGATCTGCGCATGCTTGACCGCGCTGATCAGGTCGTAGCGCGACGAGCCTTCGCTCATGCCCTCGGCCAAGACCTTGCAGATGATGTGGCTGGGCGTGACCCCGAAGCCGGCGTAGCCCTGCACATAAAAGGCATTCGGGCGCCCGCTGAGCGTGCCGATCTGCGGGAACAGGTTGGCCCCGGTCGCCATCGGCCCGCCCCACGCCAGGTCGATCTTCACGTCCTTGAGGTAGGGGAAAATCTTCAGCATCAGGTTGCGGTTCCAGGCTTTGAGGTCCAGCGGGATGTGCTCGACGAAAGGTGTGGCGGCACCGAACAGCAAGCGGTTTTCGTTGGTGACCCGGTAGTAGTCGATCACCGGGCGAATATCGCTGTAGGCGCCGCGTATCGGGCTGATGCGGTTGATCATCTCGTCCGACAACGGCTCGGTCATCAACTGGAAGGCATAGGTATTGACGGTGGTCTTGTGCAGTTCCGGTTCCAGCTTGTTGAGGAAACTGTCGCAGGCCCACAGCAACTTGGAGGCTTTGACCGAGCCGCGGCCGGTGCGCACGGTGATGCGTTCGCCATAACTGACTTCCAGCGCCGGGCTGTGCTCAAAGATGCGCACACCGTGGCCGGCCAGGGCCTTGGCTTCGCCCAGCAGCAGGTTCAGCGAGTGCACGTGCCCGCCGCCCATGTGCAGCAGCGCGCTGGTATAGGCGTCGGAACCGATGATCTGCTTGACCTCGGACCCCGCCATAAAGCGGATTTCGTCCTTGGTGTTGATCGACTTGAAGTCCTTCTCCCAGGCGCGCAGGGTTTTTTCCTGGCGGGCGTTGAAGCCCATGTAGCCGTAGCCGTGGCAGAAATCGGCGTCGATCGCGTACTTGGCGATGCGATCCTTGATGATGCCGGCGCCCAGCTCGCTGATTTCAAAGATCTGGCGCAGGCCTTCGTCGCCGACTTGTTGCTTGATCTTCTCCAGGTCATGGCCGATCCCCGCCATGATCTGCCCGCCATTGCGGCCCGTGCCGCCGAAACCCAGGTAGCGCGCTTCGAGCACCACAATGTTGGTGATGCCTTTTTCGGCGAGTTCCAGTGCGGTGTTGATGCCGGAGAAACCGCCGCCAATCACCACCACATCGGCTTCCACGTCCTGTTCGAGGGTGGGGAAGCTGAGGTTGTATTTCTTGGTTGCCGAGTAGTAGGTCGGCGTTTCGATATTGATCATGGCGCAGCCTGGAAAAGTGAAGGGAAACGCACTGCAGAGCCGACACGAAGCTCTGTGCCTGTTGGGGTGTATTAAGTGCCTTCCGAGCGGTAGGTGTCTTGATTCTGTGTGCCGCCGCTCTTGACCGTGGCTGCCAATCATCAACCCTGAATCCGGCCGCGCGGTAAAGCCGCACACGGGCAACAATCGCCAATGCTAGAATGTTGTTAATCTGTTAACCAATTGCGACGCCGCCATCCATGTCCAAACCGCGCCAATCCCTGACCCTCACTTTGCTCCATGCGCGTGAAGCCGCCATGGGGTTTTTTCGCCCTTCGCTCAATCAACACGGGCTGACCGAGCAGCAATGGCGGGTCATTCGGATCCTCAGCCAGCATGAGGAGCTTGAGATCAACCGCCTGGCCGAGCTGGCGTGCATTCTCAAGCCGAGCATGACCGGGGTGCTGGTGCGCATGGAAGCGGCAGGCATGGTGGAGCGGCGCAAGGCGCAACAGGACCAACGCCGCGTGCTGGTGCGGCTGGCCGAGAAGGGGCAAGCCTGTTTCGACTCAATGAGCCAGAGCATGGAAGCCAATTACCAGCGCTTGCAGGCGGGGTTTGGCGAGGAGAAGTTGCAGACGTTGCTGACCTTGCTCAACGAACTGAAAACTCTCAAGCGCTAGTTAAACTACCCCCCGTGGATACCGTCTTATCCAACACCGCGCAAATCCTACGAATGCCAACCCCCCACCAAGGTCTCCCCCCGTAGCAGCTGCCGAGCGCAAGCGAGGCTGCGTAGGCCGCGCTGCCGATTCAAGATCGAGTCGCGCTCTACGCAGCCTCGCCGGGGCTCGGCAGCTGCTACGAATGCCACGGTCTACCCTCGTAGCAGCTGCCGAGCGCAAGCGAGGCTGCGTAGGCCGCGCTGCCGATTCAGGCTCGAGTCGCGGCCGACGCAGCCTCGCCGAGGCTCGACAGCTGCTACGAATGCCACGGTCTACCCTCGTAGCAGCTGCCGAGCGCAAGCGAGGCTGCGTCAGGCGCGCTGCCGATTCAAGCTCGAGTCGCGGCCGACGCAGCCTCGCCGAGGCTCGACAGCTGCTACGAATGCCACGGTCTACCCTCGTAGCAGCTGCCGAGCGCAAGCGAGGCTGCGTAGGCCGCGCTGCCGATTCAAGATCGAGTCGCGCTCTACGCAGCCTCGCCGGGGCTCGGCAGCTGCTACGTTAGTAGACGCCGCCGGCCGCGCTGTCAGGCGCCGGTGAATCCTTGAAGGCCGCCGCCAGGCTTTGCAGCCCGCGCATCAGCACCGTGGTGTCGACGCCCACCGCCACGAACGCCGCGCCCAGTTCGATGTAGCGCCGCGCCAGTGCCTGGTCGGCGCTGAGAATGCCGGCGGCTTTGCCGGCGTTGCGGATGCGCGCGATGGCGTCTTCGATGGCGGCCTGCACCTCGGGGTGGCCGGGGTTGCCGCGATGGCCCATCGACGCGCTCAGGTCCGCCGGCCCGATAAACACCCCGTCGACGCCTTCCACCGCCGCAATCGCCTCCAGGTTGGCCAGGCCCTCGCGGTTTTCGATCTGCACCAGCAGGCACATCTGCTCATCGGCGTGGTCGAGGTAACCGGCAATGCTGTTCCAGCGTGAAGCCCTGGCCAGCGCACTGCCGACGCCGCGCACGCCCTTGGGCGGATAATGGATGGCTTTCACCAGCGTACGCGCCTGTTCTGCGCTCTCCACCATGGGCACCAGCAAGGTCTGTACGCCAATGTCGAGCACTTGCTTGATCAACGCGGTGTCGCCGATCACCGGGCGAATCACCGGCTGGCTGGGGTAGGGCGCCACGGCCTGGAGCTGGCCGAGCATGCCGCGCAGGTCGTTGGGCGCATGTTCGCCGTCGATCAGCAGCCAATCGAAACCGGCGTTGGCGGCCAGTTCCGCGCAATAGGCATCGGCCAGGCCCAGCCACAGGCCGATCTGGGCTTCCCCGCTGCGCAGGCGATGTTTGAAGGTGTTGACAGGCATGTCCATGAGCACTCTCCGGTTAAACGAATCGGCAGGCAATCGAACCCAGCATGTCGTAGTCGACATGGAAGGTATCTCCAGGGTTGGCCGCCACCGGACGGGTGAAGGAGCCACCCAGGATGATTTGTCCGGGTTGCAGGGTGACGTCATAGGCGGCCAGTTTATTCGCGAGCCAGGCCACGCCCTTGGCCGGGTGATTGAGCACGGCGGCGGAGACGCCGGACTCTTCGATCACGCCATTGCGGTAGAGCACCGCGGGTACCTTGCGCAAGTCGATCTCGGTGGGGCGCACGGCCCGCCCGCCCATGACCACGCCGGCGTTGGCGGCATTGTCGGAGATGGTGTCGAAGACCTTGCGGGTCGCCTTCGTGTGCGGGTCGACCTGCTGGATGCGTGCATCGATGATCTCCAGTGCCGGGATCACCCATTCGGTGGCGTCGAGCACGTCGAACACCGTCACGTTCGGGCCTTTCAGCGGTTTGCCCAGGATAAACGCCAGCTCCACCTCGACGCGCGGCACGATAAAGCGCTCGAAGGGGATGTCGGTGCCTTCATCGAAGAACATGTCGTCCAGCAGCGCACCGAAATCCGGCTCGGTGATATTGGACGAGACCTGCATGGCCCGGGAGGTCAGGCCGATCTTGTGGCCGACCAGCTTGCGCCCGTCCCTGATTTTCTGTTCCACCCAGGCGCGCTGGATGGCGTAGGCGTCTTCGAGGGTGATCGCCGGGTGATCGAGGGAAAACTGACGCACCTGTTCGCGTGAACGTTCGGCCTGGTCGAGGCGCGCGGCGGCTTGCAAAATGAGCGATTGATCAAGCATGGCAAGAGTCTCTTATTGAGGGTTGACGATGGCTGCCCGGGTGCGCAGCACCAGCAGGCCACCGAGAGCAATCAGCAGCGCCAGGACGTACAGGGCCAGGCTGGCGCTCTGGGTGGTGTCGCGCATCCAGCCGATCAGGTAGGGCGCGAAGAATGACGCGATGCTGCCGAACGAGCTGATCAGGGCGATCCCGGCGGCCTGGGTGTTATTGGAGAGGAACGCGGGAGGCAGTTGCCAGAACATCGGCAACGCCGCGCTGGCGCCCATGCCGGCGACGATCAGGCCGCCCAGCACCACGGCCGGGTTGGCGGGGGCGAGCCCGGCGATGGCAATGCCCACGGCCGACATCAGCAAGGGCACGCACAGGTGCCAGCGGCGTTCACGCTGGTGGTCGGATGAGCGCCCGCAGCCAATCATGAAAAAACACCCGGCCAGGTACGGCACCGCACTGAGCAGGCCGACCTTGCCGTCGCTGCCGATGCCGGCACCGTGGATCAGCGTCGGCATCCAGAACGCCAGGGTGTTGACCGCCAGCATCACCGCGAAGTACACCGCCACCAGCAGCCACACCTGTGGGTTGCGAAGAATCGCGGAGAACGAGGTGATGGATTTGCGGTGTTCTTCCTGGTGCAGTTGCTCGCGCAGGTGTTGCTTCTGTTCCGGCGCCAGCCACTTGACCGTCTCGAAGCTGTCCGGCAGGCACTTGAGCACCACCAGCCCGAGCAGAATCACGGGGGCGCCTTCGATGACGAACATCCATTGCCAGCCGCGCAGGCCGCCCAGGTCGTGGAAGTGTTCAAGGATGCCGCCGGAAAGCGGGCCGCCGATCACCCCGGCCATCGGTACTGCGATGGCAAACAGGGCGGTGACTTGCGCGCGACGCCCGGCCGGGTACCAGCGGTTCAGAAACACCAGGATGCCCGGGAAGAAACCGGCCTCGGCCACCCCCAGTAAAAAGCGCAGCACATAGAAGCCCATGGCGCCGTCGATCAGGAACATGCAGGTCGACAGCACGCCCCACACCACCATCAGCGTGGCAATCCACCGCCTGGGGCCGACACGGTCCAGGGCCATGTTGCTGGGGACGCCAAACAACGCATAGGCCACGAAGAACAGGCCGGCGCCGAAGCCATAGACGGTGTCGCTGAAGTTCAAGTCCGCGCTCATCTGCATCTTGGCGAAGCCGATGTTGATGCGGTCGAGATGGGCGAAGAGGTAGCAGATCAGCAACAACGGCATCAGCCGCCAGGTGATGGTGCTGTGGGTACGGTCGCGTGCGACCTGGCCGAGGGGGGCGGCGGTATGGGCTGTGCTCATGGTTTTATACTTTTTGTCTGAGAGGCCGAGGGTGTGAACGGGCAGGGTGCTTTAGCCGACCTGCGCCTTGAGGAACGCATGCACGTTGTTCTGCTTGAAATTGAGCTGCTCGTGCAGTTCGAGCATTTCAAACGACAAGGCCAGCAGGCGCTGGGCCTGAAGCGCGGCGAAGTGCTGGGTGATGACCTCGAACAGGCGCTCGGCGACGTGCTGCCGTGTCGCCAGGTCGCGGCCATGGCCGACCTTCAACGTCATGTGCACGAAGGCGTAGTCATGCTTGCCGTCGGCCATGCGCCAGGTGTCCAGGCGCACGCCACGGCTGCGGATGCCGCCCAGGGGAAACACGCCGCTGGCGCCCAGGCTGGCGTGGACTTTTTCAAACAGGCCCGGCAGGTCGGCCTGCTGTTCGATGTTGTCGGTGTATTCAGCGATGAAGTGGGGCATGGAACCTCCTGCGTCGGTAGCTTTTAGCGGCAAGCTTCAAGCGGCAAGTGAGCGTGATCGGCTTGTAGCTTGCGGCTTGAAGCTTGTAGCTGTTCTTATTCAAACCGGGAAAATGGCGTTGATCTGCCCGGTGCCCGAGCTGCCGAAGGGTTCGGTGATGATCTCGGCCGGCTTGTCGTAGTCCGGCCCGCCGAGCAAACCCAGGAGCATGGCGGTGTCGTGCATCTTGCCTTCGCCAAAGCAATGCTCGGCGTAGTCCGGGAGCATGGCGCAGAACTCTTTCCAGCGGCCCTGGCGCCACAGTTCCACCACATGCAGGTCGACCTGCTTGTCGAATTCACGGGTCCAGTTATGGATATTGGCTTCGGCATTGCGGTCGTCGGAGAAGCGGTGCGACAGCGAACCCGAGGCCAGCACCACGACTTTGCGGTCGCTCTTCTCGATGGCCCGGCGCACGGCGGCGCCGAAGGTGAAGCTGTCTTGCAGGCGATGCCAGGCACACCAGGCGGCAATCGAAACGACGTTGAAGGTCTGCTCGTCCGGTACGCCCATGTGCATGTAGCGCATCGGTACCAGGGTGCCGTATTCCAGCTCCAGGCTCGGGATGTTGTGGGCCAGGGTACGCACGTCGGCGGCATTGGCCTCGGCGGCGATCAGCTCGCCCAGCTCCGGGCAGCCGGGGTATTCGTACGCCATGTTCTTGATGAAGTGCGGCAGTTCGTTACTGGTGTAGATGCCCTTGAAGTGCTCGCCGCTGTTGACGTGATAGGCGCTGTTGACCAGCCAGTGCACGTCGAACACCACGGCGGTATCGGCGCCCAGCTCGCGGGCGCGCCGACCGATTTCCTTGTGCCCGGCAATCGCCGCTTCGCGGCAGCCGTGGTGCTTGCCAGGCAGCTCCGACAAATACATCGAGGGTACGTGGCAGATCTTTGCTGCCAGAACTACTTCGCCCATGATCATTCTCCTGAGTATTTATTCTTTTGTAGGAGCGAGCTTGCTCGCGAAAAACATCAACGATAACGCAGCACTTCTGTTAGCCGGCGGCGCCTGCGGATTCTTCGCGAGCAAGCTCGCTCCTACAGGACGCGTTGTTGTGTCCGGGTTACACGCCCCAGCGTGGAATGTGATGGCTGCCCATCGAGATGCACACGTTCTTGATCTCGGCGAACACTTCGAAGCTGTACTGGCCGCCTTCACGGCCGGTGCCGGAGCCCTTCACGCCGCCGAACGGTTGGCGCAGGTCGCGCACGTTCTGGCTGTTGATGAACACCATGCCCGCTTCGATGCCATAGGCCAGACGATGCGCCTTGCCGATGTCCTGGGTCCAGATGTACGACGCCAGGCCGTATTCGGTATCGTTGGCCAGTTGCAAGGCTTCGGCTTCGTCCTTGAACGGGATCAGGCACACCACCGGGCCGAAGATCTCTTCCTGGGCGATACGCATGGAGTTGTCCACGTCAGCGAACACCGTGGGCTGGATGAACTGGCCTTTGCTCAGGTGCGCCGCCAGGTTGGCCGGACGCTCCAGGCCACCGGCGAGGAGGGTGGCGCCTTCTTCAAGGCCGATCTTGATGTAACCGGTGACCTTGTCGTAGTGGGCCTGGGTGATCATCGAGCCGACCTGGGTTTTCGGGTCCTGGGGGTCGCCGACGATCAGGCGTTTGGCGCGCGCGGCGAACTCGGCGACGAACTGCGGGTACACGCTTTCCTGGATAAATATCCGGCTGCCGGCGGTGCAGCGCTCACCGTTCAACGAGAAGATGGTGAACAACGCAGCGTCGAGGGCGCGCTCCAGGTCGGCATCTTCGAAGATCAGCACTGGCGACTTGCCGCCCAGTTCCATGGAGTACTTTTTCAGCCCGGCGGTCTGCATGATTTTCTTGCCGGTGGCGGTGCCGCCGGTGAAGGAAATCGCGCGTACATCGGGGTGACGCACCAGGGCATCGCCAGCGGTGGCGCCGTAACCCTGGATGACATTGAGCACGCCTTTTGGAATCCCGGCTTCCACCGCCAGGCGCCCCAGTTCGTTGGCGGTCAGCGGCGACAGCTCGGACATTTTCAGCACCGCGGTATTGCCCAGGGCCAGGCACGGCGCGGTTTTCCAGGTGGCGGTCATGAACGGCACGTTCCACGGCGACACCAGCGCGCAGACACCCACCGGCTGGTACAGGGTGTAGTTGAGCATCTGGTCATCGACCGGGTAGCTGTGGCCGTCCATGCGCGTGCAGACTTCGGCGAAAAAATCGAAGTTGTGCGAGGCGCGGGGAATCAATACGTTTTTGGTCTGGTGAATCGGCAGGCCGGTGTCGAGGGTTTCCAGTTCGGCCAGGTGCGGCACGTTCTGTTCGATCAGTTCGCCGAGCTTGCGCATCAAGCGCGCCCGTTCCTTGGCCGGGGTGCCGGCCCATTTCGGGAAGGCTTCCTTGGCCGCCGCCACGGCTTGCGCGACTTCCTCGGCGCCGCCGCTGGCGACTTCACCGATGGCTTCGCCGGTGGCCGGGTTGTAGTTGACGAACACGTCTTTGCTTTCGACCTCACGGCCGTTGATCCAATGTTTGATCATGCTGCTCAAGCCTCTTTACGGGCGCTGAAGAACGCCGCTTCGCTGACAATTCGGTTAACCAGGCGGCCTACGCCTTCGACTTCCACAATCACTTCATCGCCAGGCACGACGTCGGCCAGGCCTTCGGGCGTGCCGGTGGCGATCATGTCGCCGGGTTGCAAGGTCATGAAGCTGGACAGGTATTCGATCAGGTAGGGAATGTCGAAAATCATGTCCTGGGTGCTGCCTTCCTGGCGCAGCTCGCCGTTGATCCAGGTGCGCAGTTTCAGGTTGCTCGGGTCCGGCACATCGGCCACATCGACGATCCACGGGCCGACGGGCGTGGTGGCGTCGCGGTTTTTCACGCGCAGGTTGGGTCGGTAGTAGTTTTCCAGGTAGTCGCGAATGGCGTAGTCGTTGCACACGGTGTAGCCCGCCAGGTAATCCAGGGCGTCTTCGCGCTTGACGTTGCGCGCCGGCTTGCCGATGACGGCCACCAGCTCGCACTCGTAGTGCATGTAGGCGACGTTATCCGGGCGCCAGCTCACCTGGTTGTGGCCGGTGTACGTGCCCACGGACTTGATGAAGGCCAGGGGTTCGGTCGGCGGCTTGAAAGCCAGTTCAGCGGCGTGGTCGGCATAGTTCAGGCCCAGGGCGAACATGCTGCCGGTCGCCGGTGGCAGCCATTGCACCTGGTCTTCGGCCAGCAGGCGACCGTCGGCCAGGCGCACGGCGTTTTCAGCTTCGACCTGTACCGAATGGACTTCACCTTCAAAGCGAATACGGGCGTGTTTCATGAGAGCTCCTCTGCCTTGATGTGGTTGACCAGGCGGCCGAGGCCGCTGATCTCGACCTCCACGGTGTCGCCGGGCTGCACATCCACCCGGCCTTCGGGCGTGCCGGTGATCAGCACATCGCCCGCGTGCAGGGTCATGAATTCGCTGATCTCGGCGATCAGCAATGGAATATTGCGCACGAAGTTGGCCGTGGTGTTGTGCTGGCGAACCTCGCCGTTGACGTACAGGGTGATCGCAAGATTGTGCGGGTTCGACACCTGCCCTGTGGGTATCAGCTCGGGCCCGATGGCGCAGAACCCATCGCGGCATTTGGCTTTGACGGCGGGGCGGTAGTAGCTGTCTTCCGGCAGGCTGAACTCATTGACGAGGGTGTAGCCGGCCACGTAGTCGAGGGCTTCATCTACGCTGACGCGGCTGGCGCTCTTGCCCATCACCACCCCCAACGCCGGCCCAGGTTGCAGGCGTTCGCCCTGGCCGGGATGCACCACCTCGGCGCCGTGCTGGTTGCGGGTGTTGGGCGTCTTGATGAACAGCACCGGCTTGACCGGCGGTTTCTGGTACGGCGGCTGTTCGAATTCGGCGAGGCGCTGCTTGAGCAACCCCTGGTAGTTCAGCGCGACACCGAAAAGGGTGCCGGTCGCGATGTCATGCAAGGCACGGCTCATGGGTTCTCCTGGCAGGGCCATGGCGGCCTTGCATTTAGTTAATGTGTTAACAGTTATAATTAAGATGTTAACTATCGTCAAGGGTGTAGACTGTCCACGGGGTGCTTGCAGGGTGAGCACCGCTGCATCAGGGCAATCACAATAAAAACGAGTAGCGTGCGATGAGCGACCGTCAACCCATCCCGAACATCAACATTGGCCAGGTGTACGACCAGCGCTACAGCGACGCCGAAGTCCATTACGACAAGCTGGCCAACCTGGCGGATTTTTTCGGGCGCAACATGCCCGTTCACCGGCATGACCGGTTCTTCCAGGTTCACTACGTAAAAAGCGGCACCGTGCGCGTGTACCTGGACGACCAGCAATACGTCGAGTCCGGGCCGATGTTCTTCCTCACGCCACCCACGGTGCCGCACTCGTTTGTGACCGAGGCCGACAGTGACGGGCATGTGCTGACGGTGCGTCAGCAACTGGTGTGGCAACTGATCGAAGCCGACGCCAGCCTGGCGCCGGCCGGTGTGCAATTGCCGGCCGCGTGTGTCGCCCTGACGCAGTTGGCGCCGCAATACGCGGGCGATATCCGCCGCCTGGATTATCTGTTCGAGGAACTGCGCGAAGAGGTAAAAGCCCAGCGTTCCGGGCGCAGCGCAGCCCTGGATAGCCTGACGCGGTTGATCATGATCAGCCTGTTGCGGCTGTGTTCGAACTCGTTGAAAGCCACGCCCGCCCGCCACGAAGACTTGAAAATCTTCCACCGCTTCAACGAGCTGATCGAAGCGCACTACCAGCAACACTGGCCGTTGTCGCGGTATGCCCAGGGCATTGGGGTGACAGAAGCACGGCTCAATGATGTGTGCCGACGCATTGCCGACTTGCCGTCCAAGCGCCTGATCCTGGAGCGCCTGATGCAGGAAGCCAAGCGCCTGCTGCTGTTTACCGGCAGCTCGGCCAACGAAATCTGCTATCAGCTGGGGTTCAAGGACCCGGCCTATTTCAGTCGTTTTTTCCAGCGTTACGCCCAGCTCACTCCGGGGGAGTACCGCCAGCGCCAATCGGGGTTGCGTTGAGCCAGGCATAAGGTAGGTCTTGTTGATCTTGTGCGGATCATCATGAGCATCGCCGCGGTGCAACAGAATGGCTTTTACGCCGAACCGATTGTACTTTTCACAGCCCCCCAGGCCGCTTGCAGCGGTTGGCCGGCGACACTAAGCTGCCGACTCGCCCATTCAAGTGGTGCCGTCATGGCCAACCCCAGACCTTCGCTGACCCTGACCCTGCTGCAAGCCCGTGAAGCCGCAATGGCGTTCTTCCGCCCGGCCCTGAACAAGCATGAATTGACTGAGCAACAGTGGCGGGTCATTCGCATCCTGCGCCAGCAGGGCGAACTCGAAAGCCATCAGCTCGCCCAGCAGGCCTGCATCCTGAAACCGAGCATGACCGGAGTGTTGACCCGCCTGGAGCGCGACGGCCTGGTGCGCCGGCAGAAGTCCAGCCAGGATCAGCGCCGGGTGTTCGTGGGCCTCACCGAGCGCGGCCAGCAGTGTTTCGTCTCCATGAGCGAAGGCATGGAAAGCAACTACCAGAAGATCGAAGAGCAGTTTGGCGCCGAGAAGATGGAGCAGTTGCTGGGCTTGCTCAATGAGCTGAAAAACATCAAGCCTTGAACGCGCCAATATTTCATTAATAGGTGAACATCTTTGCCCGTAGAGGGCATCGCGGGCGCACATCCTCACTATCCATTTTCGGCACACATGCACGAGCTGCCCCGGGTTCGGAATGGAACTTGCGTGCGATACGACCTGTAAGCCTTGCAACTGAAAAAGGTTGGGTCAATGAACAATAATAATGTACTGATGCCTGCGGCCTCGGTGGTGCTTCCACCGGCGTTACCCCTCCAGCGTTTCCTGACCAGCGACATCGATGAGCACGCTCGCAATATGGGCGGCTGGCAGGTTCGCTACGATCAGTTGTCACCCGGCTCCTTTGCCGGTGAGTTGCTGGAGTTCCGCTCGGACTGGATGCAACTGGTGCGCGACCGCTCTAATCAGGCCATGGTCAAGAGTGGTGTGGCCTGGAAAGGTGCGATCACCTTCAGCATTCCCTTGAGTGCCGACGGCCCGGTGTATTGCTCGGGGCATCCGATCCACGAGCCCAGCCTGTTGGTGGCCCACGGTGAAAACCTGCCCGAGCTGCACACTCCACAGCACTTGGACCTGCTCGGCGTGGCCATCGAAGAGCACGCCCTGGAACATGTGCTGGAGTGCCAGGGCATTCAATTTCGAATTACCGATCTTCCCAGGTGTTACCGCTTGGGTGATTCATCCGTGCAACGTGACCTCGCGGCGTTGTTCGATGAGCTGGCGGGCTGTGATGCCGTGCTCGGGCATGACTCGATCCGCCGCGGCATCCGCGATGCGGTGATGCTGCATATGCTGGAGTTGATCGCCCCGGACCAGGCGCCACCCCTCAACCCCACGGCGCGCAAAAGGATGGTCGATCGCGCCCGCGAATATGCATTGAGTCACCTGGACGAGCCGCTGTCGATCCTCGACCTGTGCAACCACATCGGCGCCAGTCGGCGCAAACTCCAGTACTGTTTTCAGGAGACCCTGGGCATCAACCCGGTGGCCTATCTACGGGCACTGCGCCTCAATGCGGTGCGCCGCGAACTGCGAACCAGCACCCAAGCCCACGGCGTACAGGAAGTGGCGGCGCGCTGGGGCTTCTGGCATTTGAGCCGGTTTGCAAGCGATTACCGCACCATGTTCGGCGAAAGCCCTTCCCAGACCCTGCGTCGCACGCAACTCTGCTGAAAACGGATAACCGCCGCACTCTGCGCGTTACTAGGATGGCCCACACCACTTGATGGGAGGGGCATTCGATGATTCACCACAATAATGCAAGCGCCACACGCATGACGCTGTTCACCCTGGGGCTGCTGGGTTGCTGTGCCAGTGTCCAGGCCACCGAGAACGGTGCGCCGACCACCGCCGTCGGCGTGTACGATTTCGGCGCGGGGATGATGCCGCCGGCCACGCCGTTCGGGACCGTGGGGCTGCGCACGGCGTTTTACTCGGCCAATGTGCAGAAGGACCGTAACGGTCGCTCCGTCGACAACCACTTCTCACTGGATGTGTTGTCCATCGGCGTCGCCTACATGCGCATGACCGATCACACGGTGCTGGGCGCCAACTATGGTTTCGGCGTGGTGGTACCTTTTTTCAAGATGGACGCTTCCGTCAAGGTGCCCACACCGGTGGGTCCGCTGAGCCTGGAAGCCGATCCGTTTCGAATGGCCGACATGCAGTTTCTGCCGGTGATCCTGCAATGGAATCTGTCGCCGAACCTGTTTATCAACACGCAACTGCAGATCCAGGCGCCCACCGGTGACTACGACAAGAATCGTTTGATCTCCCCAGGGCTCAATCACTGGACGTTCTCGCCGATCGTCAACGCCACCTACATCACCGACAGTGGTTTCGAGGTTTCTTCCAGCTTTGAGGTTGACGTCAATACCCGCAACCCCGCGACCGACTACAAGAACGGTGTCGAATACCGCCACGAATTTGCCGTGGGCCAGCATGTAGGGCCGTGGACCCTGGGCCTGGGTGGTTACTACTACCGTCAGTTCAGCGATGACGACGCGCCAGGGCTGCAATCGGGCAACCGGGCGCGGGTGCTGGCGGTCGGGCCGGCCGTGAGTTACTTCAAGCCCGGCCTGCCGCCCATTTGGCTGCACGCCTACAAGGAAACCGAAGCCCGCAACCGTGCCGAGGGTTACACCGTGGCACTGCGCATTTCTCAAAGTTTCTAAGGGGCTGGCCATGAACTCATCACATTCCGATTCCCCCTCGCCACGGCAAGCCACCGGGCGCCGTGAAGGGCTGGTGCTGATGCTGGGCAGCAGCCTGACCATCATGGGCGCGGCCATGGTGGCGCCGATCCTGCCCAAGCTGGGCGCCGAGTTCGGTGCGCTGGAACCGCGCGCCGACCTGCTGGTGCCCTTGGCGGTCACCGGGCCGGCACTCGCGATTGCGCTGTGCGCCCCCCTGGCCGGCTGGTTGGCCGACCGGGTCGGGCGCAAGGCGTTGCTGGTGATCGCCACGCTGTTGTATGCCGTGCTCGGGGCCATCCCGGCGCTGCTGGATAACTTGCCCGCCATCGTCGGTGTACGCCTGCTGTTCGGCGCGGCGGAGGCGGCGGTGATGACCTGTTGCGCGACGCTGATTGCCGACTATTGGCACGGCGAGGAACGGCTGCGCTACATCAATCGGCAAGTGGTCACCATCGGTTTGGTCGGCTCGCTGTTCTATGTCGTGGGCGGCGCGTTGGGCGAACACTCCTGGCGCCTGCCATTCCTGCTGTACCTGCTGCCACTGCTGTTGATACCGATGATGATCAAGGTGCTGTGGGAACCCGCGGCCGCTCGCCAGCCCGTCGAGGTGGCTGAACAGGGCAGGGTGGCCGTGCTGCCGTTGGTGCTCGGTTATCTGCTGATCCTCAGTGGGATGGTGCTGAGTTTTATCGTGCCGATCCAGGCGCCGGTTTTACTCGTCAGCCTCGGCATTACTTCAAGCACGATGATCGGGCTGTCGGCGGGGGGCAGTCTGCTGGCGACCCTGGGCGGTTCGTTAGCCTGGCCGCTGCTGCGCCGGCGCATCGGTATCCCCGGCTGCAATGCGCTGTTGCTGAGCCTGTTGGGCCTGGGATTGTGGCTGCTGATGCGCGCACCGAGCTACAGCATGGTGTTGGTGGCCGTGCTGATCCATGGCCTGGGCGCCGGGCTGCTGGTGCCCAACGCGATGGCGCCGGTGATGAATGCCCTGAGCGCGAAAACCCGTGGGCGCGGCTTGGGTGGGTTCACGGCGTTTCTGTATTTCGGTCAATTTGTCAGCCCGCTGGTGGTGGCCGTGCTCAGCGTTTACTCGGGTGACGTGCGTCGTTCAATCCTGTGGCTGGCCTGCGCCAGTTTTGCCTCGGCCCTGGCCTGGGCGCTGGCAGGCCTGCAAGCACGGCGCAAAGCGCTGACTCAGGCATTCGGATCAAGTCATTCATAATCAATAGGAGACGAACATGGACATCCACAACCTGCTGGACAGCGAGGACGCCACCGGTTTGGCCGAATGGGTCAGGCGCGGTGAGGTGCAGCCCGGCGAGCTGCTGGAAGCGGTGATCGAGCGTATCGAACGGGTCGAACCGCAGCTGAATGCGGTGGCCGAGCGGCTTTACGATTCGGCCCGCCAGTCGGTACGCGCGTCGCGCCCCGGCCCCGGTGTGTTTGCCGGGGTACCGACTCTGATCAAGGACCTGTTTTCGCCGGTCAACGGCGCGGCGATGACCAATGGCTCGCAGGCGTTGGGAGGCGCTCGCGCTGACTTTGAAGCCGAACACGTAAGCCGTATCCGCCGTGCCGGGTGTGTGATTGTCGGTACCAGCACCTCACCCGAGTTCGGCACCTCCTATTCCACCGAGTCCAACCGCTTTGGCGCCACGCGCAACCCCTGGAACATCGCCCACAGTGCCGGCGGCTCCAGTGGCGGTGCGGCAGCCTTGGTGGCGGCGCGCGTCGTACCGTTTGCCCATGGCAACGATGGCGGCGGTTCCTTGCGTGTGCCGGCGTCCTGCTGTGGGGTGTTCGGCCTCAAGCCCAGCCGTGGGCTGTTGCCGTCCGGGCCGATGGTCGGCGAGGGCTGGGCCGGCATGGGCACCCCCCATGCGATTACCTTGTCGGTGCGTGACAGCGCCGCGCTGCTGGATGCCACGGCCGGGATCGACCTGGGCGCACCCTATGCCGCGCCGCTGCAGGCACAGCCCTATGTCAGCGCGCTGCAGCAGGACCCTCGGCCGCTGCGGATCGCCCTGGTCGAGCAGCTCGGGCCTTGGCCGACCTCCGGCGAAAGTGTGCAAGCCGTGCGCCAGGCCGCCAGGTTGTGCGAATCCCTGGGCCACCGCGTTGAACCGGTCAGCTTGCCGGTGGCGCTGCCGGCGTTTCTCGATCAGGTCTTCACCATCATCGGTGCAAGCACGCGCCATTATGTCGATGTGTTGGGGCAGATGCGCGGTTCCGCCGTGCAGCCCGAGGAGCTGGAAGCCCGCACCCGCATCATTTTGCGCAGCAAGGGCGATGTCAGTGGTGCGCAGTACGCGGGGGCCGTGGAGTGGATTCATGCCTTGGGTCGGCAGTTGGCGGTATTCATGCAGGATTACGACCTGATCCTCACGCCGACCCTGGCACGCGAGCCGGTGCCAATCGGTGAGCTGGATCTGCAGGACGACCGTCTGAGCCTGGAAGATCTGATTGAACAGTTCCACAGCTACTCGCCGTTCACGGCACTGTTCAATGCCAGCGGGCAACCGGCGATGTCGGTGCCGTTGTACTGGAGCGCTGCCGGCTTGCCGATGGGCGCTCATTTCGCCGCGCGCTTTGGCGAAGAAAATACCTTGTTTGCCCTCGCGGGGCAGTTGGAGCGGGCCCAGCCCTGGCGCGGTCGGGTACCGTCGGTCAATGCCTGTCGGTTGTAAGCGTCAGAGGGGGTTCTGCATTGGGCGGGTGACCGATCTGCCCGATGCGAAACCCCGCCTTGTCACTCTGCCGCAGATCGACGCCTTTTTACCCGGTACATATCTCCGTCCGCATGGCTGAGCAGGCTATCGGCGTCCTCTCCGTCCTGGGGGTAAACCGCCACGCCGATACTGCAGGACGGCATCTTCACCCCACCAAACTCGGCACCCAGCGGCTCGGCCATGACCGCGAGTATCTGCACCACCTTGGCAGAAATAGCCTCCCGCGACGGGTTATCCGTCAGCAGCACCGTGAACTCATCACCGCCCATCCGCGCCACCAGGTCGCTGTCGAGTACGCAGCGTTCCAGCCGTCGTGCAATCACACACAGCACGCGATCGCCCATGGCATGGCCATGCACATCGTTGATGCCCTTGAAGTCATTGATGTCCAGAAACAGCAATGCCAGGCTGCGGTTGCGGGACTTCGCACTGTGCAGCGCCTGGTCCAGCCGATCATTGAACAGTGACCGGTTGGTCAGGCCGGTCAGCGGATCATGGTGGGCGAGGAAGCGCAGTTCTTCCTCGGCCTGGGTGAGCGCCGTCACGTCCCGCGCGACCCCGATTCGCGCGCCCACTTCTTCGGACCAGAAGGCCGCCCACAGGATGTGCACGACACTGCCGTCCTTGCGTATATAACGGTTACGGAAGTCGACATGGGATTGGCCATTCATGACCCGCACAATGGAGGCGCGGGTGCGCGCCAGGTCTTCAGGGTGCATGTAGTGGGTGATCAGGGTGCCAACCAGTGCGTCGGCACGGTAGCCGAGCAATGCCTCACAGGCATCGCTCACGAAGACAATCTGGTTGTCACCGTCGACGACAAAGACCGTATCCAGCATCAGGTGGATCAGTTTGGGGTAGAGAGCGTGCAGGTCAATGGGCATGGGGGCATCGAGCGTCCGGTTCATATCGGCCGATCATAGCCCGATCATGAGCGGGGGCGTTGAGCAATCCTGCACATTTTAGTGCCCTCCCTGACGTTAAAACACGCAGCGCACCTTCGCCCGGTAAAAATCAAACGCATTGATCGCGCCTTGAATCGCCTGTTGTTCCTGCTCAGCATCCAGCGCCTGGCTGTCGAGTAAGGCGATGAACTGCCGCCAGTGCAGGCCTCGGCCGCCGGGATGGGCGGCCAGGTGGCTGGCGCCGTGGGTTTCGCCCAGACCCAGTTGCTGGGTTTCCTTAAACAGAAATGCCGCGCCCAGGTTGGAACCTTCGCTGCAATACAGCCAGCCCAGTGCTTCGAATGACCCGTTCACAACGGCCGGCGCGGGTGCGTCGGGCACGACCTGGTCGAGGTCCAGCAGGTCACGCTTGACGGCTTCAAAGCGTGGCAATTCGCTCAGCCCCGGCAGGCGTCGGTTAAGCTCAACGTCCTTGTACAGGCCGTCGATGGCGCCATGGAACGCATGTTGCAATTGCAGGAATTGCACGTAGCGCTCACGGCTGTCGAACGGGCGTGCCTGCATCACCAGTTCGTTGACGTTGTCGTGGTCGCGGGTGGTGGCGGCCTTGATGCGTTTGGCTCGCGACAATTCAGGGGCTTGGGGGGGCTGGGTGGTCATGCTGGCACCTGCACAATTAAGAGGCAGGAATCATGGCGAATCGAGAACCCTGCCGACAATCACGCAACTATTAAGAACGCTTCATGCAAGCGCCTAGAACGCCGACTCGCGAATCAGCACGGCCAGGATCCTGCGCCAGATCCCCATCACCAGGCTGTGTGACTGACCCTCCAGGACCACTGTACCGCGCAGCGCGATACTCGGCGTCGGGCTGCCAGGATCGGTGCGCAGCAAGGCGCGGTAAAGGGCTTTTTCCGGCTGGGGCAAGCGTTCGTGATCGAGGGTTGCGGCAATCGCGCCCTGGTACACCGAGGCCAGCTCCGGTGTGGACGTCAGGCGCCGCACGGCGGTTTGGCCGAGGCTTTCGAGGCTGACATCGAGGGACGGGTATGCCAGGTTTTCCGGGTAGAAACGCGCACGACTGCCTGGGCTCAGGCGCGCCAGGTCCTGTTCCTCGACAAACGCCTCGACCCGCCCGCCCTGGGCGCCGGTCAACGTGCCCAGCCATTCACCGGCGGCCAGCCATTCACCGGGTTCCAGCGGCTCGGCCAGGTCGGCCAGCACGCCGTCAAACGCGGCGTATACGGTGAGCTGGCGCATCTGCTGGCGCAGTAATCGCTGGCGTTCCCGCGCAGCCGCCAACTCCTGGCGCACCACCAGCAGGTTGGCGGCGGTTTCGTGGTTGAGCACCTGGAAGCTATCCTGCCATTGCAGGGTCAGGATGCGCCGATCCAGGCTTTGCAGCTCCTGGCGCAAATCCGGTGCCTCCAGTTGGAACAGCGCCTGGCCGGCCTGCACGTGCTGCCCCGGCAGCACCTCTATACGTTCCAGGCGCGCCGCAATCGGCACATACAACCCGGCCTGTTGTTCGGCGCGCAGCAAGGCCGGGGCGTGCACGCGACTGCTCCAGGGAATGCAGGCCAGCAGCAATACGCTGCCCAGCACCAGCAAGGTGGTCAGGCCATGACGGTTCATGCGGTAGTCCTTGCGGCGCGCGTACCATTCGCGCAGTTCATTGAGGATGGGCAGCAGTACGAAGTACAGGATCTCGACGATAAACAACACAATGCCCAGCAGCTTGAAGGCAAAGTGATAGACCAGCAGCGCGATGCCTAAAAACAGAAAGAAGCGGTAGATCCAGGTGCCGATGGAATAGGCCACCAGTGTGCGCTCCAGCCACGGCTCGAAGCGTTCCGGGCGCGGTTCGTTGAAGGCGAACAGCCCTTCGCGCACGCGCCAGCGCGTCAGGCGAAAGGCGCGTTGTTGCAGGTTCGGCACCTCCAGCAGATCCGACAGCAGGAAGTAACCGTCAAAGCGCATGAACGGGCTGAGGTTAATCGCCAGGGTCAGCACCCAGGTGGTAGTCGCCAGCATAAAGGCAGCGCTGCGCAACATGCCGTCGGGCAGGAAACTCCACAGCAGGGTGGCCCAGGCTGCCAGGCTCAGTTCGGCGAGCATGCCGGCGGCACCGATGGCCAGGCGCTGTCGGCGGCTGCGCAAACGCCAGGCGCCCGAGGTGTCGGTGTAGAGCACCGGCCACATCACCAGCAGCGCCACGCCCATGGTCGCGACGCACCCACCATAACGCTTGCAGGTATAGGCGTGACCCAGTTCATGCAGCACCTTGGTCAGCAGCAGGGTCAGGCCAGCCAAGGCGGCGCCTTCCAGGGTGAAAAAGTGCAGGAAGGTGTGGATGAAACTGTCCCATTGGCGAGCGACCAACAGCAGCCCTAGCAACGCCGCGCCGACGGTCAGTCGCAAGAACCCACGGCTGTAGAACACCTGCACCCATGGCAGGCTGCGTTCCAGGAAGCGGTCCGGGCGCACCAACGGGATGCGCACGAACAAGTAATTCTTCAGCAACCAGCGACCCCAACCGGTTTTTTGCCCGTCAGCGATCCGTGCCAGCTGCGCGTTGTCCTCGTCGCCTGTGCTTTGCAGCAATTGGTTGTGCTGCAAAAAAAACTTGAGCTGTTCGACGTCGCCTTTCTCCAACCCCAGGGTGGTGGCCTGGCTGACGGCGTGGGCAATCGCCTCGGGCTCGCCCAAGGCCCAGCGTCCCAGGATCTCCACCTCGGCCCAGCCCAGGCGAAAGAACTGTCCGCGCGTCGGGTCTTCCAGGGTCCAGGAAGGAGAGCCGTCGCGATGTTGCGGGCCTTCATGCAGCAACAGTTCCTGGCGCAGCGGCGGCAGGTTCACAGGGCCAGCCAGATACGCACGGTGGCCAGGGGGCGACGCAGCAGGAAGTAGATCAGGCTGGTGCGCCCCGCATAGACCTTGGCTGTGCCTTTGAGGCCGACGCGCAGGCGCGGGTCGGCGCTATCGAATTCAGCTTTGAGACGGTACGCCATACCGCCGTCGGGCGTTGGGCTGGCGCGGTAGGCCAGGCGTTGCAAAGTGGCCGGCAAGGGGGCCGACGGGTCAGTGTTGAGGAACAGCAAGGTGGCGGCGCCCGGTTGCAGGTCGATGGCGTCGCCCACCGGCAGCAGGATTTCCAGTTGGGTCTGCTGCGGTTCGGCCACCAGCATGATGCGTTCGCCCAAGGACACGGGCCGTCCGACCCAATCACTGGAGTCGTCAAACACCGCCACGCCGGCTCGCGGCGCGGTGATCAAGGTGCGCTTGAGGTTTTCCTGGAGAAACGCCACCTCGCTTAACGCCTGCTCACGCCGACCTTGCAGTACCGCCAGGCTGGCTTTACTGCGCTCGTCGCTGAGGGCTTGCTGCTGGGCCTGGCGAAACTCCGCATCACTGATGGACAACGCCTGGCGAGAAGATTCAAGGCGGCTTTGCAGTTCACGGGCATCCAGTTGCACCAGCGCCTGGCCTTCGCTCACGGTTTGATTCGGTTGCACCAGCATACGTTCGACGACGCCCTGCATCGGCGCGCGCAGCACGCTGGGGTGCAGGGCGACAATTTCCGCCGGGGCCAGTACCGACTGACGGATCGGGATAAGTAACAGCGCCAGCAACAGGCCCGCGCCGATCAGCACCTGGCGACGCTTGAAGTCGGGGCGTCGCAAGCGTCGCGTGCCCGGATTCAGCAAGGCCTGCCAGGCATGCCCGACCGCGTCCAGCCAGAGTTCCAGCAACTGCTGCTGCGCGTTGCTCAGCGGCGCGTCCCGGGCCAGTAGCAGTGCGCCCAACAGCTCGCCCGCAGGGTTTTTGATCGGCAGCCACAGCAGCACCTGTGGCAGGTACTCACCCCATATCGCTGCATCGGCAGGGGAGAGGTTGTGGCGGTCGATCGGATGGATCACCCCGGCGTTATCGGAAGCCTGCCAGTCTCGACAGCGTTGGCCGAGCCAGCTGGTGAAGGGCGCGTCACGCTCCACCACGGCCAGCCCGGACAGCGTTTGCCAGCGTTGGTCGGTACCGTGCCAAAGCAGCGCCTGGCGGTAGTCAAGCAGCAGGCGGGTGTCATTCACCAGCAGGAAACCCAGCGCCTCCAGGCCGCCGGCGGCGCGCAGGCGTTGTTCCAGGTGCAGCAGGTCAGCCAGGACGTTATTGGCGCTCATGGCCGGGGGGCGTCGGGCGGTACGAGCAGCGCATTACCGCTCATGCCGGGGAGCAATTGCGGGTCGTTGCTGGTGATACGCCCGAACACTTTGATCGACTGGCTGATGGGGTCGATCACTGAGCCCAGGCGGGTGACCTCGGCGGGATATTCTTGGGCGGTTTCTTCCAGGCGCACCTTGAACCGATGCCCAGGCTTGAGCCAGACCATCCAGTGTGACGGCACGATCAGTTCTACTTCAAACGAACTGTCGTCATAGATCGCCAGCAGCTCCTCGCCTTCTGCCACGTATTCGCCCGGTTGCGCCTTGCGTTCGGCGACGCGCCCGGAAAACGGCGCGTCGATGGCGCAGCGCTGCACCATCACCTGGCCCACGCCACGCTGGGCCCGGGCCATGTTCACTTCAGCCTGGGCCTGGGACAGATCGGACACGCTGATCGACTGCAGCTTATCCAGGCGCCGGGCCACGTCGAGTTTTTTGCCGGCGGCGGCTTCGGCGGCGGCCGAATGGGTCAACTGTGCGCGGTGCACGGCACAATCGAAGGTCACCAGGCGCTGGCCCTTCTTGAAGCTGGCGCCTTCCTTGACGTCCAACTCCAGCACCTTGCCCGCCAGTTCGCTGGACAGGACCGTACGCCGGCTGGCGCTCAGTTGCACGCGCAGTTGTGGCGAATTCGCGACCTGGCTGGAGGGCGCTTGCAGCGGTGCAGGTTCCTCAGCCACGGCGGCCATAGCGGTGAACGACAGGCACAGGGGCAACGCGACACAGTGAAAGTTACGCATGGGGCGGTGGGTCTCGGCAAATCGGGGGATAGCCCCGGCCACCTTCGGGCGACCGGGGCGGCCATCAGCGTTTCTGGGTGACGGGCACCACGGGTGTGCCTTGCAGAGAGCCGAGGCTGTTCCACATATCCAGGCTCTGCACCGGGCGCGGCGCTACGGCCACCGGTGCCGGCGTCGTAACGATCACGTGGCTCGGGTTGAGCCTTGGCAGGCGGGGCACCTGGGTCTTGCCCTGGGCCAGTGCGACGCCGTTGTCGAGGATCGCCTGGCTCAGCGCGGCCACGCTGTTGTCGGCCATACGCTCCGGCAACGGGTCCAGCCCCGCCGCCTGGTACACCGCACCGTAGGCGCTTTGCAACTGCGCGTAGCTGCGGTCACGAATACGTGTGGCCAAGACCGTTTCGGTACGAGTGCGCACGCGTTCCACGAGGGTTTGGGCGTCGCTTTGCACCGCGTTTTCGGTCTGGTGCAGGATGCCACGCTGGATGCGCTGCAGTTCGTTGGAGCGATCAAACAGCGTGTTGGCCTGCTGGAACTGCTGCCACGCCACGTTAACCTGGGTCAGTACCGCCATGCGCAGTGCCTGGCGGCGCACATCGGCCACCGCACTGCGCGCTTCGCCGGCACGGGTGATGACGGGGTAGGACAGCACGCTCATCAGGTTCCAGCTCACCTGCACCCCGGCATCGGCCCAGCGATTGTTCACGGCAAAACTGTTGCTGTCGTAGTTGCTGCCGACGAACAGCGAAGCCCCTGGCAGCAGGCGCAGCAACGCCGAACGGGTTTCCAGCACGACGTTGCGCGCCAGGTAGCTTTCTTCGCGCACTTCCGGGCGCTTGACCATGGCCATGGCTTCCAGATCATCCAGGCTGTAAGCCAAGGCGGGTTGCTTCATCTGCTGATCGCTTGGCAGCACCAAGCGGTAATCGGTGGCCGGCGGCAGGTTCATCAACGCGGCCAGGCGCGATTTGGCGCTGGCCAATTCGCCGTCCACGGCTTCCAGTTGACGCACCATTTCCAGCAGGCCTTTTTGGAAGCGCAGGGCGTCCAACGGTGCCAACAGACGCTGTTGTTCGGTCTGGCGCGCATTGGCCAGGGTACTGCGTGCCTCTACCAGCGCTTGCTGTACTTCTGGCTTGAGGCGTTCGGCGGTGGCCGCCTCCCAATAGGCGCTGCGCACCTGGGCGATGATGTCGGCGACGATGCGGCGGCGGCGTTCTTCGGCGGCCAGACTTTTGTTGGCCTGGGCCTTGGCGCCGAAATAACCGAGGCCGAAGTCCAGCACGTTCCATGACAGTTGCAGGTCGGCGCTGCGGCTGCTGCGATCCTGGCTGGTGGACGGCTCCAAGGACTGGTTACCGGTGCGGATCGACTCGCTGGACGACGCCGAAATGTTATCGCGACCCCGCCAGCCCGCGCGGGCGGCCAGCTTGGGCAGCATGTCGAGGCTCTGCACGTCCAGCAGGTTATCTTCCAGGGCACGCTCCATCAGGCCCAGGCGCTGTTGCAGGTTGTATTTCACCGCGCGGGCCATGGCTTCTTCCAGGCTGATGGGGCGGGTAACCGGCTCCTGGCCGTTGAACATCCGTGCACGGTCGGCGCTGGCCTGGGCGATATGCTGGTCCAGGGTCTCGGGTTCGGGTGTCACCGCGCAGGCACTCAGCGTGAGTGCGGCCAGGCCGATAGCGAGACGTAACGGCAGGCGTTGGGCGAGCGGTTGCTGCTTGATCACATGTATTCCCCTGAAAAAGTGCGGTGCAGGCTGCCATCTTGGCGTGGCGTGACGCAGTGGCGGCAAAGATAAGAATTATTCGCAATATCGGCCATGCCGGGTTCATTAAGATTGCTTAATGAACCCGGCTGATTCAGGCGGCGTTTTTGTCGTCACCGCCCAACAGTGCGCGCAGCAACGCCTGGCCGCGCGCCAGCAGGCCGCTTTGGCCGCTGGCTTGCAGCTGCGCCTCCAGGGTTGCCTGAACCGCAGTATCGGTCTCGACGCCGGCGTTGTCCGGTACGTGCAGCTCCACTGGGATCTGCACAGGCATGCCGCGGCTGTCGCGCGTTTCCAGGTGCAGCTTCAAGCGCTGTAACTCGGCCAGATGCCGGCTTTCGACGTGGATGCGGCCGGTATGGCTGTCAAACCGAATCCATGCCGGCAGCGGCTTGCCGTCGGCCTGGCGCAAGGTAGCCCCGGCAGGGCTGTCGGGCAGTTGGAAACGTGTCAGCAGGCTGCCGCGTTCAACGGGCACCAGGGCGTGATTGGCAGTCGGGACACTGATGGTTTCCAGGCCTGCCGGATCGTGGTCACGCAAGCCATCCACGCTGCCCAGGCCGAGCCAGGTCGGCAGTGTCACCGGGTCGACCGGAGCGCGGGTAAAGTCTGCCTGGGGTGCACGGCCCCAGGTGCTGGCCGGCTGCTCGCGGACCGGCACCGGTGCAATCCAGCCGGACGGCTGACCGGGCACTACCGGGGTCACCATGGGCACTGGCGCGATCACCGGCTCAGTCACCGGCTCAGTCACTGGCTCGGTCACCACCGGCGCGGCCTCGACCTCCAGCGTCAGGGTGCGCGACACACTGGCGCCAGCCGGGTCGCTGGCGACCAGTGTGAAGGTCAGCGTGCCCGCGCTGTCGAGGGTGCCGGACAAGGTGCGGCTGACCGTATCGAAATGCAGGCTCTCAGGCAAACCGTCCACGCGCAGGGTCAGCGTATCGCCATCCGGGTCGCTGAACAGGTCAGCCGGCAATACCACTTGGTACGGTGTACCCACCTCGGCGTTCGGCGGCACATAGGCGCCGGGGCTGACTTGCGGCGCCTGGTTCGCCTCGGTGTTGAGCACTTGCAGGGTCACCTGTCGCGCCTGGCTGTTTTGCTCACCGTCGTTCAACACCACATTCAGCACGAGGGCACCCTTGGCGGTGGACATGGCGCTGTTGTTGTAGGTCAACTGATGCAGGATCGCCTGGGCCTGGGCGCTGCTGACGGTGGTGCTGAAGGTCACGGTCAAGGTGCCGCCGCTGTCGACAAAACTTGCCAGCACGCGTGTGTCTTGCAGCAATTGCCCATCAACCAGGCGGATGCCGTTGCCCTCGACAAAGCCGAAGTGATCGTCGGCCACCGCGCCGGTGCTGCGGCTGACGCTGAGGCTGGCGCCCTGATAATTGTTCGCCGCGTCCAGCTCGGCATCCGACAGCAACAAATGTTCGCTGAAGGTCACTGGTGTCGCGCCGATTTCATAAGGTATCGGCGCCATGGCCTCGGCGCGCAACACGGCAACACCTGTGCCCAGCACCAGTACGCCACCGTCAGCCGACAGGCCGATCTGCCCTGCGTTGACCAGCGCCGGCGAATCGCTGGCGCGCAGGGTGTTGATCAGGATCAGCCCCTGATTAGTGGTGTTGTAGCGCTGCACGTCGCCATCGGCACTGCTCAGGTAGAGCAACTCGCCGTTGGCCGATAAGGCGATATCACTCACCTTGCTCAGATCGCTGACGAGGGCGCCCAGGCTGGTAAAGTTGCCGTCGACGGCATTGAAGCGCAGGACCTGCACCGAACTCGCCCCGGCCACGTAGAGCAGTTGCCCGTCGGCCGATACCGCGAGGTATTTTGGATCGGCCATGGACACCGTTTTACCGGCGCTGTCGGCCTGGGTGTCACGCACGAATCCGGCCACGCTCAAGTTGCCATCAGCGGCGCGCTTATAGGCGATCAGGGTATTGGCAAGGTTGTCTGATGTGGGGTCGGTGACCACGAACACATAGTCGCCGGCCGTCACCAGCGCCACCGGCTGATGCTGGTAAGGCGCCGACCAGGCATCGTTGCCGAGGTTATTGAGGTAGCTCAACTGGCCATTGCTGCGGCTGAGGATGGTCACGCCGTTGTCGGTCAGCAGGTAGATATTCTTGCCGTCGGCTGACTCTTGCACGCTGATCGGGTTGAAGAGTGCGTAGTTGTTGCTGTCGTCACTGCTGAGGGTTTGCTGCACGCTCAGTTCACCGCTTGTTGCGTCTCGTTGCAGCACCACCAGGGCGTTGCCGCTGGCGCCGCCCAGCGCGTAGACCTGGTCGCCATCGGCCGACACCAGCAGCTGCTTGACCGAGTCCAGGCCGCTGTCGGCCAGGGTTTTCACGTAGCTCACGCTGCCCGTCACGGGATCGCGCGCGAGCAGGGCGATGGCGGCGCTGCCGTCGCTTACGTAGACGCTGCGGCCGTCGGCCGAGAGGCTCACCTCGGTCAGGCTGCCGAGGCCAGGCACCTGGGTCAAGTTCTGCACAATCGTCAGTTCCCCCTGGGACAGCAGCGGGTCGTTGCCCACCACCGGCGTGTCGTTGATCGCGGTGATGTCGAGGTTCAGCGCCAGCACGCTGGAGGTGAGGCTGCGGTCGCTCAGGGTCACACTGATGGCGACGTTGGCGGCCGGTGCGAGGCTGTCGCTGGCATAGGTAATCTGGCGCAAGGCGTTCTGCACATCGGCGGTGGTGGGGATAGTCCCGGCATCGTCGTTGAAACGGATGCTCAGCACGCCATTGGCGTTGCTCAATTGGCCGATGGTTACGCCGTCCTTTTGCAGCGCGGTGCCGTTGAGGGTCAGGCCGTTGCCCGCGCTGAAGGCCAGTTTGTCCAGGCTGGTGGCACCATTGAGGGTCACGCTGAGGGTCGCGCCGTTGTAGTTGCCCAGGCCATTGTTGAAGCGGTCCATCTGGTTGTCTTGCACCACTGCATTCGGCGCAAGCGACACCGCCTCACTGCGCTCGGTGTAGCTGACGCTGCCACTGTTGGCCAGGGTCGGTGCGGTGTTGGCCTCATTGGGGCCGGCGAGGGTGACTTTGACGGTGTCGGCCAAGGTTGTACGGGTTTCACCGGTGCCGGTGTGGTATTCGTTGATACTCAGGCCGATGTTGCGGGTGCCGGCCAGGCCGGTGCCGCTGTTGTTGTAGCCGATGCTGTCAATCAGCGCGGCGGTCTCGCCGGCTTGACGCATCAGGTACAGGGTCACGGTGGTGACATTGCCGCTGATGCCGATGCTGTAGGACAGCCCGCCCGGTGTCTGCCGGGTGCCGCTGGTGGCGGTGTCGAGGTCGATTTTTTCGCCGCCCACCCGCAGCAGGTCATGGGCATTGGCGGCGTCGAGGGTCAGCACCACATGCCAGATCGGCTGGGTGGCTTCGATGGTATCGATGGCGGTGTCCTTGAACAGGCTGACGAACTCATCGTCCTCGTGCAGCGTCGGATCAAGCACGGTGCTGTCGAGGATCGCCGGGTCGTTGACACCGACCAGGTTGACCTTGACCAGCGCGGTGGCGCTGTTGCCGTCGCCGTCGTTCAGCACAATCGCGAAGCGTGGCGCACCGCCATTGGCGGCGGGGTCCTGGCTGCCGTTGGAATAGGCAATCTGGCGCAACACATGTTGGGCATCCGCTGCACGGGTGCTGGCGATAAAGGTCAGGCTAAGCACACCGTTGGCTGCGCTGAAACGCGCAATCGCAATACCGTCCTTGAGAATTTGTCCGTTGACCAGGCTCAGGCCGTTGCCATTGATGAAGGTGTAAGCGTCGGCACTGTTGGTGCCGTCTTCGCGGGTGATGGTCAGGCTGGCGTTGTTGTAATCGTCGGCGGCGTCCAGTTGCGCATCGGCCAGGTGGCCGCTGGGTAGCAGCGCCACGGCGCTGTCGCCCTCGGTGTAGGTGACTTCGGGCAGGCCAACGTTGAGGGTCATCAGGGTCTCGTTCCAGTTGACTGAGCCGCTGATATACAACTGTTTGCCGTCAGGACTGAGGCTGACGCTGGTGAGGTCGGCGAAACGGATATCCCACGGGTTATTCCAGCCGCTTAAGCTCAGGCGTGGGCTGAGGTTGCCGCTGCTGTCGCGGCTGAACACCTGGATCGCACTACCGATTACAAACACCGCGCTGCCGTCGGCCGAGACCTGGATGTCGGTAACGCCTTCGACCTCCAGGCTACCGACCAGGCTCAGCCGGCCGTCCGCGCCGATGGCCAGCACTTGCAGGGATTGTTGTGTGTCGTCGTTCAGCGCATAGAGGCTTTTGCCATCGGCCGACAGGCTCAGGGCCTTGATGAAATAGCTGCTGTCAGCGCTGCTGCCGGCCAGGCTGTTGATCAGGCTCAGGCTGCCGTCGTTATTGATCTGCAGGGCGGTGGCGATGTTGTTATCACCGTTGGCGCCGATAAACAGGAAGCGCCCGTCGGCCGACACCAGCATCTGCGCCACGCCTTGCAGGCCCTCCATGCCGGCGAGGCCGTCAGTGTAGGTGTTGAGCAGGCTCAACTGGCCATTGCTGCCTTGCTCGTAGACCCGCACTTGATCCGCGCCGGCGACGAACACCCGGTTGCCCTGGCTGGCGATGGCGGTGATGGTCTGGCTATCGCCACCTTCCAGGGTCGAACCGAGGGTCAATTGGCCGCTGCTGCTGTCACGGCTGAACACCACCAGGCTATTGGTGTCACTGCCGATCACATACAGCGTGTTCTGGTCGCTGCTGATCTGCACCTTGAGTGCCCCAGCCAAGCCGGGTATGTCGGTCGCCGGCAGGCTCTGCACCTGGTTCAGGCTGCCGTCGGCGGCGCGGCTGAAAACACTGACCGAGGCCGATCCTTCAGACGGAATGCTCGCCACGTAAACAAACTTGCCATCGCTGGACACCACGCTGTCCCGCGCGCCGGCCAGGGTGCTGGCATCCGTGGTGCCGGCATAGTCCAGAGCGCCGGAGTCGCCGCCGATGCTCGGCAGTTGTGCGGGATCCGCTGCCACATCCAGGGTGCTGCTGGAACTGACGGTGCGCGAGGCGTTGGCGTCAGTCTCGTCCCCCGTGTGGGCGGCATGGCTGGCCTCGGCGCTCAGGGTCGGCGCCTGGTTTTGCGCTTCGGCCTGGGCCGCGGTATCGGCCGCCGTGGCGACTGCCGCCGCATCGAACATCATCCTGGGTTCAAGGGCCAGCGCCAGGGTATGCAGGCGTGGGGAGCGGGGCAGTGTGGGCGCAGTCATGGCGGGATCCTTGGCGGAAAGAGGGGGCGTTGGCATTACTCGATCAGCCGCGCATAGCGCTCGTGCTTGATCTTGTCGGCGATGTTTTGCAGCAAGGTGTCGATCTGGTCTTCACCCTCGACGAAGTTCTCGGCGTCAGCGAACACCATGTTTTTGTCGCCGTTGGTGCACACGCGCAGGCCGGGGCCGGCGACCCGATCAAACAGCTGACGGCCGAAATCCTGCGGGTCGCCTGGGCGCACACCGATGAAGTAGAACTTGAGGTTGCGCTGGCGGAAGCTGTCGCACAGGCGTACGAAGCGGCGCCCGGCTACGTCCGAGGACGGGGTGGTATTGCTTTCGCCATCGATGGCCTGGCCGACTTCGGCGTTGTAGCTGTCAGTGTCGAACCAGTTGCCGGTGGTATTGGCCAGCATCACGATGATCTTCACATTGTCGGCGTTGCCGTCTTCGTTGAAGTCCAGGGGCAACTCGTTGTCACCCCAGCCGTTGATGCCGCGCATGTTCGGTGACAAGGCCGAGCCGGCCCAACCCATGGCGATGGCGTAGTTGGTGTTGAAACGGGTGGTGATCAGGTCGAGGCGCTTGTCGATCTCATCGCGGTCCTGGGTCAAGGGCAGCAAGGCTGCGTTCGGGCAGCCTTTGTCGGCGACCATGAAGCGTGTATCGACCACCCCGTCGGCCTCGCCGAAGTCCGGGTTGGGCCCGCGCCAGGAAATCGCCGGAGCGCCGGGGCTGCCATTGACCGGCAGGTCATGGCGGTAATGGATCTTGAATTGCCCGGCCGGCGGCTGATCCCAGTAGTAATTCTGGCCCAGGCCCAGGCCTCGGTAGACACACAGCAGGTTGGCACGGCGATCGGGAATACGCCGGTCGGCCAGGCTGCTGTAGCCCGTGCGGAACAGGCTGCGCAGTTCAATCGGATTCAGCGCGCCGGGCGCTGCCCAGCGGTTGATGCGTTGCGGATCCTTGGGGTCGTAGACGTTCACCGATTGGCTGTAGGGAATCAGCGACAACCAGACTTTATTGTCGCTGTCCTGGTTACTTTCTTCGCCCAGCAAGTTGCCGGCGAAGGACTTGCCCAAACGCCGCAGCGCCGCGAGGTTGGGTGCGGTTTCGCTGAGGGTGGTGGGCAGGATCAGCGCGACTTCGGTGGGCCGTGACACCACTTCGACGGTGGAGTGCACCTGCTGTTGCCGACGCTCGCCGCCGATCAAAAACGCCTGTGCATGCAGACTCACCTCCACACGCAGGGTCACCGGGGCATCGCCGCCGCCGGCGCTGCTGACTGTCAGGGAGTCGTACTCCAACTGTTCGAACAGATCGCTGTCCATGCCCAGGTTGTTCTGCACATAACCCCAGGCGATTTTTTTCAACTCGGCGGCGGTGGTGCGGCTGTCCATCAGTTGCTGATTGCCAATGGCAATCGCGGCGGCGTCGGTGGCGCGCTTGACCTGGCCGGCGTTGTTGGTCATGCGCGACAGGTCGACGGCATACGCCGTGGCAAGCAGCGCGCCGCCGATGGCCAACACCATAAACGGCGCGACGCCGCCGTGCTGCTCGCGGCACAGGCGCTTGAGGGTGTTTTTCATGTAGGTTTGACCGCAGGCAAGACGTCGCAGGGCAGGTGCAGGCCTTCGTAGGCCAAACCCGCGTTGACCAGCAAGAGCAACAACCATTGGGTGGGAAACCGGGAAAGCGGGCGTGTCATAAGGGCTCATCGTTGGCTGCGCAGTGCGGGCAAAGATAAGAACTATTCCCAATATCGGGCAATCGTCGGTTCATTAAGAATGCTTAATATGGAGGGCCAAGGCAGGCCATCAGCCCGCATCTTCGTCTTCCAGCCCAGCCTCCCGGGACAATTGCTTATCCAACTCCGGCTCGTCATACAGCATGCGGCTGAACGCCAGGGCCTCGATGTCCTTGTCCATCAGCAAGCCGCTGCCCAGCAGCAAGGTATTGGTGTTGCGGCACAGTTGCACCACCAGCAAGGAGCGCTTGCTGGTGGTGGTCTCGCCGGTCTCGTCGTTGCTCGGCGGTTGTTCCTCGGGCAAGCCGCCGACGTAGTGCTGGCCCTGGCTGTAGCTGGGGCAGATCCCAGTGACGGCGCCGCGTTGCAGGGGCTTCCAGGTCATGTTGCGGTCCAGGGACACCTTGCTGATCACCAGTTGGTAGTCGCCGAGGATTTTCGGCGACGCAGCCTGGCGCAGCAATGCGTCGAGGCCATCGCTGTCCAGGCTGGGCTGGGCGGCGAGGACCGAGGCGATGTTGTGCACCGACTGCTCCATGTAGGCCCGCGCCTGGTGCACGTTGTACAGGTCGGCGCTGACCAGTGCGGTGCCGATCAGCAGGGGCAGCACCAGGATGCCCTCCATCATGGCCGTGCCGCGTTGGCGGCGGGGCAGGCTGCGCATCAGGTGTCGTCCTCGCTGGGGTCTTCGCTGGGCAGGTTGCCCAGCAGGTCGCGGTATTGGTACTGGAAGCCGCTGCCCAGCCCGAACAGACCGGGCAACGGGGTCATGAAGGTCTGGCTGAGGTCCACAGTGATGCTGAGGATCGGCGGCGACTTGAAGTTTTGCGCCTGCTCCGCCTGTTCCGCTGCGGTGGCGCTCTGGCGGTCCTGGCCGAACAGGTGCAGGTTGTCGAACGGCAACACATCGATCTCCAGGTTGTTCTCGCCGAGAAAGCCATAGGAGTAGCTGAGCATGCGGGTCTCTATGTCGACTTGCAGGGCGTCGGCGCTTTTCAGGTAGAAGCTCTCTTCTGCGCGAAAATCCTGCACCGCATGTTCCAGGGCCAGGCTGCCGATGCCGATCACCATGGCGATACGCGCCAGTTCGAACAGGATCATCACGGCGAACAGCAGCACCGGCAGGATGAACGCGGTTTCGGTGGCAGTGACGGCATCCTGTCCGCGCCACAGACGCTTCAGCGCACGGCTCATCAACGTTGCTCGGCGAGTGCCAGGGGGCGCTGGCTCGCGGCGAGTAATTCGCTGGCCAGCGGCGCACCGTTGGCGATGCGCTCGCGGGTGGCCTGGAAGTCGCGCAGGATCGGTTCGGCGTAGCTTGGGTCGATACTTTCCAGCAGCACGCGGCGCGCGGTGTCGTCGTGGCCGTCGAGCACGTAGGCCAGGGCCAGGTTGAGTTTGAGTGAGGCGTCGCGGCTTTCCCGGGGCTGGGTGAGCAGGCCGATGGCCTTGGCGCTGTCGCCGCTTTGCAGCCAATTGAGGGCCAGGTTGTTGGTGGCGGCGACATTCGAGGGGTCGATGGTCAGGGCTTTTTCAAACGCTTCGCGAGCGGCCCGGTTTTGCCCCTGGATATTCAAGGCGACGCCCAGGCCATTGAGATTTTGCGGGTTTTCGGGCTCCACCTCGAGGGCGCACTGGAAGTCCTTGGCCGCGAGGGCCGCGCCGCCCATGGCCAGGCGCGCGCGGGCCAGACCGCTGCACAGCGCCACACGCTGGTCGCCGGGCATTGCTTGCAGATTGCCGCCCAATTCCTGGCGGGCACGGTTGTACAGCGCAAAGGTCTCGCGGGGCGGGCGCACCTGGGCGGCGACGCTGGCGTACTCGATCAGGTACACGCCCTTGAGTTGCTGGCGCTGGTCCATGCGCTCGTAGATTTCATAGGCGCCTGGCAGGCGGCTATTGTCGCGCAGCACGCGGGCCAGGCGCAGGGCTTCCTTGGCTTCCTTGCTGTCGAGGCCGGTGACGGCAGTGGTATCACGGTTCAACGACGACAGGCTGCTGCAGCCACCGAGGGTCAACACGCTGAACAACAGCACAAAAGGCAAGGCACGGGACATAGTAGTGGGGCTCCGAAAAATCATGCTCAACTGCCCAGCAGGCGGATGATGCGCACCATCGCCGGGGCACCCATCATTGCGATGATCGGCGGCAGTATCAGGGTCATCAGCGGTACGCTGAGTTGCGCCGGCAACTTGCCGGCCTTTTCTTCAAGGTTGAGGATCAGGGTCTTGCGGCTTTCATCGGCAATCGTGCGCAGCGCCTGGGACAACGGCGTGCCGTAGCGCTCGGCCTGAATCAGCGTGGCGACCATCACTTCCACGCTGCGCACGCCGGTGCGTTCAGCGAGGTTGAGCAGGGCCTTGGGACGATCGCTGAGGATCTGCAATTCGGCCTGGGTGTAGCGCAACTCATCGGCCATTTCCACGGCCGACAGGCTCATCTCGCGGGACACCACTTGCAGCACCCGGCCCAGCGGCAGGCCGGCTTCGGCGCAGATCACCATCAAATCCAGGGCGTCCGGCAGGCTGCGATCCAGACGCCCGCCACGTTGGCCGGCGCGGACCTTGAGCCAGAGCTCCGGCAATGTGGTGCCGACAAACAATGCGATCAGGCCACCGGCGATACCGTTCAGGCTCATGCGCGAGCCAGGTTCCAGCACGCCGAATAACACCGTGCACAGCAGCGCCAGGCCCAGGACGTACTTGCCGCTCATCAACAGGCCCAGGGCTTCGCGGCTGCGAAAGCCGGCCATGCCCAGTAGGCGGCGCAAGTGTTCGCGGTCGCTGGCGGTGCCGGCCAGCTTATCGCCCACCTGCGCCAGGGGCAGCAACAGCGCGCGCAGGCGCGGTGACAGTTGCAGGCCCTGGCCACGCAGAATGTTGTCGTCGATAGGCGCGTGCGTGGCATCCATGGTCTTTTTACCCAGGCGCAGGGCCAGATCGTCTGGCCGCTGCTGCCGATACGCACCGATCAGTGCAACGCCCAGGCCGCATAACAGCAGGCCGAGAGCGCCTTGGATGAGGGGATCATCAAGTGGGTTCATAGCACTCTGCGCACCATCATGTGGGTGATCAACAGGCCCAGGGTCACGCTGCCGAAGGCATAGAACAGCACGCTGTTGCCGGTGGGATCGTTAAGCAGGAAGTGAAAATCCTTGGGCGAATTGAGGTACATGTAGCCCAGGGACAACGGCACCAGCGCGCCGACAATCTTTGCCGAGGCACGGGCTTCGGAGGTCTTGGCCTGGATCTTCAGCTGCAACTCGTGGCGCTCGCGCAGGGTGGCGGACAGCCGATCCAGGGTCTCGCCCAGGCGCCCACCGGCTTCCTGGTTGATGATCAGGATCACCGCGAAAAACCGGTACTCGTTCAGCGGCACACGTAACGTCGAATCCTGCATCACTTGGCGCAGTGGCACACCCAGGCGTAGCCAGTTGTCGATCAGGGCAAATTCCACCGCCAGGGGGCCGGGGATATTTTCCGCGACCAGCGTGAAGGCGTTGCTGATCGGCACTCCGGCGCGGGCGGTGCGGGTGATTGCGTCAATGGCCTGGGGCAGGCTCAGGCGCAGTTCCTTGAGGTGCTTGCCCAATGCGTTGCGGTACAGCACGTTGCCGATACCAAAAAAAGCGAGCAAGCCGAACAGACTGCCGAACAGCAGCGGCATCGGCGTTTCACGGCCCAGCAGCACCGCGATCATCAGGCTGCACAGACTCAGCAGGATGACGCGCGTGCGCAAGCTGCTGTGCCAACCCAGCACTCGCAGGTTCAGCCACACCCGTGCGATGGCCGGGCCAAGCACTGGCAGGGTTTCCAGGGGCGGATTTTCCAATTCGCGCAGCACGCTTTCGGCCTCGGCCAATGCTCCGGAAGGCCTGGCTGCCGGGGCTTCGTGGCTGTCGAACAAGGCCTTGAGGCGTTCCAGGCGCAGGCGGTTGGCCTCGTCGGCACGGCGTCGGCGGTTAAGGCTGCGCGCCGCCAGGAAAACCAGCAGCACCAGCACAAACACCAGCAGGGTAAACAGGTCGAGGAGGGCGTCCATCAGCATTGCCCTTCAAACAAATGGGCGTGGCTGGTATAGAACTGCGGGCGCTGGCCGCTGGCGACAAACTCGCCGATCAGATGACCCTTGGCATCGACGCTGGTGGTCTTGAAGCCGAACAGCTCCTGGGTCTGGATCACGTCGTTTTCCATGCCGCAGATTTCCGTGATAGACACCACGCGCCGCGCGCCGTCGCGCATGCGTTCGATCTGCACGATCAGGTTGACCGCACTGGCGATCTGGCGGCGGATCGCTTCCAGCGGCAGTTGCATGCTCGCCATCATCACCATGTTTTCCATGCGCATGATCGCGTCGCGCGGGGTATTGGAGTGCACGGTGCACAGCGACCCATCGTGGCCGGTGTTCATCGCCTGGAGCATGTCGAAGCTTTCACCGCCACGCACTTCGCCGAGGATGATGCGGTCGGGGCGCATCCGCAGGGCGTTGCGCACCAGGTCGCGCTGGTCGACCTTGCCGGTGCCTTCGGCGCTGACCGGGCGGGTTTCCAGGCGCACCACATGGATTTGCTGCAGTTGCAGTTCGGCGGCATCTTCGATGGTGATGATGCGGTCGGCATCGCTGATTTTCTGCGACAGGGCGTTGAGCAAGGTGGTCTTGCCCGCGCCGGTGCCGCCCGAGACGATGATATTGAGCTTGGCCAGCATCGCCCGTTGCAGCACCTCAGCCATCTGCGCCGACATCGCGCCGCGCTCGGCGAGGATTTCCAGGGACATGTTGCGGCGCATGAATTTACGAATGGAGATGGTGGTGCCGTCGATGGCCAGCGGGTAAGTAATCACGTTGACCCGGCTGCCATCGGCCAGGCGTGCATCCACCATCGGGTGGCTTTCGTCGATGCGCCGGCCGACGGCGGCGGCGATGCGCTGGGCCGTGTTGAACACATGCTCTTCGTCGATAAAGGTGATGGGCGACAGTTCCAGCTTGCCGAATCGCTCGACAAACACTTGGCCGGCACCGTTGACCAGGATGTCGTTGACCGAGTCGTCAGCGAGCAACGGTTGGATTGGACCGATGCCGACCATTTCGTTGAGCATCTCTTCGCCGATGCTTTCTTCTTCCTGGCGCGACAGCTGCAGGCGATTGTCATCGCAGATGCGGCGGATCACTGTTTCTATCTGCACCCGTAGTTTGTCACGGCCCAGGCTCGCGGCTTTGAGCGGGTCGATCTGATCGTAAAGCTGGCTGCGAATCAGCTTGCGGTGGGCGAGGGCGGTGAGGTCCACGGCTTTGCTGGCGGCGCTGCGTTGCACACTGGTGGCGCGCACTTCCTGAGGGGCAGGGGCGGCGGCAGGCATAGGTGTTGCGCGGGCCTGGGGCTTCTTCGGTTGACGGATGAGCATGCGCGGTTCTCCTTGGCTCAGGCCGCTGTACGTGGGCGCCCAAGGGCGTGCTTCAAGCGGGTGATGATGCTCAATGGGGTGCCCGAGCGTTTGGCCGGTTGGCGGCCGCAGGCGAGGTCGGCGAGGTCTAGCAGGGCGTTTTCGAACGCCGGTACGCCGGCCAGGCTCAGCGGTCCGCGCAACAGGCTTTGGCTCAGCACATTGCCGACATGGGGCAGTACCAGGTCGATGCGCCGGCCCACGAAGGCTTCGAATTGCGCCCGATCAATCAGGCCCGCACCGGCATTCCGTGTCGGGTTGACCACCAGCAGCAGGTGCTGGCCGCTGCTCTCGTCGCCGATTTCGCGCAGCAGGCGCAGGGTGTGGCGGGCGTCCTGTACGGTGAGGTCGGTGAGGATAATCCGCGTCTGCGCGTTGTCCAGTACCTCCAGGGCCCCCGAGGGCCGCCCGGCGGGCAGGTCCCAGATCACCTGGTTGAACATATGGCAAAGGTTGCCGCCCAGGTTCATCAAGTGCTCGGCATCCAGCGTCGGAGCGGAATGCAGGTTGGCTTCCTGGGCGAGCAGGAACAGGCGTTCGTTGATCTGGCCCATGGACCGTTGCAAAAAGCGCGTGTCGATTTCTTCACTGGCCAATACGGCCGTCAGTCCGGCTTCGCCCTCATAGCCCAGCAGCAATGCCTGGTCGCCGTTGGCACGGTCGAAGTCGACCACCGCGCAGTGGGTATGACGGTGCTCCGAGAGCAAGCGCGCCAGGCCGCTGACTACGGTGCTGGTGCCCGCCCCCCCACTCGCGGCGGTGACCGCGATGGTGCGGCCGGTACGCGCGGGTAGGTGCTGATCGCTGCCGGTAGCGCGGGTGAGGGTGTCGGCCAACTGGTCCAGCGGGACGGGTTTGATCAGGTAGTCGAACAGACCATGGTGCAACAACGTGCGGTACAGGTTGATGTCCTGGCGACTGCCCAGGGCGATGATCTGGCACGCCGGATCGCAGCTCTCGCTAAGCTCATTGATCGCGTGCAGCGGCAGGGCTTCGTCGTCCAGGTCGACCAGTAACAGGGCTGGCACCGGATGGGCGCGGGTCCATTCGATGGCCGCACCGACGCCGCCGGTACGCGCGCTTTCGTCCGCGTAGCCGAGGCGTACAAGGTGTTCGCCGTAGAGCCGCGCCTGCTCGGCGTTGGCGGCAAACAGCAGCAGGTCCGGCAGGCTGCCCGAGGTTTTCGAGTCGTTCATGGCGTGGCTCCAGGGTCAGTTCTTGCTGAAGTCGATGTCGAGCAACTCGCGCGGCTCATCGTCGTAGTAGCGGGTCACACTGTTGACTGCGGTGTTGCCATCGCCACTGTCCAAGGCCTGGGCGCGGACCAGGTCACGCGGGTCGGCGACCATGCGCGCAATGTTGGCGCGATTGGCACAGCCCAGTTGCCCGGTGGCCTGGAACGGCTTGACGGTCCAGCTCTGGCCATCGGCAATGACGCAGTCCGGGACTGTCACCACCATGGCCTCGGAGACCACTTGCAGGTCTTCATCACTGGTGTTGCCGGCGCGCAGTTGTACCGGCTCGACGATGATTTGTTGTACCGGTGTGCCCAGTTCACGCAGGACCGTGGCCAGGCGTTTGCTCAGCGTTTCACCGGCCGGAGTGAAGGGCCGCAGCGTCAGGGTCTGGTTATGCAGGCGGCCCTGGCTGCGCAGCAGGGTGTTGAGGTTGGCCAGGGAGTCGGGCGTGAGGCTGCCAGTGCCATTGGTATGCAGGGCGGCCATTAATGCTTGGGGCTTGACGCTCGGCGCCTGGGCCTGGTTGTACGGCTGGAAGCGGTTTTCGCGCATCTGGTTGATCTGGTGATCGCAGCCAGCCAGCAGCAGGGCCACGGCCAGCAGGGGCAACAAGGGTTTGATCGCAGGCATGGGCATCTCTCCGTGACTCAGTACAGGTAGCCGGCGGATGCCTGGCTCGGCAGTTGGGTGTCGAGGGCGCGAATGCCGCGTCCGGGTGTCTGCAAATCGCCGGGGCTGGTGGGCTCGACCACGTAGGCGGTGGCGATGATCACCAGTTCGGTGTCTTGCTGGTCGCTGTTCTCGGTTTCGAACAGGCGGCCCAGGCCGGGAATATTTTTGAGCCCCGGCACGCCGGTGACGCTCTGGTTGATGTTGCTGCGCAACATGCCGGCCAGGGCGAAGCTTTGGCCGCTGGCCAGTTCGACGGTGGTGTCGGCGCGGCGCACCTTGAACGCGGGGATCACGTTGCCTTCCAGGGTCACGGCGCCTTCGTCCGACAGGTCGCTGACTTCCGGGGCCACGTGCAGGCTGATGCGGTTGGGCGAGAGCAGGGTGGGGGTCATGCGCATGATCACCCCGTACTGTTTGTACTCGATGCTCACGTTGTTGTTGGTGATGATCACGATCGGCACTTCGCCACCGGCGGCGAAGCCTGCAGTCTCACCCGACATGGCGGTGAGGTTGGGCTCGGCGAGAACCGTGGCCAGGCCGTCTTCGGACAGCGCGGTGAGCAGCCCGGCGACGCTGGTGGATCCGCGGGTGTGGGAGCCGCCCGCGACCGCATTGGTGGCCGTGCGCAGCGGGGTGATGCCGCTGTTGGTGGCGGTAAACAAGCTGCTGGCGTTGCTGAAGAAGTAGTTGTTGTTCTTCAGCGTGGCTTCCCAGTTCATGCCCAATTGGCTGCTCAGGCTGCGCGACACTTCGACGATGCGCACGCTGATATTGACCTGGGCCGACAGTTCCACCTTCAACTGGTTGATCACCCGGGGTGGCGGTACGTCACCGCCTGCGCCACCACCACCGCCCTGGCCACCGTTTTTGTCATCGCTGGAGCCGAGGTAGGCCTGCACGCTGCTGATCACCTGCTTGGCTTGTTGCGGGGTACGCACCTGGCCGCGCACGATCAGGCCATTGCCCGAGGAGGGGCCAAATTCGACGTGGGCGCCGGGGATTTCGTTATTGATTTGCTCGCTGAGGGCCGCCAGGTCGTGGCGGGCCACCAGGCGGATTGCCGCGATGACGTCGTCGTTGTGGTCCAGCGCATACAGGGTGGTGGTGCCAGCCCCTTCTGCAAACAGGAACACGCTGCTGCTCGAAGGCATTTGGAAGCTGGCGACCTTGGGATCGGCCACCAGCACTTTGGCCGCCGCGCGCGGTAGTTGCAGCAGGCGACCTTGCTTGACCAGCAACTGGATGTCTTCGGTCTCTTTGACCTCGGTGAGCTTGGCCGGCAAGCGCGGGTTTCTGGCCGGTGGGGTGTAGAACACCTGCTCGGCCCCATCAGCCTGGGCGTCTTCGGGCGTGTCGGGATGCACCGGGCCGATGACCTGATCTTCGGGATAGTCCTGGGCGGGTTCTTCGGCCAGGGCGATGGTTGGCCAGGTCGAGCTGATGCTCAGGGCGCACGCCAGCGTCAACGCCGGAGTCTTCGAGGCGAACTTCATGGTGTCGGGTTCCGAGTAGGCGAGTACGGCCAGCGTCACGGCTGGCTGTGAATAGGGGTGAATGTCGGCTTAGTTGACCTTGACCATTTCCAGCTGGGCGCCGCGAAACGCCTGGATCGGTGGGTTGAAACCGTCGTAGATCCGGGTGGCCTGGCGCAAGGTGGTCGCGCTCTGGCTGCCTGGTTGCGGGCCGTCGCCTGAGGTTTCTGCGATGCCGCGCAGCGCCAGTTGCAGGGTGCCGATTTCCCGCGCCAGCGCCAGGCGTTCGGCCTGTGACGGAGGCACCTCAAGGGTCACGGTTTCGTAGAACTCGGTGTCGCGGCGTTGCTTCTTGCGTAAGGCCAGGTCGGCTGGGCTTTCACGCAGGCTGATGTCGCTGCGGGTAACGTTGTTCAGGGCCAGGACGCGGACGTTACGCAGCAAGGTCTGGGACGCCAGCTTCGGCAGGCCGTCGGACGCACCCGTGCTTCTTTTGCTTTCGGCGGCGAGGTTCAGGCTCAGGATCACGTCGACCCGGTCGCCGGCCGAGACCAGGCCGGAACTGCTGGCCACGGCATTGGTCGGCACGGCCACGGCACGCATCCCCGGTTTGAGCACGGCGGCGACGAAGCCAGGTTCGCCAGGACGCACCACGAGGTTGTTGATCAGCGGCTGGCCCTTGGCGATGGGTTGGCGCACGGTGGCGCCGAGCAGCACGTCGATGGTGTCCTGTTCGCGCAGGAAGTACTGCCGGGGCGAGTATGTGTGCTCGGTGGTTTGCCATTCCACGCTGGCGGTATCGATGAATTCGCCCGGCTTGATGTTGCGTGAGGCCACCAGGACCGCTTGTTTGGGCTCGGGCTCGACGACCGGCGCCACGACCTGTTGCACCACCGGCGGTTTCGGTGGAGTGGCGAGCAAGGCCCGGGCGAGCAGGGCAGCACCGCCGGCCACGACCAGGGCACCGGCCAGCAGAAGAATGGAGGGGATTTTCATGGGATCAGCCCGAGATCAAGAGTGAATAGGAAACAACAAGGTGTAGAACGCACCGCTGGCAATGGCCAAACCGTAGGGAATGCCTTGCTGACGATCTGGCGTGAGCACCGTGGGCACTGGAATGTTCAGTTGCGGGTAACGCCGGCCGACCTTCAGCCAGCCCCGCGCGCAGGTGTTTTCCATCAGGGTCAGCAGCGGCAGTGCCAGGGCGAGCATGCCGCCGGAGAGCGCGGTAATGATCAGGAAAGCCATCAGGTCATCACAGTCGATCCACAGGCACATAACCGCCATCAGCTTGACGTCACCGGCCCCGACTTGGCCCAGGCTGAACAGGCCGTAACCCACCAGCAGCACGATGACGGCGCCGGTCAGAGAACCGGTGAGTTCATGCATGATCTCGCCGTGCCCAAACGCTGCCCACGGGCCCTGACCAAGCAATGCCATCACTGGCAAGGCGACCCACAGCGCGATCAGAGTGAGTACCAGGGTGTTGTGGATGCGCCGGTACAGCAGGTCGGTACAGATCACCCAGCACAAGGCCGGGATCAGCACCAGGAAGGCAAGCGTGGATGGCATGACTCGCTCCGTCGCCAGCGCTTACTTGCTGGTACCGGGGTTGTTGGTGTTGGTGATCTGGTCGGCGATGGACGCGAAACGTTCCTTGAGCGCAGTGACGAACACCCCTTCGGAGCCAAAGATCACACCGATCGCGGCGGCCATGGCGGCGGCGAGAATCCCGTATTCGATGGCGGTCACACCACTTTCGTCAGCGAGAAAAGCTTTAAGGCGGTTGGCCATGGAGAGGCTCCTGAAGGGTTGAAAACAAAGGGGTGCCAGGAGAAGAGGCGCTCCCGGCGAGGTGGTGATATTAGGATTTATTCTCAATTGGAGATCAACAGCCGAATTATTAAGAATGCTTAAGGAACGCGCTGTTTCAGGCCGTCGGGTGCTTTTGCAGCTGGATCATGGCGCGTAGGCCAGGCTGGTTGTCTTCCAGGATCAAGTCCCCGCCGTGCAGTTCGGCAATCGCACGGATCATGGTCAGCCCCAGGCCATTGCCCGGTGTGCCACCGCTGGTGTCCAGGCGCTGGAACCGCTCAATTGCGGTAGTGCGTTGGGCTGCGGCAATGCCTGGGCCGAGGTCGGCGACACAGAGGTAGCAGTACTCCGGGTTCTGATACGCCTTGAGCGTGATGGGCAGGCCAGCTGGTGCATATTTGAGGGCGTTGTCGATCATGTTGGCCATGGCCTGGAACAGCAGGGCCTTGTCACCGTAGAGCCAGCAGTCGCGGGGGGCTTGAATCAGCAGCGGGCAGCAGCGCTCCTCGGCCAGCGGCAGGTAATACTCGACCACATCTGCCAGCAGGCCATGGGCGGGGAAGGTTTCGAACTGATAGGCCAGGCGCCCGGTCTCCACTTCGGCGACCCTCATCACCGCGCGGAACAGGTTCTGGATACGCTCACTGTCCTGCACCGCTTGCAGTAGCTCAACGCGGGCTTGGCCGTCGACCATGTCCACTGCGCTCAGCAGGCGGCTTTGCAGGCGCGTGAGGGGGGTGCGCAGTTCATGGGCGATGTGGGTGCTGATGTTCTTCACTTCGTCCATCAGCTTGTTGATGCGCAACAGGCCCTGATTGATCTCCAGGCCCAGGCGGTCGAACTCATCACCTTGTTGGGCATAGGGTACGCGCACGCTGTGATCGCCACCGGCATAACGTGCCAGTGCATCGCGGATGCTGTTGATGCGGTACAGGTTGCGCATGCTGAACGGCAGGCTGATCAACACGATGGACAGCAGGATGACCAGCAGTCCGGCACCGGCGATCAGCGGGATCATGCGCGTGCGTTCAAGCATGGGGCGCAAGTCATAGGCGCTGAAATACTGGCCACCGCCCGGCAGTGGCATCAGTAGGCCAAGGATGTCTGCTTCGCGTCCTTTGGCGGTGCGCAGCGTGCCATGGCGCCAGTTGGTATTGCACGGAGCAGGGCAGTCCATCTTCGGCAGCAGCCGGGCATCACCGAACAGGGCGTTGCCAGCTTCGTCAAAGACGATCGAGTGGCGGTCCTTGCGCACCTCCAGGGCCTGGCCGTTGAGCAGGTTGCGCGCGGCTTCGCGGGCATCGCTCAAGCGCCCGTGATATTGCTGGGTGCGTACGTCGGTGAGGATCATGTCGCGCACATGGCTGCGCATCACAACCACCAGCAACTGGTTGCTGAGGATGATCGACGCCAGGGCTACCAATAGGCAGATGAAGGCAATCGTGGTGGCTTGGCGAAAGTTACTGGTGTTGAGCAGCAGTTTCAGGTTGCGGTTAACCAAATACATAGCCGATTGCCCGAACGGTACGAATCATTGCGCGCTCGAAGCCCTTGTCGAGTTTGTTGCGTAATTTTGACAGGTGTACGTCGATCAGGTTGGTTTGTGGGTCGAAGTGATAACCCCAGACTTTCTCCAGCAACATGCCCCGGGTCACGGTCTGGCCGACATGTTCTGCCAATACCTGCAGCAGTTTGAACTCTTTATCGGTGAGGTCGATGCGCCGCCCGGCACGAGTGACTTCCCGGCGCGCCAGGTCGATCTGCATGTCTTCGACCTGAATGCAGTCTTCCTGGGCGGTCTGGTTGTGACGCCTGGCCAGCAGCTCCAGGCGCAGCAACAGCTCGGTAAAGTCAAAGGGCTTGCCCAGATAATCGTCGGCACCGGCGCGAAGGCCTTCCACGCGATCGCTGGATTGGTCGTTGGCCGACAGGATCAGGATGGGCGGGCGCGCCACGCCGTGCAGGCGGTTGAGTACTTCTATCCCATCCATGCGCGGCAGCATGCGGTCGAGGATTACCACATCGAAGGCTTCATTCTTGAGAATCTGTAACGCACCTTCGCCATTGTCTATCAGCCGACAGGTGTGGCCGTAGGCATGCAGTTTGCTGCCAAGCCAGTGGCTGACTGAGCTGTCATCTTCTACCACCAGAACACGCATGCAGAACTCCTTTCTAGTGTGGGATAGAGGCGGGGGTCTTGTACCAAGCGCCGTGGAAAATGCTCAGTTAAGAATTGTTAAATGGGTGAGTTGAGAATCATTATCAGTTGTGGCGAGCCAGGAGTAAATGCTCCATCTGGCTTTTTTATCGTTTGGTCGGCGTGGCGAGTGCCCGGCCCAGGGGGGAGGCTGTGTTTAGCCGCGCTGGTGCGTGAGATCACCGCGCGGGTGCGCTGCGAGCTACAGGAAAGGTTGTCGTACAACCGAATGCGCTATGATGCGCGTTCCTCCGACAACCGAGATACCCGTTCTTGATGGACAACCCGAACGTCCAGCCTACCGTTCGCCGCCGGCATCGCAGCCTGGCCGAAGAACTGGTCACCGAGCTTTCCCGGCGCATCTGTTCCGGTGAGCTGCCGCGTGCCACCAAGCTGCCCACCGAATCCGAAGTGATGGCCGAACATGGTGTGAGCCGCACGGTGGTGCGCGAGGCCATTTCGCGCCTGCAGGCCTCGGGCCTGGTGGAAACCCGGCACGGCGTCGGTACCTTTGTGAAGGATATCCCGAGCCCCAGCGGGTTTCGCATCGACCCGGACAGCATCGTGACCTTGCAGGATGTGCTGGCCGTGCTGGAGTTGCGCATCAGCCTGGAGGTAGAGGCCGCCGGCCTCGCGTGCGTGGGGCGGACCGACGAGCAATTGCAGGTGATGCGCGACTCGCTGGATGCGCTGAACTCGCGGGCGGTGAGTGCCGACTACGCGGTGTCGGCAGACTTTCAGTTTCACCAGCAGATCGCGTTGGCCACGGGCAATCGCTACTTCACCGACATCATGTTGCACCTGGGGGTCAACATCCTGCCGCGTACACGCCTGCACTCAAAACGCTTGGCCAACGACAACAAGGAGCCCTTCCTGGAGCGCCTGAGTCGTGAGCATGAGGACATCTACAAAGCCATCCTGCGCCGTGACGCCGATGCGGCTCGGGCAGCGATGCGCCTGCACCTGTCCAACAGCCGCGAGCGTATGCGCCGGGCCTATGAAGCTGCCGCCGCCGAGTTGTCGAACGGCCCGGCCGCGGTGAACGCGCCGCCCTGAAGCCGGCTGCCCGGTTCATCGGCCGCCGCCGGCGGTTGCTGCTCGACCTTGGCGCGAAACGGTTCCGAGCTGTCCTTGGGTGCAAAGCCCAGGTGTTCCGTGTGCCGAGTACTCCACCAGCGATCGCGATTGGCCGAGACGCCATATACCACACTGTGCCCGACCTCCTTGGTCAGCAGGGCGCGCGCCACCAGACGGTCCAGGTCGGCGTAACTCAGCCAGGTCGAAAGCATCCGCCGGTTGCGCGGCTCGGGGAACGACGAGCCGATGCGCAGGCTCACGGTTTCAATCCCATAGCGGTGAAAGTAGAACGCCGCCAGGTCTTCGCCGTAGGCCTTGGAGAGGGCGTAGTAGCCATCCGGACGGCGCGGTGAGTGCACGTCCAGTTCAACGTCCTGGGGATAGAAACCGGTGACGTGGTTGGAACTGGCAAACACAATCCGCTTGACCCCCTGTTGTCGCGCCGCCTCATAAATGTGGAATGTGCCGCGAATATTGGCGTCGAGAATCTCCTCGAACGGCCGCTCCACGGAAATCCCGCCCAGGTGAACGATGGCGTCGACGCCGGTGACCAACGCCGCAACGGCGGCCTTGTCGGCCAGGTTGCAGGTGATCACCTCGTCGTGCTCACCACGGCTGGGGGCCATGGGGCTGATGTCCGAGGCGCGGACGATGTCGGCATGGGCGTGCAAGGTGTTCCGCAGGATTTGCCCCAGGCCGCCGGCGGCGCCGGTGAGCAAGATGCGCGTGAAGGGTTTGGGTGGTGTGGTCATGGTCAGGTCTTCCATTGAACGCTGAATGCAGGTGGCTTGCCTGTCGAGCGATGCGCACTCGCCAGGCAAGTCGTGGGGGCTTTACATGAAGTTGTACTGGATGCCCAGGCGCCACCGCGCCTGGCGGTCTTCGGACGTGGCGTTGACCTTCACATCACCAATCTCCATGAACGGGGCCCATTCCTTGGTGAGCTTGTATTTGACGATCAGGTTCTGTTCGTAATCGCTCTTCTTGTTGTCGTAGCGGATGTAGTCAGTCTTGAAGTAGATGAACTGATATTCATACGCCCACTTACTGGCCGGCGTGTAGCCGAGCCAGCCCTCGAAACGATGGGTGGTCTGGTCATCCTTGATGTGGTCGGGCAAGTCCTCGTTGACCTGGTCGCGGTCCAGCTTCTTGGCATCCAGGCGATAGCGCGTGGCGGCGTAGAAGGCGTCGTTGATCTTGTAGTTGTACTTGAGGCCGAACTTGTAGGTGGTCGAGTCTTTCGAGCTGTCCATCTGGAACGCCGGGGTCAACGTCGATTGCGCGCTGAGTTTGTAGTTGTAGCTCACGGTGAACTCGTGCCCGTTGTTGACCATGTTGTCGTAGGCGACGTCTTCACGGTCGCCGGCGGTGCGGTATTTCATTTCCGCTTCAAATCCCAGGCCACTGTCCAGGCGGTAGTTGAGCTTGATTCGGTCAGCGTGGGCGCTGTCCTCCTCGGTGAACTGGTGGCGGTAGTTGATGCTGGCAGAGTCAGCGCTGACATACAGCGGCAGGCCGAGGGTCAGGGCAGTAACGAGCGTGCGTAGGGTGGTGTTCATACGGTCTTCTTTTTTGTTTTTGTTAGGGTCGTTTGACGGTTGCTACGGCAGTGGGTTGTTGCGGATGGCTCTCATCTAAGGTGCCGATATACGTTATCGTACGACAAGATGACTCGTCTATGGGTTATCGGTGGTTTTGAAACATCTTGAAATATATGTGCCCAGTGAATAGGGCTTTACAGCAATCCGGGTTATTCCTTGGTTGTCTTTAAAAATAAGGGTTTTGCCGGGATTTACTGAAAATTCATGCAGGTGAGGGGCGGGTTATTGGGTCTTTTCAAGTGTTGTACGATGACCTATGATCGGTCGCAACAGACGACACTTCCGTCACAAATCCAATAAGAAGGCTTACGACGTCCATGAGAATCACAGCAGTCAACGTCCAGGTATTTTCCTACCCGACCCGCCGCGCAGTGGACAGTGCCGGCCATGCGCACCCCGGTGATGTCACCCAGGCGCAGATGGCTTTGCTGCGCATCCAGACCGAAGACGGCCAGGAGGGTTATGCCTTCGGCGCCCCGGAGCTGATCCGCCCGTATGTACTGGATGGTTTCGTGCGCAAAGTGCTGGTGGGGCAGAACGCTTTCGATCGCGAAAAAATCTGGCACGACCTCGCGCACTGGCAGCGCGGCAGTGCCAGCCAGTTGACCGACCGCGCTCTGGCGCTGGTGGAGCAGGCCCTGTGGGATTGGGCCGGGCGCAAACTGGGTGTGCCGGTGCACAAGTTGATTGGCGGTTTCCGCGACAAGGTGCCGGCCTACGGCTCCACCATGTGTGGCGACGAACTGCCCGGTGGCCTGGCGACCCCGGAAGACTACGGGCGTTTTGCCGAGACCCTGGTGCAGCGCGGCTACAAGGCCATCAAGCTGCACACCTGGATGCCGCCGGTGTCCTTCGCCCCGAGCCCGCGCATCGACGTGCAGGCTTGTGCGGCGGTACGCGAAGCGGTCGGCCCGGACATCGCCCTGATGCTCGATGGTTATCATTGGTACAGCCGCACCGAAGCGCTGTACATCGGGCGTGAGCTGGAGAAGCTCGACTTCGCCTGGTTCGAAGAGCCGATGATGGAAGAGTCCGCCGAGTCCTATGCCTGGCTGGCGGGGCAGTTGGACATTCCGGTGCTGGGTCCGGAAACCCTGTCCGGCAAACACCTGAGCCGCGCCAGTTGGGTCAAGCACGATGTGTGCGATATCTTGCGCGCCGGTGTGGCGGGCGTCGGCGGCATTGCGCCGTGCCTGAAGGTTGCGCACCTGGCTGAATCCTTCGGCATGGATTGCGAGATTCATGGCAACGGTGCGGCCAACCTGGCTGTCGTCGGCGCGATCAAGAACTGCACCTGGTATGAGCGTGGCCTGTTGCACCCGTACCTGGATTACGACGAAGTGCCGGCCTACCTCAAGCGTCTGGTAGACCCGATGGACAGCGACGGTTTTGTGCATCTGTCCGACTTGCCGGGCTTGGGTGAAGACATCGATTTCAACTTCATCGAGACCAATACGCTTAAAAGCTTCTGACGTGCACACGGTCAGTCCGGCATGAGTCGGGCTGATCAAGAGCACCTACCAATACAAGAATAAATATAAAAAAGGCACTCTTGTTATGAGCATTTTCCCTTCGCTGTGGGCGCGGGTGTTCGTCGCCGCGCTGGCTGTCACCGCTGTACCTGCAAGTTTCGCAAAAACCCCGGCCGATCAATTGATCGTCGGCATGAGCATGATCAACCTGCTGTCCCTCGACCCGGCGGCGGCCACCGGCCTGGATGTGTCGGAGATCAACGCCAACCTCTATGACATGTTGCTGGTGCAGGACGTTGCCCAGCCGGATCGCCTGGTGCCGGCGCTGGCCGAGCGCTGGCAGGTCAGTGACGACCGCAAGACCCTGACCTTCAACCTGCGCACCGGCGTGAAATTCCAGTCCGGCAATGACCTGAGTGCCGAAGACGTTGCCTGGTCGTTGCAGCGCGTGCTCAAGCTCAACCTGGCGCTGGCTTCCACCTGGAAGGCCTACGGCTTTACCGCCGAGAACGTCGAGCGCTACATGCGTGCCACGGATGCCACGACCTTCGTGATCGAGTTGCCGCGGCCCACCGACCCGCTGCTGGTGCTCAACACCCTGGCGACCTCGCCGAGTGCGTTTGTCCTCGATCGCAAAAAAGTCCTCGAACACCAGAAGAACAACGACATGGGCGCCGCCTGGCTGGTGACTCACGCCGCCGGCAGCGGTGCGTTCGTGCTCAATGACTGGCGCGCCAACGACGTGATCCTGATGAGCCGTTTCGACGGGTACTGGGGCGGCCCGGCCAAGCTCAAGCGCATCGTCATGCGCAACATGACCGAGTCGCAGTCGTTGCGCCTGATGATCGAGCGCGGCGACCTGGACATCGCCAAAGGCATGTCTGCGCCGGACATTGAAGCCCTGCAGAAAAGCGCCAAGGTCCGCACCCAGACCTTGCAGCGCGGCACCCTGTACTACGTCGCCCTGAGTGTGAAGCAACCGATGTTCGCCGATGCGCGTGTGCGCAAGGCCGTGCGTGCGCTGATCGATTACCAGGGCATCAACCAGACCGTCATGCCCCATTACGGCGTGATCAACCAACGGCCGCTGCCCCTGGGCCTGGCCGCACGCCTGCCGGATCCGGGTTACACGCTCAACGTCAAGCAGGCCAAGGCCTGGCTGGCCGAGGCCGGTTACCCGAACGGTTTCAAGACCACCATTCGCGTGCTCGCCGAACCGCCGTTTATCAACATTGCCTCCAACCTGCAGTCGACCCTGGCCCAGGCCGGTATCGATGCCAGCATCATCACCGGCACGGGCAACCAGATCTACGGCGCAATGCGTGAGCGCAGCTTCGACATCATCGTCGGCCGCGGCGGTGGCGGGGCGGAACGGCATCCGCACTCCAGCCTGCGTACGCTGGTGTACAACCCGGATAACCGCGATGAGGCCAAGCTCACCAACTTCCAGGGCTGGCGCACATCCTTCTACAGCCCTGAGCTGAACCAGCTGATCGAGCGCGCGGAAGTCGAGCCTGACACAGGCAAGCAACTGGCCCAGTACCGCGACATCCAGGAGCAGGTCGACCGGCAGGTCGGGGCCATTTTGCCGGTCTCGCAAATGACCGACACCGTGGTGGTGTACGAAGACGTGGCCGACTTCCAGGGCCATACCGCCGCGACCACGCGCTACAAAGACGTCTACAAGAAGCGCTGACCGATTATCAGGAGCTCACTATGTTTGTTATGACTGCCTCTGTCATGGGCGCTCGCGCGTCCAACACAGCCCGGCGTGCCGGTACGGTGCTGGTGACCTTGCTCGGCCTGCTGGCCCTGACGTTCATCATCGGCCGGGTCATGCCGCTCGACCCCGTGCTGGCGGTCGTCGGGCCGGATGCCGACAGTTCAACCTACGATCAGGTGTACCGGTCGATGGGCCTGGACAAGCCGATCTGGACCCAATTCGGTCTTTACCTCAACGACCTGCTCCACGGTGACTTCGGCAATGCGCTGTTGACCGGCCACCCGGTACTCGACGACATCCTGCGCGTCTTCCCCGCGACGATTGAGCTGGCCACCCTGGCGATCCTGTTCGGCGTGCTGATCGGTTTGCCCCTGGGCGTCTGTGCCGCCAGCAACCAAGGGCGCCTCGGCGATCACGTGGCGCGGGTGATCACTTTGTTCGGCTACTCCACGCCGATTTTCTGGCTGGGCATGATGGGGCTGCTGGTGTTCTACGCCTGGCTCGGCTGGGCCGGTGGAGCGGGGCGCATCGACCTGGCCTACGACGGCATGGTGCCCGAGGTCACCGGCCTGCTGCTGATCGACTCGACCCTGGCACGTGACTGGGAGGCCTTCGCCAGCGCTCTGCGCCACATCGTGTTGCCGGCGCTGATCCTGGGTCTGAACTCGGTGGCGTATATCAGCCGCATGACCCGCAGCTTCATGCTCGAGCAGCTGTCCCAGGAGTACATCATCACCGCGCGGGTCAAGGGCCTTTCCCGGCGCCAGGTGGTGTGGGGGCATGCGTTTCGCAACATCCTCGTGCAGTTGCTGACGGTGGTTGCGTTGGCCTACGGCTCGTTGCTGGAGGGCGCGGTGCTGATCGAAACCGTGTTTGCCTGGCCGGGGTTCGGCCAGTACCTGACCAGCAGCCTGATGCTCGGCGACATGAACGCGGTGATGGGCTGCGTGTTGGTGATCGGCTTGATTTTCGTCGCGCTCAACCTGATCAGCGACGCCTTGTACAAGGTGTTCGACCCCCGTACCCGTTAACGCACTGCGCCGTACCGATAAAACTATAAAAAGAAGGAATTTTGCATGAAGACGGTATTTTCAACACTGCACCTTGGCCTGTTGACGGCGATGCTCGCCCTTGGGCCGATGACAACGGCCAGCGCCAAGACCCCCGTCGATCAATTGATCGTCGGCATGAGCATGGTCAACCTGTTCTCCATCGACCCGGCCAATGCGCCTGGCCTGGATGCCTCCGGCGTCAACGCCAACCTCTACGACACGCTGATCAAGCGTGACCGGGGCAACCCGGAAAAACACCTGCCGCAATTGGCCGAACGCTGGGACATCAGCGAAGACGGCAAGCAGGTGACCTTTCATCTGCGCCCGGATGTGAAATTCCATTCGGGCAACCCGCTGACCGCCGAGGACGTGGCGTGGTCGCTGTACCGGGTGATGAAGCTCAATTTCGGCCTGGCCACCACCTGGAAGGCCTATGGCTACAGCGTCGAGAATATCCAATCGCTGATCCGCGCCACGGACGCCCACACCCTGGTCATCGACCTGCCGCAGACCATGGACCCGCTGCTGCTGGTGGACTCCCTGGCGATCTCGCCGAGCGCTGTGGTAGTGGACCGCAAGACCGCCCTGGCCCATGAGAAAAACGGCGACCTCGGCGCCGGCTGGCTGGTGACCAACGAGGCCGGCAGTGGCCCCTTCGTGCTGACCAAATGGAGCGCCAACGATTCGCTGCTGCTGACCCGTTTCGACGGCTACTGGGGCGGCGCGGCCAAGCTCAAGCGCGTGGTGGTGCGGCACATGACCGAATCCCAATCCTTGCGCCTGATGCTCGAGCGCGGCGACCTCGACCTGGCCTACGGCATGGCGGCACCGGACATTCGCGCCATCGACGGCTCGGACAAGATTCAGGTGCAATCATTGCCGCGCGGCACCATGTACTACGTGGCGATGAGCATGAAGCAACCCGAGTTTGCCAAGACTCAGGTGCGTGAAGCCGTGCGCAACCTGATCGACTACAAGGGTCTGGATGAACAGGTGATGCCGTATTACGGCAAGCTCAATCAGCAGCCGATGCAGCTGGGGCTGGAAGCGCGCTTGCCGGATCCGGGCTATCACATGGATGTGGCCAAGGCGAAAAAGCTGCTCGCCGAGGCGGGTTACCCCGACGGTTTCAACACCACCATTCGCACGCTGTCGGAGCCGCCGTTTATCGACATCGCCGCGCGCCTGCAGGCGACCCTGGCCGAAGGCGGGATCAAGGCCAGCATCGTCACCGGCACCGGCAACCAGGTCTACGGCGCCATGCGCGCGCGCAATTTCGAGATCATCGTGGCCCGTGGCGCCGAGCGCTATCCGCATCCGTATTTCAGCCTGCGCACCTTCGCCTACAACCCCGATAACAGCGATGACGCCGGCTTGCCGAACTTCCAGGGCTGGCGCGCTTCATTCTTCAATCCGCAGCTCAACAGCCTGATCGACCAGGCGGGCGTGACGCGCGATTCGGCACAGCGGGTCAGCCTGTATCACCAGGCGCAGACGCTCTATGACCAGCAGGTGGGGCCGATCCTGATGATCTCGCAGATGACCGACACCGTGGTCAGCGCTGCCGACGTCAAGGGTTTCAGTGGTGACGATGCCGAGGCCACCCGTTACCTGGGTGTCTACAAGCAGCGTTGAGTGGGGCTGCGGCCCTTCAGAATTCACACAGAGAAGATGCTTATGAATGCCAATCTGTCTTCCATCGACACGGCGGCGAAGCGGCCGGTGGATCGCTCGCCGGGCTCCAGTTTCGATGCCTTCTGCAAGAGCGGCCTGCGGGTGCTGCGTCACCTGTTGCGCAACCCCATGACCCTGGCGGGCCTGCTGGTTGCGCTGCTCTTGGTGGTGGTCGCGGCCTTTGCGCCATGGATCGCCACCCATGACCCGGTCGCGCAAAACCTCGCCACAGCCTTGCAGGCGCCGGGCTCGGCGCACTGGTTCGGCACCGACGAATACGGTCGGGATATTTTCAGTCGGCTGGTCTATGGCTCGCGGATCACGCTGTACATCATTGCCCTGGTAACCGTGATCGTCGGTCCCATCGGGCTGTTTATCGGCACCGTCTCGGGCTACTTCGGCGGAGCGGTCGACACCGTGTTCATGCGCCTGACCGATATCTTTATTTCCTTCCCCAGCCTGGTCCTGGCACTGGCCTTTATCGCCGCCCTGGGCCCTGGCCTGGAGCATGCGGTGGTGGCGATTGCCTTGACCTCATGGCCACCGATTGCGCGGCTCGCGCGGGCTGAAACCCTGTCCCTGCGCAACGCCGACTTTGTCGTCGCGGTGGAACTGCAAGGCGCGTCGCCGGCGCGGATTATCCTGCGCCATATCGTGCCGATGTGCCTGTCCTCGGTGATCATCCGCCTGACCATGAACATGGCCGGGATCATCCTCACCGCCGCCGCTTTGGGCTTTCTCGGCCTGGGTGCCCAGGCGCCGCTGCCGGAGTGGGGCGCGATGATTTCCACCGGGCGCCGCTACATGCTCGAGTGCTGGTGGCTGGTGGCGGTTCCCGGGGCGGCGATCATGTTGGTCAGCCTGGCCTTCAACCTGTTGGGCGATGGCCTGCGGGACATCCTTGATCCGCGCAGCGAATAATCGGAGAACACCTTATGTCTGCCATCAAGCTGAATGTCGAAGGGCTGAATGTGCGCTTCGTCAGTGGCCAGAAAGAAACCCACGCCGTGCGCGATGTATCCTTTACCTTGGGGCGGGAGAAACTGGCGATTGTCGGTGAGTCCGGCTCAGGCAAGTCTACCGTCGGGCGCAGCTTGCTCAAGCTGCATCCGCCCAGCGCCAGAATCACCGCCAAGGCCATGGCGTTTGGCGAGGTCGACCTGCTCTCGGCCAGTGAAAAGGCGATGCAGAAGATTCGCGGCCAGCGCATCTCGATGATCATGCAAGACCCCAAGTACTCGCTGAACCCGGTGGTCAAGGTGGGCGACCAGATTGCCGAAGCCTACCTGGCCCACCACAAGGCCAGTCGCAGTGATGCGCGCGAACGGGTCATGCAGATGCTCGAGCAGGTGCATATCCGCGATCCGAAGCGGGTCTACAACCTGTACCCCCACGAGGTGTCCGGCGGTATGGGCCAGCGCATCATGATCGCGATGATGGTCATCACTCGCCCGGAAGTGATCATTGCCGACGAGCCCACCTCGGCCCTGGATGTCTCGGTGCGCCAGCAAGTGCTCAACGTGCTGGAAGAACTGGTGGACCAGCAGCAGATGGGGCTGATTTTTGTCAGTCACGACCTCAACCTGGTGCGCAACTACTGTGACCGCGTGTTGGTGATGTACGCCGGGCGCGTGGTCGAATCCCTGGCTGCCTGCGACCTGCAATACGCCGAGCATCCCTACACCCGTGGCCTGCTGGCCGCGCTGCCGAGCATGGATAACCGTCGCGTGCACCTGCCGGTGCTCAAGCGCGATCCACTCTGGCTGACTCAATAAGGAACCTGACCATGCCCATGATCCAAGCGCACGCCTTGAACCTGAGTTTCGGCACCGGCGCTGCCATCAACCAGGTGCTGCACGATGTGAGCCTGAGTGTCGCCGACGGCGAATCGTTCGGCCTGGTGGGGGAGTCCGGTTCGGGCAAGACCACCGTGCTGCGCTGCCTGGCCGGGCAATACCGGCATTGGCACGGGGAGCTGAGCATCGCCGGCGCGCCGTTGCAGCACAAGATTCCCAAGGAGCACTTTCGCAAAGTGCAGATGGTCTTCCAGGACCCCTACGGCTCCCTGCACCCCAGGCACACCATCGACACCGCCCTGCGCGAGCCGCTGATTATCCATGGGGTAGGGGACAAGGACGATCGGATCAACGAGATCCTGCTCAAGGTCGGCCTGAACGACAGCTTCCGCTTTCGCTATCCGCATCAGCTGTCCGGTGGGCAGCGCCAACGGGTGGCGATTGCGCGCGCATTGATCCTTGAACCCCGCGTGTTGTTGCTGGATGAACCGACCTCGGCCCTGGATGTGTCGGTCCAGGCCGAGATCCTCAACTTGCTGGCGGACCTGCGCCAGCGCGAGAAACTCACCTATCTGCTGGTCACCCACGACCTGGGTGTGGTCACTCACTTGTGCGACCGGGTAGCGGTGATGCAGCACGGCCGTATCGTCGAGTTGCTCGACTGCCAGGCCTTGAGCCAGGACCAGGCCGTGCACGACTACACGCGCATGCTGGTGCAGGCCAGCCGTGACTTCAGCCAGGAGTCTGAGCGACGGCGGGTCGGCTGATTTCTGTAGTCATCGTATGACTATTCTTGATTGGTAATGCGCCAATTCCTATTAAATGCGATTAATGTGCTGTTTTTATTGAATTAAATATAAAGGCCCTGAACTAAGGCACTCAGGGCTAGCTAACAATCATTTGTAGTTATACGATGACGTACCTCTCGAGGTATCCCTTTATTTTTTGATTTGAGGTTTGCGAACATGACGCCACAAGAACTAAAAACAGTCCTGTCTTCCGGCTTGCTCTCGTTCCCGGTTACCGACTTTGACGCGGCCGGTGACTTCCGTGCCGACACCTATGCCCGCCGCCTGGAATGGCTGGCACCCTACGGCGCCAGCGCGTTGTTCGCGGCCGGGGGCACCGGGGAATTCTTCTCCCTGGAAGCCAAGGAATACACGCAGATCATCAAGACTGCGGTGGACACCTGCAGGGGCCAGGTGCCCATCCTCGCCGGGGCAGGGGGCCCGACTCGTCAGGCCATCGCCTACGCCCAGGAGGCCGAGCGCCTCGGTGCCGCCGGTATTCTGCTGATGCCTCACTACCTCACCGAAGCCAGCCAGAAAGGCCTGGTGGCCCACGTTGAGCAGGTGTGCAATTCGGTGGATTTCGGCGTGGTGGTGTACAACCGCAACCTGTGCCGTCTCAATGCCGACAGCCTCGAGCAGTTGGCCGAGCGCTGCCCGAACCTGATCGGCTTCAAGGATGGCATCGGTGAAGTCGAATCCATGGTGTCGATCCGTCGTCGCCTCGGCGATCGCCTGACCTACCTCGGCGGGCTGCCGACCGCCGAAGTCTATGCCGCGGCCTACAAGGCCCTGGGCGTGCCGGTGTATTCCTCGGCGGTGTTCAACTTCATCCCGAAAACCGCGATGGATTTCTACCGCGCGGTGGCCGCCGACGACCACGCCACCGTGGGCCGCTTGATCGATGATTTCTTCCTGCCGTACCTGGCGATCCGCAACCGCTGCGAAGGTTATGGCGTGAGTATCGTCAAGGCCGGTGCACGCCTGGTCGGTCATGACGCCGGCCCGGTGCGCGCGCCGTTGACCGACTTGCTGCCTGAAGAAGTGGAGCAGTTGGACGTGCTGATCAAGGCGCTGGGCGCCCAGTAAGACTGTCAGTCTGCGGCGCCCTGTGTGGCGCCGCTGTCCTTTCATCAACCTGAGGTTTGACCATGCCCCACTGCATCATCGATTGCCCGGCGGCCTTGGCCCAGCGCATCGGCGAACACACCCTGCTGGCGACCGTACACGATGCCCTCGACAGCTTCGGCGTATTCAAGCCCGGCGACATCAAGGTGCGGCTCAACGGCTTCACCCATTACCGCTGTGGCAGCACTCAAGACGACTTCGTGCACGTCGCCCTGTACCTGTTCGCCGGGCGCACTGCCGAACAACAGCGCAGCCTGGCTTCGGCGACGCTGGGCGCCCTGATTGAACTGCTGCCGCAGGTCGAGGCGCTGTCCATGGACGTACGCGAAATGCCCCGCGAAACCTTCGTCAATCGCAGCCAATACCTCGAAGAATCCGGGCGGAAGATGTAACGCCCCTCGGTGTGAATACCGGCAAAAACAAGGAGAACAACATGCCGTATCAACCCTCGAAAAAAAAACCGGTGCGTTGCGCGCTGGCCCTCGTGGCGCTTGGATGCAGCCCGCTGTCATGGGCGCTGCAAGCCCCGTCAAAACTGCAGGTACCGACGCTGGCCTTTGATGACCGGCAAATCATCCTGGTGTGGGAAAAACCTGCCGAGCATGCCGGCATCAAGGATTACCGGGTCTACGCCAATGGCACGCTGCTGGGCAGCGCCAATGCCAACAATGACCAGGTGTCACCGGCCAAACCCTACATCGACCAGTTTTATCGGCAAGACACCGCCAACTTCCACCATCGCATCGGCATTCACAGCTTCACTGCCCAAGGCTTGAAGCCCGACACTGCGTACCGTTTCACCGTGCGTTCGGTGGACGGCAACGGCAAGGAATCCGCCGACAGCGCCCCGGTGCTGCAACGCACCACCCCGGTTGCGGCGGTATTTGACGTGAAAAAATACGGCGCCAAAGGCGACGGCAGTCACCTCGATACCCAGGCGATCCAGAACGCCATCGATGCCTGCACCGTCGGTTGCACAGTCTTGCTGCCTGAAGGCACCTACAAAAGCGGCGCGCTCTACCTCAAGAGCAACATGACCCTGGAGATCGCCGAAGGCGCGACCCTGCTCGGCTCCGAGCGCGCCGAAGATTACCCGCTGGCCGGCTATATCCAGTACCCGTATTCCACCACCGTGCGCCCGGCTTCGCTGATCAACGCGTTGCCCCGCGATCCACGCCAGCATCAGTCATTCGAAAACATCCGCATCGTCGGCAAGGGCACCCTCGATGGCAATGGCTGGAAGCGCAACGCCGATGTCGTCGACGAGCGTGGCCAGGCACTGCCGTTCTACCTGGCCAGTGACAATACCCGCTATGCCCAGGACGGCATCCTCGCCAAGGCGCAGGTGGAACAGGCCGTGGCACGCGGCATGAACGTCAAGGATGCCTACGGGCAGATGCGTTCCTCGCTGATTACCCTGCGCAATGTGAAGAACGTCTTCTACGGCGGCTTCACCGTGGTGAACCCGGCGTTCCACGGCATCATGAACCTGGAGACCGAAAACGTGGTGCTGGCCAACACCACCCACAAGACCTACGACGCCAACAACGGCGACGGCATCGAGTTCGCCAACAGCAAGGGCGCGATGGTGTTCAACAACTTCTTCGACACCGGCGATGACTGCGTGAATTTTGCGGCCGGCACCGGTGCCGATGCCGTGCACCAGCCGCCGCAGGAAGACGCGTGGATCTTCAACAACTACTTCCGCAAGGGCCACGGCATGGTGGTCGCCGGCAGCCACACCGGCGCCTGGATCCAGAACATCCTGGCCGAAGACAACGTGTCGGACGGCACCGATGCCGGGTTGCGCATGAAGAGCACCAACTTCATGGGCGGCGGCGCGCGCAACGTCACATTCCGCGACTCGGCGATCCGCAACACCGTCAAGCAGGCGTTCATTTTTACCCTCGACTACAACGACCCTAACGCCAAGCTCGACTATCAGCGCTCAACCATCGCGGGGCAGTTCAAGGACATCCGGGTGAGCGACGTGAGCGTCGAGAATGCCCAGGGGGCGGCGATCGAGGTCAAGGGTGATGCAGCGCACAACGCCTACCATCAGGGCCTGGTGTTCGAGCGCGTGCGCTTTCGCGGCGCGGCCAAGGCGCGTATCGATGGACTGAAAGACTCACGCTTCGACCACGTGGTCTTCAGCCAGACCGGCGCTGCCAACCCATGGCAGGTCAGCGATAGCCAAGGGCTGGTGTTCAAGGAGGTGGAGCCGACGCCGTAAGCGCAAACGTTATGGCGAATGGACCCTCGTAGTGAGCGGGCTTGCCCCGCGCTGGGCAGCGCAGCAGCCCCAAAACACAGCCCCGGAACTGTCTGGCACACTGCAGCGTTCTTATTGGGGCTGCTGCGCAGCCCGGCGCGGGCAAGCCCGCTCACCACCGGTACGGTGTTCGCTCTTAACTATCCCTGGGTGATAGCCAAGGGCTGGTGTTCAAGGAGGTGGAGCCGACGCCGTAAGCGCAAACGTTATGGCGAATGGACCCTCGTAGTGAGCGGGCTTGCCCCGCGCTGGGCAGCGCAGCAGCCCCAAAACACAGCCCCGGAACTGTCTGGCACACTGCAGCGTTCTTATTGGGGCTGCTGCGCAGCCCAGCGCGGGGCAAGCCCGCTCACCACCGGTACGGTGTTCGCTCTTAACTATCCCTGGGTGATAGCCAAGGGCTGGTGTTCAAGGAGGTGGAGCCGGCGCCGTAAGCGCAAACGTTATGGCGAATGGATCCTTGTAGTGAGCGGGCTTGCCCCGCGCTGGGCTGCGCAGCAGCCCCAAAACACAGCCCCGGAACTGTCTGGCACACTGCGGCGTTCTTATTGGGGCTGCTACGCAGCCCGGCGCGGGCAAGCCCGCTCACCACCGGTACGGTGTTCGCTCTTAACTATCCCTGGGTGATAGCCAAGGGCTGGTGTTCAAGGAGGTGGAGCCGACGCCGTAAGCGCAAACGTTATGGCGAATGGACCCTCGTAGTGAGCGGGCTTGCCCCGCGCTGGGCAGCGCAGCAGCCCCAAAACACAGCCCCGGAACTGTCTGGCACACTGCAGCGTTCTTATTGGGGCTGCTGCGCAGCCCAGCGCGGGGCAAGCCCGCTCACCACCGGTACGGTGTTCGCTCTTAACTATCCCTGGGTGATAGCCAAGGGCTGGTGTTCAAGGAGGTGGAGCCGGCGCCGTAAGCGCAAACGTTATGGCGAATGGATCCTTGTAGTGAGCGGGCTTGCCCCGCGCTGGGCTGCGCAGCCGCTCCAAAACACAGCCCCGGAACTGTCTGGCACACTGCGGCGTTCTTATTGGGGCTGCTACGCAGCCCAGCGCGGGGCAAGCCCGCTCACCACCGGTACGGTGTTCGCTCTTAACTATCCCTGGGTGATAGCCAAGGGCTGGTGTTCAAGGAGGTGGAGCCGGCGCCGTAAGCGCAAACGTTATGGCGAATGGATCCTTGTAGTGAGCGGGCTTGCCCCGCGCTGGGCTGCGCAGCAGCCCCAAAACACAGCCCCGGAACTGTCTGGCACACTGCGGCGTTCTTATTGGGGCTGCTACGCAGCCCGGCGCGGGCAAGCCCGCTCACCACCGGTACGGTGTTCGCTCTTAACTATCCCTGGGTGATAGCCAAGGGCTGGTGTTCAAGGAGGTGGAGCCGACGCCGTAAGCGCAAACGTTATGGCGAATGGACCCTTGTAGTGAGCGGGCTTGCCCCGCGCTGGGCTGCGCAGCAGCCCCAAAACACAGCCCCGGAACTGTCTGGCACACTGCAGCGTTCTTATTGGGGCTGCTACGCAGCCCAGCGCGGGGCAAGCCCGCTCACCACCGGTACGGTGTTCGCTCTTAACTATCCCTGGGTGATAGCCAAGGGCTGGTGTTCAAGGAGGTGGAGCCGACGCCGTAAGCGCAAACGTTATGGCGAATGGATCCTTGTAGTGAGCGGGCTTGCCCCGCGCTGGGCTGCGCAGCCGCCCCAAAACATAGCCCCGGAACTGTCTGGCACACTGCAGCGTTCTTATTGGGGCTGCTACGCAGCCCAGCGCGGGGCAAGCCCGCTCACCACCGGTACGGTGTTCGCTCTTAACTATCCCTGGGTGATAGCCAAGGGCTGGTGTTCAAGGAGGTGGAGCCGACGCCGTAAGCGCAAACGTTATGGCGAATGGACCCTTGTAGTGAGCGGGCTTGCCCCGCGCTGGGCTGCGCAGCCGCCCCAAAACACAGCCCCGGAACTGTCTGGCACACTGCAGCGTTCTTATTGGGGCTGCTACGCAGCCCAGCGCGGGGCAAGCCCGCTCACCACAGGTCCGGTGTTCGCTCTTAACTACCCCTGGGGAATCTATTGCGTCCCGCGTTAATAGACCTGCGGCACGATGATTTCCACCGGCGTCGGATTGCGCGAGTAGTCCTCCTGCCTGACCCGTTGCGGCAGCTCGATCACCGGCAGTTCCACTTCTTCATAAGGCATTTGCCCAAGCAGGTGGTGGATGCAGTTGAGGCGGGCTTTCTTTTTGTCGTCGGCCTGCACCACCCACCATGGCGCTTCGGCGATGTGGGTGCGCTCGAGCATGACTTCCTTGGCCTTGGTGTACGCCTCCCAGCGCCGCCGCGACTCCAGGTCCATGGGGCTGAGTTTCCACTGCTTGAGTGGGTCGTGAATGCGGCTGAGAAAGCGCAGGTGCTGTTCCTGGTCGGAAATGGAGAACCAGTATTTGATCAACTGGATGCCGGAGCGCGCGAGCATGCGTTCGAACTCCGGTACAGTGCGGAAGAATTCCTCGTACTGGTCTTCGTTGCAAAAGCCCATGACTTGTTCGACGCCGGCGCGGTTGTACCAGCTGCGGTCGAACAGCACGATTTCACCGGCGGCCGGCAGGTGCGAGACATACCGCTGGAAATACCACTGCGTCTGTTCGCGGTCGTTGGGCGCGGGCAGTGCGGCGACGCGGCAGACTCGCGGGTTGAGGCGCTGGGTAATGCGCTTGATCACACCGCCTTTGCCGGCGGCATCACGCCCTTCGAACAGGATCACCACCTTGGCGCCGGTCTTGACCACCCAGCTTTGCAGCTTCACCAGTTCGCCTTGCAGGCGGAACAGTTCGCTGAAGTAAATCCTGCGCGCGGCCTTTTCGGGGCTTTCCTCGACGTGCTCGTCGAACAGCGCGTTGAGGTCGTGCCCGTCTTCGGATAATTCCAGTTCCAGCTCTTCGTCACTGTGATCCAGCAGCTCTCGGTGGATGCGCTGGATCAAGGCGTCGTCTACTGCAGACATGGGAGGCACTCGCGTCGTGGGGGGATGGCAAAGTCTTAGTCGCATTTTGTTACCAACCAATTACATCGAAATACGTGGCTGTGGCGGAAAGACGGGACGAAATAGCGGTTTGCCACCCAATTTTCATAAAAGCGTAACAAAGCTGCTGCAAAGTTCCGGGAGCCCGTAATCACAAGGATTTCCCTGAATGAAACGTCTGATGAAGTCAGCTGCACTCGCCGTTGCGGTTTCTCTAAGTGCCACCTCGGTATTTGCTGCCGAGAACGTCCGTCTGACAGGTTCTGGCGCCAGTTTCCCAGCGCCGATCTACCTCACCTGGTTCAAGGATTTCAGCAAGAAGACCGAAGGCGTCACGGTTGACTACCAGTCCAAAGGCAGTGGCGCGGGTGTACAGGACTTCCTGAACAAAACCGTGGACTTCGCCGCCAGTGACTCGGCCATGAAGGACGAAGACATCGCCAAGGTCGCCGAAGGCGTGCAGTTGCTGCCGATGACCGCAGGCGAAATCGTCCTGGCGTTCAACCTGCCGGGCAATCCTAAAGAACTTAAGTTGCCACGGGATGTGTACTCCAACATCTTCCTGGGCAAGATCACCAAGTGGAACGATCCGCAGATCGTCGCCGCCAACCCTGGCCTGAAACTGCCGGACATGCCGATCACCGTGGTCGTGCGTGCAGACTCCAGCGGCACCACAGCCGTATTCACCAAGCACTTGGCGGCCATCAACCCGCAGTTCCAGAAGGACTTGGGTGAAGGCAACACCGTCAACTGGCCAGCCAGCGACAAATTCATCAAGTCGCCGAAGAACGATGGTGTGACCGCCACCGTACGCCAGACCCCAGGCGCGATTGGCTACATCGAATACGGCTTCGCCAAGCTGGCCAAGGTTGACTTTGCCCAGCTGCAGAACAAGGCCGGCAAGTACGTGGTACCTAACGCCGAAAGCGGTGCCGAAGCCCTGGCTGCGGTGAAAATGCCGGAAAGCCTGGTGGCCTGGCTGCCGGACCCGGACGGCGCCAAGTCCTACCCGATCACGTCCTACACCTGGATGATCTTCCGCAAGGACAACGGCAACCCGGCCAAGGCCAAGGCCATGCGTGAAATGGTCGAGTACAGCCTGACCGAAGGGCAGAAAATCGCCGACTCGATGGGCTATATCCCGCTGCCGAAGTCGGTGGTCGATCAGGTTCGTAAAGCGTCCGCCAACATCCAGTAACGCTTGTGAGGCCTCTCTCGGCGGGCGCTGTCAGCCCGGCCGGGAGGGTTACCCCCCTGTTCCGGAATTAGCCAATGAACACACCGTTTGTCGTACCGGGTAACCCGGATTCTGCCTGCCAGCCACCTTCTGCGAAGGATTTCCTGGTTGATCGCACCTTCCGTGCGCTTGCACGAATAGGCGTGGTTCTGGTGCTGGCGTTGGTGTTTGCCCTGGTGTTCGAAGTCGGGCGCAAGGCCCTTCCAGGCATGGAAAAGCACGGCTTTGACGTGCTGCTGGGCAGCGTCTGGGATGTCAACCAAGGCAAGTACGGCATTCTGCCGGCCATCTGGGGCACGCTCTACAGTGCCTTTATCGCGTTGCTGATCGCAGGTGTTTTCGGCGTCAGCATGGCGATTTTCCTCACCCAGGATTTTTTGCCGGCGAAGCTGGCGGCGGTGTTTCGTACCATCGTCGAACTGCTCGCGGCCATCCCCAGCGTCGTTTATGGCCTGTGGGGCATTTACGTGGTCATCCCGGCGATCCGGCCGTTGACCGCATGGTTGAACACTGAACTTGGCTGGATTCCCTTTTTCGGCACGTCCCTGAGCGGCCCGGGGTTGCTCCCGGCGGCGCTGGTGCTTGCAATCATGATTCTGCCGACCATCGCCGCCGTGTCGCAGGATGCGCTCACCGCCGTGCCGATGAAAACCAAGCAAGCCGCCTACGGCATGGGGACCACCCACTGGGAAGCGATTCTCAAGGTGATGGTGCCGTCCGCCGCCACCGGCATCTTCGGTTCCCTGGTCTTGGGCCTGGGCCGCGCACTCGGCGAAACCATGGCCCTGGCCATGCTGGTGGGCAACGCCAACAACATCTCGCTGTCGCTGTTCGCCCCGGCCAACACCCTGGCAGCCTTGCTGGCGCTGAACTTCCCCGAAGCCGGGCCGAACGAGATCGAAGTACTGATGTACGCCGCACTGGTGCTGATGTTGATCACGCTGATCGTGAACATCTTCGGCTCCATGATCATGATGTACGCCCAACGGGGTAATAAGTGATGACTGACCTCACTGCTGCAACCGACCTGACGTCCCCCGCAGGCGCAATGCCCAGCCTCCAGCGCCGGTTCGAAGGCCGTGCCCTGCGCAGCCTGGTGTTGACCACCCTGGTCTGGACGGGCGCGCTGCTGGCCAGCGTGCCGCTGATTTCCGTGCTCTACATGCTCATCACCCGCGGCGGCGCGCGCCTGAGCCTTGAAGTGTTTACCGAGCTGCCACCCACCGGTTTCGAGACCGGCGGCGGTTTCGGCAACGCGATGGCCGGTACCTTCGTGATGGTCGGCATTGCCGCTGCCATCGCCGTGCCGGTCGGCATCATGGCGGCAATCTTCCTCGCCGAACTGGGCCCGGACAGCAAGCTGGCGAACGCCGCACGTTTTGCCGCGAAGATGCTCACCGGCCTGCCGTCGATTCTGGCCGGTGTGTTTGCCTACGCCTTGGTGGTGATGACCACCGGCACCTACTCGGCCCCGGCCGGTGGTGTGGCACTGGCGGTGCTGATGCTGCCCATCGTGGTGTTGACCGCCGAAGAGTCGATGCGCATGGTGCCCAAGATCATGAAGGACGCCGCCTACGGCATGGGCTGCACCCGCTCCCAGGTGATCTGGAAAATCGTCCTGCCCACCGGCCTGCCGGCCATTCTCACCGGCGTGATGCTCGCCGTGGCCCGCGCCGCCGGCGAAACCGCGCCGCTGTTGTTTACCGCGTTGTTCAGCAACTACTGGATCTACCACGACGGCAGCCTGGCGGTGATGAACCCGACAGCCTCGCTGGCCGTGCTGATCTACAACTTCTCCGGCATGCCCTTCGACAACCAGCTTGAACTCGCCTGGGCGGCGTCGCTGGTACTGGTAATGATCGTGCTGGTCGTGAATATCGTGAGCCGTATTTTCGGCAAGCCAAAGTATTGAAAACGGGAGCACCTGAATCTTGAACGTATCAACTGCGCAAATAGCCGCTCCGTTTGTCACCCAGGCGCCTGTGGTCATGGACTGCAAGCTGGACAAGATCTTCTACGGCAACTTCATGGCCGTGCGTGACAGCCATGTGCCGATCGAAAAGAACAAGATCACCGGCTTCATCGGGCCTTCCGGCTGCGGTAAAAGTACCGTGTTGCGTAGCCTCAACCGCATGAACGACCTGGTCAAAGGTTTCCGCTTCGAGGGCCATGTGCATTTCCTCGGGCAGGACGTCTACGGCAAGGGCGTGGACCCGGTGGTCGTGCGCCGTTATATCGGCATGGTGTTCCAGCAGCCGAACCCGTTCTCCATGAGCATCTTCGACAACGTGGCCTTCGGCCTGCGCCTGAACCGCTACAAAGGCGACCTGGGCGACCGCGTCAAGCACGCCCTGCAAGGCGCGGCGCTGTGGGATGAGGTCAAGGACAAGCTCAAGGTCAGCGGCCTGTCGCTGTCCGGTGGCCAGCAGCAACGCCTGTGCATCGCCCGCGCCATCGCCACCGAGCCGGAAGTGCTGTTGCTCGACGAGCCGTGCTCGGCGCTGGACCCGATCGCCACGCGCCGGGTCGAGGAGCTGATGGTCGAGCTGAAGAAGGACTACACCATCGCCCTGGTGACCCACAACATGCAGCAGGCCATCCGCGTGGCCGACACCACGGCGTTTTTCTCGGTGGACATTTCCCAGGGCACGCGCACCGGCTACCTGGTGGAGATGGGCCCGACGGCGCAGATCTTCGAGAACCCGCGTGAACAAATGACCGGGGACTACATCAGCGGCAAGTTCAGCTGATGCCCCTGCGGGAGCTGGGATGCTCCCGTATTTTCAACTGCTTATGGGAATGCCGATGCCTGCAACACGACGCCTTGATTTGCCCGCGATTGAACGCGCACTGCGTGAGGTGCAACAGCGCTTTGCCGAGCTCAGCCGGGACTTTACCGAGCCGCGCGACCCGTTGACCGACGAAGTGCTGCACAACGTGCTTGAAGGCTACGCGCTGATTGACGACTATGTCGCGCGGGGCGTCGACCTGTTCGACCTGCAGCAGCTGGACCTGATGCTGGAGATCAACGCCACCGTGCTCTGTGGCAGCGACCCTTCACGGCGCCTGGAATACGCCCACCACCTGGCGGCGACCGAAGAACACTTCTTCAACAATGTCGAAGGTGGCATCAAGGACTTGTACAACTGGTACTGCGCGTATCGCAGTGAATCAGTCTGGAAGCGCGCCGCCGGGGTGTATGTACGCATCCTCAGCAAGCCGCAGCTGTTCATTGAAGGCAACAACCGCAGCGGTTCGCTGATCGTCAGCTATTTGCTGATGCGTGCAGGCCTGCCGCCGTTCGTGCTGACGCTGGAGAACGCCGAGGGCTACTTCAACCCTTCGTCGGTGATCCGCAACTCAGCCAAACATGGAGTCAAGGCGTTGTACGAATTGCCCAAGATCAAGAAAAAATACGCCGCCTTCCTGGAAGAACAGGCGCCGGATCCGCACAAGTTTTTTCTCAAGGACCCGCGCCAGCCCATTTCTCAAGGGGGGCATTGATGAGCGGTTCTCCGGTATTCGCCAGGGCAGGGCGGGCCCTCCAGCGCATCCTGCCGATGCAGCAGCGCCCGCGTATCCGTATTTCCTTCGATATCGACGACACCCTGGCCTGCCAGCTGCACCACTGCGACGTTGAGCCGAGCCGGCTGCCGGCCTGCGTGCACCGTTGGCTGGGTGAGCCCTTGCGGATCGGCACGCGCTCCCTGACCCGCGAGCTACGCCGCCAGGGCTGCAGCATCTGGGTCTACACCTCGTCCGGTCGCACGCCGTCGTATATCCGCCGCTGGCTGATGCTCTACGGCATCCGCGTCGACGGCGTGGTCAACAGCGTGCTGCACAACCATGCCCTGACGGCACGCGGGCTGTCGAACGCACCCTCGAAATTCCCCCCGGCCTTCGACATCGACCTGCATGTGGATGACTCCGAAGGCGTGCGCAGTGAAGGCCATGACCATGGTTTTCGCGTGGTAGTGGTGGACCCTCAAGACGAAAACTGGGCGCAGCGGGTGTTGGAGGCCGTAGCGCAGGTCCAGGCGCAGTTGGCCTGGCAGCAGCCGCTCCGGTACAAAAAGACGACACGGCAGCGCGCGGAGGTTTTTTCTTCCTGAGGCGCTGTGAAAATCCAGAAAAGCCACTCGAACGAGTGGTTTTTTTGTCTTGCCGCAGCGCCCCGAGCGGCCTCAGTCGGAGCGCGCAGCCTCCATGCCGCGCCGGATCCGCATCAGGTCCTGATACGCCTCGGTGCGCTTTGCATCGGCTATCTGTTTCGCTTCGGTAAAGCGCAGCCAGTCACCGGCGTCGGCCAAGCTGCTGCCTATGATGGCGTAGGCCTGTGTTTCCAGGCGGTCGGCCTCGTAGAACAGTTCGGTGTTCCTGGCCAGCTCCGCTTCCCAGCCGGTTTGTTTTGACGCTTCACGCCTATTCGCTGCCATGGCCTTCACCCCAAGGTCGTCATGTGCGAGCGAAGAGAGCAGGGGCCTGGTCGAGGCCGCCGGGTTCGTTGCTCGCGTAGGAGCGACACGAGCCGTTCTCGTGTCTGATAAGTCCTTCAATGTTGATGGATAAACGTGGGGGTTCGTTCAAATTAGTTCGGGGGGCGGGCGCACCCTCGGCTCGATCTATGTGATACCGGCAGCAGGCCTGGTGCTGATACTGGGCGTCTACCGGTTTATCTCCGAAGGCGGCGCGCTGATCAATGTGATCGGCAACGGCGTGGCCACCCTGTTCATTGCCCGCTGGGATGGGGCGCTGGACCGTTAGCCACTCAAGCGGGAGTTGGGGTAGGTCGCAGAAAGCCTTGGTCAATCGGCCAGTTTGGCTGTGCCCAGCACGCGATTCAACTCGCCAGCGACAGCGATGAGTTGTTGTTCCAGTGCTTCAACTTCAGAGAGGCTAATGCCATTGTTGATAACTTGCAGGGTTTTAGCCCGCTTCTTTAGGGCGGGCGCCAGATTGTGTGCGTGTTGCGAAATCAACGCCTGACGCAATAGATTGTTGATCACGGTTTGATAGCCCGTACCGGCGCTTTCTGCGCGTTCACGGGCGGCATCGATAACCGCATCGTCAAGCATGATGGTGATGCGGGTCTTGCCCTTGTTGCTGGCGACAGCACCGCGTTTGCTGTGGGTGAAATCGTATTCGTCTTTCAAGGTCCAAGCCTCCAGGTACCGACACGGTTCATTTCTTGAGGCGAGTTTGGCGCTGATAATGGCTGATCCGCCATATAGATTGATTCTGTTTTAATTGTCAGAAGAGGCGAACTTGAATGTGCGAATAGTCTGGACAGGTCAACGTGCACGGGGTCAGTTCAAGACTGCGTTTGTTCACATTGCCCCTTTATTCCCCGGCATGCTCATTTCACTGCCCACGCCGGGGAAAAGGTCGGGACGCTACCTTCAACGCATATGCAAAATAATCGGACTGCTGCTGGCCGGGTCGGTATGCCCGCGCAGCTTGCCGACTGCCTTGGCGTCGACCGCGTCAGCGTGGTTGCCCCAGGTGCTGCGCACGTAGGTCAGTACCTGGGCGATTTCCGCATCGGACAGTTGTTCACGAAACGCCGGCATGCGGTAGGCGTCCGGTACGCCGGCGGCGACTACCCGCTGTGAGCCGTTGAGGGTGATGTTGATCGCCGAGGCACTTTCCTTGGCCAATGCCGAGGTGGCGCCGGCCAGGGGCGGCATCCATTCGGGCTGGCCCTTGCCGTCCGGGCCATGGCAGGAGGCGCAGCGGGTCGCGTAGGTGTGGGCGCCGGGGACGTCCTGGCGTGTATCGGCGGCTACGTACTGCCAGGGCGTGCCGTCGCGCTGTGGGTCGCCGGGCAGTGACTTGAGGTAACGGGCGATGGCGGCCAGGTCGGCGTCTTCCATGAACTGCGTGGAGTTGTTGAAGGCTTCGGTCATCGAGCCGTAGACCACCGCATGGGCGTTGCGCCCGGTCTTGAGGAACTGCACGATCTGCGGCTCGCTCCAGCGCCCCAGGCCGGTGTTCGGGTCCTGGCGCAGGCTCGGTGCGTACCAGCCGTCGAGCAGGGCGCCGGCTAGGAACGGCTTGCCGGATTCGTCCAGGGCTTTTTCGTTGAAGGCCAGGCCGCGCGGCGTGTGGCAGCTGCCGCAGTGGCCAGGGCCTTGGACGATGTAGGCGCCACGGTTCCATAGCGCGTCCTGATTGGGTTTGGCCGCGTAAGTGGCGGTCGGCGCGAAGAGGCCGTTCCACAGGGCGATGGGCCAGCGCAGATTGAGCGGCCAGGGAATGTCGCTGGGGATGTTGGGCTCGTTGGCCGGTTGTACGCCTTGCATGAAGAACGCATACATCGCGCGGATATCATCGTCGCTGAGCTTGGCGTAAGACGGGTAGGGCATCGCGGGGTAGAGCCGGCGGCCGCCCGGTGCTACGCCGTGGCGCACTGCACGGTCGAAGTCGGCGAGGCTGTAGGTGCCGATGCCGTGGGTGCGGTCCGGGGTGATGTTGGTGGCGTGAATGGCGCCCAGCGGCGTGGCCATTTCCAGGCCCCCGGCGAAGGGCGCCTTGCCCGGCAGGCTGTGGCAGGCGACGCAGTCACTGAGGCGGGCGACATATTCGCCGCGACTGACCTGTGCGGGGTCGACGCTGGCGGCTTGTTCCTGCGCGAACGGGGTGGCGGGCTGGCGGGTGACATACCAGGCCAGCAGGGCTGCCGCGAGCAGGCAGGGCAGCGCCAGCCAGCCTGCGGTTCTTACGAATCGACGGTTGTTCATGGGCGTTCCCTGTGAGTCAGCTGAAGGTGTATCGGCTTAGTGGCAGGCCGCGAATTCGCTGCCCCGTCAATTGCGCGACCGCATTGGCCACGGCCGGTGCCACGGCGGGCAGCGGCGGTTCGCCGATGCCGCCCATCTTCTCGCCACTCTCGACAATCTTCACGTGCACCTGCGCCATCCGTGAGGGCGGCAGGATCGGGTAGAGGTCGTAATTGCGCGCCCGTGGCTTGCCGTCCACGTACACCGCTTCTTCCAGCAAGGTTTGCGAGAGCCCCAGGGCCACCGCGCCATTGACCTGAGCTTGCACAATCGCCGGGTTGACGATGCTGCCGGGGTCGATGGCTTCCCAGATGTGGTGGACCTTGACCTGGCCGTTTTCAATCGACACTTCGGCGATCACTGCCGCGTGGGAGCCGAACGGCGAGGCCATGGCCACGCCACGGGCACGCCGGGTACCGTCTTCGGCAGTGTAGGGGCCCCGTTTCCAGCCACCGGACAACTCGCCCACGGCCTTGAGCAGGGTGGTCAGCCGTGGGTTGTCGCGCAGCAGGTGCAGGCGCAGCTCATAGGGATCGCGGCCGCCTTTGTCCGCCAGCTCATCAAGGAACGCTTCGTAGAAGAAGTCATTCAGCGAATTGCCCACCGAACGCCAGTAGCCGAGCATGGCCGGGCCCTTGACGTAGATCTGCGCGATGCGTTTGTTGGGGATGGCGTAGCTCTTGCCCGACAGGCCTTCAAGGGCGGTGGGGTCGAGTTTTTCGCCCTGCTTGCCGGCGATGGCCTCGGTGGGGCCTTCGGTGGCGCTCACCGCTTCGATCGCCACCGGCAGGCCGTCGGCGTCCAGCGCGGCGCGGAACTTGACCACCGCCACCGGGCGCAACACGTCGCGCAGGAACTCTTCCTCACGGCTCCAGATCAGCTTGACCGGACGGCCCACCGCCTTGGCCAATGCAATCGCCTGGGGGTAGGGGCTGGCCGAGTCATACAGGAAGTGCCGGCCGAAAAAACCGCCCAGCAGCGGCGAGTGCAGGGTCACTTGCGCAGGGTCGAGCCCGGCGCGCTTGGCGATGTCGGCGCGGAACATATCGGGCGCCTGGTTGGGCAGCCAGATCTCCAGCGAACCGTCGGGGTTGAAGCGCGCCAGGGCTGACGGTGGTTCCAGCTGGGCATGGTTGAGGTATTGGTTGTGGTAGGTGGCCTCGACCTGGGTCTTGGCGTTCTTCAACGCGCCGGCCACATCGCCTTCGTTCTCGTCGTCACGGGCCGGACCTTGCTGGGCCGCGAGAAAATCGCGAAAGCCGTCGCTGGAGAAATCCGCGGGCATGCCGCGCACTTTTGAGTCGGCCGTCGGTTCCTGCCAGTCGACCTGGATCGCCTCCACCGCACGCTTGGCGTGCCACCAGCGTTCGGCCACCACGGCTACCGCACCGGGCAGCACATGCACCGAGTGCACGCCTTTCATGGTTTCGACCTGGGATTGGTTACGCAGGCTGCCCACGGTCATGCCCAGGCGCGGCGCGTGCTGCACGGCGGCGTGGAGCATGCCGTCGACCTTGATGTCGATGCTGTACTGCGCCTTGCCGGTGGATTTGTCATAGGCATCCAGGCGCTTGACCGGCTTGCCGATCCAGCGGAACTGGCTCGGGTCGCGCAGGGTGATGCTGGCCGGGTCGGGCACCGGCATGTCCAGGGCGCGGCCGGCCAACTCGCCGTAGCCCAGGGAGCGCCCGGAGGCGGCGTGCACCACGCGGCCAGGCTGGGTGGTCAGTTGGGCCACCGGCACACCAAGCTGCTCGGCGCCGGCCTGCAACAGCATGGCGCGGGCGAGGGCGCCCAGGCGGCGCATGACCGGGTAGCTCATGCGCACCGACATGCTGCCGCCGGTGATGCGCATGCCGTTGTCCATCACCACATAGGCCTCACCGGGTGGCGCGGCTTCGACGATAAAGGTGGCAGGGTCGGCATCCAGCTCTTCGCCGACGATCTGCGCCATGGCGGTGTGGGTGCCTTGGCCACCTTCCATAAAGGGGCTGAGCAGGCGCACCGTACCGTCCGGGCGAATCTCCAGGAACGCCGGCACCTGGGTGCCGCGTTCTGCGGCGGCAGCGGCCTGCACTCGGGCCGAGCCCAGCGGCAGGCCAAAACCGATGACCAGCGCACCCACGGCCGTGCTGGCCAGGAAGCGGCGACGCGACAGGTTGATCGGCTCGCCCAGGGTGATGCCAGGGATGACGGATGGCGTGTTCATCAGGCGCTCTCCTTCCCGGCGGCCAGGTCATGCATGGCGGCATGGATGGCGTTGTAGGTGCCGCAGCGGCACAGGTTGACCATGGCCGCGTCGATCTGCGCATTGGTGGGGGCGGGGGTGTGCTTGAGCAGCGCGGTGGCTGCCACCACCTGCCCGGACTGGCAGTAACCGCATTGCGCCACCTGATGCTCGACCCAGGCACTGACCACCCGCTTGCCGACTGCATCGGCTTCGATAGCCTCGATGGTGGTGATCTCACGCCCGACCACCCCGGCCACCGGCGTGACGCACGAACGCACGACATTGCCGTCCACCAGCACCGAGCAGGCGCCGCATTGGGCCAGGCCGCAGCCGTACTTGGTGCCGGTCAGCCCCAGGTCATCGCGGATCACCCACAGCAGCGGCGTGTCGGCGTCGGCGTCGACCTGATAGGTTTTTTGGTTGATGCGTAATTCCATGGCTGGCTCACCTGCTGATCATCGGTCGGGATGGCGTGTTTCTTATAAGAAAGGCGATGGGCGCCCATTGTCGAACTCTAGATCAGGGCACAAGGGCCATCTACGAAAAAACCGAACATTCGGAGGATCAGGCAAGTATTCGAGAGGATTGAGTCAGTCAAGCAAGGTGCTCGATCAACACAGGGGCCGGCAGTCGATTGGTTTGTGAGGGTTTATTGATCTGGGTCAGTACAACCCCCTATTGGCTCCAGATGGCCGTCCGAGAGCGGTAGCGCTGTTTTCATGGGTGATATTATGGCGCCACTATCTTGGCGTGACAGGCGCCAGTCTGATCCATGGACATGAGGCTTTAGGGAAATGCTTAAGAACGCTCCGCTGCGTCTGAAACTGTTGTTGATTCTGCTACTGCCCATGCTCGGGTTCCTGACCCTGGCCGGCGTGTTTGTGGTGGACAACTACAAAACGCTGCGTGACATGAACACCACGGTGATGGCCAGCGCCACCGCCCAGAAGTTGAGCCAGTTGATTACCACCTTGCAGCGTGAGCGTGGTGCCAGTGGCGTGTTCCTCGGCAGTGGCGGCAAGTCCATGGGCGATCGGATGGTGCAGATGCGCAGGGACTCCAGCGCGGCCGTCGAGGTGGTGCGCGGTTTGTCCACCTCCGGCGGTGCGAACCTGGACAACGTCCTGCGGGCCCTGGACCAGTTGCCGGCGATGCGCGGGCAGGTCGATAAACTGAGCATCAACAGCACCGAATCCGGCGCGCGGTATACCGAGATCATTCAAGTGCTGACCGGTTACACCCATTCCCTGGAAGCGAGCGTCAACAACGCGACCATCGTCTACGCCCTGGGGGCCCTGAATCAATTTATCGAAATGAAAGAGCGGGCCGGACGCGAGCGCGTGGTGCTGGGCCTGGTCTTCAGCCAGGGGCATTTCGATGAGGCCCTGTTGTCGCGCTTCAGCCGCAACCTGGGCGAGTTCGGCGCCTATTACGATGCGTTCCGACGCAAAGCGCCCGCGGCCTCGCTTGCGCAGTTCGATACGCAAATGCAGCAACCGGCCGCCGTCGAAGTCGCCAAGTTGCAGCGCCTGGCGTTTGAGGTGCCGATGGGGCAGGCGCTGGGGATCAAACCCGAAGCCTGGTTTGAAACCTCTACCCAACGCATTGACCTGATGAGCCAAGTGGAGGAAGCCCTGGGCCAAAGTGTCAGCAGCCTGGCGATGCACGAGCGGGATGACGCCCGCCGCGCCCTATGGTTGACCGTTGGCGCAGTGATCGTGGCCCTGTTGGCGGTGGCGGTGTTGTCCTGGCTGATCATCCGCATGATCGATTCGGCGGTGCGCGACCTCAACCGCGTGCTCAATGACCTGGCACAGCGCGATCTCACCGCGCGGGCGACTTATGACAGCAAGGACGAATTCGGTCAGATCTCGCGCAACCTCAACCGCATGGCGCAAGAGATCAGTGGCGTGGTGCAGGAAATCGGCAACGCCACCGCACAGGTTGCAACGGCGGCGGAGGAGTCTTCAACCGTGACGATGCAGACCAGCCAAAGCGTCGAGCAGCAGCGCCAAAGCACTGAACTGGTGGCCACGGCGATCAACGAAATGAGCGCCACCGTGCGCGAGGTGGCGCACAGCACCAACGATGCGGCGCAACTGTCGCAACGGGTCAATACCAGCACCACCCAAGGACGTACCGAGATCGAAGGCACCATCACCCTGATCCGCCAGCTCTCCGGGCAGGCCGAGGACACCGCGCTGATCATTGGCGAACTCAAGCAGGAAAGCGATGGGATTTCCTCCGTGCTCGACGTCATTCGCGGCATTGCCGAGCAAACCAACCTGCTGGCCCTGAACGCGGCCATCGAAGCGGCGCGGGCAGGGGATCATGGGCGCGGATTTGCCGTGGTGGCGTCCGAGGTGCGGGTACTTGCGCAGAAGACCCAGGAGTCCACGGGGAATATTCAGCAGATGATCAGCAACCTGCAAAGTGGTTCCGATCGGGCGAGCTCGTCCATGCAGGAGACTCTGGGCAAGGCCCAGGACGGTGCGCGCAAGGTCGAACGTGCAGGTGAATTGTTGTTGGAGATCGCCGAAGGCGTGGCCAGTATCAGTGATCGCAACCTGCAGATTGCTTCGGCGGCCGAAGAGCAGAGTGCGGTTTCAGAAGACATCAACCGTAACGTCAACGAGATCAACGACCTGGTCATCCAGGTCAGTGCCGGCGCCGAGCAAACCGCAATCACCAGCCAGGAATTGGCGCGTTTGGCCGAGCACCAGCAGCGGCTGGTCAATCGGTTCAAGGTGGCGTGAGGCGGTGGTGAGGGGGGCTTTGATCGTTCCCACGCAGGTGGGAACGATCAAATGCTCAATCCGTCACACAACCCTGGGGTTTTTTCCCGGCGAAACTGTCCAGCAGACTCGCCACCACCATGTCCCCCATGCGCGTGCGGGTTTGCAGCGTCGCGCTGGCGCGGTGGGGTTGCAGCACCACTTGCTCATTGGCGAAGAGCGCCTCGGGAACATTCGGCTCGTCGACAAACACGTCCAGGGCCGCCCCCGCGATCTCACCGGCGGCCAGCGCGGCTACCAGGTCCGCCTCGTTGACCAGCTTGCCGCGTGCCACGTTGATCAAGTAGCCGTCCTTGCCCAATGCCTGCAACACCTGGGCGTTGATAATGGCTTCAGCCTGGTCGGCGGCAGCGGCCAGGATCAGCGCGTCGCTTTGGCTGGCCAACTGTTTCAGGTCGGCGATGAAGGTATGGCTCACATCGCTCATCGGCTGCAGGTCGGTGTAGCAGATCGGGCAACCGAAGGCCGCCGCTCGAGTGGCGACTGCCCGCCCGACCCGACCCATGCCGACGATGCCGATGCGCATGCCGGACACCTGGCGCGCCAACGGCAAGGGCGCCAGCGGTGTCGGACTCTGCGGCCACTGGCCCGAACGCACATAGCGATCACTGGTGCACAGCCCACGGCACACGGCGATCAGCAAGCCGATGGCCAGGTCGGCGACGTCCTCGGTCAGCGCGCCGATCGTTGCGGTCACGCGGATCCCGCGATCCCGGGCATACGCCAGGTCCACCGCATCGGTGCCCACGCCATTGACCGCCACCACTTCCAATCTCGGCAGTTGCGCCATCAGCGCCTGGCTGATGCCGGTATGCCCGCCGGTGATCACCCCGCGAATGTTCGCACCGTGTTCCTGTAAATAAGCCGGCTTGTCGGCCTGCTGGAAGTAACGTCTGACGGTAAACAGCTCATCGAGCCGCGCGTTGATTTCAGGGATCAGGATAGGGCTGAGCTGCAAGACTTCTGGTTTCATTGGGAACCTCGTGTCACGGAATAAAAAGGCCGGTTTAACCGCGACCGGCAAACGGCATGGCGCTGGCCATGACGGTCATGTTCAGGACGTTCGCTTCCAGGGGCAGCGCGGCGATGTAGCGCACGGCATCGGCCACGTGCTTGACGTCGACCATCGGCTCCACGGCGATGGTGCCGTTGGCCTGGCGTACGCCTTTGGTCATGCGCACCGACATGTCGGTCAAGGCGTTGCCGATGTCGATCTGGCTGCAGGCAATGTTGAATTCGCGCCCGTCCAGGGCCAGGGATTTGGTCAGCCCCAACACCGCATGTTTGCTGGCGGTATAGGCGCTGCTGAAAGGCCGTGGGGTATGCGCGGAAATCGAGCCGTTATTGATGATGCGTCCACCCTGTGGCTGTTGATGGCGCATCAGCCCGAAGGCGCCACGGGCGCAGAGGAAAACCCCGTTGAGGTTGGTATCGATCACGTTGCGCCACTGCTCGAACGTCAGTTCATCCAATGGCACGGCAGGGGCGTTGACCCCGGCGTTGTTGAACACCACATCGAGACGTCCGTACACCTCGGCAATGGTTGCAAACAGCGCGTCGACACTGGCCGGGTCGCGCACATCAGTGGGGACGGCCAAGGCTTCGTGGCCTTCGCTGGTCGCCAACTCGGCCAAGGCCTGCAACGGCTCCGGCCGGCGCCCGGCCAGTACCAGGGTGAAACCGTCCGCCATCAAGCCCAGGGCCACGGCGCGGCCGATTCCGCTGCCGGCGCCGGTAACCAGGGCCACCTTCAAAAGATTCGACATGGTGTTATCTCCTTTTTCCATTCTCGGGTAGGTGTGTCGGGTTCAAGCGCGCTGGCCGACGCGCATTTCGAGTTGGCCGATGCCGTCGATCCCGGCGTTGATGAGATCGCCCGGTTGCAGCACATCCACGCCCGCCGGGCTGCCGGTCATGATCAGGTCACCGGCCCGCAGCGATACCGACTGGGAGATCCGGCTGATGATCTCGCTGACCGACCAGATCTGGCTGTCGAGGCTGTCACGCTGGCGCTCCTGGCCATTGACGTTGAGCCACAACTCGCCGCTCGGGTGCCCGGCGTGAGTCACCGGCACAATGGCGGTCATGGGCGCGGCGCCGTCGAACACCTTGGCGCCTTCCCAGGGCAAGCCCTGGCTTTTGGCTGCGCGCTGCACATCGCGGCGGGTCAGGTCCAGGCCGGCGGCATAGCCCCACACATAAGCCAGCGCCTGGCCCTCTGGGATATGAGCGCCACCCTCACCGATGGCCACGACCAATTCGATTTCGTGGGCAAACTCTTCGGTCAACGGCGGGAACGTCACCTCGCCCGTCGCGTCCACCACGCTGCTCGCCGGTTTCATGAAGAACACCGGCGGCTGGCGGGACTGGCCTTGGGTATCCGGCCACGGGTAGTTGCGGCCGACGCAAAATACCCGGCCGACGGGAAAGCGCTGCAGGCTACCGGCCACCGGCAAGGTCACGGGCAGATCGGGGGTAAACACATACTCGGTCATGGTCATTTTTATCAGTGTCCTGTTGGAAGCCGCAGCCTACGGCGGCATTCATGGGTGAAGTTGGACGATTGCGGCCTGGTGTTGGAGAAAAACATGTTGTTGACTCAGCGCGCCTTGAGTTCGATGCGGTACAAGCGGCCGAGCAGCAACGAGTAAGACAAGGTGCCAATCAGCGCGACACCGCCGATAAACCAGAACGCGTAGGCAAACGAGCCTGTCGCGTGAACGATGCCGCCGATCACGATCGGGGTGACGATCCCGCCGATATTGGCGGCCAGGCTGGTGATCCCACCGGTCAGGCCGATCAGCTCCTTCGGTGCCACCTCCGATACGGCGGCCCACGACGACGACGCGATGCCTTGGGCAAAGAAGGCAATGGTCAGTATCGCGATGCAGATCACGTTCGAGTCGGTGAAATTGACCAGCACAATCGACATGCCCAGCATCGAGCCGACCACCAGGGGCAACTTGCGCGCGAAGGACATTGAGTAGCCACGGCGTATCAGCAAGTCGGAGACGATGCCGGCCAATAGAATGCCGACGGTAGCGCCCACGAACGGCAGCACCGCGAAGATCCCGGCCTTGATCATGGTCAACTTGCGCTCTTCGATCAGGTATGTCGGGAACCAGGTCAGGAAGAAGTACAGCGCCGAGGTGCTGGCGAACTTGCCGATGCAAATGGCCCATATCTGCCGGTAGCCGAACAGCTCGGTGATCTGTCGCCAATTGAAGCGGGTGCGCTCCTGGCTGCTCTTGACCAGCCCACCGCCGCCTTCGATGTACTTCAATTCTTCCTGGCTGACGCGCTTGCAGTTCAACGGGTCGCGGTACAGGTACAGCCAGGCCACACCGAACACGATGCCGAGCAACCCTGTGCTGTAGAACACATGGCGCCAGTCATAAGTGGTGGCCAGCCATAGCAGCACGCCGGTAAACAGAGCCGTGCCCAGGTACTGGCCGCACACATAGATGCTGCTGGCCATGCCGCGTTCGCGGGCCGGGAACCACACCGTCACTGCCCGGCTGTTGGCCGGAAACGCCGGTGCTTCCATGGCGCCGACGGCCAGGCGCAAGCCGAATAACGATGCAAACCCTGTGGCGAAACCCTGGCACACGGTCACGGTTGACCAACTGATCAGCGACACGCCGTAGGTGAGCCGGGAGCCGAAGCGGTCGGCCACAAAGCCTGCTGGTACCAGGGCGAGGGCATAAGTCCAGGCAAACGCGGAGAAAACCAGGCCCATTTCGATCTTGTCCAGGCCCAGGTCCTTGGCCATGAACGGTGCCGCAATCGAGATGTTCACGCGGTCGATGTAATTGATGATGGTTGCAATCAGCAGCAACGACAGCATGAACCAGCGACGCCGGGTCGGCAGCCGCTGGGGCAGGACGGCGTCCCGTACGCCGGCACTCACCGACGGCGCGGTGGACGGGGAGAGGTGCGAGTTCGACATGGGTAGACCTTTTTATTGTCAGGTGAATCGTGAAGTTCGCGCGCAGCCGAAGCCGATGCCCCCAGTACCGGGGCAGAGCAATCGCTGCATTAATGGGAGGCGCGAACAGCCGCTGTCAGGCGCTCAGAGATGCCTTCGCACGGGTCGGGCCGGGGGAGGGGGGATAGGGCAAAAAAGCAGGTTCATGGGGTGCGCACCTTTTGATTGTTTTTGGAAGGTTCGGGCTGCATGGGTGATTACAGTGGTCGTACAACATTCCAAAATCAACGCGTGCGTTAGATCGTTTTTTCTTTATGAAAAGGCCTTGAATGCAGGAGTCCAAGAAAAAACGGATTAATTTATTTGGCTAAAACCGCTGCGTTTTTTAAATAATCTATTGTTTTTTAATGATTAATTATTTTGTGGTGCGCCCGATTTTTTTGGACAGAGAAAATCGCCAACGCAGGTGAAAATAATCCGTCACACCTGGCTGTCATCCGATGACATATTGAAGCCGCGCCGGTCCGCCTGCACAATCACCCCGACCCTGTACCTGTCGAGGAGCCTCAGGCAATGTCATCACCCAGTCGAGTCCCCACTTACGTCATGCAGCAACGCAGCGAGTTGACCGACTTTTACATCCGCGACAAAAAAGGCCGTCGCGCGGAAACCAGCCCCCACCGCCATGAGTATTTCCAGATCCAGGTCAACCTGGGTGGCGACACCGTGCAGCACATCGGCAATGCCGAACGGCCGTTTCCGCGCAATGCGCTGGCGTTCATCCTGCCGCATCGGGTGCATGTGATTCCCCATCCGGCAGACAGCAACTTCATTGTGATCAATTTCTCCCAGACCTTCCTGCTGCCGCATTTGCAGTGCGACCCGATGGATCTGGAAGAGGTTTCGATCCTGCTGGCGCCCGAGTTGTCACCGTTCCGCTTCCAGGAGCATCTGGATTTCATCCTCGGCGATGAGGACTTCGGCATCGTCCGTGGCTTGATCGAACAGATGCGCGCCCTGGATGAAAACCGCCAGTTTGGCACTCGCGAGATGCTCAAGGGATTGTTGCTGCAATTGGTAGGGCGCGTGTGCGCGTTGTATGCCGAACCGCTCAAGCGCTTGGCCGAAGAGAATGCCGCCGAAGTCAGTCGGCGCGATGCACTGAGCAGAATGTCTGAGTACCTGCGCAAGAATATTGCAGACCCCGATCTGAACCTGATCAAGGTGGCGGCGGCGACTTACCTGTCACCGACCTACCTGACGCATTGGTTGCGCAAGGAAATCGGCAAGACCTTTACGGAGTTGGTGCTTGAACGCCGGATGCACGCGGCGCGCAATTATTTGCTCAATGGCACACGACCGGTGGGTGAGGTGGCCAGGTTGTGCGGTTTCGCCGACGAGGCGTATTTCTCCCGACGTTTTCGCCAGATACACGGCCAGCCACCGGGGCAATTCAGGCGCCAGCAGCTCAACCCTGACACGCCGCAATCACCCACCGGCACCTGAGTCGGCACGCGCCGTCAGTTCGCCCACCCGTCACGCACCGCACTGCGAATCCCCTCCAGCAACATCGCGAACGCCGGGTTGTCATTGTTCTCGCGCCAGATCAGGTGCAGTTCACTTTGCGCGCCTTCGCCCAGGTCGATATCGCGAAACACCACGTTCTTGAACACCACACTGCTGGCGCAACGCGGTACCAGCGCCAGCCCCATGCCGGCGTTGACCAGGGCCAGGATGGTCAGGGACGAGCCCAGCCACTGTACGTATTCCGGTGCGACACGGGCCGAGCGCAGCAGCCCGGTGAGCAGTTCGTTGAACGGCGGGTAGGCCGCATGGGCGTACATCAGGAACGGCTGGGCGTCGAGGTCGTGGACGCTGACGCTGTCGGCACTGGCCAGTCGATGGCTGCTCGGCACCGCCAGCACGAAGGGCTCGCGCACCAGGCATTCGGTGGCATAACCGGGTTCCAGCAGGGGCGCGCGGACGATGCCCAGGTCGATGCGCCGCGCGCGCAGGGCTTCGTATTGCTGGTAGGTGTTCATCTCCGAGAGGTCGATCCTGACCTGGGGCTGCTTGAGCCGTGCCTCGGCGATGACCCTGGGCAAAAACTCATACACCGCGCTGCCGACGAAGCTGATATTCACCGTGCCGATATCGCCCTCGGCAAAACGCCGTGCGGTCACGGCTGCCTGCTGGGCGCGCTCCAACAGGTTCTGCGCCTCGATGAAAAACGCCCGTCCGGCGGCGGTGAGGGCAACGCTGCGGGTGGTGCGGGTAAACAGCTCTACGCCGAGGTGATGCTCCAGTAATTGGATCTGTCGGCTGAGGGGCGGCTGGGTCATGTTCAGCCGTTCGGCGGCGCGGCGAAAATTCAGCTCGGTGGCCACGGTGGTGAAGCAGCGCAGTTGCGTCAGTTCGAACATTGATCTAATCCAGGTATCAATCGAATGCCAAGTTAGATTAGACGGGAACAATCCCCGGCGTCCATCATCGGTGCGTCCCTAAAAAAACAATGATTGGGAGTTGCCCTTGGATACCGTCCAGAATCCGCCCGACCCGAGCGTGCTCGCCCGCGCAGCCGCCAAGGTCAAGCGCCATGTACTGCCGTTGTTCGTGGTGATGTTCATCGTCAATTACATCGACCGTGTCAATATCGGCTTTGTGCGCAGCCATATGGAGACCGACCTGGGCATTGGCGCCGCCGCCTATGGCTTGGGTGCCGGGCTGTTCTTCATCGGTTACGCGATCTTCGAAGTGCCGTCCAATCTGCTGCTGCAGCGCTACGGCGCACGGGCCTGGTTGACGCGCATCATGTTCACCTGGGGCGCGGCTGCGATGGCCATGGCCTTTGTCCAAGGCGAAACCAGCTTTTATATCCTGCGCTTCGTGCTCGGCGCGGCCGAAGCCGGTTTTTTCCCCGGCATCATCTACTACTTCACCCAATGGTTGCCGGCCGCCGAGCGCGGCAAGGCGATGGCGATTTTCCTCAGCGGTTCGGCCATCGCCTCGGTGATTTCCGGGCCGGTGTCGGGGGCGTTGCTCAACGTCAGCGGCTTGAGCCTGCATGGCTGGCAGTGGATGTTCCTGATCGAGGGTTTTGCCTCCATCCTGTTGTGCGGGTTTGTGTGGTTCTGGTTGCAGTCCCACCCCCATCAGGCCAAGTGGCTCAGCGACGAAGAAAAACACGCGCTGGTGACGGCCATCGCGCTTGAGCAAACGGCCCGCGAAGCCACCCAGAGCGTGCGGCCGTCGATGTTCAAGCTGCTGGCCGACAAGCAGATCGCGCTGTTCTGCTTTATCTACTTTTCCATCGCCCTGACCATCTACGGCGCCACGTTCTGGTTGCCGAGCATGATCAAGAAAATGGGCAACCTGGGCGACTTCCAGGTGGGGTTGTTCAACTCGATCCCGTGGTTGATTTCCATCGTCGCCATGTATGGGTTCGCCGCCCTGGCGAGCAAGTGGAAACACCAGCAGGCGTGGGTGGCGCTGATGCTGGTGATCGCCGCCGTCGGCATGTTCATGTCCACCACTGGCGGGCCGGTGTTTGCGTTTGTCGCCATCTGTTTTGCCGCGATTGGCTTCAAGGCCGCTTCCGCGCTGTTCTGGCCGATCCCCCAGGGTTACCTGGATGCGCGCATCGCCGCGGCGGTGATTGCCTTGATCAATTCGGTCGGCAACCTCGGCGGTTTTGTTGCCCCCACCACCTTCGGCCTGCTGGAGCAGACCACCGGTTCGATTGAAGGCGGGCTGTACGGCCTGGCCGCGACCTCGCTGGTGGCCGCGGTGGTGGTGTTTTTTGCGCGCACCGCACCACGGCCCGGTGTGCCGCCCACCTCCAAACCGACTCATCATCATGCCTTGCGTCCAGGCCCACAGGGAGCCGCCTCTTGAAAATCGTCCGCGTTACCGTCACCCCCATCGCGTTTCGCGACCCGCCGCTGCTCAACGCCAGCGGTATCCACGAAGCCTTCGCGCTGCGCTCGATCATCGAAATCGAGAGCGACACCGGCTACATCGGCCTTGGCGAAAGCTACGGCGATGCCCCGGCGCTGGCGATCCAGCAACAGGTCAAGGATCAACTGATCGGCCTTGATCCGTTCAACCTCAACCAACTGCGCGCCATCGTGCAGGCCACCGTGGCGGCGCACAAACCCGCGAGCATTGCCGGCGCCGAACTGGCCCCCGGTTCCCATGCGAGCAAGGCAGTGAGCAATGCCTATTCGGCGTTTGAGGTGGCGTTTCTCGACCTGCAGGCGCACTCACTGAATGTGCCGCTGGTGGACCTGCTGGGCGGCGCGATCCGCGACCGGATCCCGTTCAGCGCCTACCTGTTCTTCAAGTACGCCGAGCACATCGACTCGCCCTATAAACCCGACAGTTGGGGCGAAGCCCTCAACGAAGTACAGATCGTCGCCCAGGCGCGGCGGATGATCGACACCTATGGCTTCAAAAGCATCAAGCTCAAGGCCGGTGCGCTGGACCCTGAGCATGAAGTGGCGTGCATCAAGGCCCTGAAAAAAGCCTTCCCCGGCGTGCCGCTGCGCATCGACCCGAATGGCAATTGGTCCCTGGAAACCTCGATCCGCATGGCCGAACTGCTCGGCGACGACCTGCAGTATTACGAAGACCCCACCCCCGGCCTGGAAGGCATGGCCGAGTTGCACACACGCACCGGCTTGCCCCTGGCGACCAACATGGTGGTCACCGATTTTGACGAGTTCCGCCGCAGCGTGGCCCTGAACAGCGTGCAGATCGTACTCGCCGACCATCACTACTGGGGCGGCCTGCGCGACACCCAGGTATTGGCGAAGATGTGCCAGACTTTTGGCCTGGGCGTGTCGATGCACTCCAACTCACACCTGGGCATCAGCCTGATGGCCATGGCCCACGTGGCCGCGTCGGTGCCCAACCTCGACTACGCCTGCGACACCCACTACCCCTGGCAAGAACCGGACGAAGAAGTGATCAAGGGCGGCAAACTGCCGATTGTCGACGGCTGCGTGAAGATCACCCGCGCACCGGGGCTGGGCCTGGAACTGGACCCTGATCAACTGGGCAAGCTGCATGACCAATACCTCAGCTGCGGCATTCGCCAGCGCGACGACGTGAAGCAGATGCAGCGCTATCAACCGGATTGGAAGACCGTCAAACCGCGTTTCTGAAGCTGGTCGCTTCGTTTTGCCCGGTGACTTGCGTCACCGGGCTTTTTTTAGCTGAAATCTTCTTCGAAGTGCTCCTGTTCACCCCGTGTGTCGCTCTGGCGCCGCACCACCTCCATCTGCCGCAACTCCACCCGGCGGATTTTGCCGGAAATGGTCTTGGGCAACTCGCTGACAAACTCGATCCGCCGCACCCGCTTGTAGGGCGCCAGATGCTCGCGGGCGAAGGCGAGGATGTGCGCGGCCAGTTCGGCGCTGCCCGGGGCGTCATGGGCCAGGATCAGGAACGCCTTGGGCACCGCCAGGCGCAACGGATCGGGGCTGGGCACCACGGCCACTTCCATCACCGCCGGGTGTTCGATCAGCGCGCTTTCCAGCTCGAAGGGGCTGATGCGGTAGTCGGAGGCCTTGAACACGTCGTCGGCGCGCCCGACAAAGGTGATGTAGCCGTCGGCGTCGATCTGCGCGGTGTCGCCGGTGCGGTAGTAACCGTCGCGCATCACCTCGGCGGTTTTCTCCGGGCTGTCTTCGTAGCCGAGCATCAGGCCCAGTGGGCGCACCTCAAGGGGCAGGGCGACTTCACCCTCGGTGCCCGGTACGCCGTCGGCGTCCAGCAGGGCCACCTGGTAGCCCGGCAACGGGCGGCCCATGGAGCCTGGCTTGAGCACCTGGCCCGGCGTATTGCCCACCAACGCGGTGGTTTCCGACTGGCCGAAGCCGTCGCGCAGCGGCAGGCCCCAGGCCTGTTGGATCTGCTCGATGATCTCCGGGTTCAGCGGTTCACCGGCGCCCACCAGTTCGCGCAGGTTCAGGCGTGATTTGTAGCTGGCCAGGTCTTCCTGGATCAGCATGCGCCACACCGTGGGCGGGGCGCACAGGCTGGTCACCCGGTACTTCTCCAGCGCGCCGAGCAACGCCTGGGCACTGAACCGCGCGACGTTATGGATAAAGATGCAGGCGCCGGCATTCCACGGTGCGAACAGGCAGCTCCAGGCATGCTTGGCCCAGCCCGGCGAGGAGATGTTCAGGTGCAGGTCGCCGGGTTGCAGGCCGATCCAGTACAGGGTCGACAGATGGCCGACCGGATAGCTCTGGTGGCTGTGCAGCACCATCTTCGGTTTTGAGGTGGTGCCGGAGGTGAAATACAGCAGCATCGGGTCCGTGGCCAAGGTACGGCCCTCGGCCTCGAACCGCTCGGGGTATTCAAAGGCGGCGCTGTGCGCGACCCAGCCAGTCGGCGCCGCTCCCACGCATACGCGGCTGCAACCTTCGCCCAGGCCCTCGAACTTGCCGACATGCGCCGCGCCGACCACCAGGTGGCGGACCTGGCCCCGCTCGATGCGGTCGTGCAGGTCAACCGGGTTGAGCAGGGCGGTGGCGGGGATCACCACCGCGCCGAGCTTGAAGGCCGCCAGCATGGTTTCCCACAGCGCCACATCGTTGCCGAGCATCAGAAGCACGCGCTCGCCACGCCGAACACCGAGGGCGCGCAGGTGGTTAGCGACCTGGTTGGAGCGCGCGGCCAGTTGCTGGAAGCTGTAGCGCTGCTCGCTGCCGTCCTCTTCGACGATCCACAGCGCGTCGGCGGCATTGCCCTCGGCCATGGCATCGAAGTAGTCCAGGGCCCAGTTGAAGGCGTCCAGTTGCGGCCAACGAAAGTCACGGGCGGCGGTGGCGTAGTCGGTACGGTGCGCGAGCAGAAAATCCCGGGCAGCCAGGAAGGACTGGGTCATGGTCGGTGTCCTTAATTATTGTTGTGGGGACTGGCCCTTCGGGTGCACCGAGAGGCTGGACCGAGTATAGGCACGCATAAATAAGAGCAAAACGCTCAAAAACACCGGAGCGTTGTGCAAAAAAGTCATGGGTGATAAGGGCTGGCGAGTGGTGATTGACGGGTTATACGTAAAAGTCCAGTATGGAATTATAAGTACAAAAAATCCCGCTCCAGCTTTTTCTTCACGCTTGCCAAAACCAATAACAACTCGCGAGACACGACCATGAAGAAACTCCCCCTCATCACCGCCCTGGCCTTGGGCCTGATCGCCTCCAGCCACCTGCTGGCCGCCGAGAAAACCCTGCGTATCGGCATCGAAGCGGCTTACCCACCGTTTGCGTCCAAGACCGAAGAGGGCAAGATCGTCGGCTTCGACTACGACATCGGCAATGCGCTGTGTGCGCAGATGAAGGTCAAGTGTGTGTGGGTCGAAGGTGAATTCGACGGCCTGATTCCTTCCCTCAAAGTGAAGAAAATCGACATGGCCTTGTCGTCCATGACCATCAATGACGATCGCAGGAAGTCGGTGGATTTCTCCCACAAGTACTACTTCACCTCCTCGCGCCTGGTGATGAGGGACGGTGCCGTGGTGGATGACCAGTACGCCAGCCTCAAGGGCAAGACCGTGGGTGTGCAGCGCGCCACCACCACCGACCGTTACGCCACCGAGGTGTTCGAACCCAAGGGCATCAACGTCAAGCGCTACAGCAATAACGAAGAGATCTACATGGACCTGGCGGCAGGCCGGCTGGATGCAATCTTTGCCGACACCATTCCCTTGAATGACTTTTTGCAGATGCCTCGGGGCAAGGGCTACGGGTTTGTCGGCCCGGAACTCAAGGACCCGAAATACGTGGGCGAGGGCGCCGGGATCGCGGTGCGCAAGGGCAATACCGCGCTGGTCAGCGAACTGAACAGCGCCATCGACGGCATTCGTGCCAGTGGGGAATACCAGAAGATTTCACAGCAGTACTTCAAGGCCGACATCTACGGCGATTGAGCATCATACGCGGGCAAAATGTGGTGGGAGAGGGCAAGCCCTAATGCCAGTCAGTTAAGCGTACATCGCCTCCTGTAGGAGCGAGCTTGCTCGCGAAAAACGTCAACGATAACGCGTGCTTCCTGAATGAACGCGGCGCCTGCGAGTTTTTCGCGAGCAAGCTCGCTCCTACAAAAAGCCTTAACTGACTGGCATTGAGGCAAGCCCCCTCTCACATTTGATCAGCCCTTGAGCTCCTTCAAATGCTTGTAGACCGTGGCCCGGCCCATGCCCAGCACGTTGGCCACGTAGTTCGAGGCGCTCTTGCCCTTGAACGCGCCTTCGGCATGCAGCGCCAGTACCAGCTCACGCTTGTGGTCACGGGTGAGCAGGTTCAGGCTCAGCTGGCGCTCGCGCATCCAGGCATGCAGGAATGTGTTGATGCGCTCCTGCCAGTCATCGCGAAACAGCGAGTCCGGTTGCGGGATCAGCTTGCTCGGCGACAGGAACAGGTCCAGCGCCGCCTTGGCGTTTTCGAACAGTGAGATATTCAGGTTGATGCACAGCACTGCCAGCCGGCGACCTGTGTGGTCATGCAGCACGGTGCTCAGGCTGCGGATTTTCTGGCCATCCCAATTGAGCTTTTCGTAGGGGCCGATATTCACGTCGCTGACGTCGGCGCTGAGCATGTCCTCCAGCGCCGAGTCGTCGCCAATGCCCCTTTTGGACAGGTTATTGGCGATGTAATCGACTTTTTGCGTGCGCAGGTCATGCAGCACCACTTCAGCGTGGGGGAAGAACAGCGTGGCGATTGCATCGGCAATCGCACGGAAATTCTGCATGACTTTTTCGTGTTCGGCGCTGTTCATCAATGGGGCTCCAGGCGGGCGAGGGAGAGCATACCAGCGTCGAGGCCGAACCGTGTCAGTGGTTCCGGCAACGCTTCACCGCGCACCAGCGCTGCACTGGCCTGGCCCATGGCGGGCGATGTCTGGATCCCATAACCGCCTTGCGCCGCCACCCAGAACAGGCCGGGTACCTGTGGGTCGAAGCCGCTGAGCAAATCACCATCGTGCACAAAACTGCGCAGGCCGGCCCAGGTGCGCGTCGGGCGGCGGATAGCCAGGGTGGTGGCTTCTTCTATCTGATAGATGCCCATGGCGATGTCCAGCTCTTCGGGCTGTACATCCTGGGGCTCCACCGGGTCGGCATTCGCCGGCGAGCCGAGGAACATGCCGGCGTCGGGTTTCATGTAGAAGGCTTCGTCGAGGGCCACCAGCATCGGCCAGGCGTGGCTGTCCACGCCTTCGGGGCCGGCGAAGATAAATGCCGAGCGCCGCTTGGGTTGCAGGCCGATGGACGCGGCGCCCGCCAGCCCGCCGATATGATCGGCCCAGGCGCCAGCGGCGTTGATAATGATCGGCGCGGTGTAGGTCCCGTCCTGGGTGTTTACGTGCCAGAGGCCCGCGCTGTCACGGCTCAAGCCCAGTACATGGCTGTCGGTACGCACTTCGCCCTGATTGCGTCGGATACCGCGCAAATAGCCCTGGTGCAGGGCGTCGGTGTCGATGTCGCTGGCGGTCGGGTCATACAGCGCGCCATGGACTTTTTCCCGGCGCAGGATCGGCAGGCGCGCGCAGGCTTCATCCGCCGTGAGCCGTTCGACCTGGGGCACCGTGGCCTTGGCGCTCAGGTACTGGGCCTGCAATTCGGCGGCGTCACCGTTGAAGTCCACAGTCATTTCGCCGCGTGGCGTCAGCAGCGGGTGCTCGCAGAAACCCGGCGGCGGGTTATCGAAAAACGCGCGGCTGGCCTGGGTCAACGCCCGCACCTGCGGGGTGCCATACGCCGCCGTGTAGAGCGCCGCCGAGCGTCCGGTGGAGTGATAGGCCGGGTGGGATTCACGCTCCAGCACCAGCACCTTGCCATGGGGCGACAACCAGAAACCCGTGGACGCGCCGGCAATGCCGCCGCCGATGATGATGAAGTCGGCATGGCTCATAACAGTCTCCAGAGGGCATTGGCCAGGGCGATGTCTTCCAGGCCCAGGCCGATGGAACGGAAAAATACGTGGCGGTCATAGGCCGGGCGCTGTACCTGCTCACTGAGCAGTTCGGGCAGGTCGCCGACGATCGCGTTCTTGTCCCAGCCGTGCTGTTCAGCGGCAATCAACATTTCGCCGGCCGAGCCGGGGGTGGTCTGGCGATAGTCGCAGAACACCTGCATGGCGTTGAGGCTCTGGGGCGGCACTTCATGGGCACGCGGGGCGTTGGTGCTGATCGAGGTGATCAGCGCCGGCTTGCTCAAGCGCGACGGGTCGATCACCGGGCCGGCCGATGAGGTGCACAGCAGGATCACATCGGCGTCGGCCACCGCCGCATCGCAGCTGTTGGCGATGCTCAAACGTGGATCCAGGCGTTTGATGGCGTCGGTATTGGCAGTGGCCAGGCGTGGCGAAAACAGGCTGATGCCCTGCCAGTCCCGCAGATTCTTCACGTAATGCAAATGTGCCAGCGCGACCTTGCCGCTGCCGATGATCGCCAGGCGCCGTGCCACCTGCGGGGCCAGCGCCTCCACAGCCAGCGCAGTGGTCGCGGCGGTGCGCGCGGTGGTCAACTCGGCGGCATCGCACAGCAACAGGGGCTCGCCGGTTTGCATCGACATCAACAGCGTCCAGGCCGTCACCAGCGGCCCTTGCTCGCGCACGATATACGGCGAGGTCTTGACCCCGTACACCCCCTCTTCAGCCAGCACGCCCAGGTAATTGATGAAATCGCCGGCGTCGTGGGGGAACGCCACTAATTGCTGCGCCGGTTGCACCGCGTGCCCGGCGGCCAGGGCGCGAAACAGCGTGTGCAGGATCTGCGGTACATCGACTTGGGCGAGCAGTTCACGGGCCTGGGCCTGGTTGATTACATGGGGCGCGCTGGACATGGATATCTCCGATATCTGAACTTATTTGTCCATTATGGACTTTTAGTTCCGTTGGGCAAGCTAAAAACCTCAGCCCTCGAAGCGGAATCCCGTCGATAACTTTTCCTTCAAATACCCCACCAACGCACTCACCGACTTCGGCACATGGGGCGAATACGGCCGAATCAGGTAGATCTCATCGGCAAACGCGCCCTTGAGTGTCCAGCCCTTGAGCACCTGTACCAGCTTGCCGCTGGCCAGCGCAGCGTGGGCGCTGAAGTCCGGGAGCAGGGCGATGCCCAGGTGGTTGAGCGCCGAATCACGCAGGGCTTCGCTGTTGTTGGTGGCGAAGCTGCCGGCGATGGGCACGGTGAGGCGTTCGACCTTTTTGCTGCCGCGCTCGAAGGTCCATGCGGGCTGGTCGGTGCCGCGCGGGTAGAACAGGCAGTTGTGCGCCGACAGGTCGCCGGGTTCGCGGGGTTCGCCGTGGCGTTGCAGGTAATCGCGGCTGGCGACCAGCACCGAACCGGTGTCGCACAGCTTCCAGGCCACATGGGTTTCCGGCACCTGGAAGCCGTGGCGCACAGCGAGGTCGTAGCCTTCGGCCGCCAGCGAACTCAGGGCATCCGAGACATCCAGCTGGATACGCACCTGCGGGTACTGCTGCAGGAACTCCGCCAAGTGCGGCACCAACTGTTGCCGGGCAAATGCCACGGGAGCGGTCAAGCGCACCAGGCCACGAATCTCCCCGGCGGAATCGCGCACCGACGAGAAGCTGCGCGCGATTTGCTCATAGGCACCGCGCACTTCACGGGTCAGCGACAACCCGGCATCGGTCAACCGCACACTGCGCGTGGTACGGGTCACCAGCCGTGTGCCGGTGGCTTTCTCGAGGTCGGAAATGCGCTGGCTGACCGCGGATTTACTCACCCCCAGGCGCGCAGCGGCGGCGGTGTAGGTGCCGTGTTCCTCCAGCACTGAGAGCCAGTGAATGTGGGTCCACAGCCCTTCGATCTCGGATTTTTCCATGGGCTTATTGTTCGCTTATAAGGACAATCAGTTCTTGATTCTGCTCTGGTTTGGAACAAACCGAAAGCCTATCGTGTGTCCCAACGCAACCCACCTGGATCGACTGCCATGACTACAACAATCGAGCACTACATCAACGACCAGCGCGTCAGCCGCGATGATCGCTATCAGGACGTCTACAACCCGGCCACCGGCGAAATCACCGGCCGCGTTGCCCTGGCCAGCAGCCAGACCGTGTCCGAAGCCGTCGCCGCTGCACAGGCCGCTTTTGCCGGTTGGGCCGACACCCCGCCTATCCGTCGCGCCCGCGTGCTGTTCGAATACCTGCACCTGCTGCGTGAGCGCAAGGACGACCTGGCGCGCATCATCGTCGCCGAACACGGCAAGGTCTTCACCGATGCCCAGGGCGAAGTCGACCGTGGCATCGACATTCTCGAATTCGCCTGCGGCATCCCCAACCTGCTCAAGGGCGAGCATTCCGACCAGGTCTCCCGTGGCATGGACAACTGGACGATGCGCCAACCCCTGGGCGTCGTGGCCGGTGTCACGCCATTCAACTTCCCGGTGATGGTGCCGATGTGGATGTACCCGATCGCCATTGCGGCGGGCAACACCTTCATCCTCAAGCCAAGCCCGACCGACCCAAGTGCTTCGCTGTTCATGGCTGAACTGCTGCGTGAAGCCGGCCTGCCCAAAGGCGTATTCAACGTGGTGCAGGGCGACAAGGAATCGGTGGACGCGCTGATCGCGCACCCGGACGTCAAGGCCGTGAGCTTCGTCGGCTCCACGCCGATTGCGCAGTACATCTACGAAACCGGTGCGCGCAACGGCAAGCGTGTGCAAGGCCTGGGCGGTGCGAAGAACCACATGGTGGTGATGCCGGACGCGGATATCGAAAAAACCGTCGATGCCTTGATGGGCGCCGCCTACGGCAGTGCCGGCGAACGCTGCATGGCCATTTCCGTAGCGGTGCTGGTCGGCGATGTCGGTGACAAGGTCATCGCCGCCCTGACCGAACGCGCCAGGCATCTGCGCATCACCGACGGCCGCGACCTCAAGGCGGAGATGGGCCCGATTGTGTCCCGCGCCGCACTGGAGCGCATCAGCGGCTACATCGAACAAGGCGTGCAGGCCGGCGCGCAACTGCTGCTCGACGGACGTGACTATGTACCCACCGAGGCTGGCCTGGAAAACGGCTTCTGGCTCGGCGCGACCCTGTTCGACCACGTGACCCAGGAGATGAGCATCTACCGCGAAGAAATTTTCGGCCCGGTACTGGCCTGCGTGCGCGTGAATGACTTCGCCGAGGCGGTGAAGCTGGTCAACGACCACGAATTCGGCAACGGCGTCAGCTGCTTTACCCGCGACGGCAACATTGCCCGCGAGTTTGCCCGGCGTATCGAAGTGGGCATGGTCGGCATCAACGTGCCTATCCCGGTGCCGATGGCCTGGCACGGGTTTGGTGGCTGGAAGAAGAGCCTGTTCGGCGACATGCACGCCTACGGCACTGAGGGTGTGCGCTTCTACACCAAGCAGAAATCGATCATGCAGCGCTGGTCGGAGAGCATCGAGCAGGGCGCGGAGTTTGCGATGCCGGTGTCCAAATAACGGCCAAAAGAACACAGCGGAACCCTGTGGGAGGGGGCTTGCCAGGGTACAAACCGGGGACATCGTTTACATTTCTAACCGGGGACATGGTTTACAGGCTAATACGCATGATCAGGAGGTAACTGATCATGCCCTGGAACCAAGAGTCCCCCATGAATCAAAGAATCAAGCTGGTAGCTGATTGGCTTTCTGGCAACTTCACCAAAAGCCAGTTGGCACGCCGCTTTGACGTTAGCCGACCTACCGTCGATAAGTGGATTGCCCGGCACGACGGCGATTTGAGGTCTTTATCCGAACTGTCCCGGCGACCTCACAACAGCCCAAATAAAACCGACGACGAGATTTTGGCCCGTGTAGTCGCGATGAAGGAGGCTCACGATAAATGGGGGCCGAAAAAGCTTCTCGAGCTATTACGGCTGGAAGATCCCTCCGTCACCTGGCCCTCTCCAAGTACGGCCGGTCAATGGCTTGACCGACTTGGGCTCGTCAAAAAGCGGCGCTTCAAACGCCGACACAGCATTTCCCACGCACAAATGCGAAAGGCCGACGAACCTAACAAGACGTGGTGTGCTGACTACAAAGGGCAGTTCAAGATGCTTAATGCTCAGATGTGCTTCCCTTTGACCGTCACAGACCATGCGTCGCGGCTGATTTTAGCGTGCAGGGCCCATCCCAAGATCATGACCCAGCCTGTAAAACAGGCCTTTGAGAGGCTTTTTCAGGAGTACGGCATGCCGGAAGTTATCCGTTCGGACAACGGGGTACCGTTCGCCTCTCCTGGCCTGGCAAGAATATCCACACTGGCAGTTTGGTGGATTCGGCTGGGTATTTATCCCGAGCGAACCATGCCGGGAAGACCCGCCCAGAATGGTCGCCATGAACGAATGCACCGTAGCTTGAAACTTGAGTTGCCCTTAGGGAAAAACTTAGTCGAGCAGCAGCTTTTGCTGGAGCATTTCAGGCATGAGTTTAATTACGTACGCCCTCACGAAGCGCTCGGCATGAAACGTCCGGGAGACTTGTATGTGCCGTCCACCCGAATTTATCCAGGATGCTTGCCCGATGTGGAATATCCGGCAGAAATGAAAGTTCGAAGCGTCAGGCAGGACGGATCGATCAAGTGGAACGGCAAGTTGGTATTTATCAGCGAGGCGCTGTCCGGGGAAAGGATAGGGCTCAAAGAAGCTGAAGATGAAGCTTGGGATTTGTACCTGTGTGATTATCCCTTGGGGAGGCTTGGACGAGGTATGACCCGCGTCCAGGCCTCAAATGTGTAAACGATGTCCCCGGTTTCAGATGTAAACGATGTCTACGGTTCTACACAGTCAGTTAAGGAAAAACACTGTAACTGTGGTGAGCGGGACAAGCCCGCTCGCCACTGGTTACTGTTTGCCCGTTCTATCTCTCTACTGATCAGCATTAGGGCAAGCCCCCTCCCACTTTTGGTTGTTTTTCACTTGAGGGTTGACGGCCAGGCGAATGACGAATACTGTACATAAGCACAGTGTTTAAGCGCTGATCAACCAGGATGGCAACATCAGCCACGCCAAACACTGTGTGCAAGTTAATGGATTAACTTAATGCACAGGCTCGTTATACCGAGCCGTTTGATTGATAGAGAGGGAACTCATGTCCTATCCAGAAAGCAAACTCACCGGCTTGACCGGTTTCGCCCTCGCGGCAAAAGTCACTGGCGGCTGGTCCGGTCCTGTGGTCAGTATCACCACCCTGGATCAACTCAAGGCCAATATTGGCGACACCACCCCACGGGTATTGGTGATCAACAGTAATATCTCGGCGTCGAGCCTGACCAAAGTCAACTTGGGCGCCAACAAGACCCTGATCGGTTCGTTCCAGAACCGCACGTTGGAGAATATTCACCTGCGTGCAACCGCGCAGTCGCAGAACATTATTCTGCAGAATATTATCTTCAAGCATTCGGCGAGCATTAAGGCCAATGACGATATTCAGGTCTACCTGAACTACGGCAGCAAGTACTGGATTGACCATTGCTCGTTTGTCGGTCACAGCTGGTCCACCACTGACGGCAGTGAAGATAAACTGCTGTATATCGGTGAAAAAGCCGATTATGCCACCATCAGCAACTGCTTCTTTGGCAGCCACAAGTACGGGCTGATCTTCGGTCACCCAGCGGATGATAATAAGGCAGAGTTCAACGGTTATCCGCGCCTGACGTTGTGCCATAACCGCTTCGACAATATGGAAGTGCGCGCACCCGGCTTGATGCGCTATGGTTATTTCCATGTGTATAACAACTACATCAATAACTTCCACCTCGGTTTTACCCTGGCGCAGAACGCCAATATCCTGTCTGAAAGTAACTATTTTGGCGAGGGCAGCCAAAACAAAGGCATGTTGGATGACAAAGGCACCGGGACGTTCACGGATACAAACAGTGTGCCGCCGATCACCAACCAGAAGTCGCCCAAAGCACAATGGACGGCCAGTTCCAACTACGCCTATACCTTGAAGACTGCGGCGCAAGCCAAGGACTTCACCCAGAAGAATGCCGGTGCCCAGGCTGCGGCGCTGGTATTCGGTAGTTGATTAGCTAGCTTTCTACTGAGCTGTCATTTATTGCAAGTGCCACTGTATTTATATCAAGGATATAAATACAGTGATGGCCTTTGTCATATAAATAATTCTTCATGTTGCGATAAGCAAGTGCCCATGTTAAACCTTGGTGCGCACTTGCAGAGCCAACTATCTCTTGCTCTTTCAGTCAGTATTAAGTTGCTGGCTGTTCGGTGCTATTTAATCTTCGCTTGTCACTTAAGCGTCAGCAAAAGGACATCATCATGAAACATGCGAATCACGCACCCACTCGCTGGACACGGGCCGATGCGCTGAAAGTTAATGAAAATGACCCGACGACGACACAGCCGTTAGTGAGTCCTGACTTTCCTGTCATGAGTGACACGGTCTTTATCTGGGACACCATGCCCTTGCGTGAACTCGATGGCACGGTGGTATCGGTGGATGGCTGGTCGGTGATCTTCACCCTGACCGCCGACCGTCGCCCCCATGATCCACAATTCATCAATGCCGATGGCCGTTACGACATCAAGCGCGATTGGGAAGACCGTCATGGTCATGCGCGGATCTGCTACTGGTATTCGCGCACCGGCAAGGACTGGATCTTCGGCGGCCGTGTCATGGCCGAAGGGGTTTCGCCGACCACCCGTGAATGGGCGGGCACGCCGATTCTGTTGAATAACAACGGTGACATCGACCTGTACTACACCTGCGTCACGCCGGGTGCCACGATTGCCAAGGTCCGAGGCCAGGTCATTACGTCGGACACCGGTGTCACCCTCCAGGGCTTTGATCAGGTCAAGTCGTTGTTCGACGCCGACGGCACCTATTATCAAACCGAAGCGCAGAATGCGACCTGGAACTTTCGCGATCCCAGCCCCTTTATCGATCCCGTCGATGGCAAGTTGTACATGGTGTTCGAAGGCAATGTCGCCGGTGAGCGCGGCACTCACGAAGTGGGCCCGAACGAGCTGGGCCTGGTGCCGCCGGGGCACGAGGACGTGGGCGGTGCCCGCTACCAGGTGGGCTGCATCGGCATCGCCGTGGCCAAGGACCTCAACGGTGACGAGTGGGAAATCCTGCCGCCACTGGTCACGGCCGTTGGCGTGAACGACCAGACCGAACGGCCGCACTATGTGTTCCAGGACAACAAGTACTACCTGTTCACCATCAGCCACAAGTTCACCTATGCCGATGGCGTGACGGGGCCGGATGGCGTCTATGGGTTTGTCAGCGATCATCTGTTCGGGCCCTATACGCCGATGAACGCGTCCGGGCTGGTCCTCGGCAATCCGCCGTCGCAGCCGTTCCAGACGTATTCCCACTGCGTGATGCCCAACGGCCTGGTGACGTCGTTTATCGACAGCGTGCCCACCACCGGCGATGACTATCGCATCGGCGGCACCGAGGCGCCGACGGTCAGGATCGTGTTGAAGGGCGATCGTTCGTTTGTGCAGGAGGCTTATGACTATGGCTACATTCCGGCGATGCGGGATGTGGTGTTGAGCCAGTGACCGCAGTGCAAAACCCAGCCTGAATTCATCAGGTAGGTGGGAGGGGGCTTGCCCCCTCCCACTTTTTTTGACCGCATTTCAGCCTGCCTTCAAGGCTCAAGTCCTCGCCCACCTGGCCGATACAGGCACTAGCAGCACGAGTGATCCCGAGCTCGTAGGTGCACGCCTGGTCGTCGCTCAGGTCAACGAATAAAAATCAAAAGGGGTGGCCATGACCATATTGCAGCGTGTGATCGGCGGGTTTGCGGTGTTGGTGCTGTTACTGCTAGTCATGGCGGGGATCAGTTATCAGAACACGCAATCCATCAGCAGTCGCTTGAACATTATCACCGGCGAGTCGGCACCCTTGAGCCGGGCCGCCAGTGAGCTATACGTGCACATCCTGCGCGCCAACCAGGCGTTGCTGGCCCTTCAGATCAGCACCGACCCCAAGCAGATCGAGGACGGCAAGCGACCGTTCACCGAGAGCATCGCCCAGTTCAATCAATTGCTCGACAGCACCGTTGCCTATACGGGCGAGCATGAGGCGCTGCGCGCGAACCTGGCGCAGCAGCGCCAACAGGTAGCGGCCTACGCCGAACAGGCGCAGGCGCTGATGGCGTCCCACGTGCAACACGTGCAGCAATTGGCGCTGACGCGGCAACTGCAAGGCTACAGCAGTGCACAGGCGATACAACTGACCAGCTATCTGCGCGATTACATTGCCCATGCACGCAGTGTCGGCGAACCGCAACAGGTGGCCGCAGCGGAAAAGCTGCTGTTGGAGGTCAACAAATCCTACGATGGCTTCGCGGCTCATACCGTCACGCCGGCTATTGATAAATTACAGCGTGTGCTCAATCTCCAGGACGAAGTGATCAGCACCCGGGCCCAGGCCCTGGCGGCGATTGACCCCAGGGTCGGGCGGATTGCCGGCGTCATGGTCAATCGCCTGCTGAGTGACCTGACCGCCCCTGACGGCCTGTTCCAGGCTTATCAGGTGGAGGCAAAACTGGCCGCGCAGGTGCAGCAGCAACGCAGTGCGGTTGACGCGGCGCTGAAAGCCACCCTGGACAGGATTGGCGAGTTCGGCAGCCAGTCCCTGGAGGTCGCCAACCAGGCCAGCCAGTCGGCCAATGCCACCATCGGCACCAGCCGCAGCTTGCTGTTGATCGCGTGTGTGCTGGCGGTGCTGGCGGCGGTGGCGATTGGTACCTGGGTCGCCTTCAGCCTGCGGCGTCCGCTGGCGGCGTTTCGCGAAGTCCTCAAGACGCTTACTGCGGGAGACATGCGGGTCAGTTTCGATGTCAGCCGTAAAGACGAGTTCGGTGAGTTGGGCGGTTACCTGAACGAACTGACCACGGCCCTGCGCAAAACCTTCCGTGAATTGATCGGCTCTGCCGATGCGCTGGCCGTTACCGCGGGCAGCAACGCCCTGAACAGCGAGCAGACCACCCGGGTGGTGGATGAACAGAAGGACCGCTTGCAATCGGCGGCTTCGGCCATGACGCAGATGGAAAGCACGGTCGAAGAGGTGGCCCGGCGTGCGCAGGACACCCGCCAGGCCGTGGACGACACGAGTGAACTTACGCACAAGGTGCAGGCGCGTGTGGCCGAGACCATCGTCAACATCCGCCAGCAGGCCGACCAGGTGAACAAGGCCACGCAGGTGACCGATGAGTTGCAGAAGTACGGACAGAATATCGAGGGCATTGTTGTCGCCATTCGCACCATTGCGGAACAGACCAACCTGCTCGCCCTGAATGCGGCGATCGAAGCGGCCCGTGCCGGCGAGCAGGGACGCGGTTTTGCGGTGGTGGCCGATGAAGTGCGCTCCCTGGCCAGCCGTACCCAGACCTCGACCAGCGAAATCCAGGACATGATCGGGCTCATGCAGGAAAAGATTCACTCGGTGGTGCACGTGATGAACGAAAGCCAGGCGCAGTCCACCCAGTGCGTGTCCCTGGCCTCGGGCGCGGGTGACTTGCTGCTGTCGATGAGCGACTCGGTCGACAGTATCCGCGACATGAATATCCAGATCGCCGCCGCCACCGAGGAGCAGAGCGCCACGGTGCAGGAAACCAGTCGGATGGTCATCCAGATCAACGATTCGGCCCAGCAGACGGCAGACGGCGCCGAGCAGTCCGCCATCAGCAGCCACGAGCTGTCGGACATGGCCAAGGTGCAGCGCGAGCTGCTCCATCATTTCAGCGTTTGAGCTGCGGGAGTCAGAACATGAAAGCATGGTTAATCCTCGCCTTGGGGGCGACGCTGTTCATTCCGGGCCCAGCCCAGGCCGCCACGCCCTTGCTGGGTGTAGGCATGGCAAAGTACGACGATAACTTCCAGACCCTGCTGCGCAACGGGGTGCAGCAACAGGCCAGCGTCATGAACGCAGACATCTTTATGGAGAACGGGCAGGACAGCGTCGATTTGCAGATGCGCCAATTCCGCAACCTGGTCAATTCCAAGGTGGATGCGATCATCGTCGCGATGGTCGACGGCAAAAGTGCGGCGCAGATGATGCAGCTGGCCTCGGATGCAAAGATCCCGCTGGTGTTCGTCAACCGCAACCCGAACCCGCAAAAGTGGCCGGCGCAGACCGCGTTTGTCGGCTCCAACGAGCTGGAGTCGGGTACTTTGCAGATGGAAGAGCTGGCGCGCCGCGCCGGTTACAAGGGCAACGTGGTGATTCTGGTGGGCGACCCCGCCAACGCGTCCTCCTTGATGCGCACCGAGGACGTGGAAAAAGTCGTCGCCAAATACCCCGATATGAAAGTCGTACAGAAAAAAGTCGGTAACTGGGAGCGTAGCCAGGCCGCCACGATTGTCATTGACTGGGTCAAGCAGGGCGTCGATTTTTCGATCATCGCGGCCAATAACGATGAAATGGCGATCGGCGCGATCATGGGCCTGGAAAAGGCCGGCAAGCAGGCCAAGGACTACTGGGTCGGCGGCATCGACGGCACACCGGACGGCTTGAAATTGATGGCTGAGGGCAAGATGGCGGTCAGCGTGTTCCAGGATGCCGCCGGCCAGGCCGGCGGCGCAGTGGACACCGCACTGCGCCTGGTACGCGGCGAGGTGCTGGAGTCGGCGGTGGTCTGGGTGCCGTTCAAGTTGATTACGCCTGAGAATCGCCAGGCGTTTGAATAGCACTGAGCACCTCGATCCAACCTTGGAATGCAGTCAAATGTGCTCAGGCAGGGGTATTGGTGAGCTTGGCATGGTACTGACCGATCATGCGAACCACCCGCCTGGCAATCAGAACACCCACCACAGGCGCGAGTGCAAACACCCCAAACAGCCACACCGCAGCGCTTGCGGTGCCTTCGACACCGCCGGGTTCAGTGAGGCCGGCGACGTTCGCGACCATGCCCGCCAGTGCCGCGCCAAACGCGGTAGCGAACAGCTGCACGGTGGTAATCGACGCGCTGGCAAGCTCCTGCTCACCGGCCGGCGCCACCTGGAACACCCGGGTCAGCAAGTGCGGCCAAGCCAGCCCCACGCCCAACCCAATCAGGATAAGCGCCAGGCAGATCGGTGTGAGCGTCTGCCCGCTGCCGTTGCTTTCGACGGGCATCAAGATGGCCAGCGCCACCATGCCCACCACGCCCAGGATCGGCCCGGCCAGGATCGCCCGTCGAATGTTGCTGCCCGTCACACCCGCGCTGGCGATTGACCCCAGCGTCCAGCCAGCCGCCATCAATGCCGCCAGATAACCGGCCACCAGCGGCGACTGGTGGTGCAGGACTTGAAGAAACAGCGGCACGAAGATTTCGCCACTGGTCACGGCCACCGCCAGCAATGACATCGTCGCGTACAGCGCGCCGAGCGCAGTGGTGATCCGAAACGCTCCGGCGGGCAACAGTCGATGGCGGGCGCGGCTTTCCGTGACGATCAGCAGCGCGGTAAACACCGCCGCCACGGCCAGCCCCAGCAGGTTCAGGGGCAGGGTGGACGAGACACTGCCGGCCGACACCGCCAGTACCGCCGCCGTCAGCAGCACCAGTTGGGCGAGTGGCAACGGGGTCGGCGCAGCGCTCTCGGTGCTGCGCCTGGGCAGAACCGCCGCCGCCAGCACCGCGAATAACCCGGCCACCGGAATCAACGACCAGAACGCCGCGCGCCATATGCCCAGCTCGGCAAACACTCCGCCCACCGCTGGCCCGACCAGCGTCGCCACGCCCCACATCCCCGACACCAACGCCATCGCGCGCGGCCACAGGCTTTCATCGAACACCAACCGAATCATCGCGTAGGACAGCGCGAACAAGAACCCACCACCCAGTCCCTGCACCAACCGCCCCACGAGCATCACCGGCATGGACGGCGCAAACGCACAGGCCAAGGCCCCGCCGGCGAACACCAGGCTGGCGACCAGGTACGCCGCACGCGGCCCGAGGCTGCCAAGCAGGCGCGCCGACAATGCCGAGCCGAGGATCGAGGCGGCGACAAATAACGTGGTGTTCCATGCGTAGTAGTCGATGCCGCCGATGTCCTGGACCACTGACGGCAGAATCGTGGTGGCGATGTACACGTTGATCGCATGCAGCACCACGCCGCCTGCCAGTGCGAGCGAACGTACGCCGTTGGCACCGGACAACAGCGCGGCCCAGTTGGAGGGGGAGGGTTGAGGTGTGTCCATGCAGGCTCCGATTCAAAGGACTGAAGGCTTGCCAAGGCAAGCCGACACCCTTTATAAAACCTCATGTTTAGATGAGGTCAAGAGCTGGATGGAAGCGAAAATCGATGTGCGCATCCCCCTCGGCGTGGGCGAATTGGCCCGCCGCAGCGGCGTGACCGTGGCCACGGTGCATTTCTACGAAGCCAAGGGGTTGATTCACGCACAACGCAGCGCGGGCAATCAGCGTCGTTATCAGCGTGATGTACTGCGCCGAATTGCGGTGATCAAGGTCGCGCAGCGCGCGGGCATTCCGTTGGCGACTATCAAGGACGCGTTGGACGAACTGCCTTCAGGACGGCCATTGACGGCCAAGGACTGGACCCAACTCTCCACACGCTGGCGCGACCTGTTGAGTGAGCGTATCAACAGCCTCACTCAACTGCGCGACCAACTCGATGGCTGTATCGGCTGTGGATGCCTGTCCCTGGATGATTGCCCGTTGCGCAATCCGGGGGATCAGTTGGGGCGGCTGGGGGATGGGGCCGTGTTGCTCGGGAAGTGAGGCAGTCAGCGCCGACCCGTGCGCGTACTCACATCCACCCACACCGCCAACACCAGGATGCTGCCCTTCACAATCATCTGCCAGTAACTGTCCACGTCCAGCATCGACATGCCGTTATCCAGGCTGGTAATCACCAATGCCCCGAGCAAAGCGCCATACACCGTGCCCGAGCCGCCGCGCATCGACGTACCCCCAATAAAGCACGCAGCGATGGCATCCAACTCGCCCATATTGCCCGCTGACGGTGAGCCCGCCGCGAGACGCGCAGTATTGACCAGGCCGGCGAGGGCGCACATCACGCCCATGATGCCGAAGATCCACAGTTTCACCGCCTGCACGTTGATGCCTGACAGGCGCGTGGCTTCCATGTTGCTGCCCACCGCGTAGACGCGGCGGCCGAACACGGTCTGGCTGGTGACGTAGCTGAACACGCCGAGCAGCACCAGCAACAGCAGCACCGGTACGGGGATGCCGTCGTAGCTGTTGAGGGTGGTGACAAACCCGGCGAGCACCGCGCCGATCACCCCCACGCGCAGCACATCGCGCATCAGGGCGTGCGGTGCCAAGCCATGCAGCGCGCGGTTGCGCCGTTGTCTCCAGGTCAAAAACAGAGTCAGGGCAAACAGCAAGACCCCAAGGCCAACCCCCACCGAATGCGGCAAATACCCCTGGCCTACATACACCAGCGACGGCGACACCGGCGCGATGGTGGTGCCGCCGGTGATCCCCAGCAGGATCCCGCGAAACGCCAGCATGCCGCCGAGGCCAACGATAAACGACGGAATGCGCAGGTAAGCGGTCATGTAGCCGTTGGCCAAACCGATCATCAAGCCGCACAACGCCACCAGGCTGAGGTTGGCCAGCAGCGGAATGTGATAGACCACATCCAGGATCGCTGCGAGCCCGCCCAACAGTCCCAGCAACGAACCCACCGACAAATCGATCTCACCGCTGATGATCACCAGCACCATGCCGCACGCCAGGATGCCGGTGATCGACATCTGCCGCAGCAGGTTGGACAGGTTGCGCGGGGTGAGGAAACCGCCCTCGGTCTGCCAGCTGAAAAACAGCCAGATAAACGCCACGGCGATCACCAGTGCGAGCATTTTGTAGCGAGTGAACAGCTGTTTGACCTGATTCATCTACGCGGTTTTCCGATTGTTATTGTTTTGGCTGAGCGCGGCGGCGAGCACCTGTTCCTGGGTGAGCCCCTCGTTGATGAAGTCGCCACGCAACTGGCCGTCGCCGATGACCAGCACGCGGTTGGACACGCCGAGCACTTCGGCCAATTCCGAGGAAACCATGATAATCGACACGCCTTCTGCCGCCAGCGCGCCCATCAGTTTGTAGATCTCATACTTGGCGCCCACATCCACCCCGCGTGTGGGCTCGTCGAGGATCAGCACCTTGGGCTTGGTCATCAGCATTTTCGCCAGCACAGCCTTTTGCTGATTGCCACCGGACAGGCTGGTGATCGGCAGGAACGGGCTGGCGGTCTTAAGGTGCATGCGTGCGATCTGCTGGTCGATGCTGCCCAGTTCGGCCTCGGCATCGATGCGGGTCAGGTGGGCATAGGTGTCGAGCACCGCCAACGTGATGTTCTGGCCCACGCCCAGGTCAGGGATGATGCCCTGGCGCTTGCGGTCCTCGGGCACCATGCACAGCCCGGCGCGGATCGATTTGAGCGGCGTGCGCGTGTCGATCACCTGGCCGTCGAGCCACACCTCGGCGCTGTAGCGGCCGGGGTAGGCGCCGAACAACGCCGACACCAGCTCCGTACGCCCGGCGCCCACCAGCCCGGCTATGCCGAGGATTTCGCCGCGCTTGAGCACAAAGGAAATATCGTCGACGCGCTTGCGCTGGGGGTTGTCGACGTCATAGCAGGTGACGTTGCGCGCTTCGAAAATCACCTCGCCGATGGCACGGGGCTCGGTGGGGTACAGGTTGCTCATTTCCCGCCCGACCATCTGCGTGATGATCTGCGGGATGTCCATGTCGGCCATGGCCGTGGTCGCGATGTGCTTGCCATCGCGGATCACCGCGATGGTGTCGCACACGGCCGCCACTTCATCGAGCTTATGGGAGATGTACACGCAGGCCACGCCCTTGGCCTTGAGGCCGCGGATGATGTCGAGCAGTACCTCGATTTCCGAGCGGGTCAGGGCCGAGGAAGGCTCGTCGAGGATCAGCAGGCGCGCCTGTTTGTTCAGGGCCTTGGCGATTTCCACCAGTTGCTGGTAGCCGCCGCCGTACTGTGACACCGGCAGCGCGACGTTCATGTCCGGCACCTTGAGCTCGCGCATCAACGCTTCGGCGCGGTGCAGCATCGCCGGGTAGTTCATGCGCCCGCCGGGCAGGGTCAGCTCGTGGCCCATGAAGATGTTCTCGGCCACCGACAGGTCGGGCACCAGGGTCAGTTCCTGGTGAATGATGACGATACCGGCGGCCTCGGTTTCGCTGATGGACTGGGCCCTGAGCGGTTGCCCGTCCCAGAGGATTTCCCCCTCCCAGGTGCCATGGGGGTAGACCGCCGACAGCACCTTCATCAGGGTGGATTTACCGGCACCGTTCTCGCCGCACAGGCCGACACATTCCCCCGGCCGCACCTTGATGTCGATGCCGTTCAGCGCGTGGACACCGCCAAAGGTTTTGACGATGCCGTTCATTTGCAGCAGGTAGTCGGACATACCATGGCTCACACACAGGACTGACGACATGACTGTAGGAGCGAGCTTGCTCGCGAAAAACGCCAAGTCACCGCGTTTATTCAGGCTTTCCGCGTTTTCGTTCGCGATCTTCGCTGGCAAGCCAGCGCCTACAGGCCGATCTGCTCTTTGGTATAGAACCCGTCCTTCTCCAACAGGTCGATATTGGCCTTGGTCAGCGGGGTCGGGGTGAGCAGGATGGTGTCGACTTTCTTGCTGCCATTGTCGTACTGCGAGCTGTAGGTGGGCTTCTCGTTACGCGCCAGTTGCACCGAGAGCTTGGCGGCTTCGGTGGCGATCAGCTTGAGCGGCTTGTACACGGTCATGGTCTGGGTACCGTCGATCACGCGCTTGACGGCGGCGAGGTCGGCGTCCTGGCCGGAGATCGGCACCTTGCCCGCCAGTTTCTGGGCGGCCAGGGCCTGGATCGCACCGCCTGCGGTGGCGTCGTTGGAGGCGACGATGGCGTCGATCTTGTTGCTGTTGCGGGTCAGGGCGTTCTCGACGATGCTCAGGGCTTCGGTGGGGTTCCATTCCTTGACCCACTGCTGGCCGACAATCTTGATGTCGCCCTTGTCTATGGCCGGTTGCAGCACCTTCATCTGGCCTTCGCGCAGCACCTTGGCGTTGTTGTCGGTGGGCGCGCCGCCGAGCAGGAAGTAATTGCCCTTGGGCGCCGCTTGCAGCACGCCGTTGGCCTGCATCTCGCCGACTTTTTCGTTATCGAAGGAAATGTACGCATCGATGTCCGCGTTGAGAATCAGGCGGTCGTATGACACCACCTTGATCCCGGCTTTCTTGGCTTCGGCGACGGCATTGGTCAGCACGGTGGCATTGAACGGCACGATCACGATCACATCGACACCCCGGGAGATCAGGTTTTCGATCTGCGAAATCTGCTTCTGCTCGTTGGCATCGGCGGATTGCACAAAGACCTTGGCATCGAGTTTTTCTGCGGCGGCGACGAAGTAGTCACGATCCCGGGACCAGCGTTCCAGACGCAGGTCGTCGATGGAAAAACCGATTTTCGGGTGGGCGGAGTCGGCCATCACCGGCAGGGCGAGCAGGGCCAGGGCGGTGGCGAGCAGGGTACGTTTGAATGACTTCATGGTGGTGCGTCCTTTTATTGTTGTTGGAAAGACACTGGGTGAAGACTTTAGGCGAACACTGTAGGTGTGGCTAACCGGCGTGTTGTGGCAAGCCGGGCTTTTGTGGTGAACAGGACTTTTGTGGTGAATGGGCTTGTCGTGGTGAATGGGTTTGGTGTGGTGAGGGGGCTTGTTGTGGTGAGCGGGCTTGCCCCGCGCTGGGGCGCGAAGCGGCCCCAAACCCAGGCACCTCGGTGTGTCAGCTAAAAACACATCGCCTGCAATGGGGCCGCTTCGCGCCCCAGCGCGGGGCAAGCCCGCTCACCACAACAAGCCCGCTCACCACAATAACCCCCCCTCACCACACCAAGCCTCTCACCACACCAACTCCACTCATCACAACAAACGCAATCACCACACTGTCACCGATAAATAAACCGGTTGACCACCCCCTCCAGCATCTCCTGGCGACCACTCACGGCCTGCGGGTTCAGTTCGTGGGCAAACGCATGTTCGGCCAGTGACTCCAGGCTGAACTCACCGGCCAGCACGGCCTGGCCCAGCGGCTGCTGCCAGCCGGCATAGCGCTGGTCCTTGAACTGCTGTAACTGGTCGTTCTGCACCATCGCCGCCGCACGTTCGAGCGCCAGGGCGAGTACATCCATGGCGGCGACATGCCCGTGGAACAGGTCGACCTCGTCCAGGCTCTGGCGGCGGACCTTGGAGTCGAAATTGTAGCCGCCATTCTTGAAGCCACCGGCCTTGAGGATTTCATAGGTGGCGAGGGTCATCTCCTCGACGCTGTTGGGGAATTGGTCGGTGTCCCAGCCGTTCTGCGGGTCGCCACGGTTGGCGTCGATGCTGCCGAAGATGCCCAGGGACACGGCCGTGGCAATCTCATGGTGGAAGCTGTGCCCGGCCAGGGTGGCGTGGTTGGCCTCGATGTTCACCTTGATCTCGTGTTCCAGGCCGTACTCATGCAAAAAGCCGAACACCGTGGCGCTGTCGTAGTCGTACTGGTGCTTGGTCGGCTCCTGGGGCTTGGGCTCGATCAGCAGGTCGCCCTTGAAGCCGATCTTGTGCTTGTGCTCCACCACCATGCGCATAAAGCGCCCGAGCTGTTCGCGCTCGCGCTTGAGGTCGGTGTTGAGCAGGGTTTCATAACCTTCACGGCCGCCCCACAGCACATAGTTGGCGCCCTTGAGCCGCAGCGTGGCGTTCATCGCGCTGAACACCTGGGCGGCGGCATAGGCGAACACCTCCGGGTCTGGGTTACTGGCGGCACCGGCGGCAAAACGCGGGTTGCTGAAGCAGTTGGCGGTGCCCCACAGCAACTTGATGCCGGTCTGTTCCTGATGGCGCTCCAGGTGGTCGACCATCTGCGCGAAGTGGTTGCGGTACTCCTTGATCGAACTGCCTTCCGGCGCCACATCGGTGTCGTGAAAACTGTAGTAGTCGATGCCCAGCTTGGAGAAAAACTCGAAGGCCGCCTCAGCCTTGCCGATGGCCACGTCCATGGGCTCGCCACTGCGCTGCCACGGGCGCTTGAAGGTACCCATGCCGAACATATCGGCGCCAGGCCACACGAAGGTGTGCCAATAACACGCGGCCATGCGCAGGTGCTCGCGCATCGGTTTGCCGAGGACCAGTTTGTTGGCGTCGTAATGGCGAAAGGCGAGGGGGGCATCGCTGCTGGGGCCTTCGAAGCGAACCTTCTCGACACCGGGGAAGTACAGCATGGCGTTTTCCTTATTGTTCTTGGCGGTGTCTGGATACTAGCAACGGCTCCTGGCCCGCTGATTATGAAAATCACCAAGGGGTGGTGCGATTTTGACCGGCGAGGGCTAGTCTGTTGCCACAGGCCCGAGGACAAAAACAATGAAAACCCTACCGCCCGTCCACCGTATTGCCCTGTTGTTCAACGGCAGCAAAATCTACGACCGCGGCATCATCGCCGGCATCGGCAATTACCTGAGCAGCACCCGTGCGTCCTGGGATTTGTTCCTCGAGGAGGATTTCCTCTGTCGCCTGCGCGGCATCGAGCGCTGGCAGGGCGACGGCATCATTGCCGACTTCGACGACCCGCTGATCGGCGAAGCGTTGGCCGACAGCACGTTGCCGGTGGTGGCGGTGGGTGGCTCGTATGAAGACGCGCGCGCTTATCCCAAGGGCATTCCCTACGTGGCCACCGACAACCATGCGTTGATGAAGCTGGCGTACGAGCACCTGATCGAGGCCGGGCTGACCCGATTTGCCTGTTTCAGCCTGCCCGAGGCCCAGGTCAATCGATGGGCCCAGGAGCGTGAAAAAGCCTTTCGCCGCCTGCTGCAACGCGATGGTCTGCACGTCGAGGTGTATCGCGGCCTGGGCACCAGCGCGCCGTTGTGGGACAGCGCGGTGGAACAGCAGATTGCCTGGCTGCACAGTCTGCCCAAGCCCATCGGCATCATCGCCGTCACCGACGCCCGCGCCCGACAACTGCTGCAAGCCTGCCTCACCGCCGGCATCGCCGTGCCGGAGCAAGTCGCATTGATCGGTATCGACAACGACCCCCTGACCCGCACCCTCACGCGCGTGCCGCTGAGTTCGGTGATCCAGGGCACGGAAACCATGGGGCGCACGGCCGCCGCCTTGCTGCACCAGATGCTGCACGGCAAACCGTGCGTGGGCACGCAGGTCCTGGTGCCGCCGGAAGCGATCAATGTGCAGGCCTCCAGCTTGCATCAACCCTTGGGTAATCCGTACGTGATGCAGGCGCTGCTGTTTATCCGCCAGTACGCCTGCCAGGGCATCAAGACCGCGCAGGTGGCGGCCTATGTCGGCGTGTCGCGCTCCTCCCTGGAAGCGCACTTTCGCAAGGTGCGCGGCTGCAGCGTGCATGACGAGATCCTGCGTTTCAAACTCGCCGCCGCCGCCAAGGGCCTGGAAAGCCACGAACTGGCGATTGCCGATATTGCCGCCAAGTGCGGCTTCAAGTCGGCGCAGTACCTGCATACGGTGTTTCGTCGCGAGTTTGGTTGTACGCCGCGGGAGTACCAGCAGGGCTAAAAGAGTAATCCCAGCAAGGAGGCTTTGACGGCAGCTTGGGTTTTGTTGTGGGCCTGGAGTTTGCGCATGGCATTGGCCAGATGAAACTTCACGGTTCCTGTGTCGATGTTGAGGATCAGGCTGATCTCGATATAGGTTTTGCCGATGGCCGTCCACCTCAAGGTCTCTTTTTCCCGTGCGGTCAGGGGGCGGTGAATTTCTGGCAGGCATTTGTCGGAGAAGAAGCGTGTCATCGATTCGTGCGCCAACTGCGTCAACCAGGTCAACTTGTTCTCGATGTGCTCAAGTTCAGTCGCTGAAATGCATTCACTGGAGCGCGATACCGAGAGTAAACCAATCGCGTCAGGGCCGCGTTGCGAAGACAGGCACCAGCCATGGTTGAGCTGGTAATGGCGCGCCTCCTCCCAGAAGGCCTGGTGCTGTTGTTGCTGTTGTGCGGCGGACCAGTGCAGCGGGATGGAGCGGGTCAGGCCGTGGGCAACGGTGGGGTCTTGGGAGAAGTAATTTTCGCTGACATACTTCTTTTCCCAAGCGCCTGGGTAGTTCGAAATCAGCACATATTGCGATGTGGCCAACGGGATTTTCAGTCCGTAAGAACAGAACTCGAAGCCCAGGTTGGACGTTATCGTATGAATTTTATTGAATAGTTCATGTTCGGTCATGCAGCCGGATACGGCTTCTATCAAGGTTTCTCGCCATTCTTTCACCGATCGTCCCTTCCATGGTCGGCACCCGTTACAGACGGGAGCGCGCCGATTATACCGCTTGTGCGCGTGACGGAGGGCGCGCGGTTGAACGCGATCGACCTGCCCATTCGGGCAGCTACTCAAAACGCCGCAGGTTTGTTGTACTTGCATGGATAATGCTGACGAGGTTCGAGAAGCCCCGTTAACCAAGCTCAGAGATTCAGGTAAAGCGGGTAATTTATGATTGCGTTGGCCCGAGGGCTGTTGGTGTTGCTGTGGATCGTGTTGAGCTTTCCGTTCTTGTGCCTCTACATGTTGATCAACACCTCAAAGAATAGAAATCTGTACGTGGCCTGCCGGGCCTATTCGGTGATCAATAAAATCTTCCGGGTGCGTGTCGATGTTCGTGGCTTTGACAGCGTTCCCACCACCCGGCCTTACATCTATGTGGCCAACCACCACTGCAACTATGACGTGTTGATCGTGGCGCATGCGCTCAACCCCGGCACGGTAATCGTCGGTAAACAGTCGCTCAAGTGGCTGCCACTGGTGGGGCAGTTGTATTGGCTGACCGGTAGTCTGTTCATTGACAGGAACAGCCCACGGGCATCCATCGGCAGTTTGCGCAAGATCGCCAAGCGGGTTGTCGCAGAGAATACTTCGCTGTGGATCTTTCCCGAGGGCACTCGAAACCATGGCGGGGAGATGCAGCCTTTCAAGAGTGGGGCGTTTCGGATTGCCAAGGATATCGGGGTTGGGATCATTCCCGTCACGATCAGCCCGGCGGTCAACCATATCGCCTACAACGCCTTGCGCAGCACCGACGTCAGCATCATCGCCCACCCGCCCATTGAGGCCGAGGAGGTGGTTGCGATGAGTGCCAAACAGCTGGCCAATCACGCCCGAGAGATTATCGCCAAGTCGATTCCACTGGGTTAGCCGTCGCAAACCGGGGGGGACCATCCGCCGATTTGCGCACGGGCGAGTCAGAACATCGCCTTGACCTGCAATCCCGGCACCAGCGCACTGTCGATGTTATCCCCCGGAAATGTCCCCGGCTCGATGATCAAAGATCATTCCCACGCTCCTGCGTGGGAATGCAGCCCGTGACGCTTCGCGTCACCTGTGCGCAGTAGCCGAAACTTGCAGCGCTCACCATGTGGGAGGGGGGCAAGTCGAATCGTCGCACCGCCCCTCCCACATTTTTAACGCGTTCAGGCAGTTGCTTTTGCGGGTTTCAGGCAGTCGATGGAGCGATCCACGGTGGTCTTTGCAATTTCCAGCAAATGCCACACGGCCAGAATCTTCGCCCGTTCGGGGTTTGGTAGCAGGTCACCGCAATCCAGCGCCGTGGCGGAAGCGCTGTCGAGCAAGCTGGCGGTGTAAAGCAGGGCGTCTTCGAAGCTCAGGTCTTCGTTGACCGAGTGGAGGCCTTGGGTGGGTAGGTAGTGGTCGATGGCGCGGTTGAAAGCGGCGCGGTCTTTGGCGGGGTCGTGGGATGGATCGGGGATAACTTTATTCATGGTGTACCTTCGCGTTGGATGAGAGGCCGACACCCTTCGCGACTAAACGAGGGTGGCGGCTGTACGCAGGTTAGTCGACCGGCTCCAACGCGAAAATACCGGCGCACCCGAAGGTGCCCTGCGCACAGCCACCATAAAACTCATGGAGGACCATGCACGCGTTGGAAGGTCAGGCGACTAAACCCGATCACTGATTTGGCAGTGACGGACCGCAGACTAGCCAGCGATTCCAACAGGCACAAGGCGGCAGGGATTGTCTAGGAAACGTCCTGCAATTAAAAGCGAGCCGACTTGCTGGCCCTTTACAAACCATGACCAAATGCCACTAACGATGCCGCTCACCTATTGAAATGCAGGCGATGTGGGAGGGGGCTAGTTGCTGATGCCGGAGCGCGGTGCAGGGGCACCGCGCGGACAGAGAGGTTATGGCAGGGCGTAGGCGATCACATAGTCGCCACGGTCGGTGGACTGGCGCGCACCGCCGGCGGTGACGACGATGTACTGCTTGCCGGTTTTCGGCGACACGTAGGTCATCGGGCCGCCCTGGCTGCCGACGGGCAGGCGGGCCTTCCAGATTTCATCGCCGTTGCCGCTGTTGAAGGCGCGCAGGTAGAAGTCCTGGGTGCCGGCGATAAAGATCAGGCCGCCCTGGGTCGACAGCGTGCCGCCGAGGGTCGGCAGGCCGATCCTGATCGGCAGGTGCATGCGGATGCCCAGGGGGCCGGTGTCTTCAACGGTGCCCACCGGCACTTGCCACGCGACTTTCTGGGTCTTCATATCGATGGCGGTGAGGGTGCCGAACGGCGGCGCCTGGCACGGAATGCCGGCCACCGACAGGAAGCGGTTTTTGTTCACCGCATACGGCGTGCCCTTGAGCGGGACCGCGCCCATGCCGGTGTTCAGCGCTTCGCCACCGGACGAGGACTGGGCCTTGTTCTGCGACGGCAGCATCTGGATCCACAGGCCCAGGCGCATGTCGTTGACGAAGATAAAGCCATGCACCGGGTCGGTGGAAATGCTGCCCCAGTTCATGCCGCCCAGGGACCCCGGGAAGCTCAGGGATTTATCCGTGCCCGGCGCGGTGTACAGGCCGTCGTAGCGCATGCCCTTGAAGTCGATGCGGCACAGCAACTGGTCGTACGGGGTGGCGCCCCACATGTCCGACTCGCTCAGGGTCTGCGCGCCGATCTGCGGCATGCCCACAGACTTGGGCTGGGTCGGCGAGTAGGGTTCGTTGGGGATGTTCGCGGCTTTGACCGGGACTTCCTTGACCTCGGTCAGCGGCTGTCCGGTGGCGCGGTCGAGTACATAGATCTGCCCGGCCTTGGTGCCGATTACCACTGCGGGTACCGCCTTGTCACTGCCCGGTGGGGTGAAGTCGATCAGGCTCGGTTGCATCGGCAGGTCGAAGTCCCACAGGTCATTGTGGACGGTCTGGTACACCCACTTTTCAGCACCGGTAGAGGCATCCAGCGCCAATACCGAAGCGCCGTATTTGTGGTTGAGCTGAGTGCGTTCCACACCGTAGATGTCGGTGGACGAGCTGCCCATCGGCAGGAAGACCGTGTTCATCAACGGGTCGTAGGACATCGGCGCCCAGCTGTTCGGTGTACTGCGCACGTAGGTCTTGTCGCCGGTCGGGGCCTGTTTGTCTTCCGGGTTGCCCGGGTCGAAGGCCCAGCGCATTTGCCCGCTGATCACATCGAAGCCACGGATCACACCGCCGGGCATGTCGGTTTGGACGTTATCCGCGACGCGACCACCGACCACCACGGTGGTGCCGGCGATCAACGGTGCGGACGACAGCTGGTAGTAGCTGTCCGGCACATTGCCCAGGCCGGCTTTCAGGTCCACCTGGCCATGGGTGCCGAAGTCTTCGCAGAATTTGCCGGTGTCGGCATCCACGGCGATCAGCCGTGCATCGATGGTGTTGGTCAGCAAGCGACGCTGGCACTGCGCACCGGCGGGAACGCTGGCGGCGATGATCGGCGAGCTGTTGGGCTGGGTCGGCTGGGCAATCGGCGCGGTGGCGTCGAAATACGCCATGCCCCGGCAACGCTGCCACACCGCCGACTTGGCGTTGACTTCGTTCTTCCACAGCTCTTTGCCGGTGTCGGCGTCGAGGGCGATCAGGTTGTTGTGGGGCGTGCAGATAAACACTTTGTTGCCGATCTGCAGGGGCGTCAGCTGGTCTTCGGCACCGTTGCCGTCGCTGAGGGCCACGTCACCGGTGTGATAGGTCCAGGCCACCTTGAGCTTGTCGACAGTGTCGCGGTTGATCTGGTCCAGCGCGGCGAAGCGGCTGCCCCCTTCGGTGTTGCCGTAGTGGGCCCAGTCTTTCTGCGCGTCGGCCGCGGCCACGGGCGTGATGCCTGGGCCCGCACCGGTCGGCGCGACGCTGGGATGGGCGACAAACATATTGCCCGCCGCCACCGCCACGCCCACCGCCAACACGGCGGCAACGCCATAGGCACCGCGCGCGGGCCGGCCGGCCAGCAGCGGATACACCAGCGCCACCACCAGGCCGATGGCCGCAAACATGAACAGCCGCGAGAACAGCGGCCAGAACACCAGGCCCACATCCGCCACCGCCCAGATGGCCGTGCCGATCAGGAACGCGGCGAACAACCATGCACCGGCGGTGTTGCGCCGGGCAATCAACAGGCCGGAAACCGCCATGGCCACGCCGCCGATCAGGAAGTACCAGGAACCGCCGAGGCTCACCAGTTTGGCGCCGCCAACGGCCAGCGCGAGGCCGAGCAGGGCGATGATTACGCCCAGGCCCAGGAGTAGGAATCTAGAGACGCCAGTGGCGCGCGATGCTCGTTTCATGTCGAAAGGACTCGAGTGAGAGAGGGCAAAGACGCGATTTTAGCAATATAAGTAACCAGATAGTACATTTTGCCGCGTGCACAGCGATCCAATCCTCTTTCTGTCCGGTCAATCAGCATTCAAGGGGGGGGCGCCCGCCAGGAAACATTTATTAATACATACCCGCCCTGATTGGTTATACGACGTCGTATCAATTGTGTTCGACTATCTCCGCTCTCACAAAAACAACAACGGAGACTCCCCTATGACCGATTTCCCTTCGATAGAAGGCAAGTCTGCCGCACCCGTAAGCGGCCATGTTGTACGACTACTCAAGTTATTAGGCCCAGGCGTGATCGCCGTCCTGTCTTGGCTGGGGGCAGGCGATTTGATTACTTCCTCCGTTGCCGGCGCGAATTACGGCTACGCCATGATGTGGGTGCTGGCGGTTTCTCTGCTGCTCAGGTACCTGATCGTCAACATCATTGCGCGCTTTCAACTGTGCAATAACCAAGGCATGACGATCCTTCAGGGTTATGCCCAGTTGAACCCGTTCTTCGCCTGGTTCCTGCTGGTGTACGCGCTGCTGATGGGGCATTTGATGAATGCCTACATGATCAAGGGGGCGGGTGAAGCCCTGGCCATGCTGTTCAAGACCGACTATGCGCTGCTGTGTTCGGTGGCGGTGGTGCTGGCGGTGTGGCTGCTGGTGGGGCGCAATATCTATTCGATGATCGAAGGCGTGATGAAAGGCCTGTTGGCAATCATGACCCTGGCGTTCATTGCCTTGGCGGTGATGTCCGGGCCGGATATGGCGGGCATTGTCAAAGGGACTATTGGTTTCAGCATTCCGCCGGATGAGGGCGTACACGGGGCGTTGCTGGTGGCTGTCTCGGTGATCGGCGCGGTGGCGGGCTCGATTGCCAACTTCGTGCACCCTTATGTCATGCGCCAGAAAGGCTGGGTCGGCCCACAGCACAAGCGCATCCAGCGTAACGACCTGCTATTCGCCGTGTTCGTCGGCATTGTGATCAATCTGGCGATCTGGATTGTGGGCGCCGAGATCCTGCGGCCCAACGGTATTGAAGTGAAGACCTTGGGCGACCTGGGCAAGGCGCTCGAAATCTTCTTCGGCCCGATCGGCTGGTACATTTTCTTTATCGGTGTATTCGCTACGCTGTTTGCCAGCATCTCCGGCAAAACCACGGCGTTTCCGATGCTGATCACCGATGCCTTCCAGCACGTACGGCCTGGACGCCGGGAGCGTTACGGCAAAGAGTTCCACCATGACCCGATGCACAAGTGGTTCATGTTGTTCATCCTGGTGACCCCGCTGATCTGGTCGCTGCCGGGCATGCCGGACTTTGTCACGCTGACCATCGGCGTCAGCGCGTTGAACATCATTGGCCTGCCGGTAATTTCCCTCGGCTTGCTGATTATGTCCAACCAGAAGTCGCTGCTGAGCAAGGAATACCGCAATAACCTGTTCGAGAACATTGCGCTGCTCTTCGCCACGGGGCTGGCGCTGTGGGTCGCGTTCCAATTGGGTGTCGAACTGTTCAGTTGATGACCGGGCGGGCAGGCGTCGCAGCTGTTTGGCGCGACGCCTGCAAGCGATCAACGAAACGCCGGCACCACCTGTTCGATAAACAGCGCCAACGACTTCTTCTTCTCGGCATGGGGCAGGCTGTTGTCGCACCAGAAGCTGAACTCATCCACGCCCAGTTCCTGGTAGTAGCGGATGCGCGGGATGATTTCTTCGGCGGTGCCGATCATTGCGGTCCTGTGCAGGCTTTCCAGCTCGAACTCTGGGCGGGCAGCGAATTTTTCTTCCGGGCTCGGTGCCAGGAAGCCATTCACCGGCACCTCTTTATTGCCGAACCAGGCATCGAAGGTGCGATAGAACTTCGAGATCGCCTTGGCCCCGACTTTCCAGCCGTCCGGATCATCGGCGGCATGCACGTGGGTGTGGCGCAGCACCATCAGTTGCGGGCGCGGTACGCCGGGATTGTTGTCGAGGGCGGCCTGGAATTTGTTTTTCAGGTCGAGGACTTCTTCGTCGCCCTTCATCAGCGGCGTGACCATCACGTTGCAGCCGTTGGCGACTGCGAAGTTGTGCGAGTCCGGGTCGCGGGCGGCGATCCACATCGGCGGGTTGGGCTGCTGGATCGGCTTGGGCACGCTGGTGGAGGTGGGGAATTTCCAGATGTCGCCGTCGTGGGCGTAGTCGCCTTTCCACAACGCACGCACCACCGGCACCATCTCACGCAGCGCCTGGCCGCCGCTGGAAGCGGGCATGCCGCCGGCCATGCGGTCGAATTCGACCTGGTAAGCACCACGGGCCAGGCCGACTTCCATGCGTCCGTTGCTGATCACGTCGAGCAAGGCGCATTCGCCCGCCACCCGCAGCGGGTGCCAGAACGGCGCGATGATGGTCCCGGCGCCCAGGTGAATGGTGGTGGTCTTGGCCGCGAGGTAAGCCAGCAGCGGCATCGGGCTCGGCGAGATGGTGTATTCCATGGCGTGGTGTTCGCCAATCCATACGGTGCTGAAACCGCCGGCCTCGGCCATCAGGGTCAGTTCGGTCAAGTCTTCGAACAACTGGCGGTGGCTGACACTTTCGTCCCAACGCTCCATGTGTACGAACAGGGAAAACTTCATGACGCTTACCTCTAATCTGTTGTTATTTTCCGCAAATACCGGGTTTGCAGGGAGGGTCAGGCAGGCACGGGCAGGGTACCCATTTTGCCGTGGCAATACACCAGTGGACCATTGGCCTGCTCTGGCACGATCAGGTTCTTTACCGAGCCGACCATAATCGCGTGGTCGCCGCCTTCATATTCGCGCCACAGCTCACACTCGATCACTGCAGTGGCATTCGCCAGGATCGGGTTGCCCAGTGCGCTGAGCGTCCATTCGATGCCTTGGGCCTTGTCTTTGCCCTTGCGCGCGAAGGCGTAGGCTTCATTTTGCTGTCCGCCCGACAAGACGTGGATGGCAAAGTGCCTGTTCTTGATCAGAATGGGATAGGAGTCGGAGCTGTAATTGGGGCAGAACAGCACCAGGGCCGGGTCCATGGACAGCGAGCTGAACGCGCTGGCGGTGAGGCCGACGATCTGCCCGTCGTCATCGAGCGTGGTAATCACGGTGACCCCGGAAGGAAACGAACCCATCACTTGTTTGTAGATGGTGGCATCGATCATGTGACGGTCCTCTGGCGGTGAAACGGTTTTTATCGGGTTGTAGGTATGATGGTATACCGTAATACAAAGCTTGCAAGCGCTTTTTTAAATCCCTGATAAACGTCTTTTGTGGCGAAATATTCAATGAATACGGGGTGTTAGGTTTAAAAATCAAGGAATCAATACGACAAGGAACCGGATCAGTTGCAGGTAAAACCAGCGGATCAGTCTTGTGAAAATGTTGGAATACCATAATATGGTGTTCATCTGAGGGGCGGCCAGAGAGCTCCCCCGGTTTGGCGTCAAACAACTATAAGATCAGACAAACGCGAGTTCATTTCCATGCCCCAGATGTCCCGGCAAGACCCCCTGATCGAGCATCACACGGTCGATTACGTCCCCCTCGCAGAGCGCCATGGAAAGGCCCGCGACCTGTTCACCTTATGGTTCAGCACCAACATCGCACCACTGCCGATCGTCACCGGTGCCATGGTGGCCCAGGTGTTCCATCTCAATCTGGCGTGCGGCCTGCTGGCGATTGCCCTCGGGCATTTGCTCGGCGGCATCGTGATTGCCCTCGCATCGGCCCAGGGCCCGCGCATGGGCATCCCGCAGATGGTGCAGAGCCGTGGCCAGTTCGGCCGTTACGGCGCGCTGCTGATCGTGTTCTTTGCCGCGCTGATCTACATCGGATTTTTCATCTCCAATATCGTCCTGGCCGGCAAGTCCATCGTTGGCATCGTGCCGTCGGTGCCGGTGCCGGCGAGCATCCTGATCGGCGCCCTCAGCGCCACCGCCATCGGCGTGATCGGCTACCGCTTTATCCATACCCTCAACCGCATCGGCACCTGGGTGATGGGCAGCGCGTTGCTGGCCGGTTTTATCTACATCTTCGCCCATGACTTGCCGGCAGATTTCCTGACCCGTGGCGGCTTCAACGCCGCTGGCTGGTTGGCCACCGTGTCGCTGGGGGTGATCTGGCAGATCAGCTTTTCGCCCTACACCAGCGACTACTCGCGCTACCTGCCGGCGGATATCGGCATCACCCGGCCGTTCATTGCGACCTACTTGGGCGCCACCCTTGGCACCATCCTGTCCTTCGCCTTTGGCCTGGTAGCTGCACTGGCCACGCCCGAAGGCACCGAAGCCATGGTCGCGGTCAAGCAAGCCACCGGCTGGCTGGGGCCGATCCTGATGGTGCTGTTCCTGCTCAATATCATCAGCCACAACGCCCTGAATCTGTACGGCGCGGTGCTGTCGATCATCACCTCGGTGCAGACCTTCGCCAGCCAGTGGACCCCGAGCATCAAGGTGCGCGTGCTGCTGTCGGGCGTGGTCCTGGCCGGTTGCTGCGTGGTGGCGTTGGGTGCCTCGGCGGACTTCATCTCGCAATTTATCGGCCTGATCCTCGCGCTGTTGCTGGTGCTGGTGCCGTGGGCGTCGATCAACCTGATCGACTTCTACATCATCAAGCGCGGGGTCTATGACATTGCCTCGATCTTCCGGGCCGATGGCGGGGTGTATGGGCGTTTCAACCTGCATGCGATCGTGGCGTACTTCATCGGCATCATCGTGCAACTGCCGTTTGCCAATACGTCGCTGTATGTGGGGCCGTGGGCCAACCTGGTGGAAGGCGCGGACCTGTCGTGGCTGGTGGGACTGGTGGTGACGTGCCCGTTGTATTACTGCCTGGCGACACGTCAACACACCCGGAAGGTCAGGGCGGCGCGGTTGGGCTACACCGACTGAGCCACTCCGCCGAACTCCTCCAACGCATCCCGCAACGCGCCCTCGAAGTATTCCTTCGAGGCGCGATCCCAGAGGATATGAAACGCCGGCAGCTCCACACTCCCTGTGTGGATGACAATCGCATTGACCCGCGCCACCGACGTCTGCGCCACCGCTCCCGGCTTGAAGGCCGGGAAATTGAGATCGACCCCGCACAGCTTGGCCATCACCTGCGCAATCAGGCCCCCGCTGAGTCGCACACAGGCATGGCTGTCCTGGCGCGGCAGCAGGTAATTGGCACGGTGGTCCAGTTCCCAACGCGCTTCTTCATCGGCAATCCGTTGCCCCTGATCCTGCGGGCTGCCCAGCACCAGGTATTCGTTCTGCGACAGGCGCGCCACCCAACTGCCGTCCGCTTGCGCGCTGGCTTGGTTGGGCGCGCCCGGCAACGTGAAGCCGCGCGCGGTAAGGTACTCGGTGCTTTGTGCGCCGCGAAAGCCGACCCGGGGCAGGTCGGTCTGGTCCTGCAACTGGCAGGGCGGCGTGAACACTTCGTGGGCTTTCAGACTGGTCATGGCTTAACCCTCCTGGCGTTGGTTGGTGGGGTCGAAGAACGGCAGTTGCACCACCTCGGCCTGGACGACGATGCCGCCCTCGACGCGAATCGGAATGCGCTGCCCCGGTGTGCTCTGGTCGATCCCGGCGTAGGCCAGGCCGATGATGCGGCCCAGGCTGGTGGAGTATTCGCAGGAGGTGACGTTGCCGCTGATGTCCGCGCCGTTGAGTACCAGGTGGCCTTCCAGCGGTTGCACGCTGCCCTTGGGCAGGCTGAAGCCCACCAGTTTGCGTTTCAGCGGCTGGGCTTCGAGGATGTCCACCGAGCGGCGGCCGACGAAGAACGGCTTGTTGCGGCTGACCGCCCAGCCCATGTCGATTTCTGCCGGGTGAGTCATGCCGTCGGTGTCCTGGCTGATGATCACGTGGCCTTTTTCCAGGCGCAGCAGGCGTTGGGTTTCGACGCCGAAGGGGCGAATGTCAAAGGCCTTGCCGGCCGTCATCAACGCGTCCCACAACGCCAGGCCGTGGCGTGCCGGTACGTGGATTTCATAGCCCAGCTCGCCGACAAACCCGACCCGCAGCAAGCGCGCCTTGATCCCGGCCACCGTGCCCTGGCGCACGCCCAGGTAGGGGAAGCCTTCGGCACTGAGGTCGAGGTCGTTGCACACCTGCTCCAGCACCTTGCGCGAATCCGGCCCGGCCACGTTCACCGCACAGATCGCTGCCGTGACGTTGGTCACGTCCACGTCCAGGCGCCACTGTGCGTTCCACTTGAGCATCTGCTGGTAGATGCGGTCGACGCCGCTGGTGGTGGCGGTGACGTAGAAATGCTTGTCGGCCAGCCGCGCGCACACGCCGTCGTCGATCACCACGCCGTGTTCGTTGGTCATCAGCGCATAACGCGAGCGGCCCACCGGCTGCTTGAGGAACGCGAAGGTGTACATGCGGTTGAGCAATTCGGCGGCGTCCGGGCCGCGCACGTCCAGGCCACCGAGTGTGGACACATCGATCAGACCGACCTTGTTACGCACATGCAGCGCTTCGGCCTGCATGCACGCTTCGCGGTCCTGGGGCTTGCCGTAATAGGCCGGGCGCTGCCAGATACCGGCGGGCATCATCTTCGCCCCGGCTTGCACATGGCGCGCGTGCATCGGCGTTTGGCGGTAGGGGTCGAAGGCGCGTCCGGCGACATGGGCGAGTTTCTCCGCCACGAACGGCGGCCGTGCGGTGGTGACCCCGGTTTCGCTGATCGTGCGCTGGGTCGCCCAGGCCACCAGCCGTGCGGTCGGCAGCGCCGAGTGACGTCCCTGGGACGGACCCATGCCGACCGTGGAGTAACGCTTGACCAACTGCACATCGCGGTAGCCGATGCGGGTGGCGTTGACGATATCCGCCACTTGCAGGTCTTCGTCGAAGTCGACGAAATCCTTGCCCTTGGGGTGCGGGAAGATCGGCCAGTGGAAGTTGACCTGGGCTTCGCTGCGCAGCGCTGCAGGCGGGCTCGGGCTGTTCAAACCGAGGGCGCACAGGCTGTCGGCGGCGGCGTTGGACCCATCCGCCAGCACATTGTCCAGTTGATGCCGACCGTGTACGGAACCGGCCACGCCCAGGTTGCGCGGCAGGCCACTGAGGCTGAACTCCGCTCGCGAGTCGTCATAGGCCAGCTTGCCACCGGCCTGGCACAGCAGCTGATAGACCGGCATATAACCGGCCGACATGCACAGCAGGTCGCAGTCGATCACTTGCCCGCTGGCGCTGACCTGGCCCTGGCCGGTGATCTGGCGCACATCGACGCCTTTCACATGGCGCAGGCCTTTTTCATGCAGGGCCTCGAACACGGTGCTGTTGCTCAGGCACGGGATCTTGCGCTGGGCCAGGGCACCCGGCAGGGCTTTGTCCGCCGGGGCGTGACGCAGGTCGATCACGGCGGCCACGTCCACGCCCTGGTCATGCAGGTCGAGGGCGGCGAGGTAGCCGTCATCGTTGCCGGTGAGTACCACTGCGCGCTTGCCGGGCTTGACCGCGTAGAGCTTCATCAGGCGTTGCGCGGCGCTGGTGAGCATCACCCCCGGCAGGTCGTTGTTGCGGAAGACCACCGGTTGGTCGAACGAACCGCTGCACACCAGGCACTGTTGCGCGCGCACTTTGTACAGGCGCTTGCCCTGGATCACCGGCAGGTAGTTGTCGGTGAACCAGGCATTGCAGGTGGCGTCGGTGAGCACCTGGATATTCGCGTGTTGCTGCACCGCGCCGAGCAACTCGCGGCGCAGGGTGTCGGCACGGGTGCCGGCAATATCGAAGCGCGCGTAGGTCAGCGACCCGCCGAGGATCGGCTGCTGCTCGATCAGCAGCACCTTGGCGCCGGCATTCGCGGCGGTCAGCGCGGCCTGCAAGCCAGCGGGGCCGGCGCCGATCACGGCGAGGTCGGTGAACAGGTAGGCCTTGTCGTAGTACTCGGGTTGGAACGTCAGGTCGAGCACGCCCAGGCCGGCCTTTTTGCGGATGATCGGCTCCCAGACTTTCCACATGCCCTTGGGCTTGTAGAACGAACGGTAGTAGAAACCCACTGGCATGAACCTGGAGAACTTGCCCAGGTAGGCGTCCTTGTCGTTATCCAGCGAGCCGTTGACGTTCTGCGCCGTCACCGCCAGGCCGGCGGACAGCGCGTGGGCATCGGCCAATACGTTGGGTTCGCGGGGCAGTTGCACCAGGCTGTTGGCGTCATGGCCGGCCATGGTCAATGGGCCGCGTGGGCGGTGGTACTTGAACGAACGCGACATCAGGAAGCGCCCGTTGGCGAGCAGCGCGCTGGCGATGCTGTCGCCCTGCAAACCTTGGTAGGGCAGGCCGTCGAAACTGAAATCGAGTGGCTGGTCACGCTGGATCAGCAGGCCCATGGGGGCGGGGAGGCGGTTCATCCGGCGATCTCCTTGGCGGTGGTGAAGTCGACGCGGGTAGTGAACACTTCGCGCGGATCGAAGGTGCGCAGGATCTCGTCGGTGACCGTGTGGCGTTCGGCGAGGAACCAGTAACTGGACGGCGTGTGCATCCACCATTCGCGCACCACACCGGCGAGGTTGTCGGTGTTGAACACGTAGTCGGCCCATTCGGCATCGCTGCAGGTCAGCGGGTCGGGCATCGGTTTGAATTCACCGCCGTAGGTGAACTCGCTGATATTGCGCGGCCCGTTGAGCGGGCAAATCATGATTTTCATCGTCTGCTCTCCGTCAGTGGCTGGCCGCTGTGGCGCCCATTTCGTTGACTTGCTGGAAGGTCGAGAAACGTTCGAGGCCGAAGGGCTTGATCAAGTCCGGCACCTTGCCGCCGCTGGCGACCAGCTCGGCCATGGTCTTGCCGCAGATCGGCGTGGCCTTGAAGCCCCAGGTGCCCCAGCCGGCGTCGAGGTAGTAATTCTTCAGCGGCGACAGGCCCATGATCGGGCTGTAGTCGGGGGTCATGTCGGTGATCCCGGCCCACTGGCGCATCAACTTGGCGTTGGCCAGGAACGGAAACATCTCGATGGCATGGGCCAACAGGCTTTCCTTGAGGTCCAGGGTCGAGCGCGTGTTGAACAGCGGGTACGGGTCGGAACCGCCACCGAACACCACTTCGCCACGGCTGGTTTGCTGCACGTAGCAGTGCAGGGCCGAGGAACTCACCAACGGGTCGAGGAACGGCTTGAACGGCTGGGTGACCATGGCCTGCAACGGGAAGGTCTGGATCGGCGAACGGATACCGGCCTTGGCCATCAGCAGCGAGCTGTGCCCGGCAATCGCCTGCACCGCGCAGCCGCACCGGATGGTGCCGCGATTGGTTTTCACCGCGGTGATGGCGCCGTTTTCGATGATCAGGTCCTGGACTTCGGTGAGCTGATGGATTTCCACGCCGCGCTTGGCCGCCTGCTTGGCGTAGCCCCAGGCCACGGCATCGTGACGCGCGGTCGCGCCGTCGATATGCCAGAGCCCGGCGATCACCGGCAAGTGGCCGGGGTCGAGGTTGAGGCTGGGCACCAGCTCGCGGATCTGCTGGCGGTCGATCATCTCGGTACGCCCGCCGAAGTGCTTGTTGACCTCGGCGCGCTGGCGGAACGAACGCACGGTGGCGTCGGTGTGGGCCAGGGTCAGTTGGCCGCGCTCGGAGTACATGATGTTGAAATCGAATTCGTTGGACAGCGACTGGAACATCTTCACCGACTCGGCATAGAAACGAACGCCTTCGCTGGTGAGGTAGTTGGAGCGGATCACCGCCGTATTGCGCGCGGTATTGCCGCCGCCCAGGTAGGCCTTTTCCAGCACCGCTATATTGGTGATGCCGTGGTACTTGGCCAGGTAGTAGGCCGTCGCCAGGCCATGGCCACCGGCGCCGATGATCACCACGTCGTAACTCGACTTGAGTGCCTTGGGCGGTGGCAGGTCCACCTCCACCGGGTACTCCGAACTCAGCCCGTATTTCAATAGATTGAATGGCATACGGCCTCCGATTGGCTGCGTAGGGCGTGGTGTTGCGCCAGGGCGGCGGCCACGGTGTTTTTCATCAGGAAGGCAATGGTCATCGGCCCGACACCGCCGGGCACCGGGGTGATGGCGGCGACATGGGGCAGGGCGCTGTCGAAGTCGACATCACCCACCAGGCGGCTGCGGCCGTCGTCGTCGATGCGGTTGATGCCGACATCGATCACCACCGCGCCGGGCTTCAACCAGCTCGCGTCAATCAAGCGGGCGCGGCCCACGGCGGCGATCACGATATCGGCCTGGCGACACAGGGCCTGGGCGTCGTGGCTGCGCGAATGCAGCACGGTCACCGAGCAATCCGCCTTGAGCAGCAGCGCGGCCATGGGCTTACCGACGATGTTCGAACGGCCGATTACCACCGCGTGTTTGCCACGCAGGTCGCCGCAGGTTTGCTCCAACAGATACAGGCAACCGCTCGGGGTGCATGGCGTGAGCACTGCGCGGCCCTGGCTGAGGCCGCCGACGTTCTGGCTGTGAAACCCATCGACGTCCTTGTCCGGCGCGATGGCCTCCAGGGCGCGCAGTTCGTCCATCTGCGCCGGCAACGGTAATTGCAGGAGGACGCCGTGGATCGCAGGGTCGGCATTCAATTGGCCGATCAGGATCAACAAGTGTTCGGTGCTGGTATCGCCGGGCAGGCGATGCTCCACGGAGCGGATGCCCACCTCTTCGGCGCGCAGGATCTTGTTGCGCACATAGACCTGGCTGGCCGGGTCGCTGCCCACCAGGATCACCGCCAGCGCCGGTTGAATAGCCTGCCCATGCAGCCGCGCCACGTCCTCGCGCACTTGCAGCAGCACGCGCGCCGCGGCGGCTTTGCCGTCGATCAGTTTATGCGCGCTCACCGGAACACCACCGTTCTGTCCTGATTGAGGAAGACCCGGTGCTCCAGGTGGTACTTGACCGCCTTGGACAGGGCCACGGTTTCGGTGTCGCGGCCGATGGCGACCAGGTCGTCGGGCTTGTACACGTGGTCGACGCGCTGCACTTCCTGCTCGATGATCGGGCCCTCATCCAGGTCGCTGGTCACATAGTGCGCGGTGGCACCGATCAACTTCACACCGCGTTGATACGCCTGGTGATAGGGCTTGGCACCCTTGAACCCGGGCAGGAACGAATGGTGGATATTGATCGCCCGCCCCGACAGTTGCCGGCACAGGTCGTCGGAGAGGATCTGCATGTAGCGCGCCAACACCACCAGCTCGGTGCGGGTGTCGTCGACGATCTTCATCAGCTCGGTTTCCTGCGCGGCCTTGTTGTCCCTGGACACCGGCAGGTAGATAAAGCGAATGCCCTCGCGCTCGGCCATCGGCCGCAGGTCGAGGTGGTTGGAGACGATGGCGGTGATGGTCATGTCCATCTCGCCCTTGTGGTAGCGGTAGAGCAGGTCGGTGAGGCAGTGGTCGAACTTGCTCACCATCAGCATCACGCGCATCGGCTCGCGGGTGTCGTGCAGCTCCCACTGCATGTCGAAGGCCTGGGCGACATCGGCGAAACCGTCTCTGATCTCTTGCAGGTCGCCTGTGTGGCCATCGTTGAAACGGAACACGGCACGCATGAAAAAGCGGCCGCTGAAGTCATCATCGAACTGCGCCATTTCCCCGATGTAGCACGCCTTGTCCGCCAGGTAAGTGGTGACGGCAGCGACGATGCCGGACACGGCGGGGCACGTCACCTTGATGATGAAATGGTTTTTTTCGTGTTGCATGACACGTCCTCGGGATGATGGCGGCAGCTCATCGCATAGCGAAAAAATGTCTGAGGACAGCAGGCTCATTCCTTGAGCGCGTTTTCTTGTGGGGAATAAAATATTCCTGAAGTGGCTTTATAGGGGAATGGGGGCAGGGCGTCCAGGGTTTTTGGGAAAGTTTTTTAACTGAGGGGAAATTTTTGGGCTGGGCGCCACCAGTCACTATAGGACTTCGCCCCACACTCGCGGGTGGACGCGGTTAGAAATGGGGGAGGGGGGCTTGCCCCCGATGGCGGCCTCTGGGCCGACTATTTTTTTGGATTGGACCGGGTACATATCCGTTGCTGCGGTAACGGCGGCTTAGGGTTCCGCCCTTACGGCGGCTCACTTTTGGAAAGGCCCAAAAGTAAGCAAAAGGCCTTCGCCCCAACACTCGGTGCCTCGCCTAGGCTCGGCATGCCCTCACTCCGGCTTTGGAGCGTGGGCCGCCGCGATGGGCCATCCATGGCCCAGCGCGGCTAACCCGGCGTCCTGCCGGGTTACCCACGCTCCAAAGCCTGCGTTCGGCCAGCGTGTTTGACGGGGCGATGCCAAATCAAAAACAAAAGCGAGGCGGCCTTAAAGCCGACCTGATTATTGAAGCGTACGCGGTGTGGCTTCTACTTCCTTAATCGCTGACGAAGTCAGCAATCTTTTGATCTGCTCTGGCTCTGGCTCTGGCTCTGGCTTTTGATCTTGATCTCAGGCGCCCCGTTAACCACGCTGGCCGAACGCAGGCTTGAATCCGTGGGTAACCCGGCAGGACGCCGGGTTAGCCGTCCTGGGCCAGGGATGGCCCATGACGGCGGCCCACGGATTCAAGCCTGCGTTCGGGCATACCGAGCCTAGGCGAGGTACCGAGTGGTGGGGCAAGAGCCCTTTGGTTACTTTGGGGCTTTTCCAAAGTGACCCGCCGTAAGGGCGGAACCAATAGCCGCCGTTACCGCAGCAACGGATATGTACTCACCCAAACCCCAAAAAGCGGTCGGCCCAAAGGCCGCCACGGAACCAAGCTCCCTCACCCCAAAGAGATTTTTCAGCCTGAAAGTTGTGTAGATACCCATGCCCCGATGAGGGCGTGTCAGTTGATGCATCTGTGGCTGACCCACTGCAATCGGGGGCAAGTCGAACCGTCGCACCGCCCCTCCCACAGGTTGATCTGCATACATCCGGTAGACCTTGCTCCGATGTTTGATCTTAGCCGGCCGTGACCTGAACAACGGATATGCCCACGATCACTCCTTATCCCCCCCATAATTCATGATCGACAACAACCGAATCGGCACCCGCACCAACTCCTCCGGCCCATGGGGAATCTCGCCCTCAAACGTCAAGCTGTCCCCGGCCTCCATCCGATACAGCTGGTTGCCATGCCGGTAAATCAACTCCCCCTCCAGCAAATGCAGAAACTCCGTCCCTGGATGGGCAAAGGTCGGAAACTCCTCACTGGCGTCATCCATGCTGACCATGTACGCCTCGAAGCTCTTCTTCGGTCCGCGCGTGTGGTTGAGCAGGTGATAGGTATGCCCTTTCTCGGTCCCCCGGCGCACCACTTCCATGCCCTGGTCGGCCTTGACCAGCAAGGCGCTGCCATCCTGCTGGTCGTATTCGCTGAATAATTTCGACAGCGGCAGCCCGAGCACATCGCACAGGCGGCTCAAGGTATCGAGGCTGGTGGAGACCTGGGCGTTCTCGATCTTGCTCAACATGCCCTGGCTGATATCGGCAATCTTCGCCACGTCGGACAGCTTCAGGTCCTGGGCCTGGCGCTGGCGTTTGATCTGCAGCCCCAGGTATTGCTCGAGCTTGAGGCGCGGGGCGGTTTCGGTGGACATGATCATCGGCTCCTGCACGGTTTCCGTTCAGTAATATTATTTTCGCACTGGGAAAGTGCAAGGTCTGGCGCTTGAAGGCCACCCCGCTGTGCGTATTCCTGCGGGGAAAAGAATTTTCCCATATATACAGCACAAAAGCGCAGCTCCACCCACTTCGATGTGTCGATCGCGATTATGGCAAGGGTATTGCATTCCTGTAGGGAAACTAACTTTCTTTTTAGGAATAAAAAGACAGCCTAGGCCCACCCACACGGTTTTGCCTTTCGCGAGGAGTGACACGCAATGTTGCCAGCAGAAACCCAGCGCATCATCGATAAGCACGGGATCAAATACGTGCTTGCGCAGTTTGTGGATATACACGGTGCGGCCAAGACCAAGTCGGTGCCCATCTGCGGGCTCAAGGCGGTGGCCGAGGAGGGCGCGGGGTTTGCCGGGTTTGCCATCAGCGGCATGGGCATGGAACCCCATGGCCCGGACTTCATGGCGCGCGGCGATCTGTCGACCTTGACCCCGGTCCCCTGGCAGCCAGGTTATGGGCGCGTGGTGTGCGTCGGGCATGTCGACGGCAAGCCTCATCCCTACGACAGCCGCTACGTGCTGCAGCAACAAGTGCAGCGCCTGCAGGACAAGGGCTGGACGCTGAACACCGGCCTGGAGCCCGAGTTCAACCTGATGCGCCGCGACGAGCAGGGCAAGCTGCAACTGGTGGACCCCAGCGACAACCTCGACAAGCCTTGCTACGACTACAAGGGCCTGTCGCGTTCGCGGGTGTTCCTCGAGCGCCTGACCGAAGCCTTGCAGGCGGTGGATTTCGAGGTCTATCAAATCGACCACGAGGACGCCAACGGCCAGTTCGAGATCAATTACACCTACAGCGACGCCTTGACCTCCGCCGACCGTTTCACCTTCTTCCGCATGGCCGCCGGCGAGATCGCCAATGACCTGGGCATGATCTGCTCCTTCATGCCCAAGCCCGACCCGAAACGCGCCGGCAACGGCATGCACTTTCACCTGTCGATCAGCAGCTTTGATAACAAAAACCTGTTCCATGACGCCAGCGACCCGAGCGGCATGGGCCTGTCGAAACTCGCCTATCACTTCGCCGCCGGATTGCTCGCCCATGGCCCGGCGCTGTGTGCGTTCGCCGCGCCCACGGTCAACTCCTACAAGCGCCTGGTGGTCGGCAACTCGTTGTCCGGTGCCACCTGGGCCCCGGCCTTTATTGCGTTTGGCGCCAACAACCGCTCGGCCATGGTCCGCGTGCCGTATGGCCGCCTGGAGTTCCGCCTGCCGGATGCCGGCTGCAACCCCTACCTGGTCAGCGCCGCGATCATCGCCGCAGGCCTGGACGGTATCGATCGCCAGCTGGAAATCGACCACGTCTGCAACGAAAACCTCTACAGCCTGAGCCTCGAGCAGATCGCCGAGCGCGGCATCAAGACCCTGCCGCAATCCCTCAAGGAAGCCTGCGACGCGCTGGAAGCCGACGCGCTGTTCGCCGAAATGCTCGGCCCGCAGATCGTGGGCGAGTTCATCAAGCTCAAGCGCATGGAGTGGGTGGAGTACAGCCGCCATGTGAGCGACTGGGAAATCCAGCGCTATACCGAATTTTTCTGACACCGTGTGACGGAGACTTGTTATGTGTGGAATCGTAGGCCTGTACCTGAAGAATCCGCAGCTGGAACCCCAGCTCGGCCAGCTGTTTGAACCCATGCTGCAAGCCATGACCGACCGTGGCCCGGACAGCGCCGGTTTCGCCATCTACGGCGATGAAGTCGCCGATGGCTGGGTCAAGCTGACCCTGCAAGCCACCACCGAAGCCTTCGATTGGAAAGGCTTGATGGGCGAGCTGGAAGGGCGCCTCGGCTGTTCCCTGGACTGGTTCCAGAATGCCAGCGCCGCCGTATTGAAGATCCACGCCGACGAAACCCCGGTGCGCCTGGCCCTGGCCGAACTGGCGCCGAGCGTGCGCATCATGAGCGCCGGGCAGAGCATCGAGATCCTCAAGGGCATGGGCCTGCCCCAGGAAATTTCCCAGCGTTTCGGCCTGGCAAACATGCAGGGCAGCCACATCATCGGCCACACCCGCATGGCCACGGAAAGCGCGGTGACCATGGAGGGCAGTCACCCGTTTTCCACCGGCGCCGACCTGTGCCTGGTGCACAACGGCTCGCTGTCCAACCACTTCCGCCTGCGCCAGGAACTCAAGCGCGAAGGTATCCACTTCGAAACCGACAACGACACCGAAGTCGCCGCCGGCTACCTGACCTGGCGCCTGCAACAGGGCGACTCGCTCAAAGAGGCGCTGGACCATTCCCTGGAAGACCTCGACGGCTTCTTCACCTTCGCCATCGGCACGCGCAACGGCTTTGCGGTGATCCGCGACCCGATTGCGTGCAAGCCGGCGATCTTGGCCGAGACCGACGACTACGTCGCCATGGCCTCCGAATACCAGGCGCTGTCGAGCCTGCCGGGCATCGAGAACGCGCGGATCTGGGAGCCGGCACCGGCCACGTTGTACATCTGGGAACGCCCGTCAGCTTAAGGAGCGCACACATGAAAACCATCGATCTTTCCACCGCCACCGTGCGTGACCTCAACCAGGCGCTGCACGCCCAGGCCATCGACAACGAGTGGCGCGTGACCCATTCCAACGGCAAGCACAACCTCGCGGTGGGGGTGAACCAGGCCGTGTCCATTGATATCGAGGGCCACGCCGGCTACTACTGCGCGGGCATGAACCAGCAGGCCTCGATCACCGTGCACGGCAATGTCGGCGTGGGCTGCGCCGAGAACATGATGTCCGGCTCGGTGCGCGTCAAAGGCAGCGCGTCCCAGGCGGCCGGGGCCACGGCCCATGGCGGTCTGCTGGTGATCGAGGGCGACGCGGGCGCGCGTTGCGGGATCTCCATGAAGGGCATCGACATCGTCGTCGGCGGCAGCATTGGCCATATGAGCTGCTTCATGGGCCAGGCCGGGCGCCTGGTGGTGTGCGGCGACGCCGGCGATGCGCTGGGAGATTCGCTCTACGAAACCCATATCTACGTGAAAGGCACGGTGGAGTCCCTGGGCTCGGACTGCGTCGAAAAAGAGATGCGCAGCGAGCACCTGCAAGAGTTGCAGGAACTGCTCGACCGCGCCGGTTTCGCCCACCAGGCGGCGGATTTCAAGCGCTACGGCTCGGCCCGTCAACTCTACAACTTCAAAGTCGATAACGCCTCCGCGTACTGATCAGGAGCTCCACCATGACTGAACAAACCCCTCCGGTCCTGCGCGAGTCGGCCACCTTCGACCGCCTGACCATCCAGGAAATCCAGCGTGCCGCCGAAACCGGCATCTACGACATTCGCGGTGGCGGCACCAAGCGCAAGCTGCCGCACTTCGATGACTTGCTGCTGCTCGGCGCCAGCGTGTCGCGCTACCCGCTGGAAGGCTATCGCGAGAAGTGCGGCACCGATGTGATCCTCGGCAACCGCTTCGCCAAGAAGCCGATCCACCTGAAGATCCCGGTGACCATCGCCGGTATGAGTTTCGGTGCATTGTCGGCCAACGCCAAGGAAGCCCTGGGCCGTGGCGCGACCATCGCCGGCACCAGCACCACCACCGGTGACGGCGGCATGACCCCGGAAGAGCGCGGCCAGTCCCAGCACCTGGTGTATCAGTACCTGCCATCACGCTACGGCATGAACCCGGATGATTTGCGCAAGGCCGACGCCATCGAGATCGTCCTCGGCCAGGGCGCCAAGCCCGGCGGTGGCGGCATGTTGCTCGGCATGAAAGTCACCGAGCGTGTGGCCGGCATGCGCACCTTGCCGATCGGCGTGGACCAGCGCAGCGCCTGCCGCCACCCGGACTGGACCGGCCCCGACGACCTGGCGATCAAGATTGCCGAGCTGCGCGAAATCACCGATTGGGAAAAACCGATCTACGTGAAAATCGGCGCGAGCCGGCCGTATTACGACGTGAAGCTGGCGGTCAAGGCCGGTGCCGATGTGATCGTGCTCGACGGCATGCAAGGCGGCACCGCCGCGACCCAGGAAGTGTTTATCGAGCATGTGGGCATCCCGATTTTATCGGCCATCCCGCAAGCGGTACAGGCTTTGCAAGAGATGGGCATGCACCGCAAGGTCCAGTTGATCGTGTCGGGCGGGATCCGCAACGGTGCCGATGTGGCCAAGGCCATGGCGATGGGCGCGGATGCGGTCGCCATCGGCACGGCGGCGCTGATTGCCCTGGGTGACAACCACCCACGGCTGGACGCGGAACTGAAAAAGATCGGCTCGGCCGCCGGCTTCTATGACGACTGGCAAAACGGCCGCGACCCGGCCGGCATCACCACCCAGGACCCGGAGCTGTCCAAGCGCCTCGACCCGGTGGAAGGCGGGCGGCGGTTGGCCAACTACCTGCGGGTGATGGTGCTGGAGGCGCAGACCATGGCCCGTGCGTGCGGCAAGTCGCACCTGCACAACCTCGACCCCGAGGACCTGGTGGCGCTGACAGTGGAATCGGCCGCCATGGCGCGGGTGCCGCTGGCGGGGACCAGTTGGGTGCCGGGTTCCGGTTACTGAGTTTACCCCCCCTGTAGGAGCGAGCTTGCTCGCGAAGATCGTCAACGATAACGCTGGCACCCTGGATGAACGCGTTGCCTGGACGTTTTTCGCGAGCAAGCTCGCTCCTACACACTTCTGTTGCAGGAGCTTTGAACATGATCAATCGTCTTCTCGGCAAATCCCTTATTGGCTTATTGGCGACCGGTGCACTTGTGCCCCTCGCCCAGGCCGCCGACGCCCCCACCTTGAACACCGGCAGCACCGCCTGGATGGTCACCGCCGCCGTGCTGGTGCTGTTCATGTGCTTGCCGGGGCTCGCGTTGTTCTACGGTGGCCTGGTCCGTGCGAAAAACATGCTTTCGCTGTTCACCCAGTGCTTCGGCATTGCCGGCTTGGTGGGCGTGCTGTGGGTGATCTACGGCTACAGCATGGTGGTCGACACCACCGGCATGGTCGAAGGGCAGGTGACCTTCAACAGTTTTGTCGGCGGCCTGAGCCGCGCCTTCCTGGCGGGCATGACCCCGGAGAGCCTGGTGGGGGATATTCCGGAAGGGGTGTTCGTGACCTTCCAGATGACCTTCGCCATCATCACCCCGGCCCTGATCGCCGGCGCCTTTGCCGAACGCATGAAGTTCTCGGCGGCGCTGCTGTTCATGGCCATCTGGTTCACCCTGGTCTATGCCCCGGTGGCGCATATGGTCTGGGGCGGTTCGGGGGCCTTGATGCATAACTGGGGCGTGCTCGACTTTGCCGGCGGCACCGCCGTGCACATCAATGCCGGTGTGGCTGCGCTCGCTGCGTGCCTGATCCTCGGCAAGCGCAAGGGCTACCAGAACACGCCGATGCCGGCGCATAACCTCAGCCTGACCATGGCCGGCGCGGCGATGCTCTGGGTCGGCTGGTTCGGCTTCAATATCGGCTCCGGTGGCGGCCTCAGCGGCACCTCGGGCATCGTCATGCTCAACACTCAGTTGGGCGCCTGCGCGGGGATTCTCGGCTGGATGTTCACCGAGTGGTTCAAGGTCGGCAAGCCCAGTGCCCTCGGCCTGGCCAGCGGCGCGTTGGCCGGCCTGGTGGGGATCACCCCGGCGTGTGCCTACGTGGGCGTCGGCGGTGCGTTGGCCATCGGCTTGTTGTGCGGGGTGTTCTGCTACTTGAGCGTGACGGTGTTGAAGCGCCGTTTCGGCTACGACGACAGCCTCGACGTGTTCGGCCTGCACGGCATTGGCGGGATGATTGGCGCGGTGTTGACTGGCGTGTTCTGTGTACCGTCCATGGGGGCTTGGTGGAAGGTGTGACCATGGGCGGGCAGGTGGTTGCCCAGCTCAAGGGGGTGCTGCTGACTACGGTGTACTGTTTTGTGATCAGTTGGATCATCCTCAAGGGGGTCAATGCCCTGGTTGGCTTGCGTGCCCATGAGTCGGTGGAGGAGATGGGGTTGGACCTGGCCGAGCATAATGAGCGGGCCTACAACCACTGATCATTTTCCCTGAGTAAACGCAGCTCAAAATGTAGGAGGGGAGCTTGCTTCCGTGATGGCTCAGGAGCCGACGACTATCTAACTGATGCCCCGCTACCTAAATGTGGGAGGGGGCTTGCTCCCGATGGCGGCCTGACAGCCGACCAGGATGTTGGATCAGTTCGAGTACATATCCGTTGCTGCGGTCACGGCCGCTATGGGTTCCGCCCTTACGGCGGGTCACTTTTGGCAAACGCCCCAAAAGTAACCAAAAGGTCTTGCCCCACCACTCGGTACCTCGCCTAGGCTCGGTATGCCCGAACGCAGGCTTGAATCCGTGGGCCGCCGTCATGGGCCATCCCTGGCCCAGGACGGCTAACCCGGCGTCCTGCCGGGTTACCCACGGATTCAAGCCTGCGCTCGGCCAGCGTGGTTAACGGGGCGCCTGAGATCAAGATCAAGATCTAAAGCAAGATCAAGAGCGGCTCGCTTCGCATCGTGGTTAGCGTTGTGGATACCTAGGCGCCTACAGCGGTCTGCCAGTCAGCTTGGTTGTAGCTGAGCCACGGCCATCGGGGGCAAGTTCCCTCCCGCATTTGCCTTGCTGCGTTGCAGCTGGCTCGCCACCAGGGTGTTCTTCAGCAGGTAGGCAATCGTCATTGGCCCCACACCGCCGGGCACCGGTGTGATTGCGCTGGCCACGGTGCGTGCGCTGGCGTAATCCACATCCCCCACCAACCGTGTGCCGGTCTCGGTGGTGATGCGGTTGATCCCCACATCAATGACCAATGCGCCGGGCTTGAGCCAACTGGCATCGATCAACTGCGGCCGGCCTACGGCGGCGACGACGATGTCGGCCAAACGGCACAGCGCCGGTGCATCGACGCTGCGCGAGTGCACCACGCTGACCGAGCAGTTGGCCTGCAGCAGCAGGGTTGCCATGGGTTTGCCGACAATGTTCGAACGACCGATCACCACCGCGTGCAAGCCGCTCAAGTCGCCACAGGTTTCGTGCAGCAGGCGCATGCAGCCGCTGGGCGTGCAGGGCGTGAGCACCTCGATGCCTTGCACCAGGCCACCGACGTTTTCGCGGTGGAAGCCATCCACATCCTTGATCGGGTCGATCGCGTGGATCACTGCCGCTTCGTCGATATGCGCCGGCAGCGGTAACTGCACCAGGATGCCGTTGACCGTCGTGTCGGCGTTCAACTGGGCAAGCAGGTCGAGCACCTGCGTCTGGCTGGCATCCTCCGGCAGCCGGTATTCCAGGGAGCGAATCCCGACTTCCTTGGCCCGCAGCAGCTTATTGCGCACGTAGACGTGGCTGGCCGGGTCATCGCCCACCAGCAATACCGCCAGGGCCGGGTAGATTTGCTGCGAGGCGAGCAGCAGGACCTCTTCGCGAACCTCGTCGAGCACCTGGGCAGAGATGGCCTTGCCGTCGATATCGCGGGCAAGCGTGGGGAGAGAGCTGGTCAAAAGCGTCACCGTTGTCTGGGGAAATAAGGCGCTGAGGGATAAGACTCCCTCAGCCATAGGCAGGCCGGAAGGCTCAGGCTACCAGTTGATGGCAGGCATACACCACCAGCACACCGGCGACCAGCGTGGCATAGGGCAGCCAGCCGGCGCGGCGCTGGCCGTCATCGGCCTGGATATACAGGTCGGTGAGCATGGCGGCAGGGAAGCGGCCCTTGTCCTGTACATAGTGGCGGTAGCAGAACACCGGCAGGATCAGCAGCGCCAACAGCAAGCCGGTGACCAGCGTGCCTGCGCCCCAAATGTCCGCGCCCAGGCCCATGCAGGCCAGGTTGACGAAACTCAGCACGCCGCCGGCCGCCAGCAGCACGGTGGGGGCTTTGTACGGGCGCACCCAGTCGGGGCGGTCCAGGCGGTGGATCCAGCCGGCATTGAGGTTGAGGAAGTTGAAGATGATGTAGCTGACGTTGGACGCCGCAAGCACGAATACGTAGTCCGACATCAGCAACAGCAGCAGGTTGAACGACAGGTCGGTCCACATCGCCGCGGTTGGCGCACCATGTTCGTTGGTGCGCCCCAAGTACTTGGGCAGCCAGCCATCCACCGAGGCCTGGTACAGGGTGCGCGACGAACCGGACATCGAGGTCATGATCGCCAGCAACGTCGCCAGCACCAGCATGATCAGCACGACATTGGCCACCACCTTGCCGCCGCCGATGCTGTCGGCCATCACCTGGCCAACGCCCATGCCGCTGTAGATCGCGGGCGAGAGCAGGCCGCTGTACACCGCGGGCGTCACGATTGCGCCACTGGCGTCGAGCACCGCCGGCGTTACCAGTTGGCCCAGCCCGAGGCTGCCTTGGAACGCCAGCGGCACCAGGGTGAACACCAGGATGCACAGCAGGCCGGCGTAGAAGATCGCCTTGAAGGTGTCGCGCTTGGGGTCCTTGAATTCGCGGGTGTAGCACACCGCCGTTTCAAAGCCGTAGGTGGACCACGCCGCCATGAACAGCCCACCGGCCATCAGTGACCAGCCGGACATATCCCACGGCCCATCGATGACTTGCCCGGCCGCATCATGGGCCAGGGGGTACAGCGGCAGGAAGTTGGCCTGGGTCGCATCCCCGGTGAACAACGGCACCACGCCCACCAGCAGCAGCGGAATCAACGAGGTGACGCCGAGCACCAGGGTCAGGCGCGCCGACCGCAGGATGCCGCCGTGCTGCACGGCAAACACCGTGAGCAAAATCAACAAACCAATGGCGAACGTCGCGTTGATGCGCAACGACAGGCCGCTCTTGACCCAGCCCAGGTCCAGCAGGGTCAGTTGCCAGGTGTTGATCAACGCATCGGCGGGAAACAGCGCCGTGAGGATATACCCCGCCGCCAGCCCCGAACCGATGGACAGCACCGGCGACCAGGCCAGCCAGTTGCACCACACTGACACCGGTGCGATCAGCTTGCTGTAGCGCACCCACGCCACCGCGCCGTACACCGAGGCGCCGCCGGATTTGTGCGGGAACAGCCCGGCGATCTCGGCGTAGGTGAAGGCCTGTATAAACCCGAACAGGATCGACACGATCCACACGATCCATGCCGGTTTGCCCACCGTGGCGGCGATCGCACCGATGGAGAACAACACCAGCGCGGGCACGCCACTGGCGACCCAGAAGGCCCCGCGCCAGTCGATCTTGCGGTGCAGGCTGCCCACCGAGCCGGCAGCCTGCGGTACAGCCTCGAACGTCGTCGCTTCCATCTTCGTATTCCCATGTCTGAATAGCGGTTAGGTTGGGGCAGTCAAAATGGGTTGGCACACACGTTTCGGGACGATCAGCTGCGCACCCGGCTTTTGTCCGGGTCGTAGAAAATCGCTGCGCTGACCGTGGCGCTGATGCGCTTCTGCAGGCCATCGACTTTGCCAATCTCAAGTTCAGTGCCGGGCTCGGCGCAGCTCACGTCGACCCGGCACAACGCGATATTGCTGGCCAGCAGCGGTGAGCGGCAGGCACTGGTGATCACCCCGACCTGGGCTCGGCCCTGGTACACCGGGTCGCCATGGTGGGCGGTCTCGTTGCCGCTCAGGTGCAGGCCGACCAGCTTGTGGCTGGGGTGTGCGCTGCGCCGCAGCAGGGCGTCGCGACCGATAAAGTCATCGGTCTTGCTCTTGAGCGGCACGCTGAAACCGATACCGGCCTCGAACGGATCGGTCTGGTCGCTGAACTCGTAGCCGGCGAAAATCAGCCCGGCTTCGATGCGCAGCAGGTCCAGGGCTTCCAGGCCCAGGGGCACCAGCCCCAAGGGTTGGCCGAGTTGCCAGATGCGGTCCCAGACCCGTTCGGCGTCTTCGGGCTGGCACCACACCTCAAAGCCCAGTTCGCCGGTGTAGCCGGTGCGCGAAATCATCAACGGGCAGCCGTCGAAACCGTCCAATCGACCGACCAGGAAGCGAAACCAGCCGAGGGTTTCCACACTCGGTTGCGTGGGCGGGGTCCAGACCATCTGCTTGAGCAGCTCGCGACTCAGCGGCCCCTGCACCGCCAGGTTGTGAATCTGCTCGCTGGCGGACTTGACCCACACCTTCATGCCCAGTTTCTGTGCCTGCTCGCGCAACCACACGCCGGCGTAGTCTTCGCCGCAGATCCAGCGGAAGTTGTCCGGGCCCAGGCGCAGCAGGGTACCGTCGTCGAGCATGCCGCCGTGGGCGTGGCACATCGCCGAATACACCACCTGGCCCACCGCCAGGCGCCGTATGTCGCGGGTCAGGCAGTACTGCAACAGGGCTTCGGCGTCGGGGCCGATGATTTCGAATTTGCGCAGGGCGGTCAGGTCCATCACCGCCACCCGTTCGCGGCAACCGAGGTATTCCTCGGTGACGCCGTAACCGTCGTAGCGCAGCGGCAGCCACCAATTGCGGTAGTCGGTGAAGCTGCCGGTGAGGGCGCGGGTACGTGAGTGAAACGCGGACTCACGGGTGAGGATCGGGTCGGCATCCGCCGTGGTTCGAGTGCTCATGGCGATGGAAAAACGCTCCTTCTCGCTGTAGATGCGGACATGGATATCGGTCGGGTTCCAGCCATTGGCCGGGTCAATGTCATCCGGGCACGAGGTACTGCCACACAGCAGGTCGGTCATGGCCCGCAGCAGCACATAATCGCCGGGCCGTGACCAGGGTTCATCCAGGGTCATCTGCTGGTGCGCATCGATACCGGTGTTGAAGAAGAAATTGATCGCCGGCCAGCCGTTGCGCGCCTGCACGCCATGGGGGGCGAGGACGCGGCTGAGGTTGTCGCTGCAGTTGTCGTGCCCGAAATAGCCATGGGTTTCGTAGTAGCGCGCCGCGCAGGCCAGGGCGAATGAATCGTGGCGCCCGACCGTGTCTTGCACCACCTCCAGCATCGGTTGCATATGGCGGTCGAAAAACTTCGAAAACAGCCCCGGTGCCGGGTAGGCGCTGCCGTTCAGGGTGCGCGTGACGGTCTGGTCCAGGTCCAGCTCGACGCCGCGATCCAGGGCGCGCCGGTCGAGGGCGACGAAGTCCGAACACTGGCGGCCCGCGACGTCCAGCACCTGGATGTACTGCCCTTTGGCGACGGTGTAGTCGTGGGCCGTGCCCGCCCGCAGGGTGAATTCGTCGAGTACATCGCCCAACGGCTCGGGCAGGGCCGGCAGCAGCAGCGGCGATGGATTGGCCCGCGTCACTATCAGACGCAGCTCGCTGGGCCGGTATTGCCGGTCGACGGCGGTGGCCTCGGCGGGGGCGACGACGATCACCAGCAGCGCGTCCTCGGCGACAAACTGCCAGCTGTGGCCGGGCGGGCTGTCGGCGTCCCATAGCCAGGCCGCCAGCGGCAAGGCCTGTGCATCGATGCCGCGCCGCTGGAGCGCCTGGCCGATACGCCCAGGCACGCTGCACGCCGTTGACCCGCTCAGGCCCCAGCTCGCCAGGGCGCTGCGGCCGCCGGCGTCGAGGGCCAGCAGTGCGCAGGTTTGCCGGCCTTCGACGTCGATCACTTGCAGGCCGTCGCCGGGCTGCAAGTCGACCAGAGTCACGCCGCCGGCGGCCACGCGGTAGCGTTCCAGGTTCGGCGCGCGGGCAAACAGCCCGGGTTCGCGGGGATGGGAAACACGCGGTGCATTCATCATCAGCCGACCGACTTGATGGGGATCGTGGGCTCGCCCAGGTACGCCGCCATCGAGTCATCCAGGGCCTGCAACCACGGCGTGTGGTGCGGCGGCGACTGGGTGCCGGTCATCAGCGAGCGATAGGACTTGTCGCGATAGCCCATGATGTTTTCCGCCTTGTCGTGCTTCCAGTGCAGGAAGGTTTCGTTGACGGCGGCGATGTCGAAATTCGGGTAGTCGGTGGCGTCCACCAGTTGCTGGATATAGGCGCCCTGGTACTCGAACATCTGCTGGTTGGTTTCCAGGGCCTGTTCCCGTGCGTGCCACGCTTGGCTGTCGGCGACCATGTCGGCGTGGCCGGGCAGTTGAATGCGCCCGAGGATCACATCGCGGGCATACCAGGCCTGGGCGTCGAACATGTTGAAGGAGTACCACTGGTCCTGCATGCCGAGGTAGATCAGGCGGGGATTGGGTTCCCAGAACACGCCCTTGTAGAGATTCATCGGCCACAGGCGGTTGTCGGTCTTGAGGCTCAGTGCATCGGGCAGGAACGGGAAGTGGTGCTTGTAGCCGGTGCACAGGATCACCGCGTCGATGTGCTTGCTGCTGCCATCGACAAAGTACGCGCGGTTGTTTTCCAGGCGCTGGAGCAGCGGTTTTTCTTCCCAGTTATCCGGCCAGGCATAGCCCATGGGCGCGCTGCGGTAGCAACTGGTGATGCTGCGCGCGCCGTATTTGTAGCATTGCGAGCCGATGTCCTCGGCCGAATAGCTGCTGCCGACGATCAGCAGGTCCTTGTCCTTGAACTCCAGCGCCTCGCGAAAATCGTGGGCATGCAGGATGCGCCCGGCGAACTGTTCGAAGCCTTCGAAGTACGGCACCTTGGGCGTGGAGAAGTGGCCGCAGGCGTTGATCACGTAGTCGAATGCTTCACAGGTCAAGGTGTCGCTGGTGTAGTCGTGGGCGTAGAGGGTGAAGCGCTGGCTCTGTTCGTCGAAGGTGACTTGGCGCACCACATTGTTGAAGCGGATGTAGTCGCGCACGCCGGCCTTTTCCACGCGGCCCTTGATGTAGTCCCACAGCACTTCACGCGGCGGGTAGGAACCGATGGGCCGGCCGAAATGCTCTTCGAAGGTGTAGTCGGCGAACTCCAGGCATTCCTTGGGGCCGTTGGACCACAGGTAGCGGTACATGCTGCCGTGCACCGGCTCGCCGTTCTCGTCGAGGCCGGTGCGCCAGGTGTAGTTCCACATGCCACCCCAGTCCTGCTGTTTTTCAAAGCACACCAGCTCAGGGATGGCGGCGCCTTTGTCGCGGGCCGACTGGAACGCGCGAAGTTGCGCCAGGCCGCATGGGCCGGCACCGATGATTGCAACACGTAGGGTCATGAGCGTGCCTCCTGAAGGTTTCAGCGAAAGATCACTGTCTTGTCCTGGTTGATGAACACCCGGTGTTCCAGGTGGTATTTCAGGGCTTTGGAAAGGGCCACGGTTTCGGTGTCGCGGCCGATGGCGACCAGCGAGTCGGGCAGGTGGGTATGGTCGACGCGCTGGATTTCCTGCTCGATGATCGGGCCTTCATCCAGGTCGCTGGTGACGTAGTGGGCGGTGGCGCCGATCAGCTTGACGCCACGGTCATAGGCTTGGTGATACGGCTTGGCGCCCTTGAATCCTGGGAGGAACGAGTGGTGGATATTGATCGCCCGGCCCGACAGTTGCTGGCACAGGCCGTCGGACAGGATCTGCATGTAGCGCGCGAGCACCACCAGGTCGGTCTGGGTGTCTTCGACGATGCGCATCAGCTCGGCTTCCTGGCCGGCCTTGGTGTCCTGGGTGATCGGCAGGTAGATGAAGCGGATGCCTTCGCGTTCGGCCATCGCCCGCAGGTCCAGGTGGTTGGAGACCACGGCGGTGATGTGCATGTCCATCTCGCCCTTGCGGTGGCGGTAGAGCAGGTCGGTGAGGCAGTGGTCGAACTTGCTGACCATCAGCAGCACGCGGGTCGGTTGGCGCGAGCTGAACAACTGCCAGTGCATGTCGAAGCCACCGGCCAGGTCGCCGAGGCCTTTGCGCAGGGCGCCGATGTCGCCGCTCACGCCGGTGTTGAAACGGAACACCGCGCGCATGAAAAACTGCCCGGTGAACTCATCGTCGAACTGCGCCAGCTCGCTGATGTAGCACTGCTGTTGGGCCAGGCACGCGCTGATCGCGGCGACGATCCCGGACGCCGCCGGGCAGGTGATCTTGAGAATGTAATGTTCGCGGGAGGCGTCCATCGAAAGCTCCTGAGTTCAGTGAAGGAAGGCTCAGCCCTTGGCCGTGCGCTTGGTTTTCTGCGGGTCGTCGAAGGGCAGGGCGTGGGTGCTGGCGCTGGCCTCAAGGCTGCCGCGAACCTGCAAGGCAATACCGGGTTCGGAACAGGCGACGCTCATGCGCGCGATGGCCATCGAGCGTTTGCTCAGGCGTGAATACATGCCGCAGGTGATCACGCCGACTTGTTGGTTGCCTTGCCACACAGTGTCGCCGGCCTCGGCGGCGCGGACGCCCTCAAGCAGCACGCCGGTGATTTTGAAGCGCTCCTGGCCGCGCAGGCGCAGGTGTTCTTCGGCGCCACGGAAGGCGTTCTTGCCAGGTGAAACAGTGAAATCCAGGCCCATTTCCCAGAGGGTGTCGCCGGCCTTCTGGTCGGCGAAGGGGTACATCTGCGAGTTGTCGTAGGGGAAAAACATCAGCGAGCTTTCCACCCGCAGCCAGTCCAGGGCGGTGAAGGCGCAGGGGATGATCCCCAGGCTCGCGCCTTGTTCGAGGATGCTGTCCCACAGGAACGGCGCATCGGCGGCCTTGCAGAAAATCTCATAGCCACGTTCGCCGGTGTAGCCGGTGCGCGAGATCATCACCGGGCGGTCGAACAGGCGGGTTTGCAGGTGGTGGAAGTACGCCAGTTGGCGGATGCCCGGCACGTGTTCGGCGAGGAAATCCACCGCCAGCGGACCTTGCAGCGACAGGTCGTGCAGGTCGTCATCGAACAGCACCGCCACTTGCCGGCCCTGGGCCGAGCGCACGAGCATTTCATGCCCGGTGCCGGCGCCATGCACCACCATGAACGCGTTGGGGCCGGTGCGGTAGACGATGCAGTCATCGACGAACTTGCCGTCCTCGTCGAGCATCGAGGCATACACCGATTTGCCCGGGTAGAGCTTGGCGATGTCGCGGGTGGTAGCCCACTGCAACAGGCTCTCGGCGTGGGGCCCCACGTAATGGACTTTTTTCAGGCCGGACACGTCCATCAGGCCGGCGCGGGTGCGGATCGCCTGGTGGTGGTCGGCGAGGTCACTGCTGTAGGTCCAGGCAGTGCCCATGCCGTTCCAGTCTTCGAGGTGGGAGCCGAGGGCGCGGTGCCGGTCGGCCAATGCAGAAATACGCCATGAGTGGGTCATGTGAGGTTCCTTGTCGTAGAAGAAGGGGCATCAGGCCTGTGGGTCGAACTGGCTCAGCCACTCGACCAGCGTGTGGCGGTAGCGGGTCATGCCCTTGTAGTCGGCGATGGGGTCGGGCAGGTCGCGCAGCACACGGTGCAGGCGACAGCCCCAGCCGGGTTGCGTGACCAGTTCGTCCAGGCTGATCAGGTAGGTGCGGATGCTGAACATCACCGCGTGGCTGCGCGGCAGGCGCGCCATCACTTGCAGCTCGACCCGCAGGTGCACCTGCTGGCCGACGTTCTGCGCGGTGATCCGGCCGCGATCGGCGCCCCATTCATGGAAGGTTTCCGGCGACGAATCCAGGCGCGGGTTGATGGTCAGGGTCCAGTTCAAGCGCCGTACCGGCTGGCCGACCTGCAGGTTGAGCAGGTACTTCAGCGCCCGTTCGAACACGCCCATCTGATGGGCCATGGGCACCGGTGCGTGCCATTGCTTGAAACTCATGCCGGCGTCGAACGCCAGCGACCAGTCGGCCGGGCTGGTGACCAGGCCGGCGTCCATGTACAGGTCGCCGTCGCGCTGGTCGAGCAGGGCGAAATCCCCCTGCACCTGGCGGCCGATGTACTCCAGCGGCGCACAGGGCAGGCTGCTGGCATCGCCGAAGATGAAGGCCTGGTCGATGTCCAACAGGTGGTTGCGCCACTGCCAGCGCTCGCCGTTTTGCGTCAGGCTGAACGACTGCGGGTAGTCGGCGGCCAGGTGTTCCATGATCATCTGCAGCGCATCCCAGGCCGCCACTTGCATGTGGGGCATCACCAGGTAGCGGCGTGGGTCCTTGTCCAGCACCAGGGCGCGCTCGGCCATTTCCGAGCGGTAGTGCTCGTCGATGTCGAAGGCGTGCTCATAGATCGAGCCGGGGTCGCGGGAGATGGCCGGTTCGATGTTTACCGAGTACAGGTAGCTGTCCTCGATAAAGGGAAAGGGGAAACGCCGGATCGCTGCCGGGCTGTTGCGAAAGCTGAAATCGTCGCGATAGCTCAGCACGGGGCTCGTTTGCAGGGGCATGGCACTCACTCCTATAGGTCCAGCGAAACGCAGGGGCCGCTGCCGCGCGAGACGCAGGGCATCAGAAAGTCGGCCTGCTCGGCCGGGCTGAGGAAGCTGTCGCGGTGTTCGATGGCGCCGCCCTGGTGGCGCGTGATGCACTGGCCGCAGACTCCGCCACGGCACAGGTTGGGCACCTGTAGTCCGGCGTGTTCCAGGGCTTCGAGCAGGCTTTGCTCGGCCTCGACCCGCAGGCGTCGGCCGCTGCGCAGCAGCTGCAGGTCGAATGGCTGGCCGGGTTGTGCGCCCTTGAAGGCTTCCGAATGCACACGCCTGCTCGGCCAACCGAGGCGTGTGGCGTGTTGCTCAACCGCCTCGAGCAAGGGCTGCGGGCCACAGGTGTAGACGTGGCTGCCCAGCGGCCGGTTGCCGAGGATTGGGTTAAGGTCCGGGCGCCGGTCGTAGGTGTGCAGGCGCGGGCCGAGACGCTGTTGCAGCTCGTCGAGATAGGCGTCGCTGAGGCCCCGGCGGAACAGGTAATGCAGCTCGAAGTTGGCCTGCTGTTGTTCCATCGCGGCGATATAGGCCATGAACGGCGTGATCCCGATCCCGGCGGCGATGAGGATATGCAGGTGCGCGGTGCCATGGGGCGCGAACAGATTGGCCGGTGGTGAAATCTGCAGGGTGTCGCCGACCTGCACCTGCCTGTGCAGGTACTGCGAGCCACCGCGCGAGGCATCTTGCAGGCGCACGGCGATGCGGTAGTGCTGGGTGTGCGCCGGGTCGCTGGTGAGTGAATAGGCGTTGCGCACCGTGCCCTCGCCCAGCGGCAGGTGCACCTGCACGTGGCTGCCGGGCGAGAAGCCGGGCAGGCTGCCCGTGGCGGGCGTCAGGGTGAATTCGCGCACCACCGGCGTGAGCATGCGTGCGGCGCTGACCTGGACGTTGAGGGCCGCGCTCATGGCTGGAACCCCGCGTAGGGTTGGTCGGGGTTGATGCACACGCCGAGATACGCCCCCAGGCGCCGGGAAAAATGCGTGCGGACCTCCAGCCCGACGTGGCAGCCGATGCAGTTCAACAGCGGCTCCGGCCCGGCCGCCTGGGTCAGGCCGCAGTGTGCGCAATACACCTGGCGCAGGCCGGGGATGCAGGTCATGTCGATCTCGTCGTGTTCCAGGCCAGCGACGCGGGCCTCGCCGTGCACACGCCAGATAAAGGCTTCGTCGCCCAGCAGGTAGAGCCGGCAGCCCACGGTGGCGCTGGCCAGCGCCTGTTGCAGGCGTCGCGCAAACTCGGGGTGTTCGCCGTTCAACAGCACGGGCATGTGCAGTTCGCTGATGAACGCTGCGCTGGCGGCGGCTGATTGCATCACCACGATGGGGCGGCTGCGGGTAGGCGTCATGCGGGCTCTCCACGGTGTGTGTTTGTTTCCTGTTGGGAGAGATACTTTCCTATGGGGAAAATCTTCTCAATCTGGAAAAAGGGCTATGCCTTTGGAGATAAGCCTTGCGCGCCGGCCATTCGGGGCATGGAAGTTGCTGGGCCTTTCGACCACACAGAGCAACCGGACGGGGAGTTATCAAAGAGTGCTGACACGACCAAAAGGCTGGCCGCTCTGGTTGGGGCCTGTACGCGCCGAACAGGCGCGCAGCGTGCGCAGGTTGTTGGCCGGGTTGCCCCTGCACGCTGACGGTGCCTTGTCGGGTTTCCTGGACCGTTTCGACGCACTGCTGCCGCCTGCCCGGCTTAACCTGATCCTCGGCGGCGAAGACCTGGGCCCGACGCGGCGAGGGTGGGTCGACGGCTGCCAGGCGGTCGCGCGTTGCCCCTGGCGCGACGCCAGCGTGACGGACGCTCCCCAAGCCTGCGGACCTTGCCGGCAACGGGGCGTGCACCGTCTGGTGTGCGCCTTGCCCGAGGGTGAAAAGGGCGCATTGCTGCTCGACACCCCCCGGCGCGCCGGTGCCAGTTGGCGCCAGTTACTGGAAGAGGCGGCGCAGGCGGTAGGCGTGAGCGTACGCCTGCGCAGCCACAACCGTGAGCAGCAGCGCAAACAGGCGACCTCCCGCCACGGCGCCCTGGCCCGTGAGCTGCACGATTCGGTGGCGCAGCAGTTGGGCTACCTGTCGTTCCAGGCCCATGGCTTGCAGTCGCAGCTGGGCGAGCCGGCACTGCAGGACTTGTGCACCGGCCTGAGCCAACTGCAACGCCAGGTGCGCGAGCTGATCACCAGTGCGCGTCTGACCATGGACGGGCGCTCGCTGCGCCAGGCCCTGGCCGATTCGGTCGCGGAGTTCTCGCGGCGCTGCATCATTGTCTTCGAACTCGACAACCGCCTGGCCGACGACGCCCTGAGCCCGGAAACCGAATTGCAGATCCTGCAGATCATTCGCGAGGCCCTGGCCAATGCGGTGCGGCATTCCCACGCGCGCCACGTGCGCATCGAACTGCGCCAGACCCAGGACGGCGACGCCTCGGTGTCGGTGGAAGACGATGGCATCGGCTTGATCCCGGCCTGCGACGAGCACAACCATTTCGGCCTGGCGATTATCCGCGAGCGCGCCGCCAGCATCGGCGCACGGCTGAGCATAGAAGCGATCCGCCCGCACGGGGTGCGCGTGCACCTTGGCCTGCGCCGCCACCACGATCTGCCACAGGGGAGTCTCGATGGACTGCACGACCTTATTACTGATCGATGATCACCCGTTGTTTCGCAAGGGCCTGGCGCAGTTGTTCGATGCCAGCGGCGACTTCGAAGTGGTGGGGCAGGCGGCCAGCGGCCGCGAGGGCATCAACCTGGCCGTGAGCCTGACGCCGCAACAGGTGCTGCTGGATTTGCACATGCCTGGCCTCAGCGGATTACAGGTGCTGGATGAGCTGCGCCAGTTGCGCCTGGATTGCCAGGTGGTGGTGCTCACCGCCTCCATGGACCGCGCCGAGTTGCTCACGGCCTTGCGCCTGGGCGCCAGCGGTTATGTGCTCAAGGAAACCGAGCCGGATGCGTTGCTGGCGTATATGCGCAACTGCCACAAGGGCGCGATCGTGCTGGATTCGAGCCTGATTGCCTTGCTCGCCGACCAGGCGGAGCCCACGCAAGCGTGTGAGGCTGCGGGCAGCGAAAACCTTACCGAGCGCGAAGGCCAGACCCTGGCGCTGATCGCCGCCGGCATGAGCAACAAACAGATCGGCCGGGAGCTGGGGATCAGCGACGGCACGGTGAAAATCTACGTGCGCAGCCTGTTGCAGAAGCTCGGCCTGCATTCGCGCCTGGAGCTGGCGGCCTGGGTGCACAGCGGCGCCTTGATGAAACACGAGGAGCGCCACTAGATGAGGGACAGCCCCGAAGCGTTTGCGCCCCCGCCGATTGACCTGATGGATTGCTTTCCCGCCGCCTTATTGCAACTGCGCGACAACGGCCAGATCGCCCACTTCAACCTGGCCTGGGCCGAGTTGATGGGCCCGCCGGGCGCGGAGCGCAACCTGATGGACTACGTGCACCAGGAAGACCGCCCGCTATGGCGCCAGGCCTTGAATGAACTGCGCCGCCGCCCCGACACCTCATTCAACCAGCGCCTGCGCTTTGTGCACCCCAGTGGCGAACTGCGCTGGTTCGAGATCAGCCTCAAGCGCGGCCCCCAAGGCTTCTATTTGGTGGCCGGGGACGTTACTGCCCACAAGCGCCGCGAAATCGCCTGGCAGGCCAGCCAGCGCAGCAGCATGAGCTTGCTCGACAGCATGCCGGGCCTGATCTATCGCGGCCGCAACAACCGCGACTGGACCATGGAATTCGTCAGCGCCGGCTGCCTGCAACTCACCGGCTACCCTGCCGAACGCCTGGTGGACAACCATGAGTTCACCTACAACAGCCTGATCCTGGCGCAGGACGCTGACTACGTATGGCGCGAGGTGCAATATGCGTTGTCACGGCAGGAGCCGTTCGAGCTCAATTACCGGATTCGCTGCGCCGACCGCTCGATCAAGCATGTGTGGGAGAAGGGCGTGGGGATTTATGCGGATACCCGTGAGGTGTTGGGGATCGAGGGGGCGATTTTCGAGCGCAAGAGTTGACGGATAAACGCACCTCAAATGTGGGAGGGGCGGTGCGACGATTCGACTTGCCCCCGATGAGCATAGGTATCTACACAACTCTTAAAGGCTGACACATAACTCTGTGGTGAGCGGGCTTGCCCCGCGCTGGGCTGCGAAGCGGCCCCAATAAGGTCACCGAAGAGTGCCAGAATCAATCGAGGTGAAGGTTTTGGGGCTGCTTCGCAACCCAGCGCGGGGCAAGCCCGCTCACCACAGAAGCCTAATTGCCATAGATTTCGTATTCACTGGAAGTTGTGTAGATACCCATGCCCCGATGAGGGAGTGTCAGTGAATGCATCTTTAACTGACACAACGCTATCGGGCAAGCCCCCTCCCACATGGGATTCAATGCGCGCCTGCGGCCTTGTTCAGATCGCTCTCCGCCCACTGCGTATACACACACGCATCCGCCGTCGCCCAGCGCACACGCACCGGGTCGCCGGCCTTGAGGGGCATGCCCGCGGCGGACAGCGCCTTGACCGTCATCGATGTGCCGCCGAGGGTTTTCACTGTGCAGGTCTGGCTTTCGCCGAGGAACAGCACCTCACCCACAATCGCCGACACTTCATTCCAGCCCGCCGCCAGCGGTTGCTCAGCGGCCTGTTCGACACTCAGCGCCAGGGCTTTTTCCGGGCGTACCATCAGCAGCACATCCTGCTCGGTGTGCAGCCCGCTGGTCAGGCGAATCGACACGGATCGGCCTTCGAACGCCGCCGCCGCGTTGCCCTGGGCCTTGAGCTTGAGGAAGTTGGAGTTGCCGAGGAACGACGCCACGAACGCGTTCGGCGGGTTCTGGTACAGGTCGAAGCCGCTGCCCAGGCCGACGATCTTGCCGTGGCTGAAAATCGCGATGCGCTGGGACAGGCGCATGGCTTCTTCCTGGTCGTGGGTCACGTAGACGATGGTGATGCCCAGGCGCCGGTGCAGTTGGCGCAGTTCGTCCTGCAGGTCTTCGCGCAACTTCTTGTCGAGGGCGCCGAGGGGTTCGTCCATCAGCAGGATGCGGGGTTCGTACACCAGCGCGCGGGCGATGGCGACCCGTTGCTGTTGGCCGCCGGACAATTGCGAAGGGCGGCGATGCGCAAATTGCTCAAGCTGCACCAGCTTGAGCATGGCGTCGACGCGCTTTTCGCGTTCGGCGCTGGCCAGTTTGCGAATCGCCAGGGGGAAGGCGATATTGTCGCGCACCGACAAATGCGGGAACAGCGAGTAGCGCTGGAACACCATGCCGATGTCGCGCTTGTGCGGCGGTACGTTGACCAGCGATTGGCCACTGACCAGGATCTCGCCGCTGCTTGGCGTTTCGAAGCCGGCAAGCATCGACAGCGTGGTGCTTTTGCCCGAGCCGCTGGAGCCGAGGAAGGTGAGGAATTCGCCGTCCTGGATGTCCAGCGAGATATTGTCCACGGCAGCGAATTCGCCGTAGTGCTTGTTCAGGTTGCGCAGGCTGACCAGGGGTTGGCCATGGCTCTGCGCGACATCGTTGATCACTGCACTCATGTTCTTCTCCTCGGCGCTCAAGCGCGGGTTTCGGTACGCCGGCGAACGGCGGCGGCAATCACCATGACCAGCACCGAGAGGCCGATCAGCAGCGTCGACGCGACGGCGATCACAGGCGTCAGGTCCTGGCGCAGGGTGGTCCACATTTTTACGGGAAGGGTTTGCAGGGTCGGGCTGGCCATCATCACGCTGAGCACCACTTCGTCCCACGAGACCAGGAAGGCGAACAGCGCACCGGCGACCATCCCCGGACGAATCGCCGGAAAGGTCACCTTGAACACCGCCTGCAACCGCGAGGCGCCGCAGATCACCGCCGCGTCTTCGATCGACTGGTCGAACAGTTTCAGCGAGTTGATGATCGAGATGATGGTGAACGGCAGCGCCACGATCACATGGCTGACCACAAAGGCGAACATCGTGCCGGTGTAGCCAAGCTTCAGGAACAGCGCGTACACCGCCACGGCGATGATCACCAGCGGCACGATCATCGGCAGGGTGAACAGGCCGTAGAGCAATTCACGGCCGGGGAAGCGCCCGCGCACCAGGGCAAAGGCGGTGGGCAGGCCGAGGGCGACGGCGAATACGGTGGTCAGCACGGCCACCTTGAGGCTGGCCATGGCTGCGTTCATCCAGTCGGCGTTGGAGAAGAACTGGCCGTACCATTTCAGCGTCCAGCCCGGCGGCGGGAACACCAGCCATTGCGACGAGCCGAACGACAGCAGCACGATGAACACGATCGGCAGCAGCAGGAACAGGCCGATCAACCCGGTGGTGGTGTAGAGGCCCAAGCGCATCCTGCGGCTCATGGCATTGGGGGTCAGGAGCATGACGGCTTACCTCGCGTTGCTGGCGCCAACCGGGGATTCCGGCTGAAGCTTCAGGTAGAAGTAGAACAGCACCAGAGTGATGAAGATCAGCAACGCGGCGCCGGCACTGGCCAGGCCCCAATTGAGGAACGATTGCACCTGCTGGATGATGAACTCGGGCAGCATCATGTTCTGCGCACCGCCGAGCAGTGCCGGGGTGACGTAGTAACCGAGGGACATCACGAACACCATCAGGCCGCCGGAGAACAACCCCGGCCGGCACAGCGGCAGGAACACGCGGAAGAAGTTGGTCCACGGGCTCGCGCCGCAGATCGAGCCGGCCTGCAGGATCATCGGGTCGATGGCCTGCATGGTCGCCTGCAATGGCAGCACGATGAACGGGATCATGATGTAGCTCATGCCGATCACCACGCCGGTGAGGTTATGCACCATCTCCAGGGGCACATCGATGATGCCCATGGCCATCAGCGCCTTGTTGATCACCCCGGAGGCTTGCAGCAAGACCAGCCAGGAGTAAGTGCGGGCGAGCAGGCTGGTCCACATCGACAGCAGCACAATATTCAGGATCCAGCGTCCCCAGCCGCGCGGCACCAGGGTGATCGCCCAGGCCAGCGGAAAGCCCAGCAGCAGGCTGAACAGGGTCACCAGGCCCGCCACCGAAAAGGTGTTGAGCAGCACCCGTGCATAGGCCGAGTTGGCGAACAGCTGTTCATAGTTGCCCAGGCCCGGCACCGGCTCCAGCACACCGCGCAGCAGCAGGCCGATCAGCGGCGCCAGGAAGAACAGGCCGAGGAACAGCAGGGCCGGGATCAGGTTGCTCGAGCCCCGCCAGCGCTGTGCCAGGGACGGCGCCCCGGCCTTGGGCGAAACCGCGCCGGCAGCGCCGAGGGCGCTCCCGGTCGGTGTGGTTGCCGTCATTTTCATTTGACTAGCCATTCATTCCACCGTGTCGCAATGGCCGGACCGTTCTTGGCCCAGTAGGCGAAATCGAGGGTGATCTGGTCCTTGACGTAGGCAGTCGGCAGGTTCGGCGCGAGCACCGAATCCAGGCGCTGCACGCTGTCGATGTTCACCGGTGCGTAGGCGGTCAGGTTGGAGAAATCTGCCTGGCCCTTGGCGCTGCTGGCGTTGGCCAGGAACTTCATCGCCGCCGCTTTGTTTTTCGATCCTTTAGGCACGACGAGGATGTCGGCCATGACCAGGTTCTGCTTCCAGCTCACGCCCACGGGCGCGCCGTCTTCCTGCAGGGCGTGGATGCGACCGTTCCAGAACTGGCCCATGCTGACTTCGCCGGAGGCCAACAACTGTTGCGACTGCGCACCGCCGCCCCACCAGACGATGTCTTTCTTGATGGTGTCGAGTTTCTTGAAGGCGCGGTCCAGGTCCAGGGGGTAGAGCTTGTCGGCCGGGACGCCGTCGGCCAGCAGCGCCAGTTCGAGCACGCCGGGGCTTGGCCATTTGTAGAGGGCGCGCTTGCCGGGGTAGGTCTTGGTGTCGAACAGCGCGGTCCAGTCCTGGGGCTTGCCGGCGCCGAGCTTGCCTTCGTTGTAGCCGAGCACGAAGGAGAAGAAGAACGAGCCCACGCCATGGTCGGAGACGAAGCGCGGGTCGATCTTGTCGCGCTGGATCACCGAGAAGTCGAGGGGTTCGAGCAGGCCTTCGGCGGCGGCGCGCAAGGCAAAGTCGGCCTCGACATCCACCACGTCCCACTGCACGTTGCCGCTTTCGACCATAGCCTTGAGTTTGCCGTAGTCGGTGGGCCCATCCTGGACCACGGTAATGCCGCTGGCCTTGCTGAACGGGTCGGCCCAGGCCTGCTTCTGCGCATCCTGGGTGCTACCGCCCCAGCTCACGAAATTGACGCTTTCGGCCGCCATGGCCGCGTGAGTGGCTGTGGCCAATAAACCCGCGAACAGCACTGCGGTTGCACGTTTGTTCAACACCATTTTCACGCCCTCATTTGTTTTGTTATTGAGCGGGCTTGGTAATGCCCGCCTATCGGGAGCAGTAGGTCCATCCGGGGCCTCTAATCGAGGCCCCAAAAGGCGACCGTGCCAAGGGCTGTTATTGGTGCTCTCCCTGGCGGGCGCACTTGGCGGAAGCGTTCGGTCTATGGAATATCATATTATGGTATTCCAAACTTTGTGCAAGCATTTTGCCTTACCGGTTATCCGTCATTCGGTGAAGGGAATGCTCTCGACCACCTCCAGGTCGTAGCCGGTCAGCCCGGCGTATTTGAGGGGCGGGCCGAGGTGACGCAGCTTGCCGACGCCGAGGTCCTGCAAGATCTGCGCCCCGGTGCCCACTTCAGAATAGATGCGCGACTGCGAACGGTTGAACTGGCGCGGCGCCTGGGTCAGTTGCGGCACGCGTTCCAGCAGCGCCTGGGACGACTCATGGTTGGCTAGCACCACCACTACGCCAGTGCCTTCAGCGGCGACACGTTGCAAGGCCGCCCACAGCGTCCAGTTGGACGGGCCGCTGTAGTCGGCACCGACCAGGTCGCGCAGCGGGTCGATCACATGCACGCGCACCAGCGCCGGGGTATCGCGGCGCAACTGGCCCATCACCATGGCCATGTGCACGCCGCCGTCGATGCGGTCTTCAAAGGTGATCAGGCGGAATGTGCCGTGCACCGTGGGCAGGTCGCGTTCACCGATGCGCACCACGGTGCGTTCGGTGCTGAGGCGATAGTGGATCAGGTCGGCGATGGTGCCGATCTTGATGCCGTGCTTGCGCGCGAAGATTTCCAGGTCGGGGCGGCGGGCCATGGTGCCGTCGTCGTTCATCACTTCGACGATCACCGACGCCGGGGTGTGCCCGGCCAGGCGCGCCAAGTCGCAGCCGGCTTCGGTGTGGCCGGCGCGCGTCAACACGCCGCCATCCTTGGCGCGCAACGGGAAGATATGCCCCGGCTGCACGATGTCGGCCGGCCCGGCATTGACATCTACGGCCGCTGCCACGGTGCGTGCGCGGTCGGCGGCGGAGATGCCGGTAGTCACGCCGCTGGCGGCTTCGATGGACACGGTAAACGCGGTGCTGAACACGCTGCCATTGCTCGGCACCATCTGTTCCAGGCCCAGGCGCTGGCAGTGTTCGTCGGTGAGGGTCAGGCAGATCAGGCCACGGGCTTCGCGAGCCATGAAACTGATAGTCTCGGCGGTACAGCAGGCCGCAGGCAGCAACAGGTCGCCTTCGTTTTCCCGGTCTTCGTCGTCCACCAGGAGCACCATCTTGCCTTGGCGGTAGTCTTCGATGATGTCTGCGATGCTGTTGAAGGACATGGAGAGTGCTCGATTTGTTGGTTGTATGTATTATGGTATACCACAAAAACTCAACAAGAGGATGTCACGATGAAGGCCTACTGGATTGCCCATGTGGATGTGTCCGATGCCGAGCAATACACGCAGTACACCCAGCGCGCGCCGGCGGCGTTTGCGAAGTTTGGCGGGCGGTTCCTGGCCAGGGGCGGGCGCAGCGAGGCAATGGAAGGCGGGCCGGCACGGCAGCGTAATGTGGTGATTGAGTTTGAGAGCTATGAGCAGGCGGTGGCGTGCTACGAATCTGCCGAATATCAGGAGGCGAAGGCGCACCGTGAAGGGGTGGGGGTGGCGCAGATCATCATTGTGGAAGGGTTGGCGCCCTGATTTTTTCAGGTATAAACCGATTCAGAGGTGGGAGGGGGCTTGCTCCCGATGGCGGTAGTTCAGTCACTTCATGTATTGACTGACATAGTGCTATCGGGAGCAAGCCCCCTCCCACATTTTGATCCGTGTTTAGCCGTGAGATCAGCGGATAAAGTGGATCTTGCCGCTGTCGTCATTACCGATATAGATGCCATACACCCCAGCCTGGCGTTCCTCGATATACCGTTCGAGAATCTGCCGGATCGCCGGGTAGTAGATGCTCTCCCAGGGAATCTCCTCGGGCGCGAAGAACTTGTAGTCGAGGGTTTCCGGGCCGAACTGGCCGGTGATCTCCAGCGCGATGGCGCGGAAGATGATGTACACCTCGCTGATCCTGGGCACGCTGAAGATCGAGTAGGGCGAGAGGATCTCGGCGCGTACGCCGCTTTCTTCCCAGACTTCACGCAACGCCGCCTGCTCAGTGGTTTCGCCACCTTCCATAAAGCCGGCAGGCAAGGTCCAGGTGCCCGGGCGGGGCGGGATCGCCCGTTGGCACAGCAGGTATTTGCCGTCCTGCTCGATGATGCAGCCGGCGATGATCTTGGGGTTGATGTAGTGGATATAGCCGCAGCCCCGGCACATCAGGCGCTCATGGGTATCGCCCGGTGGCAGCTGGTGACCGAGGTCACTGCCGCCGCATGTCGGGCAAAAACTGGGGCTGGCCAAGGTCAGTGACCTATGCGCGGTTCTTTCAGCGCGATGGGCAGGGTGATTTCCGGAATCTTGCCGGTTTCTTCCTGTTTGCGCTTGAGGTAGTCCAGGGCCACAGCGGCGGCGGCGCGCACGTGATCGACGCAGGCCTGGTGGGCCGCCAGCGGGTCGCCGCTCTTGATCGCCTGGACCATGCGTTCCATTTCCTGGTTACTGGTGCCGCGACGGTTTTCCTGGGACACCGAGGTGGCGCGCAGGTAGCTGATGCGCGCTTGCAACTGGCGCAACTGGGTGGCCGCCACATGGTTGCCCGAACCTTCGAGCAGCACGTCGTAGAAGCCCTGGACCGAGTCGATGACCTGTTGCAGCTCACCGTCCTTGAGGGCCTTGCGGTTTTCTTCCAGGGCTTTTTCCAGGGCCTTGATGTCCTTGGCCTTGGCGCGCAGGGTAAACAGCTGCACGATCAAGCCTTCGAGCACGCAGCGCAGTTCATAGATGTCGACGGCGTCGGCCAGGGTGATGATCGCCACCTGCGGGCCCTTGGCATCGGCGAATTCCACCAGGCCTTCGGACTCCAGGTGACGCAAGGCTTCGCGTACCGAGGTGCGGCTGACGCCGAGGCGGTCGCACAGGTCGCGCTCCACCAGGCGGTCACCGGGCAGCAGTTGGAAGTTCATGATGGCGCTGCGCAGTTTTTCCAGCACGATTTCGCGCAGGGTGACCGGGTTGTGATTGACCTTGAAGCTGTCGTCGAGGGGCGCGCGTTTCATGGGGTCTGCTCTGAATTTAGCGGTTAACTGGAGGCCTCGGCCGGCCGGGGCCGATTGAGGGCCGAAAATCGTGCCCAAGTTTATCATGCTGCGTTCCTTAAGCGACAAACCCTCACGGCCCCCGCGCGCCTCAGGCCAGGGCCGGCAGCGGGCCCAGCTTGCCCTTGTGGTAGATCATCGGCGTGACCGGCTCCTTGGGCAGGATCAGGTTCTTTACCGCGCCGACGATGATCGCGTGATCGCCGCCGTCGTATTCGCGCCACAGTTCGCACTCAATGATCGCCGTGGCCTTGGCCAGCAGCGGGTTGCCCAACTCGCTCAGGTGCCACTCGATGCCCTTGGCCTTTTCCTTGCCTTTGCTGGCGAAAGCATAGGCCTCGGCGGTCTGGTCGGCGGACAGCAAGTGGATCGCGAAGCGCTTGCTGTCGCGCAGGATCGGGTAGGTGTCCGACCCATAGTTAGGGCAGAACAGCACCAGCGCCGGGTCGATCGACAGCGCGCTGAACGCACTGGCGGTAATGCCGACGATACCGCCGTCCGGGTCGAGGGTGGTGACCACCGTGACCCCGGAGGGGAATGAGCTCATGACGTCTTTGTAAATGCCGGGTTCGATCATGGTCGGGGTCTCTTAGCGCATCACGAAAGGATCAGGCATGGGCGCCTGGGAGAGGTTGATCCACACCGTCTTCAGCTCGGTGTAGGCGAGCACCGAATCAATGCCGCTTTCACGGCCGTAGCCGCTGTTCTTGAAGCCGCCGATAGGCGCCATTGCCGACACGGCACGGTAGGTGTTGACCCAGATGATCCCCGAGCGCACGTCCCGCGCCAGGCGGTGGGCGCGGCCGAGGTCGCGGGTCCAGATGCCGGCGGCGAGGCCGAATTGCGAGTCGTTGGCGATGGCCAGCGCTTCGGCTTCGTCCTTGAAACGGATGACCGAGGCCACCGGGCCGAACACTTCTTCCTGCATGATCTTCATCGAGTTGCTGTCGCACTCGAACAAGGTTGGCTCATAGAACCAGCCTTCACCGAGGTTCTGCGGGCGTTTGCCACCGGTGCGCAGGCGCGCGCCTTCAGCGATGGCATCGGCGACCAAGCCCTCGACCACGGCCAGTTGCTGCGCGGTGGCCATGGGCCCCATTTCGCTGGCGTCGTCCTGGGGGTTGCCGATGCGGATGCGCTCGGCACGCGCCACCAGGCGCTCGACGAATTCGTCGTAGATCTCATCCTGCACCAGCAGGCGCGAACCGGACACGCAGCTCTGCCCGGACGCCGCGTAGATACCGGCAATTGCACCGTTGATGGCGCTGTCGAGGTCGGCGTCGGCAAAGATGATATTCGGCGATTTGCCGCCCAGTTCCAGGGACAGCCTGGCGAAGTTCTCCGCGCTGCTGCGCACCACGTGGCGGGCCGTGGCCGCGCCGCCGGTGAAGGCGATCTTGCGTACCAGTGGGTGCCGGGTGAGGGCGGCGCCGGTGCTGGGGCCGTAGCCGGTGACCACGTTGACCACGCCCGCTGGGATCCCGGCTTCGAGGGCCAGGCGCGCGAGTTCGAGGATGGTCGCCGAGGCGTGTTCCGACGGTTTGATCACGATGGTATTGCCCGCCGCCAGGGCCGGCGCGAGTTTGATCGCGGTCAGGTACAGCGGGCTGTTCCACGGAATGATCGCGGCGACCACGCCCATGGCTTCGTGCACGGTGTAGGCGAACAGGTCCGGCTTGTCCAGCGGCAGGGTGCCGCCTTCGAGCTTGTCGGCCAGGCCGGCGGTGTAGTGGAAAAACTCCGGCAGGTAGCTGACCTGGCCACGGGTTTCGCGGATCAACTTGCCGTTGTCGCGGCTTTCGAGCTGGGCCAGTTGCTCCTTGTTGTCGGCGATCAGGTCACCCAGGCGGCGCAGCAATTTGCCCCGTGCGGTGGCGGTGAGGCCACGCCAGGCCGGGCTGTCGAAGGCGCTTTGGGCGGCCTGCACGGCGCGCTCCACATCGGCCTCATCGGCGTCGGGCAGTTGCGCCCAGGGTTCGGCCAGGGCCGGGTTGAGGCTGTCGAAAGTCTTGCCGGACAGGGCATCGACCCATTCACCGCCGATGCACATCTGGAAGCGTGCGAGTGTCATGCAACGATCCCCTTGATTGGATTGTTTTGGGCGTACACCGTGTCGAGGAAGCCCAGCAGCAGCTGGTTGACCAGGCGTGGCGATTCTACCGGCATCATATGCCGTTGCTCGGCCAGCACCGCAACGGTGGCGCCGGGAATACGATCGGCCAGTTGCCGGGCCATTTCCGGGGTTGAACCGGGGTCGAGTTCGCCGGTGGCGACCAGGGTCGGTACGCGCAAGCCCTTGAGGTCGTCGGCGCGGTACATGTCCTGGGTCGCAAACAGTTCGTAGGTAGTCAGGTAGCCCTGGGGGTCGTTGCCCGCCAGGGTTTCACGCAGGGCGGCGATCTGCGCCGGGTTGGCCGCCTGGTATTCACGGCTGAACCAGCGCGACAGCGCAGCTTCGGCATTCGCATCCGGGCCGTGTTCGGCGGCCTGGGCGGTGCGTGCGATCACGCCGGCACGCTGTTCGGGGCTGCGGTTGAACACACTGTTGAGCACTACCAGGGATGTGAGGCGCTCGGGGTAGTGCAGGGCAAACGCCCGGGCGACCAGGCCGCCCATGGAAAAACCGATCACCGTGGCCTGGGGCAATTGCAGGTGGTCGAGCAGCTCCAGCAACTGATCGGCATACCCCAGCAGCGGCGTGCCGGCGGCCGGGCGCGGGCTGGCGCCATGGCCGAGCATGTCATAGGTGATCACGCGGTAATTCGTGGCCAGGCCAACGACTTGCCCGCCCCACATTTCTTTATTCAGGCCCACGCCGTGGATCAAAACCACAGGCTGGCCTTGGCCGGTCGCCAGATAACTGGTGCCAGCCGGGGTGCGTTCAGCGGTGAGCCGAATCATGGAGCGCTCCTGCATGCTTTTTGTTTTGGCCGGTCTTGCTTACTGGGCTTTTTCAGCGGCCAGCTCTTCCAGGTCGATATAGCGGTTGCCGATACGAGGGTGCAGGCGGCCGCCATCGGCGCAGCCCAATACCACGACGATTTCATCGGCACGCGGCGAATCCTCGATGTGCATTTCCAGGGTGATGTAGTGCGAACGCAGGCCTTCGTCGTCCTTGTGCATCATCGGGATCTGGATCGAGGTGCCCGGGCCGCCGCGCTTGTTGGTGAAGCTCAGGTAGCTCTTGGCCTTGACCGCTTCGCGGTAGTGATTGCCGAAGCGCAGGGTATGGATGATCGCGCTGGCGTGTTCGATCTCGCCATCGGCCCCGACCACAGCAGCCTTGCCATACGCCTCGATGTTTTCGGCGCCGCCAATGATGCCCACCAGGCGCTCGACCATCAGCGCGCCGAGGTCGGAGCAATTGGCCCGGATTTCCGGCTTGAGGTCTTCGACGAAGCCACGACCCAGCCATGGATTCTTCAGCACCACGGCGAGGCCGACCATCTTCACCGGGGTATCCGAGGCCTTGCCGCCTTCGATAAAGGTTTCTTCAACGTAGCTGACGATCTTGCGAATTTCGAAACTCATGAGCGGCTCCATCAGGTGTGGGGGAGTGGATTGCGTATGATGGTATACCATAATACGTAAAGCACAAGCGTCGCAAATGAGTTTGCGTGGGTAAGGCGATAAAGGGGGTGTGAAATTCTTCTTGTGGCGATGTTAAAAAATGTTAGATCGAAAAAATACTTCACATAATCCGTTCATTGGTGGATGATCGATCCCAATTCCAACGCGGCTCGCCGGTGTGGTGTCAGCCGCCGTTTTCCCCTGGAGTACCCCATGAATAATAAGAATGTCGGTGTGATCGGTCTGGGCGCGATGGGGCTGGGCATTGCCCGCTCGCTGTTGCGCGCAGGTTTCAATGTGCATGCCTGTGATGTACGCGAGGCGGTTACCCGGCAGTTCGCCGGCGAAGGCGGGGTGGCGTGCGCGTCGCCGGCGCAGATGGCCGAGGCCTGTGATGTGCTCATCACCGTGGTGGTCAACGCCGAGCAGACCGAGACCGTGCTGTTTGGTGAGGGCGGTGCCGTGGCGGCGCTGCGTCCCGCCAGCCTGGTGATCGGCTGTGCCACCGTGGCCCCGACCTACGCCGTGGACCTCGGCCAGCGCTTGGGCGAACACGGCCTGCTGTACCTGGATGCGCCGATTTCCGGCGGTGCGGCCAAGGCCGCCGCCGGTGAGATGACCATGATGACCTCCGGCCCGCAGGCCGCTTATGCCAAGGCCGATGCAGTGCTGGCGGGCATGGCCGGCAAGGTGTATCGCCTGGGCGACGTCCATGGTTTGGGCTCCAAGGTCAAGATCATCAACCAGTTGCTCGCCGGCGTGCACATCGCCGCCTCCGCCGAAGCCATGGCCCTGGGCCTGCGCGAAGGCGTGGACGCCGATGCCTTGTACGAGGTGATCACCCACAGCGCCGGCAATTCCTGGATGTTCGAAAACCGCGTGCCGCACATTCTCAAGGCCGACTACACGCCACTGTCGGCGGTGGATATTTTCGTCAAGGACCTCGGCCTGGTGCTGGATACCGCGCGTGCGAGCAAATTCCCGCTGCCGTTGTCGGCCACTGCGCACCAGATGTTCATGCAGGCTTCCAGCGCCGGTTTTGGCCGCGAGGACGACTCGGCGGTGATCAAGATTTTCCCCGGCATCGACCTGCCGACTGCCAAGCCCGAGCCGGTGTAAGGAACGCTTTATGACTAACCACACCACGCGCCCGTTGCTGGGCTGCATCGCCGACGATTTCACCGGCGCCACCGACCTGGCCAACATGCTGGTGCGCGGCGGTATGCGCACGGTGCAGAGCATTGGCATCCCCAGCCGCGAAGTCGCGGACGGGCTGGATGCGGACGCCATCGTCATCGCCCTCAAGTCGCGTACCATGCCGGTCGCAGAGGCTGTGGAGGAATCCCTGGCCGCGCTGGACTGGCTGCGCGAGCAGGGCTGCGAACAGATTTTCTTCAAGTATTGCTCGACCTTTGACTCCACTGCCGCCGGCAATATCGGCCAGGTCAGCGAGGCCTTGCTCAAGGCGCTGGGCAGTGATTTCACCCTGGCCTGCCCGGCGTTCCCGGAAAACGGCCGGACGATTTTCCGTGGCCACCTGTTTGTGCAGGACCAGCTGCTCAATGAGTCGGGCATGCAACATCACCCGCTGACGCCCATGGGCGACGCGAATCTGGTGCGCGTGCTGCAGAGCCAGACGCAACTGCCGGTCGGGCTGCTGCGGTACGACAGCATCGCCGCGGGCGTCGAGGCGACCCGTAAAAAAATCGCCGAACTGCGCGAGCAAGGCGTGGGCATTGCCATCGCCGATGCGCTGTCCGATCAAGACCTCTACACCCTCGGCAGCGCCTGCGCCGACTTGCCTTTGCTCACGGGCGGCTCGGGCCTGGCCTTGGGTTTGCCAGGCAATTTCCGCCGTGCCGGTAAGCTGCGCGACTTCGATGCGGCGACGCTGCCGACTATCAGCGGTGGCGAGGTGGTGCTCGCCGGCAGTGCCTCGGTAGCGACCCTCGGCCAGGTCGCGGCCTGGTGCGAGGCGGGTCGCCCGGCATTGCGCATTGATCCCATCGCCCTGGCTGCCGGTGAGCCGGTGGTGGCGCAGGCGCTGGCGTTTGCCCGCGACAGCGCACACACCGTATTGATCTACGCCACCAGCACCCCGGCCGAGGTCAAGGCCGTGCAAGAGCGGCTCGGCGTCGAGCGCGCCGGGGCCCTGGTGGAGAACGCCTTGGGCGAGATCGCCGCGGGCTTGCGCGAGCAAGGCGTGCGGCGTTTCGTGATCGCCGGCGGGGAAACCTCCGGCGCGGTGGTCAAGGCCCTCGGCGTCAACCTATTGCAGATTGGTGCGCAGATCGACCCTGGCGTGCCGGCCACCGTCAGCAGTTCCGCCGAGCCGCTGGCGCTGGCGCTCAAATCCGGCAACTTCGGTGGCCGTGAGTTCTTCGCCAAAGCCCTCGCGCACCTGGCCGGAGGTGCCCAGTGACTGGCATCGACGAACAGGCCCTGCGCGAAGAAATCTGCGATGTCGGCCACAGCCTGTACCAGCGTGGCTACACCGTCGGCAGCGCCGGCAATATCAGTGCGCGCCTCGACGATGGCTGGCTGATCACCCCCACCGATGTCTGCCTCGGGCGCCTCGTGCCAGGCGCTATTGCCAAGGTCAACCTGAAGGGCGAGTGGGTGTCCGGGGACAAACCGTCCAAGACCCTGGCCCTGCATCGCCAGGTGTATGACCGCAACCCCTCGGTGGGCGGTGTGGTGCACACCCACTCCACCCACCTGGTTGCGCTGACCCTGGCAGGTGTGTGGAGCGCGGAGGATATCTTGCCGCCGCTCACGCCTTACCAGGTGATGAAGGTCGGTCACATTCCCTTGATCGGCTATCAGCGTCCGGGTTCGCCCAAGGTCGCCGAGCAGGTCGCGCAACTGGCCAACAGCGTGCGAGGGGTGATGCTCGAACGCCTGGGGCCGGTGGTCTGGGAGAGTTCGGTGGCCAAGGCCAGCTACGCCCTGGAAGAGTTGGAAGAAACCGCACGGTTGTGGTTGATGAGCAACCCCCGGCCGGCGCCGTTGAATCAGGCTGCACTGGATGAATTGCGCGAGACGTTCGGCGCGCACTGGTAACCCGCAAGACGACACGGCAAGTGCTGCCCGAGCGTCTGGTTTGACGCTCGACGGACCCGGCTTGCCTGAAAAAACAATAACAACAGGACATTCTCGAATGAGCCCACTGATTTTGATGTTGACCGCTGGCGCGGGTATCGCGCTGCTGCTGTTTCTGGTCCTCAGGTACAAATTCCAGCCGTTTGTCGCGTTGATGCTGGTGAGTATCGTGGTGGCGCTGGTGGCCGGGGTGAAACCGGCTGACCTGGTGGCGACGATCGAGGGCGGCATGGGCAAGACCCTTGGCCATATCGCGATCATCATTGCCCTGGGCGCGATGATCGGGCGGATCATCGAGCTGTCCGGCGGTGCCGAGGCCCTGGCCAAGTCGTTGATCGAGCGCTTCGGCAACAGCCGTACGCCGCTGGCGCTGACCATCGCCGGGTTCATCATCGGCGTGCCGGTGTTCTTTGAAGTCGGGGTGATCATCCTGATGCCGTTGGCCTATGGCGTGGCACGCCGGGCGCGCAAGCCGCTGCTGGTGTTCGCCTTGCCGATGTGTGCGGCGCTGCTCACCGTGCATGCCTTCCTGCCGCCCCATCCGGGCGCCGTAGCCGCCGCCAGCCAACTGGGCGCTGACCTGGGCCGGGTACTGATGTTCGGCCTGCCGATCACCGCATTGTTGTGCTACATCGGCTACCGCGTGGCGGGACGCATGACCCGGCGCTTCTATCCGATGACCGACGATATCCGTGCAGAAGTCTATGGCCCTCACGTGACCAATGAAGACCTGCGGGCCTGGGCCAACGGCAATCACCAGGCGGTACGACAGAGCGCCGTGGCCGAGTCCCATATGGGATTGGAAGAGTCCACCAGCGCCATTGCCGCCAAGCTGCCGGCGGCGCCTGCACCCGGTTTTGGCCTGATTGTGAGCCTGATCCTGCTGCCGATTGTGCTGATTTTGCTGGGCACCCTGGCCACCTCGCTGCTGCCGATCGAATCGGCGTTGCGTGGGGTGATGACCGTGTTGGGCGCGCCGTTGGTGGCGCTGCTGATCGACACCTTGCTGTGCGCCTGGTTGCTGGGTTCGCGCCGGGGTTGGAGCCGCAGCCAGGTGTCGGATGTGATCGGCTCGGCCTTGCCGGGCGTGGCCATGGTGATCCTGATCGCCGGCGCCGGTGGCGTGTTCGGCAAGGTGCTGGTGGACACCGGCATCGGCGCGGTAGTCTCCGACATGCTGCGCACCACCGGCCTGCCGGTGCTGGCCCTGGGCTTTTTACTGACCATGTTGCTGCGCGCGGTGCAGGGGTCGACCACCGTGGCCCTGGTGACCACGGCAGGGATCATCAGCCCGCTGATCGTGACCCTCAACCTCACGCCCAACCACCTGGCGCTGCTGTGCCTGGCCATGGGCGGTGGCGGGCTGGCGATGTCGCATATCAACGACGCCGGCTACTGGATCTTCACCAAGCTCGCCGGGCTCAACGTGGCCGACGGTCTGCGCACGTGGACGGTGATCACCACCTTGCTCGGTACCTTGGGTTTCGTGATTACATTGTTGATCTGGCCTTTTGTCTGATTTCCAGGAGTTTCTATGCCTCGTTTTGCCGCCAACCTGAGCATGCTTTACCCGCAACATGACTTTCTCGAGCGCTTTAGTGCCGCGAAGGCCGATGGTTTTGACGCGGTGGAATACCTGTTCCCCTATGACTACAGCGCCGAGGCACTCAAGCAACGCCTGAGTGACAACGGCCTGGTCCAGGCCCTGTTCAATGCACCACCGGGCGATTGGGCGGCGGGGGAGCGCGGTATCGCCTCGCTGCCGGGGCGTGAGGCCGAGTTTCGCAGTGGCTTCGACCGGGCCCTGGAATACGCCGCCGTGCTCGGCAACGACCGCGTGCACGTCATGGCCGGCTTGCTGCCCTCGGAAAGCCTGCGCCAGCGCCATCAGGCCGTGTACCTGGAAAACCTCGCCTACGCCAGCGCCGCTGCGGCTGAGGTTGGCGTCACCGTGTTGCTGGAACCGATCAACACCCGCGACATGCCGGGGTTTTTCCTCAATCGCCAGGACCAGGCCCACGCCATCTGCCGGGAGGTCGGCGCGCGCAACCTCAAGGTGCAGTTCGACTGCTACCACTGCCAGATCGTCGAAGGCGACTTGGCCACCAAGCTGCGTCGCGATTTCGACGGCATTGGCCATATCCAGATTGCCGGGGTACCGGACCGTCACGAGCCTGACCTGGGCGAGCTGAACTATGGGTTCCTGTTCGAACTGATGGACCAGTTGGGCTACGACGGCTGGGTCGGCTGCGAATACCGGCCAAAGGGCGACACCTCGGCGGGCCTGCAATGGTTGCGGGACTGGAAAGCGGCTCGGTAGTCGACGAGCCTCTGTGTCGGTTCGGTTCAAATGTGGGAGGGGCGGTGCGACGATTCGACTTGCCCCCGATAGCGGTATGTCAGCCAACACCTCTACCAACCCTGCCACCGCCATCGAAGCCTAGCTAAAGCTCGACCTCTCCTACAAAGGGAGGGCATCACGCCGGCAACGGATCACCCGGCAGCATCAATTCAATCCCGCGCTTGCGGATGCCATCTGCCGCTGCCGGGGCCAGGGCGTCGTCGCTGATGATCACGTCGAACGGTTCCAGCCCGGCGATGCGGTACATGCTGAAGGTGCCGTATTTGGAACTGCTCGCCACCAGCACCACCTGGGACGCCGATTGCATCGCCACTTGCTTGACCTCGACTTTCAGCGCCGAGGGGGTGGTGATACCTCGGTGCAAATCCCAGGAGCTGGTGGACACAAAGGCGATGTCCGTCACCACCTGGCGCAGGGTTGCCACGGCCAGCCCGCCGACGGAAGAATGGTTGTCATGGTCCAGTTGGCCGCCGGTGTGGATCACCGTGACCTGCGTCGCATCCATCAGGGCCTGCACGATCCCGAAGTCATTGGTGACCACGGTCATCCCCGACAGCGCCTTGATATACGGGACGATCTCCAGGGTGCTGGTGCCGGCATCCAGGTACACCGTCATGTCCGCGTGCAGCAACCGTGCGGCCAGTCGCGCCATCGCCTGCTTTTGCGGCAACTCCACCACGGCTTTGGATTGATGGCTGGGTTCGCTGTGCAACTGGCTGGCGATCCGGACCCCACCGGTGACGGAGTACGCCCGGCCTTCCTGCTCCAGCAGGGCGATATCGCGGCGCACGGTCATGTGCGAGCAGTCGAACATCTCCATCAACTGGTGCACGCTCATCACCTGATGCTTGCGCAACTGCCGCAGGATCTGTTCGCGACGCTGCTCGGGAATCATCGGGGTGCTGCTGTCGGTGGCCGTGTCCTTCGGGTTGGGCATTAAGGCTCCGCAGTGGTTGGGTAAGAGGCGGGGAGTGCGTGGCTATAGTAGCCAATACACGCCCCCGCCGGCGACCCCGGTGTGACAGCGGTCAGAACTTGAACCGCCCCACCAACCCCTTGAGCTGACCGGAAATATCCGTCAACCGCCCTGATCCGGTCTGCGCCGAGTGGGCAAAGCCTTCGACCAGTTGCGCATCGGCATGGATCTGCGCGATGTGCCGGTTGATCTCTTCGGCCACTTGGTGCTGTTCTTCGGCCGCGGTGGCGATCTGGGTGTTCTGGTCGCGGATCGAGTCCACCGAGCCTTGGATCTTGTCGAAGCTGTCGCGGGCCTGCTGGATGCGTTCCACGCTGGTGTGGGACACCAGCAGGCTGCCCTGCATCTGCTGGGTGACTTCCTGGGTGCGGCGGGCGAGGTTGCCCAGCAGGCTGTCGATTTCACCGGTGGAGTCGGCAGTGCGGCGCGCCAGGGCGCGGACTTCGTCGGCGACCACGGCAAAACCGCGGCCCTGGTCACCGGCGCGCGCGGCTTCAATCGCGGCGTTGAGTGCCAGCAGGTTGGTCTGTTCGGCGATCGAGCGGATGGTGTCGAGGATGGTGTTGATGTTCTGGCTGTCCTGCTCCAGCAACTGCATGGTCTGGGTCGACTTTTGCAGGTCTTCGCTGAGCTTGAGCACGCTGCCGGTGGCTTCGCCGATGTGCTGCTGGCCATTGTGCACGTCGCGGTAACCCTCGTCGGCACTCGCGGCGGCGGCGCTGCAGGAGCGCGCGACTTCGTTGGCGGTGGCTACCATTTCGTTGAACGCGGTGCTTACCAGCTCCACGGCTTCACGTTGGCGCCCGGCGGCCTGGTTCATGTTGTTGGCGACTTCGCTGGTGTCGGCGGCGGCGGTTTGCAGGTCGGAAGAGGCGTTGCCGATGCGCTGCACCAGTTGGGCGATCATGCTCAGGAACTGGTTGAACCAGCCCGCCAGGCTGGCGGTTTCGTCTTTGCCTTGCACCTTGAGTTGGCGCGTCAGGTCGCCTTCGCCTTCGGCAATCTCCTGCAGGCCGTCGGCCACCCCGCGAATCGGGCGCACGATCATGCTCGCAAAACTGGCGCCGACAATCGCGAACACCACGGCCAGGGCGGCGGCAATCGCGGCGATCAACCACGTGAGGCTGGTGGCGCCGGCCATGACTTCATCGCGTTTGATCAGGCCGATAAAGCGCCAGCCCAGATCCTTGGAACTGACCACGTTGGCCATGTAGGCCACGCCGTCGATGTCGATCTGGGTCACGCCGTCGCCGCGCTTGGCCAGTTCGGCGTAGTTGGGGCCCAGGTCGGCCATCGGCTTGAAGTTGTGCTTGGCGTCGCTGGGGTCCACCAGCACGTTGCCGTTGGCTTCCACCAGCATCAGGTAGCCGCTGTCGCCCAGCTTGATGTTGCGCACCAGCTCGGTGAGCTGCTTGAGCGACACGTCCAGGCCGACCACGCCGAGTATGTTGCCGGTGGCGTCGGCGACGGTGTGCACGGTGCCGATCAGGACCACGTCGTCCGGTGCCCAGTAATAGGCGCCGGTGCGCACGGTGGCGCCTGGCGCGGCGATGGCGGCTTTGTACCAGGGGCGTACGCGTGGGTCGTAGTTGTTCAGTTTGGTGTCATCAGGCCAGCTGGCATAACCGCCGTCGGCGAGGCCCAAAGACAAGTAGGCGGTGCTCGGGTGGCTCTTGGCGAACTGGTCGAAAATCGCCAGCAGGTCTTTGTTGGTCTGGGTCAGGGGGATTTGCGCGGCGTCGGCGCCGGCGTAGCTCTTGAGATCCTTGGCCGCGACAACGCGCGGGTCCTTGGCCACGAAGTCGACGTTCTGGCTGATGCCATCGAAGAACTGCTTCATGCCGTTGTCGATCTGACGGATCTCGCGACCGCTGCTGTCGAGGAAATTGGCCAGGGCCCCCTCGCGCAGATTCAGCACTACCAACACGGCCACCAGGATGACCGGGAGGCACGCGATAGCCGCGAACGCCCAGGTCAGCTTCTGCTTGATATTCATGACTTCACCTGCGGGTATTTATAGTTTTGGCAAGGGGAAACGCTAGTGCTGAATGCCGCATGTGTTGTTATGAAGGGGGTAAGGCCCATGCGTACCTCCGGTTTATCGACCGAAGGGGCACGCACTTTAGGGCGCGGGGCGTGATCAGCCGATTGAGTGGTCGGCCAGGGCGTCGCGGCGCATCGATTGCAGGTTCTTCTCGATGGTTTCGCAGATGGCTTCCATCTGGATCTGGTGTTCGCTGGAGCGGAACGGGCTTTGCAGGTCGGTGCCGATGCGTTCGATGGCCAGCAGCATAAAACCCACCACGGTGGACGCCAGCGGGGTGAACCAGCCCAGGGATTCCACCAGGCCCACGGGCACGATCAGGCAGAACAGCGAGATAAACAGGCGTGGGAAATACACGTAAGGGTAGGGCAGTGGTGTGTTGGCGATCCGTTCCATGCCGCCCTGGGCATTGGACAGATCCACCAGGGTCGACTCCAGCCGCGCCAGGCGAATGCTGTCCAGGTGCCCGGCCTTGTATTCGCGGGCCAGCAACGCCGCCGAGCCGGTGAGGATGTCATTGGCAAAGTTGTTGGTGGCGCCGTTGCGGGCGAATTCCTCGGTGGGGATAAAGGCGCGTACTTCATCAGGGCACGGTTCGCCCCTGAGGTGCGCGGCCAGGCAATTTACGTAGGCCACGTGGCGGCGCAGCAGGGTGGACTTGATCGGGTTCACTTCGCCGTCAGGATCGTCCAGCAAGGTCAAAACCTGACGGGCAAAACTGCGCGAATTGTTGACCATCGCACCCCACAGCGTGCGCGCTTCCCACCAGCGGTTATAGGCGCTGCTGTTGCGAAAGCTGATGAGCACGATCAGTGCCGAGCCCAGCAGGGTGAGGGGCATCAGCGGCAAGTTGATCTTGGCGGTGAGGAACAGCATGAAGTCCACGGTGACGGCGACGTCCCACAACAACAGCCAGAACAGCGACCAGCCCACATAGCCCATGGTCTTGATGATCAGGCGGTACTTTTTGATGATGGCGGCTTTCAAACGACAACCTCGCGGCGAGCAGTAGGCAACAGTGCCTTAGCTCGGACGTCGGCTGGCGGGGAAGGTTCGCTGCGGCGCCTGAAACGGTTAAGCCGCCTGAGTTTTCTGGAACAATTTTGGTAGCGACGGTGTCCTCAGAGCTAATCACGCTAGATTGCGCCCAAGGCAAAACGCCATTATCGGTGCTGCAATTGAGATCAGTGGATCCAAGTTGTTTGATCAGGGCTCTTTCTCATGTGCAGTGGTTCGTTGAAGTTGGCGATGGAACAGTCGGCGCGGGCGTTTGAGCGCCATGTGGAGTTTGAAGCGAGTATTCGTACCCATTATTCGATTTTGCTGGAGTCCTATTCAAAAAGACCGTTTTTCTACAAGACCGCACTGAAGTTCAGTCGCTTGATGGTGTCCTTTACGTTATTGAGCACGTATTTCTCCAAGCCAGTTCCCTTACTGTCCGAGGTGAAAGAGTTTTGTGTGGCGCGCGGGTTCTGTTCGAGAAACAGCCTGGAGTCGATCTTCCTGCTGTTCAGGGTCCTGGGGTTCATGACGGTGTCGAGGCATGCGGATGACAGTCGTTTGCGGGTATTCAGTCCGTCATCCCAAGCCTGCGAGGAGATCAGGCTGATGCTTACGTCCGTGGTCGAGCCGCTGGGCGTGATGTGCCCGGAAACCGAGGTGTGCGGGTCAATGGCCGGGTTGGATGATCGCGCCTATCTGGCCCGTTATTTCAAAGGTTTTTCGGTGCTTCTGCGCCAGAACGTGACGATTGACCTGTTGATGCCTGATTGTTATTGGCTGGTAAAACGCGATGCCGGACATATGTTGATGCTGGCGATCTATAACGATGCGTGTGCGCTGGATAATCAAGGGGCAAGTTTCAGGTCTTCGTCCTACCTTTCCATCGCTGAGCAACTCTCGGTGTCCAAGACCCACGTTATTCGTCTGGTGCAAGAGGGGGCCGACCGGGGCTATTTCAAGATTCATTCCAAGACACTGCTTGAAGTCCTGCCACCTTTTATCGTGTTGGTAAGGCGGTTCATGGCGTATTCGTTTGCGACCTGCCTGCACAGTCTTCAACTGAGTCATGTCGATAATAAAGCGGCCACTCATGCACAGGGAGTGACGGGATGCCGGCTAATGTAAAGCTCAGGCCACGGATGCAAAGGCTGCTGTCGCCCGCCATTGCCCAGGCCGAACTGATCGGGATTTTCGCCTGGCTGGCGGTGTTGCTGGTTGATCGCGGGAGGATGTTCGGCTGGCCGGTCGTGCTGGTCACGATGGGTCTGTGCGCGGTGTATGGGGTCCACCGGGTGGTGACTCAGTATGTGCTGTGGCGGGCGCTGGGCGTGGCCTACATGGCGCTGCTGTCCGCAGGTTTTGCCTATGTGGTTCACACCCGGCCTGCGTTGCAGGTGTTTGCCTTGCCGCTGGCCGTGACCCTGGTAATGAGCAGCGCAATCCTGTTTATCGTGGTTCAGGATTTTCTGTTCTGCGCCGCGTTGGTCTGGTTACTGACGTGGCCCCACATTCAGTTGAGCCTTTACGCAGGCGTCGACACCTACGTGTTTATCTTTTGCGCCGCGTCGGTGGCGATCGGTTCTGTCTTGAATGTCTACTACCTGAAAAACCTGCGCTCCGTGTTACTGGTCGAGAGTGAGTTTCGGGAATTGGCCGAGACGGATTACTTGACCTCCATCCTGAACCGGCGCGCCTTTATGGAGAGCTTCGCCAAACTGATTGCGGCCGGTGATACGGGCTACTTCATGATGTTGGATATCGACAGTTTCAAATTGAAGAATGACCAGTTCGGCCATGACGTCGGCGACAGGATTCTCTGTGCGATGGCCGCGTGCCTGAAAGCCACCCCCGGCAGCCACAGTTTCGGCAGGATTGGCGGTGAAGAATTCGGCGTGCTGCTGGTGGGCGATGACCCTGATGTCGCCACCGACTACGCGCTGCGCCTGCTGCAGGGGATTCGGTGCAGTGTCGCGCCGCCCCATCACTACACCTGCAGTGCGGGCATGACACGCTTTACGGCCGGGGCCGATATGTCGGCGGTCCTCAAGCGTGCCGACCGCAATCTCTACGCCTCCAAGGGCAATGGCAAGGACCGCGTGTATCTGGATGGCGCGCTAGTCTGCCACGGAGCGACTTAGCTCGAACGCCGGCTTGCGGGGAAGGTTCGCCCTGAACCAGAAACGTTTAAGTTACGTGCGCTTCGGTTGAGTTGGAAGGAGGGCACCATGCTATGCTCTGGAGGCTAATTGGGGGATTTCAAATGACTAAAACAGCGGATATCAGTATTGCCAGCCACGTGCGTCACCTGGCCAGGGCTCATCATGTTACCGCTGAGCGTGATGGCATAAGCCGGATGGCTGCTGCGATTACTAGCCTGGCTGGCGATGTGGTCGAGTTGGATGGTGTGGAGCAGTTGTTGGTCAATCTCAAGAGGAAGGGCGTTCTGAGTAAATCGGAAACCCTGGCGCTTCAGGGCAGTTACCTCCAAGAGAAGCGACGCTCCAAGAAGAAGCTAAGCGCATGAATTTTGATCGCCTTCGGCGATTTTGAGACCGCTGGGTACCTTCAAAATGCTCTACAGCTTAAAGATCCCATCGAAGTAAAAGAGTCAGAGCATCTATCGTTCGAACTGAGCATGGAAGACGCGCTTCGATACTTGGCCCAAAAAAAAAGTATCGATTACTCGTCCGTACTCAAAGTACACGAGCTCCTGTTCTCTGATTTTTATCACTGGGCGGGTAAGGATCGAACTGAGCTTGTTCCACATCTTGCCGTTTTCAAAGGTTCTCAAGACGATCCACACCATACCCCGTTTGAGCATCCGGCATCGATCAGACTCTCCGTCGACTATGCATTTGAGCTGGCGTCGAACAAGAAGCGCTTCAGGGATCGCCCTGGTGACGTCATGGGCCAGTTGGCATTCGCGCATCCTTTTCTCGATGGCAATGGGCGCACGATTCTGCTGGTTTTCATGGAACTTTGTTATCGAGCCAAGTTCGCCATTGAATGGTCAAAAACCAACAAGGATGATTACCTCCGGGCACTCAGTGCGGAAATCAAAGAGCCGTTTAAAGGGCATCTGAATGATTACCTGCAACCCTTCGTGGTCGATATTGCACATCGTGACGAATGGCCAGGAATGATAGGTGGCCTAAAAGGTCTGGATGGGCTTGATAAGGAAAGGATTACCTACGAAAGCCTTGATAATCCTGAGGTTCAAAAGATTTACACAACCTACAGAGCGCAGTCGCTCGCTGCGCCTTCATCCGAAAAATAGGACCACGATGTCCAGAGTTGGCGTGATTTCCGACACCCACGGCCTGTTGCGCCCTGAGGCTGTCGCTGCCTTGCAGGGATGCGAGCAGATCATCCATGCCGGTGATATCGGCAGCCCTGAGATTCTTCAGCAATTGGCACAGATCGCGCCCCTGCACGTGGTGCGTGGCAACAATGACCAGGACGCGGCGTGGGCGGAGCAGGTGCCCGATCATCTGATGCTGGAGGTGGACGGATGGCGGACGTTGGTGGTGCATGATATCGCCGACGTACCCGCCTTACTCGACACGTCTACTCGGCTGGTGATCACCGGCCATTCGCACAAGCCCCTGATCGAATGGCGGGGCGCAACACTGTACGTAAACCCCGGCAGTGCAGGGCGGCGGCGCTTCAAGTTGCCGGTGACGTTGGCGGTGCTGGACGTGCGGGAAATGACGATCGAGTCGCAGCTGATCGCGCTGCTGGACTGATCCGGCTTTTATCGTTGCGTCAGGATGCTCTGCAACAATCCCGGAAACCGTTCCTCAAGCACCTCGCCGCGCAATGAATTCATGTGGGTAGTGCCCACGCTGCGGGTGTGTACCAGGCCGGCATCGCGCAGGACCCGGAAGTGGTGGGACATGCTGGACTTGGGGCGCCCGCCGTCCAGTTCGCCGCAACTGGCCTCGGGCACGCCGGCCAGGCAGCGGACAATCTCCAGGCGCACCGGATCACTCAGCGCGTATAGCAGGCGCTCGAGGGTCAGGTCTTCCGGGGTGGGGTGTTTAAAGGCTCGCATGAAACGAATCATAACAGGGGGCTATCATCGAATACCATAGTTCGATTACCATCGAACTATCGAATCATCCACTCGCTCCCGGAGTTCTCAATGTCCGCTTTGTTCGAACCGTTCAAACTCAAAGACGTCACCCTGCGCAATCGCATCGCCATCCCGCCAATGTGCCAATACATGGCCGATGACGGCATCGTCAACGACTGGCACCTCGTACACCTGGCCAGTATGGCTCGGGGCGGCGCCGGTTTGCTGGTGGTCGAGGCCACCGCTGTAGCGCCCGAGGGGCGTATCACCCCAGGCTGCGCCGGTCTCTGGAGCGACGCCCACGCCGAAGCGTTCGTGCCCATGGTCAAGGCCATCAAGGCCGCCGGTTCGGTGCCCGGCATCCAGATCGGCCACGCCGGTCGCAAAGCCAGCGCCAACCGCCCGTGGGAAGGGGACGACCACATACCTGCCTCCGATGCGCGCAGCTGGGAAACCATCGCGCCGTCGGCCATCGCCTTTGGTGCCAACCTGCCGCAAGTGCCACGCGCCATGACCCTGGACGACATCGCTCGGGTCAAGCAGGACTTCGTCGACGCCGCCCGCCGTGCCCGTGACGCCGGTTTCGAGTGGATCGAACTGCACTTCGCCCATGGCTACCTGGGCCAGAGCTTCTTCTCCGAGCATTCCAACCAGCGCACCGACGCCTACGGTGGCAGCTTCGACAACCGCAGCCGTTTCCTCCTGGAAACCCTGGCTGCCGTGCGCGAGGTCTGGCCGGAAAACCTGCCGCTGACCGCGCGTTTTGGCGTGATCGAATACGACGGCCGGGACGAACAGACCCTGACCGAATCCATCGAACTGGCCCGTAACTTCAAGGCCGGCGGCCTGGACCTGCTGAGCGTCAGCGTCGGTTTCACCATCCCCGACACGAATATCCCGTGGGGCCCGGCCTTTATGGGCCCGATCGCCGAGCGCGTGCGCCGCGAAGCGGGCATCCCGGTGACCTCGGCCTGGGGCTTTGGCACGCCGCAACTGGCGGAAGGTGCGTTGCAGGCTGGGCACCTGGACCTGGTCTCGGTCGGTCGTGCGCACCTGGCTGACCCGCATTGGGCGTACTTTGCGGCCAAGGAACTGGGGGTTGAGAAGTCGTCCTGGACCTTGCCGGCGCCTTACGCCCATTGGTTGGAGCGGTATCGCTGATCGGATCCTGACGACATATAGAAATCCAAATGTGGGAGGGGGCTTGCTCCCGATAGCGGTGGAACAGCCAGCTTATTTTCAGCTGATCCACCGCTATCGGAGCAAGCCCCCTCCCACATTGGGTTCGCATCAAACTTCCTGCATGTCGATACCAAGGGGTTACCTGAAAAATAGCGAATGAGAACAGATGTCAAACGCGAATGGATTGGTATACCATTCGCGCGAATTTTTGGCAGGTTTGCCGCCCCATCTGGCTCATTCACTAGGTTCAACATCCATGCGTCGTACCCTGATTTCCCTCTGCGTGCTTCAGGCGTTTTCCCCGTTTACCTGGGCCGAGGTTGTCCCTGCCGACAAGGCCAGTCTTGAGCTGCAAGCCACCAATGTCACCGGCGAGGCGGACTACGAGACGGCTCAAGGGCCGGTCAAGGGCTACCACGCCACACGTTCGGCGAGTGCGACGCGCACTGACACCTCGATTCATGAAACCCCGCAGTCCATCAGCGTCGTGTCCAAGGATGTGGTCGAAGACATCGGCGCCACCCGTTTGCAGGACGCCCTGGACTACGCCGGTGGCGTCGGCCGCGCCAATAACTTCGGCGGCCAGGGGCTCACCACCTTCACCGTACGTGGCTTCACCACCGGCGAGTTCTACCGCAACGGTTTCCCGATCAACCGCGGTTACCCGAACATGCCGGACGCCAACACCATCGAACGCCTCGAAGTGCTGCGCGGCCCGGCGACCATGCTGTATGGCCGTGGCGATCCCGGCGGCACCTTCAACGTGGTGTCCAAGCAACCGCTGGCCGAGCCGACCGTGACCCTCGGCAGCCAACTGGATGACCAGGGCATGCAGCGCGCCACCCTCGACGCTTCCGGCCCGCTGGACGAACAAGGTCGCCTGGCCTATCGCCTGAACGTGGTGGGCGAGGGCGGTGACACGTTCCGTGATCACGTCGAGACCGAACGCTACGGCGTGACCCCGGTGATCACCTGGCAGGCCAGCGATGACACCAAGGTGATCTTCGAAGGCGACTTCATGCGCAACAACCACCCGCTGGACCGTGGCCTGACGCGCTACCCCAATCAAAAAGGCACTGCCTCGCGCGACACCTTCTGGGGTGAAAAAGACGTCGGCAAACTGCACAACGACAACAGCATGGCCCAGCTGCGTTTCGAGCACCTGCTCAATGACAGCTGGACCCTGGGCGGTGGTTTCCAATGGCTGGACGGCACCTTGCAAGGCAATGCCATTGAAGCCAACGGCCTGGCCGCCGACGGTCGCACCCTGGGCCGCAACTTCAACTATCGCAAACTGGAGTGGACCGACAAGGACACCCAGCTCAACCTCACCGGGCATTTCTCCACCGGTGGTTTCGACCACACCTTGCTCACCGGCGTCGAATTCGAAGACTACGACTACAAGTCGATCATCCAGCGCTCCAGCGGCGCAGTGGGTGCTTATTCAATCGACATCTTCAACCCGGTCTACGGCCAGGCGCGCCCGAACCTCACGCGCACGCCGACCCACGACAAGGAAAACCTCAAGACCTACGCGGCCTTCGTGCAGGATCAGGTGGCCCTGACCGAGCGCCTTAAAGTGCTCGCCGGCGCACGCTTCGAGCGCTTTGAACACGACTACCACACCTACGTGCCGGGCGGTAAAAGCTGGGAAGCCAGCGACAACGCCGTCACCCCACGCGTGGGCGTGATCTACGACCTCACCGACACCGTTGCGGTCTACGCCGACGCCGCGCGTTCGTTCAAGCCCAACACCGGCGCCAGTCGCCAGGGCGGTGGTTTTGAACCGGAGAAAGGCAAATCCTACGAGATGGGCATCAAGTGGGAAGCCCTGGACCGTCAACTGAGTGTCGACGCCGCGATCTACCAGATCGAGAAGAAAAACGTGCTCACCACCGACCCTCTCGACTCCACCTTCAGCGTCGCCGCCGGCCAGGTGCGCAGCCGTGGTTTCGACCTGAACGTGGCGGGCAATATCACCCCCGAGTGGCGTGTGATCGGTGGCTACGCCTACGTGGATGCCGAAGTGACCAAGGACAACACCCTGCGCAGCGGCACGCGCTTGCTGAACATCCCGCGTAACAGCTTCAGCCTGCTCAACGTCTACGAGTTCCAGGACGGCGCCCTCAAGGGCCTGGGCCTCGGCGCGGGTGGCAAGTATGTGGATGAACGGGCCGGGCAGACCTCCAACAACGCCTTCTCGATGGATGCCTACACCGTGGTCGACCTGCTCAGCTACTACAAGGTCAACGACAAGGTGCGGCTGAACCTGGACGTGAAGAACCTGTTCAATCGCGACTATGAAGAAGGTGCGTTCGGCAACGTATACGCCTACCCCGGCGAACCGCGCACGGTGCAGGTCGGCATCGCCTACACCCTCTAACGGCCTACACGGTTTCAATGTGGGAGGGGGCTTGCCCCCGATGACCATGGGTATCTACGGATTTGCGCGGTATTTGATAAGACGGTATCTATGCGCAAGCTTGCTCAAAATGTGTAGATACCTATGCCCCGATGACGGTAGATCGGCCGATGACGCTGTGACTGATCCACCGCGCCCATCCGGGCTTGGCATACACCAAGCCCTTGGCGTTAAGTTTCACAAGGCGTCGTCAGGTCCTTCAATTCTGCCAGCACTGCGCATACCGCTCACACACGCCATAACGCTTATCCAATTCGGCCATGTGTGCCCAGTTGTCGGCCATTGCTTCTTTCTCCAGCAATCCATTCAACTGCCGGTAGTACTGCAGCATCGCACCGTTGACAGCCAATGCCTGAGTGATGTCGGTGGCCGGGGTATCGGGCACCAGGGTTCTTAACGTGGGCGTGTCCAGCCGTGAGAGGCGCGCACGGTACTCAACCTTGTACTGCTCAAGTGCTTTGGCCTTTACGCCCTGAGCCTGGACCAGGTAGTTCACGACGTTCTGACGATACTGCGCCCAATAGGCATCCGGCAGATCAAGGTTCATCTGGGCCTTGCGCTTGTTGACCACCAGATCAGTTGCGTGATCGCGCGCGCTGTCGTCCAGCGGGCTGGCCTGGGGTTTCATTTCCGCAATGATGCTCGGGGCGATAATCTGCTCGGCCAAGGCATCACGCTCCGGGGTGGCGGGGAGGCCTTTCGGCGGCGCGGGGAACAGCGCATTGGCACCTACGCAGCTGGGCAGCCCTTTATTGATCACCGGGACCGGTGAGCGCACCACCTGGCCTTTTACTGAATGCAGACGTTTGAGTGTCGTCACACACTGGCGGCCTGCGCCAGTGAACGTCACCTCGTATTCCGCGCCGTTTTGCGGAGTGAGGGTGAAAGCCATGCCGCACACCGAACCTGTGCCTTGGGTATTCAAGTGCAGGAACAGTTCTTTGTTGGCGGGCAAGCGGATTTCCAGGTAGGGCGTTTTTTCGGAGACCGGCGGCATCGACATGTCCGCCCGCCTGCGGGTGTTGGCCAGGAACAGATTGTTAAGGATGCCGGTGGTCTGTCCATCGCAATGTTGCGCATCTATTACACTCAGCGTGGCGCTGCTCATGTCGCTGACAAATCGTAGCTTGGCAGCATCCGGTCCGGTGGCATCGGGGTACGTACCCGACACGCTGCAGCCGCTCAATATCAACGCGAAAAATGTTGCGCCGAGCGCACGGCCTGCAAATAAATTACTCATGGAAGGGGGGGCATCCTTAACGCCGATGTTGAGAAGTGCCGCATGATACTGGCAAAGTTGAACTTTTTTCGATGGACCGAGGATTGAATGCGCAAAATAAGTCAGTTGTTTGTGATCGGAACCGTGGCCTTGATGAGTGCCTGCTCGGCATTGCCACCTGAAATGGCATTGGATTCAAAAGTCTATTCCGCCGAAAACGCAGGTCTTGTCCTGGGCGCACTGATCGAGGGTGGGCCCTACGGAACCTGGATGAGCTTTCACAATGTGGACACCGGCAAAGACTATGGCTGGGGCCCCAAGGACTACTACTCGGCATGGTTGCCTGGAGGCACCTATGAAGTCAGTGACCTTGGCTCGCGTCGTGGCGTGATGGGACCCTACTCGAAGCCGCTGCGCTTTACCGTCACCAATGGACAAATCAATTACGTGGGCGAAATGACCTATGGTTGCCCGCTCGCGGCTCGCCCGGCCGCGATCTATGGCGTGAAAAACTGCGGACTCCTTGCGTTGGGGACCTGCACCGTTGATTACCCCAGCATTGGCATCTGTGTGGTGGATCGACAGGAGCAGTCCGTTCGCACCTTCGTCAAGCAGCACCCGCAATATTCCGAGCTACCGGTCAAGTCGGCCGTGATGTCGACGCGTTGACCCTTGCGCCGAGTTGAGCGTGGAGGCTCTATCGGGTTATAGCGGCGTCAGCACATTCATCACCGTATCCAACGCCACTCGCGTGTCATCCAGCTGCACCAGCGACGCATGCCGCGCGCCGAGGGCGTCGCGGTTCTGGATCGCGGTGAGGATCGCCTTGTGCCGGGGCAGGCTCAGGCCCTGGATGTCCGGGCGGCGGTTGGTGATGTTGATCGACTCGCGCAGCGGCAACGACAGCATGTTGCACATATAGGCGAGCAGGTCGTTGCGGGTGGCATCGGCAATGGCGCGGTGGAAGTCCAGGTCGGCCTGCAGCAGCTGTTCGTGGGTCTGCGCGGTTTCCATGCCCTGGTAGGCTTTTTCGATGGTGGCGATGTCTTCATCGGTGGCGGTGGTCGCGGCCATGGCGGCGATCTCCGGCTCGAGGATGCGCCGCACACCGGCCAGGGTATTGAAGAATTCACTGTGGGGCGTGGACTGCATCAGCCAGGACAACACGTCCGGGTCGAGGAGGTGCCATTTCAAGCGCGGCCGCACCACCGCGCCCACCCGCGGCTTGGAATACACCAGGCCCTTGGCGCTGAGCACCCGGGTCGCCTCGCGCAACACCGAACGGCTGACCTTGTACTCCTCGCAGAGCGTGGCCTCCATGGGCAGCCGTTCTTCGGGCTTGAAGCGACCTGAAACGATGTGCATGCCCAAGTCCTGAACGATCTGGGCATGCATGCTCTTGCGCGGCTTGGGCGGCTGGTGATCCATAACGACAGGGATGCTCTGACTTAAATTCGCGGCATCATAGCATCCCAATTAGTGGGAATGCCGGGGGACTTCAGCCCCACGGCAACCCACCAGGAAGTCAAAGTCGCAACCCTGGTCGGCCTGCAGCACATGATCGATGTACAACTGGCGGTAGCCGCCGACGATCAGGTTCTGCGGCGGTTTCAGGTCGGCCATGCGCGCCGCCAGCTCTGCGTCGGGGATGTCCAGGTGCAGGCGGCCATTGGCGCAGTCGAGTTCGATCCAGTCACCTTCCTTCACGGTGGCCAACGGTCCACCGGCAGCGGCTTCCGGCGCCACATGCAAGACCACGGTGCCGTAGGCGGTGCCACTCATGCGCGCGTCGGAGATCCGCACCATATCGGTCACGCCTTGGGCCAGCAGTTTCGCCGGCAAACCCATGTTGCCGACTTCGGCCATGCCTGGGTAACCCTTGGGCCCGCAGTTTTTCATGACCAGGATCGAGTTGGCGTCCACGTCCAGTTCAGGGTCGTTGATGCGCGCCTTGTACATGTCGAAGTTCTCGAACACCACCGCACGGCCGCGATGCTGCATCAGCTCGGCGCTGGCTGCCGACGGCTTGAGCACCGCGCCGAGTGGCGCCAGGTTGCCGCGCAACACGCAAATGCCGCCGTCGGCGCGGATCGGGTTATCGAGGGTGCGGATCACTTCGTCCTGGCCGTAGATCGGCGAGTCCTTGGTGTTCTCGCCGAGGGTCTTGCCGTTGACGGTCAGGGCGTTCGGGTGCGGGATCAGGTTGGCTTCACCAAGGCGACGCAGCACGGCGGGCAGGCCGCCGGCATAGTAGAACTCTTCCATCAGGAAGCGCCCGGACGGTTGCAGGTCGACGATGGTCGGCATGCCGCGACCGATGCGGGTCCAGTCGTCCAGGTCGAGCTCGACGCCGATGCGCCCGGCGATGGCTTTCAAGTGGATCACGGCGTTGGTCGAACCACCGATGGCGGCGTTCACGCGGATGGCGTTTTCAAACGCCTCCTTGGTGAGGATCTTCGACAGCTTCAAGTCTCCGCGCACCATCTCTACCGCACGCATGCCGGACATATGGGCCAGCACATAACGCCGCGCATCCACCGCCGGGATCGCCGCGTTGTGGGGCAGGGACGTGCCCAGTGCCTCGGCCATGCAGGCCATGGTCGACGCAGTGCCCATGGTGTTACAGGTGCCCGCCGAGCGCGACATGCCGCCTTCGGCCGCGAGGAAATCATCCAGGGTAATGGTGCCGGCCTTGACCTGTTCACTGAGCTGCCACACCACGGTGCCCGAGCCGATGTCCTGGCCCTTGTGCTTGCCGTTGAGCATCGGCCCACCGGTGACCACGATGGCCGGTACGTCGCAACTGGCGGCGCCCATCAGCAGGGCCGGGGTGGTCTTGTCGCAGCCGGTCAGCAACACCACACCGTCAATCGGGTTGCCGCGGATGGCTTCCTCCACGTCCATGCTCGCCAGGTTGCGAGTGAGCATGGCGGTGGGGCGCAGGTTGGATTCGCCGTTGGAGAACACCGGGAATTCCACCGGGAAGCCACCGGCCTCGATCACGCCACGTTTGACGTGCTCGGCGATCTGGCGGAAATGCGCATTGCACGGGGTCAGCTCCGACCAGGTATTGCAGATGCCGATGATCGGCTTGCCATGGAACTGATGGTCGGCAATGCCCTGGTTCTTCATCCAGCTGCGGTACATGAAGCCGTTTTTGTCGGCGGTACCAAACCACTGGGCGGAGCGTAGGCCGGGCTTTTTATCAGACATGATCGATTCTCTTATTGTATGACTATATGTTCTATGCGTGCTTAAACATAAGCGCAAAATCGATGCTTTGGAAGAGTTGTTTTGCAAATAGTCCTACTATATAGTCTGGCTTAACTGAGGTATGACCCTGGCGGATTTCCGCGAGAGGCGTCCCCCGAGCTTCTATAAAAACAACAATCGGAGATCGACCCCATGAGCCAGGAACTGCGGCTTATTCGGCGCATCACGCTGAAACTGATTCCCTTCCTGATCCTGCTGTACCTGATCGCCTACGTGGACCGTTCCGCCGTGGGGTTTGCCAAGCTGCACATGGGCGCCGACGTCGGTATCGGCGATGCGGCGTATGGCCTGGGCGCGGGGTTGTTCTTTATTGGCTACTTCCTCTTCGAGATCCCCAGCAACCTGATGCTCGACCGCTTCGGCGCACGGCGTTGGTTCGCGCGGATCATGATCACCTGGGGCGCGATCACCATCGGCATGGCCTTCGTGCAAGGGCCGCACAGCTTTTATGTGATGCGCTTCCTGCTCGGCGCTGCCGAAGCCGGGTTCTTTCCCGGCGTCCTGTACTACATCACCCAATGGTTCCCGGTGCGCCATCGCGGCAAGATCCTCGGGCTGTTCATCCTCTCCCAACCGATTGCGATGATGATCACCGGCCCGGTGTCCGGCGGCCTGCTGGGCATGGACGGCATCCTCGGCCTGCATGGCTGGCAGTGGCTGTTCATCGTGATCGGCACCCCGGCGATCCTGCTCACCTGGCCAGTGCTGCGCTACCTGCCGGATGGCCCCAAGCAGGTCAAATGGATGAGCGACGCGGAAAAAACCTGGCTCACCGATGAATTGGCCAAGGACCTGCAAGCCTACGGCCAGACCCGCCACGGCAACCCGCTGCATGCCCTCAAGGACAAACGCGTATTGCTGCTGGCGCTGTTCTACCTGCCGGTGACCCTGAGCATTTACGGCCTGGGTCTGTGGTTGCCGACCCTGATCAAACAGTTTGGCGGCACCGACCTGGTCACCGGCTTTATCTCCGCCGTGCCGTACATCTTCGGCATCATCGGCCTGCTGATCATCCCGCGCAGTTCCGACCGCCTGAATGATCGCTACGGCCACCTGGCCGTGCTGTATGTGCTGGGCGCCATCGGCCTGTTTTTCAGCGCCTGGCTGAGTGTGCCGGTGCTGCAAATGGCCGCGCTGTGCCTGGCGGCGTTTGCGATGTTTTCCTGCACCGCCGTGTTCTGGACCTTGCCGGGGCGCTTCTTTGCCGGCGCCAGTGCGGCGGCGGGCATTGCCTTGATCAACTCGGTGGGCAACCTCGGCGGCTATATCGGTCCGTTCGTGATCGGTGCGCTCAAGGAATACACCGGCAACCTCGCCTCGGGCTTGTACTTCCTGTCCGGGGTCATGGTGTTCGGGCTGGTCTTGACCGGCGTGGTCTACCGCCTGCTGGAGCGCAAGCACGTACTGCCCGCCGATCAATTCGCCGCCAGCGCCCGTGGCGCCACACGTACTTAATCTGGGAGAAGTTTCATGCGTTTAGTTCAGTTCGAGTCAAGCAACGGTGAACGCCGGGTCGGCGTTGTAGAAGGCGCCACAGTGCGCGAAGTGCGTACCGCGCGCAGCGTGCGCGAACTGGCGCTGGCCGCCATCGAGGCGGGCGTCAAGTTGCAGCAGCAGGTCGAGAGCCTGGGCCTGGGCGACAGCCATGACTACGCCGCACTGCTGGCCGACCTGAAGATTTTGCCACCGCTGGACCACCCGGACCCGGCCCATATGCTCATCAGCGGCACCGGCCTGACCCACCTGGGCAGCGCCTCGGCGCGGGACAAAATGCACCAGCAGGCCGGCGATGAGAGCGCCTTGACCGACACCATGCGCATCTTCAAATGGGGCGTGGAGGGCGGCAAGCCCGCTGCCGGCCAGGCCGGTGTGCAACCGGAATGGTTCTACAAGGGCGACGGCAGCATCGTCGTGCGCCCAGGCGAAGCCTTCCCGGTGCCACCGTTTGCCGAAGACGCCGGTGAAGAACCGGAAATCGGCGGCCTGTATGTAATCGGCCCGGACAGCAAGCCCTATCGCCTGGGGTTTGCAGTGGGCAACGAGTTCTCCGACCACATCATGGAGCGCAAAAACTACCTGTACCTGGCCCATTCCAAGCTGCGCAGCTGCAGCTACGGCCCCGAACTGCGCGTGGGCGAGTTGCCCCAGCACCTGGCCGGCACCAGCCGCATCCTGCGTAACGGCGAGGAAATCTGGCGGAACGAATTCCTCAGTGGCGAGGCCAATATGTGCCACAGCCTGGAAAATCTTGAGTACCACCACTTCAAATACCGCCAGTTCCTCAAGCCGGGCGATGTGCATATTCACTTCTTCGGTACCGCCACGCTGTCATTCGCCGATGGTATACGTACCCAACCGGGCGATGTGTTCGAGATCAGCCAGGCCGAGTTCGGCGCGCCGTTGGTCAATGGCGTCGGCAGCAGCGATGCGGCCTTTGAACCCGGCCAAGTCACCCCCCTTTAAGGAGATCAACATGACCCAGTTCCTCGGCCACAACTACATCGGCGGCCAGCGCAGCGCCAACGGCAGCGTCAAGCTGCACAGCGTCGATGCCAGCACGGGCGAAACCTTGCCGCAGGATTTCTATCAGGCCACGCCGGAAGAAGTCGACGCCGCCGCCAAGGCCGCCGCCGCTGCGTATCCGGCGTACCGTGCGTTGAGTGCCGCGCGCCGTGCGCAGTTCCTGGACGCGATCGCCGACGAGCTGGATGGCCTGAGCGATAACTTCATCGAGCTGGTCTGCCGCGAAACCGCGCTGCCTGCCGCCCGTATCAAAGGCGAGCGTGGGCGTACCAGTGGCCAGATGCGCCTGTTCGCCACGGTGCTGCGTCGCGGTGATTTCTACGGCGCACGCATCGACAAGGCGTTACCCGATCGCCAGCCGCTGCCACGCCCGGACCTGCGCCAATACCGCATTGGCCTGGGCCCGGTGGCCGTGTTTGGCGCGAGCAACTTCCCCCTGGCGTTTTCCACGGCCGGTGGTGATACCGCTGCGGCGCTGGCGGCGGGCTGCCCCGTGGTGTTCAAGGCCCACAGCGGGCATATGGCCACGGCTGAACAGGTGGCCAATGCCATCATCCGTGCGGCTGAAGCCACCGAGATGCCTGCCGGTGTGTTCAATATGATCTTCGGCGGCGGCGTCGGTGAGGCGCTGGTCAAGCACCCGGCGATCCAGGCAGTGGGCTTTACCGGCTCGCTCAAGGGCGGTCGCGCCTTGTGCGATATGGCCGCGGCACGCCCGCAGCCGATCCCGGTGTTTGCCGAGATGTCGAGCATCAACCCGGTGATCGTCCTACCCCAGGCCCTGCAAGCGCGGGCGGATGCTGTCGCTCGGGATCTGACCGCGTCGGTGGTGCAAGGCTGCGGCCAGTTCTGCACCAACCCTGGCCTGGTGATCGGTATCGCTTCGCCGCAGTTCACCGCGTTTACCCAACAGGTCGCCCAACTGATCGGTGAGCAACCGGCGCAAACCATGCTCAATGCCGGCACCCTGAGCAGCTACGGCAAAGGCCTGGAAAAACTCCTGGCGCACCCTGGCATTCAGCATTTGGCCGGTAGCACCCAGGCGGGCAATCAGGCGCAACCGCAGCTGTTCAAGGCCGATGTGCGCTTGCTGATCGATGGCGATGAAGTGCTGCAGGAAGAAGTCTTCGGCCCTACCACGGTGTTTGTCGAAGTTGCTGATCAAGCCCAACTCAGCGCTGCCTTGCACGGCCTGCACGGCCAGCTCACGGCGACGATCATTGGCGAACCGGCAGACTTTCAACAGTTCGCCGAACTCACGCCGCTGCTGGAACAGAAAGTCGGGCGCATCCTGCTCAACGGCTACCCGACCGGCGTCGAAGTCTGCGATTCGATGGTGCACGGCGGCCCGTATCCGGCGACGTCGGATGCCCGTGGCACCTCGGTCGGCACCTTGGCCATCGACCGTTTCCTGCGTCCGGTGTGCTTCCAGAACTACCCGGATAGCCTGCTGCCTGACGCGTTGAAAAACGCCAACCCGTTGCGCATCCAGCGCCTGGTGGATGGCACGCCATCCCGCGACTCGCTGTAAACACTTATCAGGAGGCGTCATGTCGTGTACCGCTGTCACTGAGCACCGTGCGCAACTGGGGGAAGGCCCGTTCTGGGACGTGCCGACCCAGGCGCTGTACTGGGTCAATATCGCCGGCAAACAGGCCCTGCGCCTGATGGACGGGCAGTTGCAGATCTGGCAGTTGCCCGAGCACGTTTCGGCGTTTATCCCGTGCGAACGCGGTGATGCGCTGGTGACCCTGAGCAGCGGTGTCTACCGTCTGGACCTGGCCACCGAAGCCCTGACCCTGTTGTGCGTGGCCGACCCGCAACCGGGCAACCGTGGCAATGAAGCGCGCTGCGATGCCCTGGGCCGCCTGTGGCTGGGCACGATGCAGAACAACATCGGCGAACACGGCGAAGACTTGCCGATCACGCGGCGCTCCGGCGGCCTGTTTCGCATCGATGCGGATGCGCAGGTCACGCCGTTGCTTCACGGCCTGGGCATTCCCAACACCTTACTGTGGAGCGAGGACGGCCGCCAGGTGCATTTCGGCGACAGCCTGGACGCCACGCTCTACCAGTATTCGATTCAGGCCGACGGCCAACTCGAGCCGGCACAGGTGTGGTTCGGCCCCCATGAGCGTGGCGGGCCGGACGGCTCGGCCATGGACAGTCAAGGCTACATCTGGAACGCCCGTTGGGACGGCAGTTGCCTGCTGCGCCTGACGCCCGAGGGGGAGGTGGACCGCATTATCGAGTTGCCCGTGAGTCGCCCCACCAGTTGCGTATTCGGTGGCCCCAACCTCACCACTTTGTATATCACCAGCGCCGCCAGCCCATTGGATCACCCTCTGGACGGTGCGGTGCTGGCCATCGAAGTCGATGTACCCGGCATGCCTTGCCATCGCTTTGCCGGTTAGCTGCACCGCTTCACTGTAGGAGCGAGCTTGCTCGCGAAAAGCCTGAGCGCGCCGCGTGCATTCAGGATGTACGCGTCATCGTTAACGTTTTTCGCGAGCAAGAACTAGGCGTCCCCCTCGCTCCTACAAAAAACAGCAAACAAAAAACAACAACAAGGAGTCACCCGTATGAATCATCGTCGTCGTGGTATCCGTTCCCTGTGCTGCGCCGCTGTGGCGGTCTCGGCCATGAGCTTGAGCGGGCTGTTGCTGGCCGCTGAAGAAGTGAAAATCGGCTTCCTGGTCAAACAGGCCGAGGAACCGTGGTTCCAGACCGAATGGGCCTTTGCCGAAAAAGCCGGCAAGGAACATGGCTTTACCGTGATCAAGATCGCCGTGCCCGATGGCGAGAAAACCCTCTCGGCCATCGACAGCCTGGCCGCCAACGGCGCCAAGGGCTTTGTGATCTGCCCGCCGGATGTGTCCCTGGGCCCGGCCATCGTCGCCAAGGCCAAGGCCAACGGCCTGAAAGTGATTGCCGTGGATGATCGCTTTGTCGACGCCAAGGGCAACTTCATGGAAGACGTGCCGTACCTGGGCATGGCCGCGTTTGAAGTGGGCCAGAAACAAGGCGCGGCCATGGCTGCCGAGGCGAAAAAACGCGGTTGGGACTGGAAGGACACCTACGCGGTGATCAACACCTTCAATGAACTCGACACCGGCAAAAAACGCACCGACGGCTCGATCAAATCCCTGGAAGAAGCCGGCATTCCCAAGGACCACATCCTCACCGCCGCGCTGAAAACCCTCGACGTCCCCGGCAGCATGGACGCCACCAACTCGGCCCTGGTCAAGCTGCCCAGCGGCGCGAAAAACCTGATCATCGGCGGCATGAACGACAACACCGTGCTCGGCGGCGTGCGCGCCACTGAAAGCGCCGGTTTCGCCGCGGCCAATGTGATCGGCATCGGCATCAATGGCACCGACGCCATCGGCGAATTGAAGAAGGCCAACAGCGGCTTCTTCGGCTCCATGCTGCCAAGCCCGCACATCGAAGGCTACAACACCGCGCTGATGATGTACGAGTGGGTCACCAAGGGCACCGAACCGCCGAAGTACACGGCCATGGATGAAGTGACCCTGATCACCCGCGCCAACTTCCAGGAAGAACTGACCAAGATCGGGCTGTGGAAATGACGGCGGCGGCCCTGCGTTTTGACGCTATCGGCAAAACCTTTCCCGGGGTCAAGGCGCTGGACGGCATCAGCTTCACCGCCCACCCGGGGCAGGTGCACGCCCTGATGGGCGAGAACGGTGCGGGCAAGTCGACGCTGCTGAAGATCCTCGGCGGCGCCTATATTCCCAGCAGCGGCACGGTGCAGATCGGCGCGCAGACCATGGCGTTCAAATGCGCCGCCGACAGCATCGCCAGCGGCGTAGCGGTGATCCACCAGGAGCTGCACCTGGTGCCGGAAATGACCGTCGCCGAAAACCTGTTCCTCGGGCATTTGCCCTCGCGCTTCGGCGTGGTCAACCGGGGCCTGCTGCGCAAGCAGGCCCTGGCCTGTCTCAAGGGCCTGGCGGATGAAATCGACCCCGAGGAAAAACTCGGGCGCCTGTCCCTGGGCCAGCGCCAACTGGTGGAAATCGCCAAGGCGCTGTCCCGTGGCGCCCATGTGATTGCCTTCGACGAACCGACCAGCAGCCTGTCGGCGCGGGAGATCGACCGCTTGATGGCGATCATTACGCGCCTGCGGGACGAGGGCAAAGTGGTGCTCTACGTGTCGCACCGCATGGAAGAGGTGTTCCGCATCTGCAACGCGGTCACGGTGTTCAAGGACGGCCGTTACGTGCGCACCTTCGACGACATGAGCGCGTTGACCCACGACCAGTTGGTGACCTGCATGGTCGGCCGCGACATCCAGGACATCTACGACTACCGCCCGCGCGAGCACGGTGAGGTGGCGCTCAAGGTCGACGGTTTGCTGGGTCCGGGTTTGCGTGAGCCGGTCAGTTTTGAGGTGCGCAAGGGCGAGATTCTCGGTCTGTTCGGCCTGGTGGGGGCAGGGCGCACGGAGTTGTTCCGTTTGCTCAGCGGCTTGGAACGCGCCAGCGCCGGCAGCCTTGAGTTATGCGGGGAGGCCCTGCAACTGCGCTCACCCCGCGACGCCATCGCCGCCGGTGTGCTGCTGTGCCCGGAAGATCGCAAGAAGGAAGGCATCATTCCGCTGTCCAGCGTCGCCGAGAACATCAATATCAGCGCCCGTGGAGCCCACTCTTCGTTCGGCTGGTTGCTGCGCGATGGCTGGGAGAAGGGCAATGCCGACCAGCAGATCAAGGCAATGAAGGTCAAAACCCCGACTGCCGCGCAAAAGATCATGTACCTGTCCGGCGGCAACCAGCAGAAAGCCATTCTTGGCCGCTGGCTGTCGATGCCGATGAAGGTGCTGCTGCTCGACGAGCCGACCCGCGGCATCGACATCGGCGCCAAGGCCGAGATCTACCAGATTATCCATAACCTCGCGGCCCAGGGCATTGCGGTGATCGTGGTGTCCAGCGACCTGATGGAAGTGATGGGCATCTCCGACCGCATCCTGGTGCTGTGCGAAGGCGCGATGCGCGGCGAACAGACCCGCGAACACGCGACCGAATCCAACCTGCTGCAACTGGCCCTGCCGCGCGGCCTGGCGAACTGAGAGAAGACCATGACGACTCAAAACAACGCGCTGCCGACGGCACGCAAACCCCTCGATATGCGCGCACTGCTCGACAACTGGGCGATGTTGCTGGCAGCGGTGGGCATCTTTGTCCTGTGCGCCTTGCTCATCGATAACTTCCTTTCGCCGTTGAACATGCGCGGCCTGGGCCTGGCGATTTCCACCGTGGGCATCGCCGCCTGCACCATGCTGTTCTGCCTGGCATCGGGGCACTTCGACTTGTCGGTAGGCTCGGTGATTGCCTGCGCCGGCGTGGTGGCGGCGATTGTGATGCGCGATACCGACAGCGTCATGCTGGGCATTGGCGCGGCGCTGCTGATGGGCCTGGTCGTGGGGCTGATCAACGGCATCGTGATCGCCAAGCTGCGGGTCAATGCGTTGATCACCACCTTGGCGACCATGCAGATCGTGCGCGGCCTGGCCTATATCTTTGCCGACGGCAAGGCGGTGGGGGTGTCCCAGGATCAGTTCTTTATCTTTGGCAATGGCCAACTGCTGGGCGTGCCGGTGCCGATCCTGATCACCATCGTGTGCTTCCTGTTTTTCGGCTGGCTGCTCAACTACACCACCTACGGGCGCAACACCATGGCCATCGGCGGTAACCCGGAAGCGGCGTTGCTGGCGGGGGTGAATGTCGACCGCACCAAGATCCTGATCTTCGCCGTGCACGGCCTGATCGGCGCATTGGCCGGGGTGATCCTCGCCTCCCGCATGACCTCGGGCCAGCCGATGATCGGCCAGGGTTTCGAGCTGACGGTGATTTCCGCCTGCGTGCTGGGCGGGGTGTCGCTGAGCGGCGGCATCGGCATGATCCGCCATGTGATTGCCGGGGTGTTGATTTTGGCGATCATCGAGAACGCGATGAACCTGAAGAACATCGACACCTTCTACCAGTATGTGATCCGCGGTTCGATCCTGCTGCTGGCGGTGGTCATCGACCGCATGAAACAACGCTGATTGTGGTAAGCAGGCCCGTCGTAGTGAGCGGGCTTGCCCCGCGCTGGGGCGCGAAGCGGCCCCAACACAGTCACTGCATTCTTCCAGGCTGAACCGGGTGGCGGGTTTTAGGGCCGCTTCGCGCCCCAACGCGGGGCAAGCCCGCTCACCACAGCGGTTCGATCCTGCTGCTGGCGGTGGTCATCGACCGCATGAAACAACGCTGATGGTGGTAACCAAGCCCGTCGTAGTGAGCGGGCTTGCCCGCGCTGGGGCAGAAGCGGCCCCAACACAGTCACTGCATTCTTCCAGGCTGAACCGGGTGGCGGGTTTTAGGGCCGCTTCGCGCCCCAACGCGGGTCAAGCCCGCTCACCACAGCGGTTCGCTCCTGCTGCTGGCGGTGGTCATCAACCGCATGAAACAACGCTGATGATGGTAACCAAGCCCGTCGTAGTGAGCGGGCTTGCCCCGCGCTGGGGCGCGAAGCGGCCCCAACACAGTCACTGCATTCTTCCAGGCTGAACCGGGTGGCGGGTTTTAGGGCCGCTTCGCGCCCCAACGCGGGCAAGCCCGCTCACCACAGCGGTTCGCTCCTGCTGCTGGCGGTGGTCATCGACCGCATGAAACAACGCTGATGGTGGTAACCAAGCCCGTCGTAGTGAGCGTGCTTACCCCGCGCTGGGGCGCGAAGCGGCCCCAACACAGTCACTGCATTCTTCCAGGCTGAACCGGGTGGCGGGTTTTAGGGCCGCTTCGCGCCCCAACGCGGGGCAAGCCCGCTCACCACAAAAAAAGGTTCATCACGGAATCCCGGGAAACACAGAAACAAGAACGCCGATTTGATTGATGATGTTCGTGCGAGCAAACACATCTAAAAAACCGGCGTTCTTATGCGTGATATTAATACTTTCCTTCCTTTTTGGGAGGGCTTTTCTGTCGTCACGATCAAGCCCGATGGTGACGCTCTAAAGATCGATCTGATTCCCCACGCCACCCGATTCCCTTCCTGCGGCGGCTGCCAAAAACCTTGTTCAACCACTCATGAGTATTGTGAGCGAACCGTTCGTGATCTGCCCATTCTCGGTCGCGCGGTGCGCCTCAGCATTTTGCTCAGGCGTGTTGGCTGCCGCGACTGTGGAAAACGCATGGAGGCCGTCAGTTGGCTGGATCGCTATGCCCGCATGACGCGCCGCTTGGCCGAGGCGGTCATTCAGGCCTGCGAGCGCCTTCCCACCCTGCACGTGGCCCAGATGTTTGGACTGCATTGGGACACTGTTCGGTTGCTGGAGCGTCGAGCCTTGCAGGCGGTGTTGAGTGAGTTGCCGAAGGCGCAACCACGACGCCTGATCATGGACGAGTTCGCGTTATTCAAAGGTCATCGTTACGCCAGCGTTGTGCTGGATGCCGATACACGACGAGTGCTGTGGATCGGTGAAGGCCGTAGCCGAGCGGCAGTCAGGCCGTTCTTCGAGGAACTGGGGCCGGAGGGCTGCGCTCGAATCGAAGCGGTGGCGATGGACATGAATACTGCTTTTGATCTGGAGGTTCGCCAGCATTGCCCGAAAGCGCGAGTGGTCTACGACCTTTTCCATGTGGTGGCCAAATATGGCCGAGAGGTGATTGATCGGGTCCGCGTCGACGAAGCTAATCGGCTGCGTCATAACAAGCCGGCTCGCAAGGTCATCAAGCAGGCACGATGGCTGTTGCTGCGTAACCCACAGAACCTGAAAACGCCGGAACAACAGGTCCATTTGCAGGATTTATTGGAGGCCAACCAATCGCTGATGACAGTTTATTTGATGAAGGCTGAACTCAAAACGCTCTGGACACCGAGCACTGCCTGGACCTGGAGATCGGCCTGGAAGCAATGGCTGCGCCATGCATATGAAAGCGAAATACCGGCTCTGATCCAGTTTGCCAAACGGCTAAAGGGTTATTGGCGGGGCATCGTCAGTCGGGTTCGCTGGCCGATGCACACCGGTCAGTTGGAAGGAATAAACAATCGAATAAAGGTCATCAAACGGATGGCGTACGGTTACCGGGATAGCGAATTCTTCTTCATGAAGATCAAGAGCGTCTTTCCCGGTAATCCGTGATGAACCCAAAAAAAGCCCGCTTCGTTAACCGAAGCGGGTTGCTGTCAGGTTAATCAGCGGAGAACTTGAAGACGGTGTTCTGGGTATACGTCTGCCCCGGATTCAAACGGGTCGAGGCAAACGTCGGCTGGTTAGGCGCATCCGGAAAGTGCTGGGTCTCCAAGGTGAAACCACTCCAGTGCAGGTAGGTCTTGCCACCTTTGCCCTTCACCGAACCATCCAGGAAGTTGCTGGTATAGAACTGCACGCCCGGTTCGCTGGTGTAGAGCTGCAAGCGCCGGCCTGACGCCGGGTCGTGCACCTCGGCGGCGAGTTGCTTGACGTCGCCCTTGGTGTCCAGCGCCCAGTTGAAGTCAAACCCGCCCTGTTTCGGCTCGGCAAATTTGAGCTGCGGGTGATCTTCCTTGATGTGCTGGCCGATCGGGGTGGGCTTGAGGAAGTCCATCGGCGTGCCCTTGACCGGTGCCAGTTCGCCGGTAGGAATCAAGGTGGCATTCACCGGGGTGTAATGGCTGGCATGCAACGTAGTGACGTGCTTGAGGATGTCGCCGTTACCCGCACCGGCCAGGTTGAAGTAGCTGTGGTTGGTGAGGTTGAGTACCGTCGGCTTGTCAGTGGTGGCCTTGTAGTCGATGTGCAGTTCGTTCCTGTCGTTGAGGCGATAGGTGACTTCGGTTTTCAAATTACCGGGAAAGCCCATCTCGCCGTCCTTGGACAGGTAGCTCAGCTTCACGCCGACCGAATCCTTGTCCTTGACCGGCTCGGCCTTCCACACCTGCTTGTCGAAGCCCTGGGCGCCGCCATGCAGTGAGTTGGGGCCGTCGTTGAGCGGCACCTGGAAGCGCTTGCCGTCGAGTTCAAAGGCGCCGCCGGCCAGGCGATTGCCGAAGCGGCCAATGGTTGCGCCGAAAAACGCCGTACCGCTTTGATAGCCTTGCACGTCGTCAAAGCCCAGCACCACGTCGTCGACCTTGCCGTTTTTGTCCGGCACTTTCAGCGATTGCAACACGCCGCCGTAGGTGATCACCGTGGCTTGCATGCCGTGGCTGTTGCGCAGGATGTACTGTTCGACAGCGGTGCCGTCGTTGGTTTTACCGAAAGGTTTTTGCTCGCTGCTCAGGCCGGCCGCCTGGGCGCCGCCGCTGGCGATCATCATGGACAGCGCCAGGCCGGACAGCAGGTATCGAGGGTGCTTCATGGTCGAACTTCCTTTTGTTGTTTTGAGTGGAATAGTTCTACTAATAGCGATATTTTGTCGGTTGGACAGCGAATTTATAGCCTTTAAAGCCGATTTCGTAAAATAAAATAAGACTAATTGATCGAGGCATCCTTTTATGAGTACTGAACACGCCGTTTATCCCGACCTCAAGGGCAAGACCGTATTGATTTCCGGGGGCGCCTCGGGGATCGGCGAATTCATGGTGCGGGCCTTCGCCGCGCAGGGTGCCAGGGTCGGGTTTGTGGACCGCGCGCAAAGCCAGGGCGAACGCCTGGCGGCGCTGTTGAGTTCCCAGGGGCATGCCGTGGAGTTCGTGTGCTGCGACATCACCGATGAAATCGCCTACAAAGCGGCCATAGGGCGCTTCGAGCATTCCCTGGGGCCGATCAGCGTACTGGTGAACAACGCCGCCAATGACGTGCGCCACACCCTGGAAGAAGTCGACTCGGAAACCTTCGACAAGCTGATCTCAGTCAACCTCAAACACGCCTTCTTTGCCGCCAAGGCCGTGGTGCCGATGATGAAACGCGCCGGCAGCGGCTCGATCATCAACCTCGGCTCCGTCGGCTGGATGATGGCCTCCGCCGGCTACCCGGTGTACGCCGCCAGCAAGGCCGCCGCCCACGGCATGACCCGCGCGCTGGCACGGGAGCTGGGGCCGAACCGTATCCGTGTGAACACGCTGGTGCCCGGTTGGGTGATGACCGAAAAACAGCTGTCCATGTGGGTGGATGACGCCGCCAAGGAACTGATCAGCCGCAGCCAGTGCCTGCCCGGCAGCGTACTGCCGGAACACATCGCCAATATGGCGCTGTTTCTTGCTTCCGATGCCTCGGCGATGTGTTCGGCGCAGAACTTTATTGTGGATGGCGGCTGGGTCTGAGCCTGACTCAATCCTTCATGCAACCCAGGCCAATGTGGGAGGGGGCTTGCCCCCGATAGCAGTCTTTCAGTAATACATCTGCTGACTGACACACCGCTATCGGGGGCAAGCCCCCTCCCACATTTGAACTGCGGTGCTTAGGCGATGGGGTAACGCTTGAACGCCGGATGCTGCTCCAGCCTTTCGGCATGCCGTTGCAGGTTGGGAAATGCATCCGCCTTGACCACCGATGCCACGGTGAACTGGCTGAACGACCACGCCACCGCCGCCGTAATCGACGCCTGGGTCAGTGCTTCGCTGTCGCCCAGCTGCTTCTCCAGCAATCCATAGGCCGCGAGCAATTGGCCGGTCACGCGCTCAAGCCACGGTGCATGCAGTTTCTCGGCCGGGCGCAGGTTGTGTTCATAGACGATCTGCACGCTCTTCTCACAGGCTGCCAGCGCCAGTCCCAGAACGTGCAAGTCCTTGGCAAGTGCCGCAGGATGCTGGGGCAACAGCTTCCTGTCAGCCGGGGCCAGGGTTTCGAGGTACTCCAGGATCAGGCTGGAGTCCATCAATACCGTGCCGTCGTCCAGCACCAGGGTAGGGGCCTTGACCACCGGATTGATCTGCGCAAATTCGTCGAAGGTGCGGAACACGGACAAGGGTTCATGCACGAAATCCACCCCGTACAGGTCCAGGGAAATGGCCACGCGGCGCACGTAGGGCGAGTCCAGCATGCCGATCAGTTTCATGAAGCCTCCATTGCTATCAGGGTGACGAGCCAAGAGATTAAGGGCACTCGGTCGCCCGGCGCAATTGTTGATACGCCTGCACCAACTGCTCCAGGCTGAACGCCAGGTTGCGTCCGCTGGGATTGGGCAGCACCCACACTGACGCGCCGCCCAACACTTTTGGCTGCAAGCCCCAGGCGATCTCGCGTTGGCCGCTCAACGCGCTGTAGCCGGGCTTGCCCATGAACGCCACGAAGCGCGGCGCGCAGTGGCGGATCTTGTGTTCGAAGTTCGTCGCGGCCTGTGTGAACTCATGCCGTGCCAATTCGCCCGCGCTGGCCGTGGGACGATCCACCAACGTGGTCAGGCCGCAGTGGTAGTGCAGCAGCATACGCCCGTGTTCGGGGCGGATTTCATGGGGCGTGAAGCCGGCCAGGTGCAGGGTGCGCCAGAAGCGGTTGCTGCGGTTGGCGAAATGCAGGCCGAGGGCGGCGGAACCCTTGCCGGGGTTGATGCCGCAGAACACGACCTTCAGGTGATTGGCGAGGATATCTTCGAGTCTGTCGGCCATGTGGGGGTATCTGAATGTGAGCCAATCGGTAAGATGCGCTTTGAATTCATCCATCCCAAGCGCCTCAGGAGCAGTGAGCATGACCGATTCATCCAGCTATGTCCCACCCAAGGTCTGGACCTGGGACGCCGAAAGTGGCGGCACCTTCGCCAGCATCAACCGGCCCATCGCCGGCGCTACCCATGAAAAGCAATTGCCGGTCGGTAAGCATCCGCTGCAGCTGTATTCCCTGGCTACGCCCAACGGGCAGAAGGTCACCATCCTGCTCGAGGAACTGCTGGCCCTGGGGCACAGCGGCGCGGAATACGACGCCTGGCTGATCAAGATCGGCGACGGCGACCAGTTCGGCAGCGGCTTTGTCGGGGTCAACCCGAACTCGAAGATCCCGGCCTTGATGGACCACAGCGGCGCCCAGCCGATTCGCGTGTTCGAGTCCGGCGCGATCCTGCAGTACCTGGCCGAGAAGTTCGGCGCCTTTTTCCCCACCGAGCCTGGGGCCCGTGCGGAATGCCTGTCGTGGTTGTTCTGGCAGATGGGCAGCGCACCGTACCTGGGCGGCGGCTTCGGGCATTTCTATGCCTATGCGCCGAGCAAGATGGAATACCCGATCAACCGCTTTGCCATGGAAACCAAGCGCCAGCTGGATGTGCTGGACCAGCGCCTGGCCGTGAGCGAATACATCGCCGGGGATGAATACACCATCGCCGATATCGCCATCTGGCCGTGGTACGGCGGGTTGGTCAAAGGCCGCTTGTATGGGGCGGCGGAGTTTCTCTCGGTGCACGAGTACAAGCACGTACAGCGCTGGGCGGACGCGATTGAGGCGCGGCCGGCGGTGCAGCGTGGGCGGCGGGTGAATCGGGTGTCGGGCGAGGAACAGTTGCCCGAACGCCATGATGCAAGTGACCTGGACTGATTCGCTGATCGTTCCCACGCGCGTGGGAACGATCACTGATCTTCGATTTACTTGTAGCGCTGTTCGAACACCGCCACCTGTTCGGGCTTGATGAGCTCGAACGGCACCCACACCTCGGACTCGATCGGCTCGCCCTTGATCATCCTGATCGCCGACTGCACCGCTTGCGTGGCCTGGGCCTTGGGGTCCTGGAATACCGACGCCGTGAGCATGCCGCGCTTGATCGCCGCCAGACCGTCAGGCAAGCCGTCGATGCCGATAATCGCGATCTCGCCCTTGGCCTTGCCCGCCTGTTGCAAGGCCATGGCCGCGCCAATCGCCATTTCATCGTTATTGGCCACAATCGCATCGAACTGCGTGCCGGCCAGCAGCCAGTTGCTGGTCAGGTCCATGCCCTTGTTGCGTTGCCACTCGGCGCTTTGCTGCTCCACCACCTTGATGCCGGGAAAGTCCTTGAGCACCTGCTTGACGCCTTCGGTACGGTCATGGGTGGCGTTCTGTGCGAGGTCGCCCATGATGATCGCCACATTGCCTTTGCCGCCGAGCTTTTCCGCGAGGTAGCGCATCTGCAATTGCCCGGCCTCGATATCGTTGGATGCCACGGTGACCACGCCCTTGGGCAAGGTGCGCTCATCCGGGTGGCGGTTGACGTACACCAGCGGCGTCTTGGCCGCCACGGCGGCGCGGGTCATGTTGGCGGTGGCGGCGGTGTCCACCGGCAGCACGATCACGGCGTCGACTTTCTGGTTGAGAAAACCTTCGACCTGGTTGAGCTGGCGCACCACGTCGCCCTGGGCGTCTTCGAACTGGATCTGCACGTCCTGTTGCTTGGCGGCATTTTCCAGGCCGGTGCGCACGTAGGTCATGAAGTTATCGTCGACCCGCGCGATGCTCACGCCGATGCGATACGCGGCGAAGGTCCATTGGCTGAACAGCAGTAAAAACGCAGCAACAAGCAATGAATAGCGATGCATGAGGGTGTTCCTTTTATTGTTATAGGGTGAACGCTTGGCGGAAACGCTCCAGGGCCAACTCGCTGTCGCCGCTGGCCCAGCCTTCGAGGCCGACCACACCGGTGTAGCCCATGGCGTGCAGGGCCCTGGCGATGGCCGGGTAGTGGATTTCGCCGGTGCCAGGCTCCTTGCGTCCGGGCACGTCGGCCACCTGGATTTCACCGATGGCGCTGCCTGCGCGCTGGATCAACTCGATCAGGTTTCCTTCGCCGATCTGCGCGTGGTACAGGTCCAGGTTCATCTTCAGGTGCGGGCTGCCCACGGCTTCGATCAGCGCCAGGGTGTCGTCGGCGCGGGCGAACGGGGTGCCGGGGTGGTCGACCTCGGTGTTGAGGTTTTCCAGCAGGAACACGCGGCCGGCGTCTTCGCCCAGGCGCGCGATCTTTTCCAGCGCCTTGCACGCGCTCAGCCACATGCGCCCGGTGGTCTGGCCCACGGGCTGCACCGGCAGGCCGCCGTCACCCAGGCCGGTGCCGTGCAGGTTAAGGCTGGGGCAGTTCAAGCGCTCGGCGACGCCGATGGATTCGCGCGCGCTGTCGAGCAGTTGGCGGATGCCGTCGGGGTCGGTGAGGGTGCCGCTGATATAGCCGGTCATCGAGGTGAAATCGGCGCCGGTGGCGGCCAGGGCGCTGATGTCTTTATTGGTCCAATTCCAGATCTCCGCGCTGAAACCCAGTGCATGGATGCGCTTCACGCGCTCGACGAAGGGCAGGTCGAGAAACACCATCTCGGCACTGATCGCCAGTTTGAACGGGCTCATCAGCGGGCTCCCTGCACGGCCACGGCCTTGCCGGTCTCGAACGACTCGATACAGGCGCGGGCAATCGCCAGGGCGGCGCGCGCGTCTTCGCCACTGGCCATGGGTTTGGCGCCGGTGCGTAGGCAGTCGACAAAGTGGTTGAGTTCGGCGATGTAGGCGTCGCGCAGCAGGTCGGTGTCCATGCGCTGGGTGTCGGCCTGGATGCCCTCGGCCAGGTAGCGCACCAGGTCGGAGTCATTGAGGCTGCCCATGCTCAGCATGCCGGCGCTGCCGAACACTTCGCCGCGCACGTCGTAGCCGTACACCGCCTGGAAGTTGGCCTCGGCGGTGGCGATGGCGCCGTTGTCGAAGCGGATCGCGACCACGGCGGTGTCGAGGAAGCCTTTGCTTTTGTACTCCGGCGCGATCAATGCGTCGGCCATCACATACACCTGCACCGCTTCGGCACCGGGGTTGAGGTAGCGCAGGGTGTCGAAGTCGTGGATCAGGGTTTCCAGGAAGATCACCCATTGCGGCGAATTGGCCGGGTTGTTGAGTGCCGGGTCGCGGGTCAGCGAACGCAACAACTGCGGCGTGCCGATGCGGCCGGCCGCCACATCGAGGTGGGCCGTGCGGAAGCTCTTGGCGAAACGCCGATTGAAACCGACCTGCAGCGGCACGCGCGCATCGGCCGCGGCGGCAATGGCGCGGTCGGCTTCGTCGAGGGTGATGGCCATGGGTTTTTCGCAGAAGATCCCCTTGCCCGCGCGGGCGGCGCTGATCACCAGTTCGGCGTGGCTGCGGGCGGGGGCGGCGATGAGGACGCCGTCGATGTCCGGGTCGTCGAGCAGCTGTTGCGGGTCGGTGTAGACCTTGGCTACCCCCAGTTCGGCCGCCAGGCGTGCGGCTTGGCCGGGAGTGGGGTCGGCGATGGCGGCGAGGGTTGCGCCAGGGATGTGTCGCGCAGCGGTCAGGCCGTGGAAACTGCCCATGCGACCCGCGCCGATCAAGCCCAGGCGGATGTTCTGTGTACTCATGAAATAACCCCTTTTTATTGTTGGCCGCAGGACAGCCCTGACTGGCAAAGGGGCAGAAGCAAAGGTTATGCCAATTTACAAGCGACTGATAATTAAGGGTTTATAAAATACAATAAACAGAATGTGTTCATTCTGATGACATGCCTATACTGACATGTCAAAAACATGAACATGGATACCGCCCGATGAGCATGGCGTTCAGCGTACAAGACCTCGACTACCTGACGGCCCTGGGGCCTGCGGCGCTGAACGACGGCCCCGTGGCTGCGCTGGAACAGGCGTGGCGCGCGTGCCTGGCCGGGCAGGTGCAGCGCCCGGCCGAGGTGCGGCAGGTGATCTGGGATTCCTGGCGCCGCAGTGTCGAGGCGGGTATCGACCCGGATGACAGCCAGTACCGCTTTGTGGCGCCCCACGACCTTGCTGCCACCCTGGCCACCCACCGTGTCCTGATCGCCGCCGCTGCGCAGGTCATGCATGGCCTGCTGGCCTATAACCCGCGAGGGCATATCAACCTCACCGACGCCGAGGGCACCACCCTGTATTTCTGCGGGCTGGACATCACCCCCGTCGGCAGCCGCCTGCTCGAATCGGTCCAGGGCACCAACTGCACGGGCCTGGCCCTGGCCGAAGACCGCCTGGTGTACGTGCTGGCCGAGGAGAACTTCGGCAGCGGCCTGCGCCAACGCCGTATGCACTGCGCCGCCGCGCCGATCAGGAATGCCCAGGGCCAGACCCTGGCGATGCTGACCCTCACCGCCGAACCCGGCTGGTTTCACTTTCACACCCTCGGCACCGTGCAAGCGGCTGCCGAAGCGGTCTCCCGCCAGATGGACCTGCAAGCGCTGTTGGAAGAGCAGCAAACCGTGCTCGAAGTGCTTAACGAAGGCCTGGTGGTGCTCGATGAGCGCGGCTGCATCAAGGCGCTCAACCGTTATGCCCGGCAACTGTTCGGGGTGGGGCTGGAGCTGATCGGCAGCCCCTTCCAGCGCCTGGGCCGCAGTGAGCTGAGTGACGCCATGCTTCTACGCGGCGGCGAGCCGGTGCGTGACCTCGATTGCACGTTCCACCTGCACGACCGCAGCCAGCTCGCCTGCCTGGTCTCGGTGTGCCCGCTGGAGCAGGGCGGGGTGATCGTGTCCCTGCGCGAGAACCGCCGCATCCGTGAAATCACCCGGCGCATCATCAGCACCCAGGCGCGCTACACCTTCGACACCATCCAGGGCACGTCGCGGGCGATCCAGGACGCGCTGCACCTGGGACGCATCGCCAGTCGCAGTGAATCCACCACCCTGATCCTCGGCGAAAGCGGCACCGGCAAGGAGCTGTTCGCCCAGGCCATCCACAACGCCAGCGACCGCGCCAACGGCCCGTTCGTGGCGGTCAACTGCGGCGCGATCCCACGGGACCTGGTGCAGAGCGAGCTGTTCGGGCACGTCGAAGGCGCGTTTACCGGCTCGGCCCGGGGCGGGTCGGCGGGCAAGTTTGAACTGGCGGATGGCGGCACCATCTTTCTGGATGAGATTGGCGATATGTCCTTCGACGCTCAGGTCAGCCTGCTGCGGGTGTTGCAGGAAGGCGAGATCACCCGCGTCGGCGCGAAAAGCTCACGGCCAGTGGACGTACGCATCATCGCCGCCACCCACCGCAACCTCAGCCAGGCGGTGGCCGAAGGCGCGTTCCGTGAAGACCTCTACTACCGCCTCAACGTCCTGAACCTGACCGTACCGCCGCTGCGCATGCGCCGTGAAGACATCCCGTTGCTGGCGCGGCACTTCCTCACGCGCTGTGTTCGTTCGCTGCGTAAAGCGGTGCAGGGCTTTGCCCCGGATGCGCTGGAATTGCTCTCGGCCTACGCCTGGCCAGGCAATGTGCGCGAGTTGGAAAACAGCATCGAACGCGCCACCAACCTGGCGACGGGCGAACTGATCCAGGCCGCCGATCTACCCCTGGAAACCAGACCGCGCGCCACGCTGCGCCACCACGAACCTCAGCCCGCCCAGGACCTGAGCAGCCACGAAATGCACGCCATCGTCGCCGCCCTCAAAAGCACCGGCGGCAACATCCGCCTGGCCGCCCGGCAACTGAACGTATCGCGGGGTGGGCTGTACAACAAGATGAGTCGGTTCGGGCTGAATGCCGCAGATTTTCGCGGCGCGTAAGATCGAAATGTGGCTCAACGCTGAAAGCGCGGCGGATAGGGCTGTCGTGGTGAGCGGGCTTGTCCCGCGCTGGGCTGCGCAGCAGCCCCAAAACCAGCCTCTACAGAGTGTCTGATACACCGCGATCTTCTTGACTGGGGCTGCTACGCAGCCCAACGCGGGACAAGCCCGCTCGCCACAGGGAGATTTGTCAGGGTCTGAAAAGTTGTGTAGATACCCTTGCCCCGATAGCGGAGTGTCAGTTGACATCTACTTAACTGACCCACCGCCATCGGGAGCAAGCCCCCCCACATGTTTAACCGCGTTTCAGGCAGTTGATGGAGCGATCCACAGTGGTTTTGGCAATTTCCAGCAAATGCCACACCGCCAAGATCTTCGCCCGCTCCGGGCTTTCCAGTTGCTCCCCACAATCCAACGCAGTCGCCGACGCACTGTCGAGCAAACTGGCGGTGTAGAGCAGGGCATCTTCAAAGCTCAGGTCTTCGTTGACGGAGTGAAAGCCTTGGGTGGGGAGATAGTGATCGATGGCGCGGTTGAACGCGGCGCGGTCTTTGGCGGGATCGTGGGGTGGATCGGGTACGACTTTATTCATTGTGCAACTCCTATTGAGCTAAGGAGCTACCGCCAACGCTGCTAAACGAGGGTGGCAGCTGTACGCGGGTTAGCAGACCGGTCAATAGGAAAACCAGCGCACCCGAAGGTGCCCCGCGCACAGCCACCATAAACGCAGATGTGAACCGTGTGCCTATTGACGTCAGGCTGCTAAACCCGATCACTGATGAGCAGTGACGGACCGCAGACTAGCCACCGATTCCAGCAGGCACAAGGCGGCCAGGATTGTCTAGGAAACGTCCTGCAATTAAAAGGGACCGGCCTTGCTGGCCCTTTACAAACCATGACAAAACGCCACCAAACCAACAATGGAACGCGGTCAATGTGGGAGGGGGCAAGCCCTAATGCCAGTCAGTTAAGGAGGAACACTGTAACTGTGGTGAGCGGGCTTGCCCCGCGTTGGGCTGCGCAGCAGCCCCAAAACCTTCACCTCGATTGATTCTGGCACTCTGCGGTGACCTTATTGGGGCCGCTTCGCAGCCCAGCGCGGGGCAAGCCCGCTCACCACAGGTTACCGTTTGCACGTTCTATCTCTTAACTGATCGGTATTAGGGCAAGCCCCCACACACATTTTTACTGCGTTCAGGCAGTGGCTGCGTAAGCCATCTATTGATTGGTTTTTATCTGTACGAGCGGTCTGCCATGACGGATTTTGACGGCAACGCTGACGAGCTTTCGCTTCTGGCCGGAACACAGGGACGCGTTAAATGGCGGCCCTTTGCTTCTCTCCACAGCCGAGCCCCATGGACAACTCCGACATCGCCATCACCCTCGTCTTGATCTCCGCCTTCATGCACGCCACCTGGAATGCCGTCGTCCGCGCCGGCAGCAGCCGCTTCATGACCTTGGCCATGGTCGACGGTACCGCATTGCTGATCTGCCTGGCGGCGTTGCCGCTGGTCAATGTGCCAAACCCGCAGGTGTGGCGCTATGTGCTGGTTTCCGTGGTGCTCAATACGGTCTATCGATTGTTCTTGATCAAGGCCTATGAAACCGGCGATTTCGGCCAGGTCTACCCCGTGATGCGCGGCGTGCCGCCGGTGTTGGTCGCGCTGTTTTCCTACTTCTTGCTGCATGAGCAGCTGTCAGTCCAGGCCATGGCGGGGGTGCTGTTGATTTGCGGGGGGATTATCAGCCTGACGTTTGTGCGCAAGATGACGGCGCAGATGTTCAAGCCGATTCTGATGGCCGTGTGTGCGGGGGTGTTTATTGCGTCCTACACGGTGGTGGATGCCAAAGGGGTAAGAGCCAGTGAGACCGTGGTGCAGTACATCATTTATCTCACGGTATTCCAGAGCATTCCGATCCCGTTGCTGGCGTTTTTCAAGGAGCGGCCGGCATTCGAGCAGGCTGTACGTAGTCATTGGCGGGTGGGGGTGATGGGCGGCGTTTTGTACTTGGCGTCCTACGGCCTGGTGCTGTTTGCGCTGTCGCTGGACGCGGTGGCCAAGGTCTCAGCGCTGCGGGAAACCAGTGTTATTATCGGCGCCATCATTGCTGCGCTGTTCTTCCATGAGCGGTTCGGCTGGCGACGGATGCTTTCGGCGTTCGTCATTGTTTGCGGGATCATCCTGATCAAAGTGAGCACCTGATGGCCCAGCGCCCTCCACCCACGCCGATGCTTCAAGCCTTCGTCAGTGCCGCGCAGACCGGCAGTTTTGCGCGTGCTGCCTCCGAGTTGAATCTCACCGCCAGTGCCATCAGCCATCAAATTGCGGGGCTGGAAGAATGGTGGGGTGTGCAGTTGTTCGAGCGGCATTCGCGGGGTGTGAAACTCACTGCCGCAGGGCACGCGCTATTACCGGTGGCCGAGGATTTTTTCAATGCGCTTGAAGTGGTATTGCAGACACTCAATCCGAATACTCCCCAACCGCTGAGTCTCTCTTGCACCTCCTCGCTCTGTGCTGCGTGGCTGATTCCAAGAATGCACGGCTCGCACGCCGAGGCCTCACTCAACTTGGACCTGGTACTGACCAGCGCCGATATCAGCAGCACTCAGCTTGCGGCGCATCAATTTGACGTGGCGATCGTGATGGGGAATGGCGACTACCCGGACCATCACGTCGAACTGCTGATGCGCGATGCGGTGTTCCCGGTGTGCTCGCCGCAGTTCCAGCGGGTAAATGGCGATATTGCATGGGCGCAGATCGCGCAATATCCGTTGATTCACCGGGCCGACGATCATGTGTGCCCGGGGTGGGAAAGCTGGTTTGCCTTTCAGGGGCTAGCACCGCCGCCGTATCACCGTGGGCCGCGCTTTCCGGATTCCAGCCTGGCCATCAGCCTGGCGGCTAAGGGTGGTGGGATTGCCTTGGGTCGCACGGCGTTGGTCTATGACGCCTTGACGGACGGCTCGTTAGTCGCTCTGCAGGCTCCAGTGATGATGTCGCCCGTCGCGTACTACATCATTTGTCGAAGCGGACGACGGGCCGAACCGGCGATTGCCCGACTGTTTGAGTGGCTCAAGGCCCAGGCTGAGGTGTTTGTGCGTGAGGTGGCGGCCTTTCAGGATCGCTGATCAATTGCCCTCAGCCTCCACTGTTCTCCGACGTCACAATCTGCGGCGCGATATGCACCCGATGCCGCCCCGGATCAAACCCCTCGGCACTCTGCAATTCCACCAGCAACTGCACCAGCGCGTTCGCCGTCTGCCTGGGCTGGGAATCCATCACCACATCGATCAACCCCTGGCTCAGCGCCTGGCGTGACAGCGCCGTGGACTCCTGCAAAATGCAGCACAACGCCGGGCGCTTGGGCAGCTGCGCCAGGGCGCTGATGATGCCGTCGCCGCCGCCGCCCACCACACACAAGCCGCGCAGGTCGGTGTGGCGGGTGAGCAGGTCGAGGGTGGCTTCTTCGGTGATGTCGCAGTTGTCCAGGTTGATCAGCGGCTCCAGCGGTTTGAGCCCCGGGGCGTGTTCGGCGAGGTAGCTGTGCAGGCCTTCGACCCGTGCCTGGTGACCGAGGAAGCGATGGCCGCCGAGCAGGATCCCCACGCTGCCTTTGCGTGCGCCGCAGGTGCGGGCGAGCAGCCAGCCCATGGTGCGCCCGACCACGTGGTTGTCCTGGCCCACATAGGGTTCAAGGGCTTGCTCATGAATATCCGAGAGCAGGGCCACCACCGGCACACCGGCCTCGCGGATCTGCGCCAGGCAGGCGTTGATCAGCGGGTGGGCGAAGCTGACCACCGCCAGGCCATCGCACTGCACGGCCAGTTGTTCGATCTGCGCGACGATGGCGCTGGGTGTGCGGTCGTTGATGTAGTCGAATTGGCAGGTCAGGTTGGCGGTGGCGTGATGCTGCGCCGCCTCGCTGATCGACTGCGCCAGGTGGGCATAGAACGCCTGGGCGGTGCCCAGCAGCAGGATGCCGAAGCGATAAGTCGGCCGGCGTTCGCGTATGCGTTGGCCGATCAGCCGCGCCGCAAAATAGCCCACCGCTTCGGCGGCCTGGAACACCTGCTCGGCCGTCTGCGGATTGACTGGCGCACGCGCATTCAGCACGCGGTCGACGGTGGCCACGCTGAGGCCCGCATGGGCGGCGACGGTGGCGATGGTCGGGCGTTTATTGTTGTTCATGACAGCCCCCTTGAGCGTCTTGATAGAAAACTATCAAGCCCCGCTGGGCCTGGATGATAGCTTGATAGGGAATGGATTCAAGGCCTTGAGAGTGATTTAGCCGCGCTCTATCGTTGGTTTCGCAAAGCACCTGAAACCTCTCGCTTGCGGAGAACAATAACAATGCCTGAACACACCGCTCACACCGCTCGGCGCGACTACAGCCTCACCGGCCCCGAAGCCGCCCGCGCGGCGGAAAAAGGCCTGGTCTCGGCCAGTTGGTACCAATCGCCGATTTCCCGTAAACGCATGAAAGAACTGATGCAACGCCGCGACGGCCCGGCCTTGCTCGACACCGCTATGTGGGTGAGTGCACTGTTCGCCACCGGCTTCGGCGGTTACTGGTTCTGGGGCACGTGGGCCTGCGTACCGTTCTTCCTCGCCTATGGCGTGCTGTACGGCACCGCGTCCAACCCGCGCTGGCACGAAACCGGCCACGGCACCGCGTTCAAGACCCGCTGGATGAACGACGTGCTGTACCAGGTCGCAAGCTTCATGTGCATCTTCGAACCCCACGTGTGGCGCTGGAGCCATGCCCGGCACCACACCGACACCATCGTCGTCGGCCGCGACCCGGAGATCGTCGAGCCACGCCCGCCGAGCCTGCCGATGATGTTTCTCAGCCTGTTCAACCTGCCCCTGGCCTGGAAGACCTTCAGCGGCGTGGCGCGCCATGCCATCGGCCAGATGAGTGCCCAGGAGGCGGACTTCATTCCCGAATCCGAGTGGCCGAAGGTGTTCCGTGCTGCGCGTATCTGGGTCGGCATTTATGCGCTGGTGATCGGCTCCGCGTTGTACCTGCACAGCTGGCTGCCGCTGATGCTGGTCGGGCTGCCCAGTATCTACGGCGCCTGGCTCGGCTACGTGTTCGGCCTCACCCAGCATGTGGGCCTGGCCGAAGATGTGCTTGACCACCGCAGCAACTGCCGCACCATCTACATGAACCGCGTGCTGCGTTTTATCTACATGGACATGAACTACCACCTCGAACACCACATGTACCCGATGGTGCCGTACCACGCATTGGCGCAATTGCACGAAGAGATCCGCAGCGACTGCCCGCCGCCGTACGCCAACCTGTTCGAGGCGTACAGGGAGATCATCCCGACGATCTGGAAGCAGCGCAGCGATCCGACTTACTTCGTCCAGCGTCCCATCCGCCCCAGTGCTGAACCGGCCGCCAGGGCCCCGATGCATGCAGAAGCCACTGCCGGCTGAATCCCACCCAAGAACAAGAGAAAACGCCATGAACGATCAATGGATCGACGTCTGCGCCGTGGGCGAAATAGACGCGGAAGACGTGCTGCGCTTCGACCACGGGGCGCACACCTACGCGGTATTCCGCTCGGCGGACAATGAGTTTTTCGCCACCGCCGGCCTGTGTACCCACGAGAAAATCCACCTCGCCGACGGCTTGGTGATGGACCATGTGATCGAGTGCCCCAAGCACAACGGGCGCTTCGATTACCGCTCGGGCAAGGCCCTGGGCGCGCCGGTGTGCGTCAACCTCAAGACCTACCCGGTACGGGTCGAAGCGGGGCGGGTTTTGCTCGCCGTCACGGCTTGATGATGGACGCCGCCCTGATCATCGTCGGCGCCGGCCATGCCGGTGGCCGCGCGGCACTGACCCTGCGTGAAGAAGGCTACAGCGGACGCCTGATCCTGATCGGCGACGAGCCGCACGTGCCCTACGAGCGGCCGCCCCTGTCCAAGGGCCTGTTGCAAGGCAACATGGACCTGGCCGGCTGCAGCCTGTGCGACAGCGCCCGGCTCGCCGAGTTGGGCATCGAACATATCGCCGGTAACCCGGTCAGCCAATTGGACCCGCCGCAACACCGCCTGCAATTGGCCGACGGCCAGTGGTTGAGCTACTCCGGGCTGTTGCTGGCCACTGGCGGCAGGGCGCGACGCTTGCCCCAGGCGCAGGCCAACGTGCTGTACCTGCGCACCCATGATGAAGCGCTGGCGCTGAAATCCGCGTTGCAGCCCGGAGCGCGGCTGGTGATTATCGGCGGCGGGTTTATCGGCCTGGAAGTCGCGGCGACCGCTCGTGGCCTGGGCTGTGAGGTGACGGTGCTCGAAGCCGGGCCGCGCTTGGCGGGCCGGGTGCTGGCGCCGGTCATCTCCGAAGCGCTGCTGCAGGTGCATCGGCAACAGGGTGTCGACGTACGCTTGAATGTGGCGTTGGAGTCGATCCATGCAGAGGCGGTGCAACTGGTGGACGGGCAGTTACTGCCCTGCGACCTGGTGGTGGTCGGCATCGGCATGCAACCGAATATCGAGCTGGCCGTGGCGGCGGGGCTGGAGGTGGGGCAGGGCATTCGCGTCGACGCGCACCTGCGCACCAGCGCGCCGGACATCTACGCGGCAGGTGACGTGTGCGAGTTTCGCCTCGGCGGTGAGTACCAGCGCCAGGAAACCTGGCGCAATGCCGAGGCCCAAGGGCGGCATGCGGCGCTGAACATGCTCGGGCGTGATGAGCCGTTCGAAGCGCTGCCCGGCTTCTGGTCCGACCAGTACGACTGGGGCTTGCAGACCGTGGGCGTGATCACGCCGCTGACCGTCAGCCGTGCCTTGCCGGCCGCGGGCCTGTTGCTGTTCTACCTCGACGCCGAGCAACGTTTGCAAGGCGCCTGCGGCTGGGGCCCCGGCAATAGCGTGGCCAAGGACGTCAAGCTGTGCGAGCGGCTGATCAGCGCACGCATCGCCCTGAACGCGGCCAGCCTGGCCGACCCCGACGTGTCCCTCAAACACCTGCTGCGAGGCTGATATGCGCCAATTCCTGGTATTCCAATCCCTGTGGGCGATGCACACCGAGCCCGGCCCCATGGAGGTCCAACTCGACCGCATCAAGGCCGCCGGTTTCGACGGCATTACCGATCACTACTGGCAAGCCGCCGATGTCGCGCGCCTGCACGCCGCCGCCACGGCGCGGGGCCTGCAGATCGAAGGCCAGTTGTTCCCGCAAAGCGTCGACGACCTGGCGGCGGCACTGGATGTGATCAGCCGCCACGGCTGCCACCACCTCACCCTGCAAGCCGATGTGCGCCCGCGCACCCAAACCGAGGCCGCCCGTTTGATCGAAGGCTGGCAACGCCTGGCCGAGCAGGTGGACTTTCCGGTGCTGCTGGAAACCCACCGCTATCGCCTGACCAACGACCTGCTGTTCACCCTCGACCTGCTGGCGCAGATGCCCGATTTGAAGCTGCTGGCCGACCTGTCTCACTACGTGGTCGGCCGCGAGTTGCCCGAGCCCGGCGCCGCCGAAGACGACGAGCAGATCCGCACGATTCTGCGCCACAGCTGGGGCTTTCATGGCCGTGTGGCCAGCAGCGAACAGGTGCAGGTGTCGCTGGCGTTCCCCCAGCACCAGGCCTGGGTGCAGCGCTTTACCCAGTGGTGGCGCTACGGGATCGAGGACTGGCTGGCCCGCCCCGAGACCCCGCACAGCCTGTCCTTCACCTGCGAACTGGGCCCGCCGCCCTATGCCATCACCGGCGCCGATGGGCGTGAAATCAGTGACCGCTGGGCCGAGGCGTTGCAGCTCAAGGCCTTGATTCGCGACGTGTGGCAGGCGTGTCGGAAATGATCTGCTAACCTGCGCGGGTTCACTCCCGCCCTTAGCCTGGATTTGCCCCATGCCGACTTCCTCCGTTCAGCCGCCTCTTGAACCGCAGTCCGTCTGCCACCCGATCACCAGCAGCGCGATCTTTATGGTCGCCACCGTCGCCCCCGGCAGTGAAGACAGCGTGCGCGCCTGGTGCGCAGACATCGCCGGGCTGGTGCGTTCGGTGGGCAAGCGCGTGCCGGCGGGCAACCTCACCTGCGTCTGCGGCTTTGGCTCGCAGGCCTGGGACCGTTTGTTCGGCGCACCGCGCCCGGCGGCGTTGCACCCGTTTCGGGAGTTCGGTGTAGAAGGGCGCATGGCGGTGTCGACGCCCGGCGACATCCTCCTGCATATCCGCGCCGAGCAGATGGACCTGTGCTTTGAACTCGCTACCCAGCTGATGACAGCGTTGGGCGATAGCGTGAAGGTGGTGGATGAAGTCCAGGGTTTCCGCTACTTCGACATGCGCAGCATCATTGGCTTTGTCGACGGCACCGAGAACCCGGTGGGGCGCAAGGCCGTGGGTTTCACTATCGTTGGCGACGAAGATCCCGGATTCGAAGGCGGCAGCTACGTGCTGGTGCAGAAATACCTGCACAACATGACCGCCTGGAACGGCCTGACGGTGGAAGCCCAGGAGAAGGTGATCGGGCGTACCAAACTGTCGGATATCGAGTTAGGCGAAGACGCCAAGCCGAGCAATGCCCATAGCGCCCTGACCGTGATCACCGACGAGAACGGCGAAGAAGTGAAAATCCTGCGCGACAACATGCCCTTCGGCCGCCCAGGGGCCGGGGAGTTCGGCACCTACTTCATCGGCTACGCACGCTCGCCGCAGCCGCTGGAGCAGATGCTGGAAAACATGTTCGTCGGCCGCCCGGCAGGCAACTACGACCGCTTGCTCGACTTCAGCACGGCGGTCACCGGCGGGTTGTTTTTCGTGCCATCGGCCGACCTGCTCGAAGCACTGGCGGAGCGTACGGGCGGGCTGTAAAGCAAAGCAGTTCAAATGGGGGGGCGTACACCAACCTGACCATGCTCAGGAGCAACCACAGACGGTGGTGCGGCCTGAGGTGTAAGGCCGCCTGGCACGGTCAAAACTGTGGGAGGGGGCTTGCTCCCGATAGCATTGGGTCCGTTAAAGTTGCATCAACTGACACGCCCTCATCGGGGCATAGGTATCTACACAACTTCCAGTGAATACGGAATCTGTGGCAATTAGGCTTCTGTGGTGAGCGGGCGGTGCGACGATTCGACAAGCCCGCTCACCACAGAGTTATGTGTCAGCCTTTAAGAGTTGTGTAGATACCCATGCTCATCGGGGTGTAGAACCGTAGACATCGTTTACATCTGAAACCGGGGACATCGTTTACACATTTGAGGCCTGGACGCGGGTCATACCTCGTCCAAGCCTCCCCAAGGGATAATCACACAGGTACAAATCCCAAGCTTCATCTTCAGCTTCTTTGAGCCCTATCCTTTCCCCGGACAGCGCCTCGCTGATAAATACCAACTTGCCGTTCCACTTGATCGATCCGTCCTGCCTGACGCTTCGAACTTTCATTTCTGCCGGATATTCCACATCGGGCAAGCATCCTGGATAAATTCGGGTGGACGGCACATACAAGTCTCCCGGACGTTTCATGCCGAGCGCTTCGTGAGGGCGTACGTAATTAAACTCATGCCTGAAATGCTCCAGCAAAAGCTGCTGCTCGACTAAGTTTTTCCCTAAGGGCAACTCAAGTTTCAAGCTACGGTGCATTCGTTCATGGCGACCATTCTGGGCGGGTCTTCCCGGCATGGTTCGCTCGGGATAAATACCCAGCCGAATCCACCAAACTGCCAGTGTGGATATTCTTGCCAGGCCAGGAGAGGCGAACGGTACCCCGTTGTCCGAACGGATAACTTCCGGCATGCCGTACTCCTGAAAAAGCCTCTCAAAGGCCTGTTTTACAGGCTGGGTCATGATCTTGGGATGGGCCCTGCACGCTAAAATCAGCCGCGACGCATGGTCTGTGACGGTCAAAGGGAAGCACATCTGAGCATTAAGCATCTTGAACTGCCCTTTGTAGTCAGCACACCACGTCTTGTTAGGTTCGTCGGCCTTTCGCATTTGTGCGTGGGAAATGCTGTGTCGGCGTTTGAAGCGCCGCTTTTTGACGAGCCCAAGTCGGTCAAGCCATTGACCGGCCGTACTTGGAGAGGGCCAGGTGACGGAGGGATCTTCCAGCCGTAATAGCTCGAGAAGCTTTTTCGGCCCCCATTTATCGTGAGCCTCCTTCATCGCGACTACACGGGCCAAAATCTCGTCGTCGGTTTTATTTGGGCTGTTGTGAGGTCGCCGGGACAGTTCGGATAAAGACCTCAAATCGCCGTCGTGCCGGGCAATCCACTTATCGACGGTAGGTCGGCTAACGTCAAAGCGGCGTGCCAACTGGCTTTTGGTGAAGTTGCCAGAAAGCCAATCAGCTACCAGCTTGATTCTTTGATTCATGGGGGACTCTTGGTTCCAGGGCATGATCAGTTACCTCCTGATCATGCGTATTAGCCTGTAAACCATGTCCCCGGTTAGAAATGTAAACGATGTCCCCGGTTTGTACCGGGGCAAGCCCCCTCCCACATGAGATTGATGCCGGGTTGAGACGGGGTGTTATATCAACCCAGCAGCCCGGTACTGACGGCCACAATCAGGAACACCCCCAGCAGCGCGCGATAGATCACAAACGGCCAGGTGGAGAACCGTTCGAGGAACTTCATCAGGCCCCAGATCGCGAAGAACGCCGAGACGCTGGCCACCACCAGCCCGAACAGCAAATGCGGCCAGGCATGGGCGGGCATATCGGCATGCACCAGCACCCACAACTCCTTCAAGCCGGCGAGGGCGATGGCGGGCAGGCCCAGCAGGAAGGAAAAACGCGCGGCCTCTTCGCGTTTGAAATTGAGGAACAGGGCCGCGGTGAGGGTCGAGCCGGAACGCGATACGCCGGGAATCAACGCGCCGATCTGCGCGACCCCGACAATCAGCGCATCGCGCAGGCGCATCTGGCTGACCTCGCGGGTATGCCGGGCACGCAGCTCGGCCGCCGCCAGCAGCACCGCCATTACCACGCAGGAAATACCGATCACCCGCAGCCCGCGCAACGGCGAATTGCAGGCGTTCAGGGTCGACGACAAGGCCAGCCCGGCAATTCCGATCGGAATGGTCGCCAACACAATCGCCACGGCCAGCTTGAACCATGGATCGTTGTAGTCGCCCCGGCGCACCGCGTCGATGCTGCCCGTGGTCACTTGGCGCACATCGCGCCAGAAGTAACTGACCACCGCCGCCAGTGCCGCCAGCTGCATGGCCGCCGAAAACGCCGAACCGGGGTCTTGCCAGCCGAGCAGGGCAGGCACCACACGCATATGGGCGGTGGAGGAGACCGGCAACAATTCGGTAATGCCCTGGATCACGCCCAGGATAAAGATCTGCAGGTAATCCAGGGAGGCGAAGCCCACATCCAGGCCGGCGGTACAAACGTTGGTCAAAGTGCGTGTCCTTGAAAAAGTGGCGAGCCGGCGGAGTTTATTCGAAATGTTTCAGCGCTTCGGCAGGGCTCGCCGCTATTTGCAATCGGTTCAGCAAGTAGAAAGGTTCGCGGCACTATTGGACTGCGCCGAGGTTTTGTGAACAATGGCGCCCTGCGTTTTTTGACCGAGAGCCCCATGCCTGAAACCACCGTGGAATTGATCCAGACCGGCCCCGAAGAAGCCGAGCTGATCCGCAATCTCTACCAGTACTACGCCTATGAATCGTCGGACTGGGAGCAGGAAGATGTCGAGGCGGACGGCCGTTTCTACATCCATGACCAGCACCTGAACCGCTATTGGCAAGACCCGCACTGGAGCGCCAACCTGTTGCTGGTGGACGGCTATATCGCCGGCTTTCTGCTGATCGAAGGCAGCGAGTTGCCGGGCATCGACGCCCTGGAACTGGCCGACCTGTTTATCCTCAAGCGCTATCGCCGCAAAGGCATCGGCCGCGCCATCGCCACTCAGGTGCTGTGCAGTGGCGAGGCGGATTGGCTGGTGCGGTTTTATGACCAGGACGAAGTGTCCCAGGCGTTCTGGCGTACGGTGCTGGATAACCTGCCGCGCCCGGTGCAGGCCCTTGAACTGGCGGATGATCCGCAGTTGATGAGTTACCTGGTTACGCGGGCGGTGTTGCATTAAAGGTTTGCTGCATCGCCTGCGGCGGCTGCCCGAACGCCCTTAAAAACGCCTGGCGCATGCGCTCGCGATCACCGAAGCCGGTTTCGCGGGCCACCACTTCCACCGGATGACGGCTGGTTTCCATCATCGCCCGTGCGGCTTCAACCCGCAGGGATTCGATGGCCTTGGCCGGCGTCTGCCCGGTTTCTTCGCGAAATACCCGGCTGAACTGGCGCGGGCTCAGCCGGGCCACCTCGGCCAGGGCGTCCACCGACAGGTCGTGGGTGAGGTTTTCGCGGGCGTAGGCCAGGGCCAGTTGCACACGGTCGGACTTGGGGTCCAGCTCCAACAGTGCAGACAACTGCGATTGCTCGCTGCCCCGGCGCTGGGCGATCACCAGCTTGCGCGCAATGCGCCGGGCGAGGTCGCTGCCCAGGTCGTTCTCCACCATGGCCAGCGCCATGTCCACCCCGGCACTCATGCCGGCGCCGGTCCATACCTGGCCGTCGACGATAAACAGCTTGTCTTCTTCCAGGCGGATGTCCGGATAGCGCTTGCGAAAGGCCGGCGCGTGGATCCAGTGGGTGGTGGTGCGCTTGCCGTCGAGCAAGCCGGCCTCGGCCAGCACGAAGATGCCCATGCACAGCGAGGCGACACGCCGCGATTGAGCCGAGGCGGCCTTGACCAGTTCCAGCAGGTTGGCCTCGGGCAGGCGAAACTCCAGGTAACCGCTGACGATCAGCGTGTCATAGCCTTGGGGCCGCAGGGGCGAGGTGTTCACCGAGAAGCCCTGGGACGTCATCACCGCGCCGCCGCTTTCCGACACCAGGTGAAACTCATAGGCGGGCTCACCGCGCAGCAGGTTCGCGCACTCGAACACCGAGCCCAGGCTGAGGCTCAGGGATTGGAAGTTCGGGTAAACCATCAGCGCAACGCTGTGCATCGCATGTCTCCAGGGGCGTGGGAGGGTGGATTGTCGGCGGCTGCCGGGAAAACGGCAACCGACTTCGGGTCATGTCCGGAATCCTTGCGCATATGACATTGTGAGGGGTTGGCGCGGCCCCTAACATTCCCTCAACGAACTAGACGACTGGTCTAATCGGACGGAGTGAAGCATGAGCAGCGAAACTAAAAGTGCACGGCAGACCATTCTCGACACGGCGCAGTTGATTGTTGGCCGTAAAGGATTCTCTGCGGTGGGCTTGAACGAAATACTTCAAGCCGCCCAGGTGCCTAAAGGTTCGTTCTATCACTACTTCAACTCCAAGGATGGCTTCGGTGTCGTGTTGCTCGACACCTACTTCGACAACTACGTGCATGGCATGCAGCAACTGTTCGACCAACCCGGTTTATCCCAGCACGCCAAGTTGATGCGTTATTGGCAGGCCTGGATCGACAACCAGACCGGCTGCACCGATGCGGGCAAATGCCTTGCCGTCAAACTGGGTGCGGATGTGTCAGACCTTTCAGAGCCCATGCGCCTGGCGCTGGAACGTGGCACGTCGCGCACCATCGATCTACTCGCCATCGCCATACAGCGTGGCCTTGAGGACGGTTCCCTGGACGTCGACCAAGCCCCTGCAAGCCTGGCCCGGCGCCTGTACGCGCTGTGGCTGGGGACCAGCGTGATGAGCAAGATCACCCGTACAACCGCGCCTTTCGAGGAGGCGTTGCTGCTGACCCGACAGCTGTTGGGTTGCCCTGGACACACAGACATTCACTGATCGAGGCACTGGAAAATGAAAGTATTAATGGTACTGACCTCTCACGACCAGCTTGGCGACACCGGCCGCAAGACCGGCTTCTGGCTCGAAGAATTTGCCGCACCCTATTACGTGTTCAAGGACGCCGGCGCCGAACTGGTGCTGGCGTCCCCGGCCGGTGGCCAGCCGCCCCTGGACCCGGTGAGTGACGCGCCCGACGCGCAAACCGAGCAGACTCGCCGCTTTGCCGCCGACCCTGCCGCGCAACAGGCCCTGGCCAGCACGGTCAAGCTGGACACGGTCAACGCTGACGACTTCGACACCGTGTTCTACCCAGGCGGCCACGGCCCGCTGTGGGACCTGGCAGAGTCACCGGTGTCCATCGCCCTGATCGAGTCCTTCGAGCGTGCCGGCAAGCCCATCGGCTTTGTCTGCCACGCACCGGGCGCCTTGCGCCACGTCAAGGCGGTCAATGGCGAGCCGCTGGTCAAGGGCCGTCGCGTCACCGGCTTCTCCAACTCGGAAGAAGCGGCGGTGGGCCTGACCGAGGTGGTGCCGTTCCTGATTGAAGATGATTTCAAGGCACTGGGCGGCAACTATCAGAAGGGCGCCGACTGGCAATCCTTCGTGCTCGAAGATGGTTTGCTGATCACTGGGCAGAACCCTGCCAGTTCCAGTGACGTGGCCAAGGCGCTGCTCAAACTCACCGCGTAAGTTAATTACCCCTTTCATTCATTGGCGACTTGCAACAGTCGCCAATGCTTTTGCTCGTCTCGAATTTGGAATACCCCAATGACTAACAGCGTTTTAAGTACCCCGGTCAAACTGGGTCATCACACCTTGAACAACCGTATCGTGCTGCCACCGTTGACACGCCAGCGCAGCGCCCAGCCCGGCGATATCGCCACCGACCTGATGGCCGAGTATTACCGCCAGCGCGCTACGGCCGGTTTCATGGTCAGCGAAGGCACGCAGATCGAACCCCGTGGCCAGGGTTACGCCTGGACGCCGGGCATCTACACCCCGGCGCAGATCGACGGCTGGCGCAAGGTCACCGACGCGGTGCATGCCGAAGGCGGGGTGATCTTTGCCCAGTTGTGGCATGTGGGCCGTGTGTCCCATAACGCCTTGCAGCCTGACGGCGCCGCACCGGTGGCACCGTCGGCGATTCAAGCCCGGCAAGCCAAGGCCTTTATCGAGACCGGGCCTGGCGCGGGTGAATTGAAGCAACCGCCGGTGCCTCGCGCCTTGAGCGTGCTCGAGATTGAAGAATTGGTCGGGCACTACGCCCAGGCCGCACGCAATGCCCTGGACGCCGGGTTTGACGGCGTGGAAATTCATTCGGCCAACGGTTACCTGGTCAACCAGTTCATCTCGGCCCATGCCAACCAGCGCGACGATGAGTACGGTGGTTCGCTGCACAATCGCCTGCGTTTTTTGCGCGAGATCGTCGAAGCCGTCAGCAAGGTGGTCGGGCCGGAGCGCCTGGGCGTGCGGTTCTCGCCGTTGTTCAGCGGCACCGACCAGGACCGCGTGTACATCGGCCTGGTGGAAGAAGACCCGCACCACACCTACATCGAAGCGATCAAGGTGCTGGAACAGTCGGGCATCGCCTACGTGTCCATCGCCGAAGCGGACTGGGACAACGCCCCCGTGCTGCCCGACAGCTTCCGTGAAGCCGTGCGCAGCACCTTCAGCGGTCGCATTATCTACGCCGGTCGCTACACCGCTGAACGCGGCGCGAAACTGGTGGACGCCGGGCTGGCGGATTTGATTGCGTTCGGACGGCCGTTCATTGCCAACCCGGACCTGCCGCAACGGCTATTCAAGGGCTGGCCGTTGAACCCGCTGCGGGAAGAGGGGATGTATGGTGGCGGTGAGGTGGGCTACATCGACTACCCCACCTATTCCGAGTAAGAGCGCGGTCAATGTGGGAGGGGGCTTGCCCTGATGCCAGCCATTTAAGAAGGAACACTATTAACTGTGGTGAGCGGGCTTTTTGTGGTGAGCGGGCTTGCCCCGCGCTGGGCTGCGCAGCAGCCCCAAACACAGCCCCGGAGCTGCCTGACACACTGCAGCGCTCTTATTGGGGCTGCTGCGCAGCCCAGCGCGGGGCAAGCCCGCTCACTACAGGTTGCTGCTTGCCCCTCCCACATTTGCTTTGTGTTGCCTGCTGGTTACTCCACCCGCAACACAATCTTGCCAATATGGTCCCCACCTTCCATCCGCGCATGGGCCTGGGCGGCGTCGGTGTATGCGTACACCTTGTCGATGATCGGCAGGCAACGCCCGGCTTCCAGTACCGGCCAGATGTACTCGCGCAACTGTTCGGCAATCGCGGCTTTTTCAGCCTTGCTGCGCGCACGCAACAGCGAGCCGGTAATCACCGCGCGCTTGCCGAGGATGCTCAACAGGTCGACGTCGTTGGCCTTGGCGCCGCCGAGGAAACCCAGCATCACCAGGTGGCCGTCCATGGCCAGGGCCTTGAGGTTGTTGTTCAGATACGAGCCGCCCATGATGTCGAGGATCACATCCACACCCTGGCCGTTGGTCTGTTGCGCGATGACCTCGGCAAAATCCTGCTCGCGATAATTGATCGGCTCCCCGCCCAGCTGGGCAATGGCCGCGCATTTGTCGGCGCTGCCGGCGGTGGCGAAGGCCTGGATGCCGAATTCGCGGCACAGCATCAGCGCGGTCGTACCGATGCCGCTGGTGCCGCCGTGGATCAGCACGCGCTGGCCGGTGTGGGCATCGCCGAGGCCGAACAGGTTGGCCCACACGGTGAAGAAGGTTTCCGGCACGGCGGCGGCTTGAATCCAGTCCATGCCTTCAGGAATCGGCAGCGCCTGGCTGGCGGGCACCGTGCAGAACTGCGCATAGCCGCCGCCATTGGTCAGGGCACAGACCTTATCGCCCACGGCGAATTCGCTCACGCCGTCGCCCAGCGCGGCCACTTCGCCTGCCACTTCCAGGCCAGGCAGCGGGTTCATGCCGGGTTTCATCGGGTACTTGCCGGCGCGTTGCAGGGCGTCGGGGCGATTGACACCGGCCGCATGCACGCGAATCAGGATCTCGCCGGGGCCCGCCACCGGTACATCTGCCCGGCGTGGTTGCAGCACCTCGGGGCCACCGGGGGTGGTGATTTCGATCAGGGTCATTTCTTTGGGAAGCGTCATTTCAGATTACCTGCAGCGATGAGCGTATGGATTGGGACCGCGTCGGACGGCCGACGGTTCAGCAGGCGCATGCCCGGTTCCAGGGCCAGGGCGACCACTATCGCCCCCGCGGCGATCATGAACAACAGCGCATGCTGGCCTCCGCTGACGTTGAACAGGGCGGAATAGGCAAACCCCGAGAGCGCCTGGAAAGTCGCAAAGGACACCGTGGCACGGCTCCACGCGACCTGCTGCTGATGATGGTTGGGGAGCAGTTCGTGCACCCGCGCCAGCGCCAACGGCACGATGCCCGGCGGGAAAGAACCGAGGATCACCGCGAGCACCGCCAGGCCAGTCAACGAGCCGGCAAACGGCAACGCACCGACGGCAATCGCCTGCACCACCAGCACCACGCGGATGCTCAAGCGCGCCCCCAGTTTATCTGCGAGGAACCCGTAAGTGACCGGCCCGACAATCGACCCCAGGCCGTACATCACCCAGATCATCGCGCCGATATGTGCCCCGGCCCCCAGGCCACGGGCCACGTAATCCACCAGGAACACCATCGCCGGTACCAGCCCCGCGGCCATAAAGGCGTATTGGGCGAACAGCAGGTACACGCCGGAAGGCGTTGCTACGGCCGCGCCGGATGGCGGCGCGTCTTCATGCAGCGTGCCCGCAGGCCAGGCGAACCAGCTGGCGGCGGTCAGCACCAGGGCCAACAGGCCGAGGCCGAACCAGGTCTGCTGCAAACCCAGGCTCAGCAGCGGCGGCACAAGGGTGCCGGAGCCGGCGATGCCCAGGCCGATGCCGAGGAAGATCGCCCCACTGGCCAGACCCCGGCGTGCGGCCGGTACATGGGGCAACACGGTCGCCGCCACCAGCACCATGATTGCGCCACCGGCAATCCCCGACAGCAGGCGCCAAGCGAAGAACCACACCACCGACAGCGGGAAGCCACAGGCGAAGAACGCCAGGGTCACCGCAACCATCATGAGGCGCAGCGCGGTCCTGTTCGAGGTGCGCTGGGCGATGGGCCGCCCGATCAGCGCGCCGATCAGGTAACCCACCAGGTTGGCGGCACCGAGGTACACCACGTCATTGGCGCTGAACCAGTGGGCCTGGATCAGCGACGGAATCAATGGCGTATAGGCAAAACGTGCCAGGCCGATGCTGACCAGGCTGGCGCACAGGCCTGCGAAGATCGGCAGCCACACGGAGCGGCGGGGTGGGGCGTGAGTGTCGAGCATGATGGCGGTCCTGGGTATTTTTCTCTGGTGCCCAGCATATCCAGGTTTTTGGATGCAATAATGCAGCGAATACACGTCGCTTTGATGCAGATATGCAGCATAAGGAGGCAGCATGAATTGGGATGATGCACGGGTATTCCTGGCGGTCTGCCGCGAGTCGACGTTGCGCGGGGCCGCACGGGTATTGGGGGTCGACCAGGCCACAGTCGGGCGGCGGGTCAACGCCCTGGAAAAGTCCCTGGGTGCCACGCTGTTCCTGCGCACCTCCGAAGGCTACGCCCTGACCGCCGTCGGCGAGGCCGCCCTGTACTCGGTGGAAAAAATGGAACGCTCGGCCCTGGAGCTGGAGCGCCAGATCCAGGGCCTGGATGACCGCCTGACCGGCACCGTACGGGTCAGCACCACCGACTCCCTGGCCATCGACTTCCTGATCCCGGCGATTGCGCGCCTGCACGTCCAGCACCCGGATGTGCGCGTGCAGCTCGACGCGTCTACCCAGTTCCTGAGCCTGGCCAAACGCGAGACCGACATCGCCGTGCGCAACACCCGCCCGGACAGCCCCGACCTGATCGCCCGGCGTCTCGCGCGCTGGCCGGTGGGGTTGTTTGCGTCCCAGGCCTATATCGATCGCCAGGGTACGCCGGAGCCGGGCAGCCTGTTTGAAGGGCATGATCTTGTGGTCTATCAACCGTACCTGCAAACCCAGAAGGACATGACCCTGGTCTCGGAACCCCTGGGCCGTGGGCGCATCGTCGCCGCCCTGAGTTCCAGCCTGTTGGTGCGCCGCTCTATCGCCGCCGGGATCGGCATCGGCGAAATCCCGATCCTCACCGGCGAGCGCGACGGGCTGGTACGCCTGTGGCCGGAGCGCGCGCGGCCGTTGCCTTACGACGTCTGGCTGGTGACCCACGCCGACCTGCGCCACACCGCACGGGTGCGGGCGGTGATCGATGAAATCGTCGCGGGGTTTGCCGGAACGGGGGATTAGTCAGCACAGGCTTGCAAGCATGCGTACCGCGCCGTGGACACAATCGACGTCGATAACCTGTCAACCCACCGGAGCGCATATGAACGAATCAAGACACCAGGACCTGGGGCTGTTGTTTCTGCGAGGCAGCGGGGCGCTGTTCCTGCTGTGGGTGCATGGCCTGCCCAAGTTGCTCAACTACAGCGAGCAGTTGAAGCAGATCGAAGACCCGTTTCACCTAGGCGCCCATGTCACCTTGCTGCTGGCGATTTTCGCCGAAGTGCTGTGCCCGCTGCTGATCATCGCCGGGGTGCTGGTGCGCCTGGCGTGCCTGCCGATTCTGGCGGTGCTGTTGATTGCTATGGTGGTGGTGCATCCGGAGTGGACGCTGCTGGAAGGGCAATTCGGCTGGCTGCTGTTGATCATGTTCACCAGCATCCTGATTGCCGGACCAGGGCGCCTGGCACTGGAAAAAAAGGCCGGGTAAACCAACTCCTGTAGGAGCGAGCTTGCTCGCGAAGAACTCGATAGCGACGCGTCAAATCTGATTTACTGCGTCATCGTTGACGATCTTCGCGAGCAAGCTCGCTCCTACAGGGGAGTGGCGTGCCGGCCAAAGGAGCGGGTGTTTCAGCGATTCAGGAACGCCAGCAGGTCTTCGTTCAGGGCCTGAGCGTGGGTCACGGCAAAACCGTGGGGCGCATCCTTGTACACCTTCAGCTCGGCGCCCTTGATCATCTCGGCTGCAACCTTGCCGGTGGTCTCGAACGGCACGATCTGGTCGCCGTCACCGTGGATCACCAGGGTCGGCACGTCGATCCTGGCCATGTCCGGGCGGAAGTCGGTCTCGGAAAAGGCGGTGACGCAATCCACGGTCGACTTGAGGGACGCCAGCATGGCGATCTGGAGGGTCTGGGTCAGCGTACCTTCGGAAACGACCTGGCCCTTGTTGATGCCGAAGAACGGCGTGTTGAAGTCAGCGATGAACTGCGCACGGTCTTTCAGCAACCCGGCCTTTATGCCGTCGAACACTTCGGTCGGCACGCCCTGGGGGTAATCGGGCTTCTGGCCGAAGATCGGCGTCACTGCGCCCAACAGCACCAGGCCGGCCACGCGTGCACTGCCGTGGCGTGCGATGTAGCGGGCCACGTCGCCGCCGCCCATGGAGAAGCCCACCAGGGTCACGTCCTTGAGGTCCAGGTGTTCGATCAGCTGCGCGATGTCGTCGGCGAAGGTGTCGTAGTCGTTGCCGGTCCACGGCTGGTCCGAGCGGCCAAAGCCACGGCGGTCGAACGCGATGGTGCGAAAGCCACGGCTGCTGAGGTATTCCATCTGGTATTCCCACATGTCGGCATCCAGCGGCCAGCCGTGGCTGAACAGCACGGGCTTACCGCTGCCCCAATCCTTGAAGTAGATCTGGGTACCGTCTTTGGCAACGAATGTGCTCATGGAAAACTCCTTGATTGAGGGACTGAAAAACCAGCCTCACTATTGCCCGAAACCGGGCCGGGGGCTTGTACGGGTGTGCTTGCCTGGGGTCACCAACTGAACTTGAGCTCGACCCCAAGGTAATTGCTGTCATCGCCGCCGGCATCGCGCAAGGTGCGGCCCACGGCGTAGTGCACCGCTTCAACCGCGCCGGTGAGGTTCGGCGTAAACACATAGTCGGTACGCAGTTGACCATAGGCACCGGTCCAGCGTTCACCCTGGCCTGCGGTTCCGGCGACGGGCAGGTTCGGCTGGGTGTACACCGCGTCGCTGGTGGTCTGGCGCCACAGCAGGCCGACGGCGGTCTGCACGCTGAGCTTGTCGATGGGCTTGACGGTGATCGACGGTTTGACGTGAATCAGGTTGCTGTAGCCCGTATAGCCGGCCAGGGAAAAATAGTAGCCGTTGGGGAACAGCGGGTTGAACGTGCCGACGGTGCCGTCACCGGTCTTGCGGTCGCCCGAGGCAATGTCCAGTTGCAGGCCGATGCGCGGCTTCCACGCCAGGCTCTCGAAGGTGTACCCCGTGCGGCTGCCCCCGGCCCAGGCGCGAATATCCTTGCTGCCCACCGAGCCGCTTTGCAGCATGGCTTCGATGTCCCAGTCGAACCCCAGGGCCGCACCGCCCAGGCGTGCGTCGAACAGGTGGCGGGTTTCATCGCCGTCCGCGTCGAGGTAATGCGCGGCACTGCGTTCGTACACGCCGTAGTAGGCCGACAGCTCATTCTTGCCGCCCACCAGCCGCTCGACCCGCAGCATGTGGAAGCGCGCGTCACGGTTGGATGTGTCGTCGAAGTGCCGCTCGTCCTGATACTGCACCGGCTGGCTGGCGATCCCGATAAAGCGCCAGTTGGACGTTTCCCAATCGGCCCACAGCGCATCGAAGGATTGCCGCACATTCGGGCCATCCCGCGATGAGATGAAACGCTGCAAGTCGAAGGCGAAGTCCTGGCGCCCGACACGGGCCTTGAGCGTGCCGCTGCCGAAGGCATTGACGTATTCGGCAAAGGCCAGGCGCAGATCGACGCGGTTCTGGTCGGCGCCGCCGACCGTGGTCTTGTCGTAGGCGCGTACGTCTTCCAGTTGGGTGAAGAGCCGCCAGTATTCGTTCAAGTGCAGGTCGGCGTGCACCTGGAAGCGCTGGATCAGGTAGCGATCTCGCTTCACGTCCTTCACCCCAAAACCACTGGCATCGTTCATCTCGAAGCGCTCACGCAGTGTCGCCCCCAATGACAAATAGGTGAACGGGTTGGCGCTGGACAGCGGGATGTACTTCAAGCTGTCCAGCGGTTGCGTGCGTAACGCCGGGTCACGCAGCACCGACCAGTCCTCCTGCCAGCGATTGGTCTTGATGGCCGGTCGTGTCGGTTGCTCGTCGGCGTGGGCGCTGCCGAGCAGCAGCGGCCACAGCACGGCCAGGCCCCAGCCTGTGCGGCGAATCATTTTGCGGCGTGGAGCTGGTGAATTTCCGCGACGTAGCCGCCGGGGAATTCCACCACGGCGCTGCGCCGGCCCTTGCTGTCAAAGGCCGGCACCAAGACCTTAGCGCCGGAACCGGTGGCCTTGCCCAGCGTGGCCGTCAGGTCAGGCACTTGATAACCGGTGGTCTCGTGGCCGAAGGGGTAGGGCAGGTGGCCGTTGGTGACCAGCACCGCCATGCGCCCGAATGGCGACTCGATATCGACGCGACGGTAAGTGCCAGTGGCCTGACCCACATCGACGCCAGGCGCGTGTTTGTCATCGGCCAGGACCTTGCCGTGGGAGAAACCCAGAAACGCTTTGATAAAGGCGTCAGCGCGATCGGTGGACAGGTACACGCGGTTTTCCGGCACGGTCTGGAACGCCGCGTAGTCCGGGGTCTTGGTGTGCCAGTAAAGCTGCATGTTCACGCCACCCGGCCATTGCACCACGGCGTCACGCCCGATCGGGTCCGGGAAGTCGCTGACGATAACGGCGGCGCCGTTTTCCCGCGCAGCGTTGAGCGCCGCGTCCATGTCCTTGACCAGGTAGCCGTTGCGTTCCTGGCCGAAGGGGTGCGGGATGGGTGTGGTGAAACCGAACAGCGACACCGTGCCCGCCGGCGTCTGCAGCAGTTGCGAGGTGGTGCTGCTCGGCACCGGCAGCACGTTCACCACCACCTGGGGCGTGCTCTTGCCGCCAAAGGTGGCGAGGAAACTCTGGGCGAAACGCTCCACATCCGCCGGGGCCACATACACGTGGCTGGTGTCGTATTGCGGCGCCACGGCCACGCTCGGGGTTGCCGCGAAGGCATTGCCCATCATTGCGCTCGCCAGCAGCGTCAATGCCACAGATACCTTGATTGCTTTGCTGCCCATGCCCACTCTCCAGCACTTCTACGGGATTGAAAGCCGTGAGGTTAGGGGCAGGGACGCGATGGAAATTGTACAAACGTGCTCGGTTGAACGGTTCAGCGTCTATGCTGGTCCACTGACCTCTACCGTCAGATCACACAGGTGAACGAAATGGCCAAGACCTACAGCTACGCCGCCCGGAACGCCACGGACGCCCTCAAGCCTTTTACCTTCGAGCGCCGCGCGCCGGGGGCGGACGACGTACAGATCGACATCCTCTACTGCGGCGTGTGCCACTCCGATTTGCACACCGCGCGTAACGAGTGGAACAACACCCTGTACCCGTCGGTACCCGGCCACGAAATCGTCGGCCGCGTGACGGCGGTGGGGGGCAATGTGAAGAAATTCAAGGTCGGCGACCTCGCCGGTGTCGGCTGCATGGTCGACAGCTGCCAGCACTGCGCTTCCTGTGCCGAAGGCGAGGAGCAATACTGCGAGAGCGGTTTTACCGGCACCTACAACGGCCCGGTGTTCGGCGGTGAAAATACCTTTGGCGGCTATTCGGACAGCATCGTGGTCAAGGAGAAGTTCGTGCTGCGCATCTCCCACGACGATTCCAACCTGGCCGCCGTCGCGCCCTTGCTATGTGCGGGCATCACCACCTATTCGCCGCTGCACCACTGGAAGGTCGGGCCCGGCAAGAAGGTCGGTGTGGTGGGCCTGGGCGGCCTGGGGCACATGGCGGTGAAGATCGCCCATGCCATGGGCGCCCATGTCACGCTGTTCACCACCTCGCCCAACAAGCGCGAAGACGGCCTGCGCCTGGGTGCCGACCAGGTGGTGGTATCGAAGGACCCGGACGAAATGGCCAAGGTCGCCAACAGCCTGGACTTCATCCTCAACACCGTCGCCGCGCCGCATAACCTCGATGCGTTCCTCAACCTGCTCAAGCGCGACGGCACCATGACCCTGGTCGGCGCCCCGGACAGCCCGCACCCGTCGCCAACCGTATTCAACCTGATCTTCAAGCGCCGCAGCCTGGCCGGCTCGCTGATCGGCGGGATCCAGGAGACCCAGGACATGCTCGACTTCTGCGCCAGGCACGGGATTGTCTCGGACGTGGAGATGATCGACATCCAGGGCATCAACGAGGCGTATGAGCGCATGCTCAAGGGCGATGTGAAGTACCGGTTCGTGATCGATATGGACAGCTTGAAAAAGGAAAGCCACGCGGCTTGAAAACTGCTCCGGGAAACACTGGGGGCAATGTAGGAGGGGGCTTGCCCTGATGCCAGTCAGTTAAGGAGGAACACTGTAACTGTGGTGGTGGTGGTGGTGGTGGTGGTGGTGGTGGTGGTGAGCGGGCTTGTCGAATCGTCGCACCGCCCGCGCTGGGCTGCGAAGCAGCCCCAAAACCAGCCTCTACAGAGTGTCTGATACACCGCGTTCTTCTTTCCTGGGGCTGCTTCGCAGCCCAGCGCGGGCGGTGCGACGATTCGACAAGCCCGCTCACCACAACAGCTCTATCTGCCGGGGGGACAGCGTTTAGACAAAGTTGTGTAGATACCTATGCCCCTCCCACATGGGTGCTGTGTTGCTCAAACAGTTATCGAACAACTCAAGGCCGCTGTGGTTTCACCGAGGTGCCGAAGGTATTGCCCATGCGCACGCTGGTCGCCGCCGGGGTGGCCAGGCCGACCTTGTTCGGCTGGCGTTTTTCCACGGCAATGCCTTGCGCCTCGCGGTTTTTCTTCGCGGCTTTGGCCGCATTCGTGTCGTTGCCCATCTGCTGGCTCAGGCAGCCATAGTCGGGCGCCTTGTAGCCATCCACCGAGACTTCGGCGCAGTTGCCGGCGTGGGCGTGCAAGGGCAGGGCCGCGCACAGCAACAGGCTGGCGAGGAGCGGTAAGCGTTTCATCAAGGCCTCCTGGCGGGCCCGAGGGGGGGGGCCGGTTGGTGTACAAGTCTAGTGCAGCGGGCCTCTCGTCACCGTGATGTTTTTTTTGCTATCACCGTAACATCAGGTTCATAAATTGGCCTCAGGATGACGGTTTTCTAGGGCGCGTCGGCCGTGCAGCGATGCAGAGCAGGGGGTGAACAGGGGGGCTGGAGGCGCGCCGTATGCGCCCTGCTCTTGCTGTTGCTGCTGGCCGGTGGTCGCGTCGCGCAGGCGGAGTCATCGCTGCTGCTGTTGAACCTGCCGGCGCAGGACCTGGAACATGCACTGCAAGCGTACAGCCGCGCCACCGGAATGGCGGTGCTGGTCGACCGCGAACTGACGCGGGGCCGGCGTTCCATCAGTGTGCGCGGGCGTTTTACGGCGCAGGAGGCTCTGGCGATGTTGCTGACGGGGAGTGGCCTGATGGCGCGTTATGCACGCGATGATGCGTTCACCTTGCAGTTGCCCGCGGTCAGCCAGCCGCCTGCCACCCGTGGTGCGGCGGCACGCAACGCCGCACGGATCAACAACAGCTACGCCACGGCCTTGCAGCAGGCCATCGAGGCCAGCCTGTGCCGCTCGCCGCTGACCCGGCCCGGCAGTTTCCGCGCGCTGGTACAGGTGTGGGTCAACCCCCAAGGGCTGATCGAACACAGTCGGTTGGTCAGCTCCACCGGCGACGAACAACGCGATGAAGCACTGGTACGCAACCTGGGCACCACGCGGGTCGAACGACCGGCACCGAGCTCGCTGCGTCAACCGGTGACTTTACTTTTGATGCCCGACACCACAGGAATGCGCATGGAATGCACAGCAGCAAACGGAGCCTGGGGCGGATGAAAAATACCGGGCACAGTACGATGGTCGGCTTGTTCCTGGCCTCCTACGACGACTTCAAGGTGCGTTTGCGCAAGCGCCTGGGCTCGGAGGACCTGGCCAACGATGTGCTGCACGAAACCTACCTGCGGGTCGACCGCATGGAAGTGCCGCCCAACCTGGCGCAACCCAATGCCTACCTGTACCGCATGGCCTTGAACATCGCCGCCGACCGCCGCCAGGCCGACGCGCGCCTGCTCACCGGCAGCGAGGTGGAAGAACTGCTGCAAAGCGCCGACGAAGCCCAGGACCCGTCACGGGTGGTGGGCGGCCAGAAAGAAATCCAGTCCCTGGTCAAGGCGCTCTACGAACTGCCGGCCCGCCGCCGCAAGATCCTTATCGCCGCCCGCCTGGAAGAAGCCCCGCACCTGGAAATCTCCCAGCGTTTCGGCATTTCCACGCGCATGGTCGAGAAGGAAATCAAGGCCGCCCTGGGCCACTGCGCCAAGCGCCTGGAAAGAAAAGTGATCCAGCGGTTCGGTCCCGGGGCCGGAAAACCGTCTTAGAGTCGAGTCCCTGATAAAACCGTGAGTATTTGCGCGCTTGAACATTTTTAGCCTCTGTGCCCCCCGGCACTCCGCCGCCAGCCCCCTGCACGATGAAGCCCGCGACTGGCTGGTCCTGCTGACCTCGGGCCGCGCCACCGTGGCCGATGCCAAGGCGCTCAAGGCCTGGTGTGCGCAAAGCCCCGAGCATGCCCAGGCGTTCGAGCAGGCCAAGGCGATGTGGCAGCAACTGGCCCCGGCCCTCGATTCAGTCTCGCAACCACGCAGCTTTGGACGCCGTGCATTCCTGGGCGGTGCAATTGCCGCGTCGGCAGCCGTGGTCATGGTGCAGGTCGGCTCCCCCGGTGGTTTTGCCGGCCTCACCGCGGACTATCGCACCGAAGTCGGCGAACAGCGCCAAGTGCTGTTAAGCGACGGCGTCAGCCTGGAACTCAACACCCAGACGCGCGTCAGCCGCGTGGGCCAGGGGCTTGAATTGCTCGAAGGCGAAGTCGAGGTGATCGCCCATTCCGCACAACCGCTCAAGATGCTGGCGGGCGAAGGCTGGGTGAGCGCGGCGCAGGCACGTTTCAATCTGCGCAACACCGACCGCACGGTGTGCGTGACCTGTATCGAGGGCTGGCTGTCGGTGGCCGTGGCCGGGCGCAGCGTGCGCCTGGAGAGCGGCCGGCAACTGAGCTACGACGCGGCCGGCCTGGGCGAACCGGTGGTGGTGGACACCCAGGCGGTCGTGGCCTGGCGCGAACAGGTGCTGGTCTTCAACAACGCCACCCTGGCCACGGTGGTGGACGAAATCAACCGCTACCGCCCGGGGATGCTGGTGCTGCTCAACAAGCAACTTGGCCAACGGCGCGTCCAGGCGCGGTTCAGCCTGCAGCAGTTGGCAGGGGTGGCGTTGTTGATTCGGGATGCGTATGGGGCCAAGTGTACGGAGTTGCCGGGTGGGGTGGTGTTGTTGAGTTAGAAGTACCTGCCTATTTTCAATGTGATAACAAGGTATCTACGGGGGGCGTGTTTGGGACGGCTATCTCAATGGCCCCACCACCTGCCGATACTTCTCCACCCCCTGCGGCGTCTCCCGCACCAAACTGATCTCCAGCCCCAACGGATCCTCACGCCGATTCCCGCTCAACTGCCGCCAGCCCTTATCCGCCTCCCACACCCGCACCTGCAGGTCACGGACCCCGCTCAACACCACCACGCCATCCTTCGCCGCCGGCAGCGGATAGCGATCCCGCGCGGGTGCCGCAGCGCGATACAAACTGTCGCCCTTGAGCCACCAGCGCACCCGTTGCAGGCCATCGCCGGCGATGGGTGCGCTGCGAATGATGTCCAGCCGAAAGCCTTTGCTGTCGGAACTGCGCACGGTGACCGCCGCCGGTCCATCGAGCTTTTCTGCACTGTTCTTTGAGGGCTCCGGGGTGTTCAGTTCGACGCTGGCGCGCAGGCTGATGTCGCGCTGCAGTTGGTTGAGGGCGCGCAGCAGCACTTCGGTCTGTTCGCTGCTCGCCTGCAGGTGCTGGTCGGCGCGGGTGACGCTGTCCAGCCCGCGCCAGGCGATTACGCTGACCACGGCCATGAGCATGATCGCGACCATCACTTCGATCAGGGTGAAGCCTTGTTCGGAGCGCTTCATGGCTGGCTCACAACGCGCATCAAGCCGGCGGTGTCGCGTTGCAGGCTGAGGCTGTGTTGGCCGTCGGACAGCACGATGCGCACGGGTGGGTTGATCCATTCGGCGTCGAGCACCAGGGTTTGCCGGGGTTCGATATTGATGTGCATCGGCGTGCTTTCCCACAGGCGCGGGCGCAGTTGGGTGTCGCCCTGGAACGCTTCGACGCCACTGCCATCGTCGGTGCGACGGTTGAAGCGAAAGCCCTTGGCGTCGGCGCGCCAGGTGATCGGGCGGCCGTCCGCGCGGGCTTCGGCCTGGGCCACTTGCAGCAGTTGGCTCAGGCGCTCGGCGTCCTTGCGCAGCAGGTGCAGCGGGTCGGGCTTGATGGTCAGGCTGATGGCGGCGCTGGCGATGCCGATGATCACCAGCACCACCATCAACTCGATCAGGGTGAAGCCTTGCTGTTTCATCGGTAGGCCCCTCGAAAGCTGGTGAGCTTGTGAAATAAAAACGTGCGAATTGGCCTGTAGGCTGGTGCCATGGACAAACAGGAGGTCCTTCCCATGGCATTTACCCTGCGTTTCTCACCGGCCCACGGTGTACAGATCGTGGCGTTGCTGGCGGCATTGGCCGGTGTGGCGGTCTGGACGCCGCTGTTGCTGACGTCCGCCGAGTCCCATACGCCCCAGGCCGCGCCCCAGGTGCTGGCGGCGCGCAGCGATAATCCGGCGCTGCAATGGTTTTCCAATGCGCCGGCTGCGTTGCAGGTCAAGGTCTCTGGGGTGCTGGCCGGGGCGCGCGGTGCGGTGGCGATCCTCAGTCTCAACGACGGCCCGCCGCGCAGTTTCCTGCTGGGCGAGCGCCTCAGCCCGGGCGTGCGGCTCACGGCCATCGAAGGCGATGGGGTCGAGATCGAGCGCGGCGGCGAGAAGCTGCGCGTCAACCTCGACAAATTGCCCGATGGGCCGGCCTTGCCGCGGCTCACTCGGCCCTGACCTGTGTCTCCACGCGGGCCAGCGGCGGCGCCTCGTGGCTGGCGTCGAGCACCTGCACGTTGACTTGAAACAGGCGGCCATCGCGGCTGATGGTCTGCTCGCACCGCAGCTTCAAGCGCCCCTGGTCACAGCTGAAGGTCTTTGTGCCGTCGCGCAAATGCCCTTCCAGGCGCAACTCCGCCAGGCGACTCTGCGCCGCCAGCAACCCCATGGATTTGTCCCGCAGCAGGCCGTTGCCCTGGGTCATCAACCCGGCCACGCGGATGGCAGCAGCCATCGCCACAGCGATAATCGCCAGCGCCACCAGCACCTCGATCAGGGTAAAACCTTGCTCCTTGCGACGGCCGTACATGGGGTTCTCAAAGCAGGGAAACAGGCCCGCAGACTAGCGCCGGCAGTTGACCGATTGGCGACCGAAACTCCCGAGGATTTTCAATACGACTGACATGTGTTCTTGCAACACTGCGCCACGAAATGTACCCAAGCCAAGGAATGTCGAGATGGATATCGCGCGCCTAACATCCCCATTGCCAGGCCCTCGCGGCCAGCGTGGCTTCACCTTGATCGAGATCATGGTGGTGGTGGTCATCCTCGGGATCCTCGCGGCGATGGTGGTGCCCAAGGTCCTCGATCGCCCGGACCAGGCGCGGGCCACCGCCGCGAAACAGGACATCGGCGGGTTGATGCAGGCGTTGAAGCTGTATCGCCTCGACCACGGCACTTACCCGAGCATGAACCAGGGCCTGAAAGTGCTGGTGGAACGCCCGGCGGATGCCAAGAACAATAACTGGCGCGCCTACCTCGAGCGTTTGCCCAACGACCCTTGGGGCCACCCTTACCACTACCTCAATCCGGGCGCCAACGGTGAGGTCGATGTGTTCTCCCTGGGCGCCGATGGCCAACCGGATGGCGATGGCGTGAATGCCGATATCGGCTCCTGGCAGTTGTAAGGCGCGCCATGAAAGGGTATTCGCCCCCAGCGGCGAAGCAGCGCGGCATGGCGATTATCAGTGCCTTGCTGATCGCGGCGGTGGTGGCGGTGATCGCCGGCGGCATGCTCACGCGCCAGACCGTATTCACCCGCAGCCTGGAAGCCGAACAGTCGCGCGTGCAGGGCCAATGGCTGTTGCTGGGCGGTCTTGAGCGCAGCCGGCAGATGCTCTGGGAAGCCCGCCAGAAGGACGTGCTGACCCGCCTTGACCAACCTTGGGCGCGGGCCCAGGCCGGCGTGTTCGAGGGGCGGATAGACGATGAACAGGGCAAGTTCAACCTGCGCAACCTGGTTAACCGCCAGCAGCCCGACGCCGAGCAATTGCAGAGCTTCGAGCGCCTGTGCCGCACCCTGGGCGTGGCCCCGGCCGTGAGCCGGCGCATCAGCCAGCGGGTGATTGCTTCCTATGAACAGAACGGGCAGCCCGCCAAATACCCGATGCTGCGCAGCCTCGACGACCTCAGTGGCCTCGAAGGCCTGACCCCGGAGGTGTTGCAGCGCCTGCAGGCGTACGTCAGCGTGCTGCCCGGCAATACCTGGGTCAACGGCAACACTGCCAGCGCCGAAGTGCTCAGCGCGGTGGTGCCGCAGCTCAGCCTGTCCCAGGCCCACGGGCTGGTGGCCGAGCGCGACAACGGGCATTGGTTTATCAACCGTGGGGATTTCGTCAACCGTCTGCACTTGCCCCATGTGGAGTTGGAAGCGGTGCAAGTGGGCATTACCAGCGAGTGGTTTCGCCTCCAGGGCCAGGCGCGACGCGAGCGCCGGCGGGTGACAATCGACGCGTTGCTGCACCGCCCCGAAGACCGTGAGCCCAAGGTGATCTGGTCGCGGGTGGGCGTATGAAACGCTTGCGCATTGCCTTGCCGCCGCTGGATCAGGTCAGTGCTGAAAGCCAGGTGAAATTTGCCTGGATCGAGCGTGGCGTGGTGGTGTCCGAGGGGCAGGAAAGCCTGGCGCAATTGGGCAAGAGCCGGCAGGCGGTGGACTGCTTTCTGCACCCGCATGACAGCCTGCTCACCAGCCTGGAGCTGCCGCCATTGCCCGCAGCAAAAAACCAGGCGGCGGTGGCCTGTGCGGCCCAGGCGCTGATCCTCGGGCCGGTGGAACAAATGCACGTGGCCCACGGCCCGCGCGAAAGCGATGGGCGCGTGCAGGTGGGCTGGGTGCCCAAGGCCGGGCTGGAGCGACTGGGCCAGGTCTTGGCCCAGGTGCAGCTCAAGCTGCGCGGCCTGTACCCGGCGCCCTATGCGTTGCCGGTGGGGGCGGCGGCGTTGGACGACGGCTATCTGTTGACCCGCGACAGCCTGCAACAGGGCGCTGTGCACCCGCTGGGGTTGCAGGCGCTCGACGTGCCGCTGGTGGCGGAGGCGCAGCGTTGGAGCGGCGCGGTGCCTGGCTGGGGCTTGCATGCTCGCCTCGGTCAAGCCTCCGGTGCCGGATGGGGCAGGGCGCTGGCTTGTGTGGCGCTGGCCGCTGCCATCTGGACCGTCGGCCTCAACCTGTATGCCGCGCGCCAGGTCGACGAAGGCCAACGGCTCAAGGCGTTGATGAACCAACAGGTGCGCCAGGCGTTTCCTGAATTACCGGTGGTGCTCAACCCTTTGCAGCAGGCCCGTCAACAGTTGGCCGCACGTCAGAGCGGCGCGGCTGCCGATTCGGGCCAACGCTTCAGCAGCCTGTTGCAACTGGCAGGCAGCAACCTGCCCTTTATGGTGGGCAGCGTCGATAACCTGAACTTTGAGCAGGGCACCTTGCACCTGGCGTTACTCGCCGACAGCCGCAACCCGGCGGCCGAGGGTGAGTGGCAGGCCGCGTTGGCCCAGGCCGGTTTTGCCGCCATGCGCGATGAGCAGGGCTGGAGCATCGGCCCGGCGCCGGCCACGGAAAAACCGGAGGCCGGCGATGAATAGGTGGCTGCGCCTGCGCACCCAGGCCCAGGTGTTCTGGAGCGGCCTGGCCCTGCGCGAGAAACGCCTGCTGATCGGCGCCGGGCTGGTGTTGGCAAGCCTGCTGACCTGGCTGGTGCTGGTGCAGCCGGCGTTGAAAAAGATCGACTACTGGCAGGCCGAAACCCCCAGGCTGCGCGCCCAGGCCGAAGCCTTGCAGGTGCTGTTGCAGGATGTCGCCGCGCCGCGCCAGGCCGACGAAGCCGCGTTGCGCCAGGCCCTGGACAGTGCCGGCCTGCAAGGGCATTACCAGGTGCAGGCGCTGGACGCCGGCGGTTGGCGCCTGACCTTCGACAACGCCCCGGCCGACGCCGTGGTGGCCTGGCTGCTGGGCAATGCCCGTTCATTTTCCCTGGAGGTGTCCGAGGCGCGTTTGCAACGTGCTGCGGATGCCGTCGATAACTCGGCCGGCACTGTGTCCGGGACCGTTCGCATGGATCAGGCGCCTGGCGCTAAGGAAGCTTCATGAAGTGGTCAGTCCTCCCTTTTCGCAAGGCCGCGCCGTTGCTGTTGCTGGCCTTGAGTGCGTGCAGCAGCCCGTCAACCACGCCGTTACTGGTGGACAGTGAGCTTGGCCAACCCCTGGCCGATACCCGGCGCAGCGGCGATACCCTGCTGGATCGCCAGCGCGACGAAGCACCGAAACCGCGGGTCCAGCACCCGGTGACCAACAGCGTCCGTGGCCAGGCCCCGGCGCCGGTCAAGGCGCGCAACCCGCTGGGTGACCAGCCGGTGCAGCTCAATTTTGTCGATGCCGATATCCAGGCGGTGGTGCGCGCGCTGTCCCGTGCCACCGGCCAGCAGTTCCTGGTGGACCCTCGGGTAAAGGGCAAGCTCACCCTGGTCAGCGAAGGCCAGGTGCCGGCCCATCAGGCCTACGACATGCTGCTGGCGGCGCTGCGCATGCAGGGTTTCAGTGTGGTGGATGTGGGCGGCGTGGCCCAGGTGGTGCCGGAGGCCGATGCCAAGTTGCTCGGCGGGCCGATCTACAGTGCCGGCAGCAGTGGCATGCAGACGCGCACCTTCCGCCTGCAATACGAAAATGCGGTGAACCTGATCCCGGTGCTGCGTCCCATCGTGTCGCCGAACAACCCGATCAACGCCTACCCCGGCAACAACAGCATCGTCATCACTGACTATGCGGAAAACCTTGCGCGGGTCGCCCAGATCATCAGCGGCATCGACACCCCCAGCGCCATCGATACCGATGTGGTGCAGATTCAGAACGGCATTGCCGTGGACATCGCCGCCATGGTTTCCGAGCTGCTGGAAACCCAGGGCGCCGACCAGACCCAGAAGATCAACGTGGTCGGTGACCCGCGCTCCAACTCGATCATCATCCGTTCCGGCAGCCCCGAACGTACGGAGCTGGCACGCAACCTCATCTACAAGCTCGACAATGCCCAGAGCAACCCCAGCAATATGCACGTGGTGTACCTGCGCAACGCCCAGGCGGCCAAGCTGGCCCAGTCGTTGCGCGGGCTGCTCACCGGCGAGAGCGATTCCGGGGTGAGCGATGATGGGCGTGGCAAGCTCAGCGCCATGGGCAGCAATGGCAATAACAGCCAGGGCACGAGTAATGCCCAGAACAGCAGCGGCACGCCCACCGGCAGTGGCGTGCAGTCGGGCTATGGGCAAGCCACCGGTTCCAGCACCGGTACCAGTACCGGCAATACCGCCAACGAGCAGGACACCGCGTTCAGCGCCGGCGGCGTGACCATCCAGGCCGACGCCACCACCAACACCCTGCTGATCTCCGCGCCGGACCCGCTGTACCGCAACCTGCGGGAAGTGATCGACATGCTTGACCAGCGCCGCGCCCAGGTGGTGATCGAAAGCCTGATCGTGGAAGTGGGCGAGGACGATGCCACCGAGTTCGGCGTGCAATGGCAGGCCGGCAACCTGGCGGGCAGAGGCGGCTTCGGCGGGGTGAACCTGGGCGGCAGCGGTGTCGTGGGCACGCCGACCAGTCCCACCAGTATTGATGTGCTGCCCAAGGGCCTGAATATCGGCGTGGTCAATGGCACTGTGGATATTCCGGGGATCGGCAAGGTGCTCGACCTCAAGGTGCTGGCCCGTGCCTTGAAGAGCAAGGGCGGCACCAACGTGCTGTCCACGCCGAACCTGCTGACCCTGGACAACGAAGCGGCGAGCATTTTCGTGGGGCAGACCATTCCATTCGTCACCGGCAGTTATGTGACCGGTGGCGGCGGCACCAGCAATAACCCGTTCCAGACCGTGCAGCGCGAAGAGGTGGGGCTCAAGCTGAATGTACGCCCGCAGATCTCCGAAGGCGGCACGGTGAAGCTGGATATCTACCAGGAGGTCAGCACCGTGGACACACGGGCGTCGGTGTCGGCGGGCACGGTGACCAACAAGCGCGCGATCGATACCAGCATCCTGCTCGACGACGGGCAGATCATGGTGCTGGGCGGGCTGTTGCAGGACGGCTACAGCCAGAGCAATGACGCGGTGCCGTGGCTCTCGGATATTCCGGGGTTGGGGGCGTTGTTTCGCAATGAGAAGCGCAGTGTGAGCAAGACTAACCTGATGGTGTTCCTGCGGCCTTACATTATTCGCGACAGTGGCGCGGGGCGTAGCATTACCTTGAACCGCTATGAATTCATGCGTCGTGCCCAGGGTGGGTTGCAGCCGGAGCACAGCTGGGCGATGCCGGATGTGCAGGCGCCGCAATTACCGTCGGTGGAGAAGGCGATTCCGGGTGGGCAGCAGCAGGGGCCGCGGGCGGTGATTCGGGCGGTGCCGGTTTCTGGAAATGCACGGCCATGAGTTCGAGTGGAGATCTAAATGTGGGAGGGGGCTTGCTCCCGATAGCGATGGGTCAGTTTCAAATTGGCTGGCTGACACACCCTCATCGGGAGCAAGCCCCCTCCCACATTTGGACCGCGCTCGGTCAGGAAGATGTCTTGTGAGCCTTCTCCCTTACGCCTGGGCCAAATCCCAACGCATCCTCCTGCGTCCCGGCGACGACGGCATGCTGCTGACCGTCTGCCCCTCCACCCCCGGTTGGTCGATCAGCGAAGTGCGGCGCCAGTTCGGCCAGTCGCGGGTTGAGCAGGTACGCGACGATGAACTCGACGGCCTTCTCGCCAGTGCTTATGCCGATACGGGCAGCGCCGCCGCCGTGGTGGGCGCGGCAGAGAACGAGGTCGACCTCGACCGCCTGATGCAGGACATGCCCGAGATCACCGACCTGCTCGACACCCAGGACGGCGCGCCGGTGATTCGTATGATCAACGCCTTGCTCACACAGGCCGCGCGGGACGAGGCCAGTGATATTCACATTGAACCGTATGAAACCCACTCCGTGGTGCGTTACCGCGTCGACGGCACCCTGCGGGATGTGGTGTCGCCGCGCAAGGCGCTGCATGGCGCGTTGGTGTCGCGGATCAAGATCATGGCCCAGCTCGACATCGCCGAAAAACGCCTGCCCCAGGACGGGCGTATCGCCCTGCGCGTGGCCGGGCGGCCGATTGATATTCGCGTGTCGACCGTGCCCACCGGGCATGGCGAGCGGGTGGTGATGCGCTTGCTCGACAAGCAAGCCGGCCGTCTGCAACTGGAAACCCTCGGCATGGCGCCCTCGGTACTGGCCAGGCTCGATACCCTGATCCGCCAGCCCCACGGCATCGTGCTGGTCACCGGGCCCACGGGCAGCGGCAAGACCACCAGCCTGTACGCCGCCCTGGCGCGGCTGGATGCGAGCACCAGCAATATCCTCACCGTGGAAGACCCGGTGGAATACGACCTGCCGGGCATCAGCCAGATCCAGGTCAATGCCAAGATCGACATGACCTTCGGCCTGGCGCTGCGGGCGATCCTGCGTCAGGACCCGGACATCATCATGATCGGTGAAATCCGCGACCTGGAGACCGCGCAAATCGCGGTGCAGGCCTCGCTCACCGGGCACCTGGTGCTGGCGACCCTGCACACCAACGATGCGGTGTCGGCGGTCAACCGCCTGATCGATATGGGCGTCGAGCCGTTCCTGCTGGCCTCGTCACTGCTGGGCGTGCTGGCGCAACGCCTGGTCCGCCGCCTGTGCCCGCATTGCAAACAGGAAGACCCGGCCGCGCCCGGCACCTGGCGCCCGGTGGGCTGCGCGCAGTGCAACCAGATCGGCTACAGCGGGCGAACCGGTATCCATGAATTGTTTTGCGTCGACGACGAGGTGCGCAGCCTGATCCACCAGGGCGCCGGCGAGCAGGATCTGCGCGTGGCGGCGCGGCGTGCGGGGATGTTCAGCATGCGTGAAGACGGCGAGCGCTGGGTGCGCAGCGGCGCCACCGCGCCCGAAGAAATCCTGCGCGTGACACGGGACGCCTGATGAATCGCTATCGCTATGAAGCCGCCGATGCCAGCGGCAAAGTCGAGGCCGGGCACCTGGAGGCCGACAGCCAGAGCGGGGCATTTGCCGTGCTGCGCAGCCGTGGCCTGACCGCGCTGCTGGTGCAGGTCGAGGGCGGTCAGCAAAGCGCCGCCGGCAGCAGCCTGTTCAGCGCCAAGCTGTCGGACAACGACCTGGCCTGGGCCACGCGGCAACTGGCGAGCCTGCTCGGCGCCAGCCTGCCCCTGGAGGCGGCATTAAGCGCCACGGTGGAACAGGCGGAGAAAAAACACATCGCCCAGACCCTGGCCGCCGTGCGTGCCGATGTACGCGGCGGCATGCGTCTGGCGGATGCCTTGGCGGCACGGCCACGGGACTTTCCGTCGATCTACCGCGCACTGACCGCGGCGGGGGAGGAGTCCGGTGACCTGGCCCAGGTGATGGAACGCCTGGCCGACTACATCGAGGAGCGCAACAACCTGCGCGGCAAGATCCTCACCGCCTTTATCTACCCCGGTGTGGTCGGGCTGGTGTCCATCGGCATCGTGATTTTTTTGCTCAGCTACGTGGTGCCCCAGGTGGTCAGCGCGTTTTCCCAGGCGCGCCAGGATCTGCCCGGGCTGACATTGGCGATGCTCAACGCCAGCGACTTTATCCGCGCGTGGGGCTGGCTGTGTTTCGGCGGGATTGTCGGTGGTTTCTGGGGCTGGCGCCTGTACCTGCGTAACCCGGTGGCGCGCTTGAACTGGCACAGCCGCGTGCTGCGCCTGCCGCTGATCGGGCGCTTTGTGCTGGGCCTGAACACCGCGCGCTTTGCCTCGACCCTGGCGATTCTCGGCGGTGCCGGGGTGCCGTTGCTGCGGGCCCTGGAAGCGGCGCGGCAAACCCTCTCCAATGAGCGCCTGAGCCAATGCGTCAACGATGCCACGGCCAAGGTGCGTGAGGGCGTCAACCTGGCCCCGGCACTGGCGGTGGAAAAAGTCTTCCCACCGGTGCTGATCCACCTGATCGCCAGTGGCGAAAAAACCGGCTCGCTGCCACCGATGCTGGAGCGGGCGGCGCAGACCTTGTCGCGAGATATCGAACGGCGGGCCATGGGCATGACCGCGTTGCTGGAGCCGCTGATGATCGTGGTGATGGGCGCGGTGGTGTTGGTGATTGTGATGGCGGTGCTGTTGCCGATCATCGAGATCAACCAACTGGTGACCTGAACACACCAAAAAACCAATGTGGGAGAGGGCTTGCCCCTGATAGCCATGGATATTTACACAACTTTCAGAGACGGGTGAGTTCCTCTGTGGTGAGCGGGCTTGCCCCGCGCCGTGCTGCGAAGCAGCCCCAGTAAAGCAGAATGCGGTGTATCAGAAACTCTGCTGAGGCTGGTTTTGGGGCAGGCCGATATCGCCGGCTCCCAACCTCGGGTTCCTCATTCCGTCACATCCAGGCCCTGCGCCACAGCCCGCGCCGCCTTGACTAAACCCACGCTGAAACCTCGCTGTCACCTGCCGCCAAACCGCTCAAAACCATGACCAAAACACCCGAGAATCTTTTTAAAAATCAAGCCCTTCCTCCCGAGGTTTTTTCCTTTTGCTGTCATCGGAAACTGCGAAATTTCCTACCCATGGCCTCACCCCTCGCCACCCCCGAGACACGGCCTGGGACCGAAGCCATGGCGTCATGCAAGAGCCATCTACCCCAACGTACAAACACGACGAAAGGAGATTCTTCATGTTTAAGCGCAACGTTCTCGCGGTATCCATGACCCTCGCCGCACTGTGCTCGGCACAGGCTGCAATGGCTGACATCAACGGCGGCGGTGCCACCCTGCCACAAGCGCTGTACCAGACCTCCGGCGTGCTGACGGCCGGTTTCGCCCAGTACATCGGTGTCGGCAGCGGCAACGGCAAGGCAGCCTTCCTGAACAACGACTACACCAAGTTCCAGGCGGGCGTGACGAACAAGAACGTGCACTGGGCCGGCAGCGACTCCAAGCTGAGCGCCACTGAGTTGTCGACCTACGCCTCTGCCAAGCAACCGACTTGGGGCAAGTTGATCCAGGTGCCATCGGTGGGGACTTCGGTTGCCATTCCTTTCAATAAAAGCGGTTCCGCCGCTGTAGACCTGAGCGTTCAAGAGTTGTGCGGCGTGTTCTCGGGCCGTATCAATACCTGGGACGGGATTTCCGGTTCTGGCCGTACCGGTCCGATCGTTGTGGTTTATCGCAGCGAAAGCAGTGGCACCACTGAGCTGTTCACCCGTTTCCTGAATGCCAAGTGCAACGCAGAAACAGGCAACTTCGCCGTCACCACCACCTTCGGCACCAGTTTCTCCGGTGGCTTGCCTGCCGGCGCCGTTGCTGCTACTGGCAGCCAAGGTGTAATGACTGCCCTGGCCGCCGGCGATGGCCGCATCACCTACATGAGCCCGGACTTCGCCGCCCCGACATTGGCCGGCCTGGACGACGCCACCAAAGTGGCTCGCGTGGGCAAAAACGTCGCCACCAACACCCAGGGCGTTTCGCCTGCCGCCGCCAACGTGTCTGCCGCCATCGGCGCAGTACCGGTACCGGCTGCCGCTGATCGTTCCAACCCGGACGCCTGGGTTCCAGTCTTCGGTCCGGACAACACCGCCGGTGTACAGCCTTACCCAACCTCGGGCTACCCGATCCTGGGCTTTACCAACCTGATCTTCAGCCAGTGCTACGCCGATGCCACCCAGACCAGCCAAGTGCGTGATTTCTTCACCAAGCACTACGGCGCCTCCAACAACAACGATGCAGCCATCACCGCCAACGCTTTCGTTCCGCTGCCAACCGCTTGGAAAGCCACCGTTCGCGCCAGCTTCCTGACCGCGAGCAACGCCCTGAGCATCGGCAACACCAACGTCTGCAACGGTATCGGTCGTCCGCTGTAACCCTCGCTTTCAACGATCTGCACGACCTGATCAGCAACGGCCTGTGCCGTTGCTGATTTTTGCGTTTGTGCGGTTTTTTCGAGCCGTTAACAGCCCTCTATGAACTTTGCGTGACAGAAGTTCAGTCCCGTCCCTCGCCAACCGCCTAACCCTCATACGTGAGCCTGTCTTGCTCCCTGCGTGATAACAAAGAAGGAAGATCCCCGATGGTCCGCTGCAAATCGCCGGTTAACCTGAAAGCCCAAGAAACTGTGCTGCGCCTCAAGCCCCTGGCCCAGGCCATCGCCTTGTTGATGGTGGCGGGCAATGCCCATGCGGCCACGGCGTTCAGTTCCAGCTGGTTTGCCGATAAAGGTGCGACCCAGGCGGCGACGGCGGCGCGGATCAGTGCCGGGCAGGTGCAGGGGATTCCTTCGCTGAACCAGCAGGCGCGGGTCAACCAGCAGTTGGCGCGTTCCATCAGCACTTTGAACACCAGCGTCGCGGCGATTGCGGCACAGCAGGCAGCACAAGCGGCGGGGCGTCAGGCGGCGTTTGGCCAAGTCTCGACGATTCCAGACGGCCTCGGCAAAGGTGGCCTGCAGGTGGATAACAGCCTGACCCAGGGCTGGACCAACGCCAAGGGCCCGGTGCAGACCCAGGCCGGCGGCAAGACCACGGTGACCATCGAACAGACCGCCGACAAGGCCATCCTCAATTGGGAAACCTTCAACGTCGGGCGCAACACCAGCGTCGACTTCCAGCAGCAGTCGAGCTGGGCCGTGCTCAACCGCGTCAACGACCCGAATGCGCGCCCGAGCGAAATCCAGGGCCAGATCAACGGCGCCGGTACGGTGATGATCGTGAACCGCAACGGCGTGGTGTTCAGTGGCACCAGCCAGGTCAACGTGCGCAATCTGGTGGCGGCGGCGGCGAACATCACCGATGAGCAGTTCACCCAGCGCGGTATCTACGTGAACGCCACCGGCACCCAGCCGACCTTCACTGACGCGGCCGGCAAGGTCGAGGTGCAGCGCGGCGCATTGATCCAGACCCACAACCCCGCCACCTCCACCGACGCCGGCGGCTATGCCTTGCTGCTGGGCTCGGAAGTGGAAAACGCCGGTACCCTCACTACCGCCAAGGGCCAGACCACCCTGGCCGCCGGCGACAGCTTTTACATCCGCAAGGGTGTCGGCACCACCGGCAATGACCGCTCCACCACCCGTGGCAATGAAGTGGCCACCGGCCTCAAGGCCGGCAGCAGCGCAGGCAAGGTCAGCAACACGGGCCTGATCATGGCGTCCACCGGTGACATCACCCTGACCGGGCACCAGGTGCAGCAAAATGGCGTGGCCTTGGCCAGCACGTCGGTGGACACCCGTGGCACCATCCATTTGCTAAATTCCGCTACCGACACCACCGGCAGCGTGACCCTTGGGGAGGGCAGCACCACCGCGATCCTGCTCGACAGCAGCGGCAGCACCGCGCTCAACGGCCAGAAGGACAACGGCCTGATCAAGCTCGACGGCACGCCCGCCAACCTGATCACCGGCCAGTTCAACAACCTCAGCGCCGTGGCCGACCGCACCGACCAATCACGCATCGAGATCGTCAGCGGCGGCACGGTGGACTTCCAGAAAGGCTCGATCACCCTGGCTACCGGTGGGCAGGTCGCGGTCAGTGCCACCGGGCGCAGCCTGGTACGCGACGGGGCGATGATCGATGTCTCCGGGGCGGTCGGTGTCAAGGTGTCGATGGAATCCAACAACATCAAGATCAACGTACAGGGCAACGAGCAGCGCGACGCACCGGTCAACCGTGACGATGGGCAGTTGATCAATAACGATGTGTGGGTCGACCTGCGCGAGCTGGTGTTTGTGCCCGCAGGCACCAACGGCTATGCGACGGATCGCTGGTACACCGCTGGCGGCTTGCTGGAAGTGGGCGGCTACCTGGGCACCCAAGGCCACTCGGTGGGCGAGTGGATGGCCCAGGGCGGTACCGTGACGTTTACCGGCAAGGACGTGGTGACCCAGAAGGACGCGCAGATCAACCTGTCGGGCGGCACCGTGGATGTGCAGGCCGGCTATATCCAGCAGACCTGGCTCAAGGGCCCGGATGGGCGCTTGTATGAGCTGTCCAACGCGCCGGGCGACATTCTCTATTCCGGGTTCTACAAGGGGTATGAAGACACCAGCAAGCGCTGGGGCCAGACCGATTACTACTACAACCCGATGATCGCCAAGCAGCGTCGTTATGAGAGCGGTTACACGGTGGGCCGCGATGCCGGCAAGCTGGTGATCGGTACCACCAGTGCGGTGCTCGAGGGCCAGGTGATCAGTGACGTGTTCCAGGGCGATCGCCAGACCCAGGCGCCGAACATCAACCTCGACGGTTACCAGCAGTCGCAGAAGGCCATGGCCCAGCGCGCGCAATTGATCATTGGCGGCTACACGCCTATCTACAACAAGACCACCGGCACCCTGCGCTATGCCTTGGGCGCAAACGCGGACGAGGTGTTGATCGAGGGCGGTACGCAAAAAATCGCCGATGGCCTGGACCTCACCACCGCGCTGCCCGCGGACCGCCAGGGCAAGATGGTACTCGACAGCGACCAACTCAATGGCTATCAGTTGGGCGCGATCAAGGTCGCGGCCAAGCAGCAGGTCACCGTCAACGGAGCGCTCAAGGTGGCCGATGGCGGCGATATCACCCTGTTCGGGCCAAGGGTCGACATCAACGCCCACCTCACGGCCCACGGCGGCAGCCTCAACGCGGGCAATATCCTCAGCCAGGTCGACCCGCTTAAAGGCGGTGCGGTGGGCGACAGCATCCTCAACGGCAGCGGCACGCTGAACGTGGCCAGCGGGGTCACGCTGGATGCCACCGGGCGCTGGAACAATCTGCTGCTGGATCCGGCCAACAGCAGCGGCTTGGCCTATGTGAACGGCGGCAAGGTGTCGCTGCGCAGCACTGGCGGTGTGAACCTGGCGGCCGGCAGCGTGGTGGACACTTCCTCCGGTGGCACCCTCGGCTTGGATGGCAAGCTCAACGGTGGCAAGGGCGGCGACGTGACCTTGGCGTCTCTCGGTACCCTGGGTTTGGACGGCGAGATTCGCGGTTATGGCGTGAGCGGTGGCGGCACCCTGGCGTTGCAGGCGCGCAAAGTACAGATCGGCGACAGCGCCACGGCGCCCGATGTTGGCACCGTGCAACTGGCGGGGGATTTTTTCAACAAGGGCTTCTCGGCCTATGACATCACCGGCAATGAAGGGCTGCTGGTCACGGACGGTACCCAGGTCGACGTCACGACGCCGGTCTACCGTATTGGCGAGCAGACCTCGGCCGCTGCCACGGGCAGCGACCCGGCCACCGCCCTTGAACGCTGGACGCCGGCGCTGTACCAGGAAGACGCTGCCAAAGGCGTACTGACCCAGCGCCGTGGCGCCAGCCTGACCTTGACCGCCGGCAATCTGAATTCCACGGCGGCTGAACTGGCCACCACGGCCTTGAGCGTGGGGCAGGGCGCGGTGATCACTGTCGACCCAGGCCAGGCCATCAACCTGCGCAGCGTCGGCCAGTTGACCATGAACGGCAGCCTCAACGCCTGGGGCGGCAGCGTCAGCCTGGGCGGCCTGACGGCGACGGGCTCGGAAGCGGCCAACGCCGCCGGCCATAGCCGTTCGATCTGGGTGGGTGAAAACGCGCTGATCGACGTGGCGTCGCGTGCGGTCACGGCGGTGAGCAACCGTGGCAATGTCTACGGCCAGGTGCGCAATGGTGGCACCATCAGCATCGGCGGCGATATCAACCTGGCCACCGGCATCGCCAAGGCCAGTGACCTGTTTGTGGTGGTGCGCGACGGCGCGCGCCTGGACGCGTCCGGTGCCCAGGCGATGCTGGATGTTCCCGGCCAGGGCCGCGTGCCGATGGCCAGCAATGGCGGCAGCATCAGCTTTGCGTCGAACAACGGCCTGTACCTGGACGGCAGCTTTGTTGCCCGCGCGGGTGGCGCAGGTGCTGCGGGCGGTAGCCTGGCCCTGGCCCTGGAAAGCCCGTATTACCTCAAGGCCGGCGTCAACGACAGTGTGCTCAAGGTGCGTGAACTGGTGCTCAGCCAGACCCATCAAGCCAGCCCGACTTCCAGCCTCGAGTACGGCCATGGCCGCCTCGGCGTGGACCAGGTCAGCGCCGGCGGGTTTGACAACCTGGCGCTGCTCAGCAACGGCTTGCTGAGTTTCGACGGTGACGTGTCGTTGAACATGGGCCAGAGCCTGCGCCTGTACGGTGGCAGCTATAACCTCAGTGAAAACGCGGCGGCCAGTTCGCGGGTCAACCTGTCGGCGCCATACCTGCTGTTGGCCGGCATCCTCGCGCCGGCAGAATCCGGCAAGGAAGCCTATACCCGCGCGGTGCCGGTGTTGCCCAATCCCTCCGCGCTGGCCACCACGGCGCAGTTCAACGCCAACGCCAACCTGATCGACGTGCGTGGCAATGTGGTGTTCGGCAACAAGAGCTATCTGTTGCGGCCCGACAACAGCCAGGCCAGCCTCGAACGGCGGGGGTTTGATGATGTGCAACTGACCAGCCAGGGCGACTTGCGCTTCCTGGCGGGGGCGGGGGCAGATGTGATTGCCCAGGGCATCAGCACGCAATTAGTGACCAGTGGTGACATGACCCTGCGCGCGGCGCAGTTGTATCCGGCGACTGAGGTCGGCGCCCGGGTACTGGCGGGCTATCTGAATAATGCTGCCAGCAATGACACAGGCTTCAATTACGATCCGACACGCACCCTGACCATCGCACGCACCGCCAATAGCAATGCCGCCATGCCTTACTCGGCCTTTGGTCGTCTGCAATTGGGCGGGCCCACCATCAAGCAGGGCGGGGTGGTGCGTGCGCCACTGGGGCTGATCGAGATTGGCAACCTGGGCTCTACCAACGTGCAACTGCTGCCGGGCAGCCTCACTTCGGTGAGTGGCAAGGGCCTGGTATTGCCTTACGGCGGTACCGTGGATGGCCAGATCTACAAGTACAACGGCAAGACAGTGACGTTTATCGGCCAGGGTGGCGGCAACAGTGCGGGCAGCCTGAACGTTGGGGTGATTCTCGGTGGCCAGCAGTTGACGGTGCTGCCGCAGGCGACGGTGGATCTGTCCGGCGGTGGCGAACTGCTCGGCGCCGGATTTATTTCCGGGCGCGGGGGCTCTACCGATGCACGTTACAACCCATTGGTACAGTTCGGTGCGAACGGCGGGTTTGTACTGCCGGGTCTGAGCACCAACCCGATCTATGCGATTGTGCCGGGCGTGCAACCGGGCTATGCCCCGGTGGCGCCGGAAGGTGGCGCGGTCGATCCGTTGATCGGCCAGCAGATCACAATCGGCGCCGGCGTGCCGGGCCTGGCGGCCGGCACCTATACCCTGATGCCGTCCACCTATGCGTTGATGCCTGGGGCTTTCCGGCTCGAGATCAACGGCCTGGCCGGGTTGGGCACCGACGGTGTGACCCAGGCGTTGCGCAATGGCTCATGGGCCACGGCAGGGCGCTTGTCCATCGCCAATACCGGGATCAGCAACAGTACGGCCAGCCAGGTAATTCTCACGTCGGCCGATAGGTTGCGTCGTTACTCCCAATACAACGAAACCGGCTACGCACAGTTCGCCGTGGCCGACGCCACCAGGCTTGGTGTACCTCGGGCACTGCTGCCGGTGGATGCCAAGACCCTGCAACTGGCCCTGCGGCCAGGCGCAGGTGCGGATGCCTTTTCGTTCCAGGGGATCGGCCGCTTCGAGGCCGCTGACGGCGGTTACGGCGGTACCGTATCGCTGATAAACGAAGAAAAGGGCAGCTTGGGAAGGGACATCGAAATTGTCGCGGCAGGCAACGCGGCTACCGCCAATTTCAAAGGCATTACGGTGGATGCGGACAGCCTGAATGCAATGGGCGCGGCTCGCCTGCTGATCGGTGGAATGACCTATGTCACGTACGGCCAGGGTGGCAACTACATCAACCTCCCCAGCAGCATCATCAGTTCCATCATCCTGCGCGACGGCGCGAAACTGGCGGCACCGGAGGTATTACTGGTGACCTCCACCGGAAAAATTACGCTCGAACAAGGCGCCTCGATCAACACGATAGGCCAGGGCAAGGCCAGCTACGACGCACGTGACGGTTTTATCTACAACCTGAGCAATGTGCTGGCGGTGTCCAACGGTTTGCTCAACGTAATTGCCGCGCCGTCATTGGGTGGACTCATCAGTGGAGGCATCCAGTTAGGCGTGTGCGACAGCGCGCCCTGCAGCGGCCAGACAGCCCTGTATTCCGAAGGCAGCATCGTTACCTTGACCGACAGCACCCTGCAGATGGGCGATGAGGTGCGCTATGGCACTCGCCACCTGAACCTGGGCGTGTCCAGCATCAACGTCGGCAGCCCCGAAGCCTTGGCCGCTGCAGCCGCCAACAATCGCCTGCCGGTGGGCATGACCCTCAACCAGCAAGTGCTGGAGCGCCTGCTGCGCGGCGACACCCAATTCGGCGCCCCGGCCCTGGAAACTCTGCAACTGTCGGCGCGTGACAGCTTTAACTTCTACGGCACCACCACCCTGGACACTTATGACGCCGTGACCGGCAAGTCGTTGCTGAGCAACCTGATGCTGTCCACGCCGGCGATCTACGGCTCTGGCGGCTTGAACGACGTGGCGACTATCCACACCGCCAACCTGATCTGGCAAGGTGCCGTCGCGCCGCCTGTGGCGGCGGTGACCGGCGGTGCCGGCAGCGGCAGCGGGCGCCTGGACATCAATGCCGAGCGTATCGAATTCGGCTATGGGGATTTTGCCCAGCCGAGCACGACCAATACCTTCGACCGCCTCGCCCTGGGCTTTGCCAACGTCAACCTCAATGCCAGTGAGCGCATCACCGCCAACCACAAGGGCAGCCTCTCGGTGTACCAGAGCCAGGGCGCGTTTGATGCGATCAAGGGCTTTGCCTACAGCGGCGGCAACCTGAATATCCTCACGCCGCTGATGACCGGTGAGGCCGGTTCGGTCAACCGTATTACCGCTGGTGGTGCAATTGATGTGAGCGCTTCGCAGGGCACGGTGGGCAAGGTGGACGGTATCGGCGGCGAGTTGTCGTTGCAGGGCGACAGCCTGCGCCTGGCCAGTGCCGTGGTACTGCCCAGCGGCAAGGTGACCTTGGGTGCCCGTGGCGATGTGGTGCTGACCGACGTCGCATCGATTGATGTGGCAGGCCGTGCCATCCCCTTCAACGACCTGACCAAGTACAGCGCGGGAGGTGAAGTGCTGCTGGAAAGCCGCGCAGGTAATGTGCTGCAGGCGGCCGGTTCGACCATCGACCTGTCGGCGCAGCACAACCAGGCGGGCCGGTTGCGCGCAGTGGCCGTGGACGGCGCGGCGGGCATCGTCGACCTGTCGGGCAAAATCGTCGCCGGCAGCAGCGGTTACTACGATGCTGGCGGCACGCTGGTGCCGTACCTGGCCGGTTCGGTTGAAATCCAGGCCCAGCGGCTGGCTGCCAGTGGCACCCTGAGCGACCAGTTCGCCGCGCTCAACCAGCGCCTCAATCAGGGCCAGGTCTATGGTGCGCGCAGCTTCCAGCTCAAGCAGGGCGACCTGACCATCGGCAACGACGTCAAGGCCAACAACGTCAACGTCTCGATCGACAACGGCAGCCTGCGCGTGACCGGCCTGGTAGATGCCAGCGGTGAGCGCGTGGGCAGCATCAACCTGGCCGCGAAAAACGGCCTGACCCTCGACGGCAGCGCCGTGCTGGACGCCCATGGCACGCAATTACGCGTGGACAGCTACGGCAAGATCATCGACTCGCCCAACCGCGCCATCGTGGTCCTCAGCTCTGGCCAAGGCCAGTTGACCCTGGCCAATGGCGCGCGCATCGACCTGCGCCATGGCACCGAGGCCGCGACCGGCAATGACGGGCGCAACCGTGGCACGCTGGAGCTCAATGCGCCGCGCGTGGGCGGCGATGACATCGCCATTGACGCCAGTGGGCAGTTGACTATCCAAGGCGCGCGTTCGATCGCCCTCAATGGCATGAGAACCTACGACGATGCCCCGACCAAAACTGACGAAACCCCCAACGGGCGCCCCTACCAAGTTATTGATCAGGACTACCTCAAGAAAGTCGTCGATCCATCCAATAAGGATTTCATCAATGCCGCGCGCGTTAACAACAACTTGCTGCAAAAGCTCGCCGGCTTGAACAACGCCACCTACGGCGATGTTTTCCACCTGCGCCCCGGTGTGGAAATCATCAGCAAAACCCCGGACGGCGACCTGGTGGTGCAGGGCGATCTGGACCTCTCCAGCTATCGCTACGCCAGCCTCAAATCAACGGCCAAGACCGAGTCCGGCAGCCTGACCCTGCGCGCCGGTGGCGACCTGAATATCTATGGCAGCATCAACGACGGTTTTGCCGCGCCACCGCCCACCGACGATGACAATGGCTGGGGGCTGCGCGCCGGTATCGACTACACCGGCGGCACCGTGGTGGTACCGGGCAGCGGCGTGACCCTGGAGATGGGCACTGTGTTCCCTGCGGGCGCTGCGCTTAATTTCGATGTACTGACCAACCCCCTGTTTCTGCCGGCGGGCACCCGATTGCCCGTCGCGGCTACGCTCAAACAACCGTTGGTACTCCCGGCGGGTACGGTGTTGGCGGCGGCTGTTCGGGATGCCTCGGGCAATGTGCTGTTCGCGGCGGGCACGTTGCTGACTCAGAGCCAGACCCTCGCCATCGGCAGTGTCCTGGATGCCGGCAGCCTGTTGAGCACGTCAGCCAGTGTCGACGGCTTGATCTGGCCCAAGGGCGTGCCATTGGCCACCAAGGTGACGCTGACCGCCAGCCAAGCGCTGCCCCGGGGCGCCCTGTTGCCGTCGGGGACAGACGTGAAGCTGCCGGGCGGCGTGGAGTCGGTGACGTTGCGTGACGCCGGCCATCCAGGCAAGAACTGGGCAATTGCTCCCATGCTGGAGGAGGGTGCGCAGTCGTGGTCGATTCGCCTGGTTGCGGGGGCCGACACCGAGGCAGCCGACAGTCGCCTGCTGCAACCGCATCCGGTAAGCGGCAATCTGCGCTTGGCGGACAGTCACTATGGGACGTTCGGGAAAGGAACCCAGGTCTGGACCGAGGAGGGCTCTAAGGAGTGGTTCGGCGATGAAAGCATGGTGGGCCAACCGGTTGATTTCGACGCAATACAATACCCGGGTATATGTGACGATCTCCCGGACTACTGCGTTACCAGTGGTGAGGACTACACGCTGCTGGTGGGTGGCAGCACTCGCTTCAGCGTAATCCGCACCGGCGCTGCAGACCTTGACCTGCTGGCCGCCGGCAACCTGAGCATGGAGTCGCTGTTCGGGGTCTATACCGCGGGCAGTTCGTCCACCGGCACCTCGGCCAACGATCCTTATAACCTCAAGCGCGCCGTGGGCAGCAACAACAAGGTGCTGGGTAACGCGGGGGCAACGAGAAGCTGGTCGATGGGGGAACGGGCAGCCTGTACCGTGCCTGGTATCCGGACACTGGCGGCAACTTGCTGCTTAAAGTGGGCGGTAACCTGACGGGCAATATCACCAGCCCGGCGCAGAATGGCGTTGGTCGTCCGGTACCCAGCGACCAAGGCCAGGATTCCGCCAACGTCGGCAACTGGCTGTGGCGTCAGGGCAACGGCCTCAGTGGCAGCCAGGCGCAAGCCACCGCCTGGTGGATCAACTTTGGTTCCTACGTCGCCAGCGACCGCTCGGACCAGATGGTCGGGTTCACCGGGTTTGGCACCCTGGGAGGCGGCAACCTGAATGTTGATGTGGGTGGCGATGCAGGACTCATCAGCCCTGTCTCTTCAACAGCTCTGAACGTCAGTCGCCGTAGCCAAGGCCTGGTACTGGCAGTCGGCAGCACCGGTCGGGTCGGGGCCGATGGCAGTGTGCAACTGACGGGTGGCGGTGATCTGAACCTGCGGGTCGGCGGAGCGGTTAACCCCGCCAGCCAGACCTTCGCAGACCACCTCAATGGTGCGCTGGTGAACCTGCGTGGGCACGTGCAATTGACCGGTGGCGCCCTGGGCAGCCTGACGCTGCGTTATGGCAACCGGTTCACAGACCAGAGCCCCAGCGAAGTGCGCGCCTACGATCCTTTGCGTTCCACTTCGGCCATGGCCTCGGGTGGTTTGAGCCTATTGCCGGGCGACGCCACTTTCGGCCTGTCCACCCGTGGCGACCTGGTGTTGCAGGACGTCGCCGACCCTGGGCGCGCGCCGCAGATGAACGCCTTGACCTTCGTCAATAAGGGGGTCAACGGGATCGGACAAAGCTGGTTCAGCTTGTGGACCGACCGCACAGCAGTGGACCTGTTCTCTGCCGGGGGCAACCTCACGCCGCTGACCCAGACCCTGGAAACCGATATGGCGGCGGTCTATCCCGCGACATTGCGTGCGGTTGCGGCTAACGGCAGTCTCTATTACGGCAGCGCCTCGACCAGTAATCCTGGCACCGTGCAGCCGCTCAGGGCGTTGGTACTCGCACCTTCGTCCAATGGACAACTGGAATTGCTGGCCGGGGATTCGATCTCCGGCGGCGATCTGACGATCAGCCGCTCCAGTGCAGCACCCAATAGCCTGGCGACTATTCTGCGTCCGGCCTTCGCCGGTTTCCTGACGGATCAAAAAACGGCAATAGTGGGCAGTGGCAATCTTTCCAGCGATGGCAACATTGCAACCTTGACGGTTTCCCCGCTGTTTGCCTTTGGCCCCAACACCGCCAGCATGGCTTGGGGTGATGCCCTGGAGCCCGCGCGTTTCTATGCGCTGAACGGGGACCTGCTGGGCGTCAATAGTGGGCGCGCCCTCACGATCACGGGGGTGGGTGACGCTCGGTTCGGGCAAACCTTTTACGAAGGCGCAGGCCCGGTATGGATGCAAGCCGGACGCGATATTGTCGGCAGCGGCACGCGCTTGAGCGGTGCCAGCGCAGGTGTCACGGATACGGGGCAATACACCTTTACCGGCAACCTGTTCGTGCACAACAGCCCCACCGATATCTCCATCGCCAGCGCTGGCCGCGACATCCTCTACAGCAGCTTTAACGTTGCCGGCCCCGGTACCCTGGAACTGACGGCGGGGCGCAACATCCAGATGGAAGACAAAGTCGCGGTGAACAGCCTGGGTGCTGTGGCGGCGGGCGACAGCCGCCCTGGCGCAAGCATCGTCATGCAAGCCGGCATGGGCCCCAATGGCCCGGATTACCGCCGCTTCGTCGAGGCCTACCTGAACCCCGCCAACCTGGCGCAAGCGGGTGAATCCCTGCAAGGCGCCAAGGTGGCCAAGACTTACGAAAACGAGCTGGTTACCTGGCTCACCGAACGCTTCGGCTTCGCCGGCGACAGCGAACAGGCGCGGACCTACTACGCCGCACTGCCCGCCGAACAACAACGGATCTTCGCCCGCGACGTGTACTTTGCCGAACTCAAGGCCGCCGGCCGTGAGTACAACCAGGACGGCAGTGTGCGCCAGGGCAGCTATGTGCGTGGTCGTGCCGCGATTGCCCGGTTGTTCCCCGAGACCGACGTGGCCGGCAACCCGATCACCTACAAAGGCGACATCACGATGTTCGGCGGCGCGGGCGTGCACACCAACTTCGGTGGCTCGATCCAGATGCTCACGCCGGGTGGCCGCCAGACGTTCGGCATCGAAGGCGCCGCACCGCCGTCCACGGCTGGGGTGATCACCCAGGGCGCTGGAGATATCCAACTGTACTCCCTGGGCAGCATCCTGCTTGGCCAGAGCCGCATCATGACCACCTTCGGCGGCTCGATCATGGCCTGGACCAGCGAGGGCGACATCAACGCCGGTCGTGGCTCCAAGACCACCGTGGTGTACACGCCGCCCAAGCGCGTCTATGACAACTGGGGCAACGTGAGCCTGTCGCCGTCGGTACCGAGCACGGGGGCGGGGATCGCCACGCTCAACCCGATCCCGGAAGTGCCGGCGGGGGATATCGACCTGATCGCGCCGATGGGCACCATCGATGCGGGCGAGGCGGGGATTCGGGTGTCGGGTAACGTCAACATCGCCGCCCTGCGGGTGGTGAACGCGGCGAACATCCAGACCCAGGGCAAGTCGTCCGGGGTGCCGGTGTCGGCCACCGTCAACACCGGCGCCATGAGCTCGGCCAGCGCAGCGGGGGCGGCGGCGTCCCAGGCCGCAGAAGACGCGGCGCGCAGCCAGCAGGCGGCGGCCAAACAGGGCCGGCCGTCGATCATGACCGTGGAGGTGCTGAGCCTGGGCACCGAGCCGCTGTCGCGTGAACCGGAACCTCGGAAAACCTCGGGCTACAACCCCGACAGCCCGGTGCAGGTGCTGGGCGCGGGGCCGCTGAGTGAACAGGCGCGGGCTCGGTTGACGGATGAGGAGCGTAAGCAGATCAGTTTGTAGAACTTCAGAAGGACCTCTCGATGTACCGTTCGGGGCGATCAGTGATCGCCCCATTTTTTTGCGCAAGCAGAAGGGTGGCGAGCTTCTTATTAGCCGACCGGTATGGTGGGGGAGACTCGGTTAAAACTGTGGGTGCGACGATTCGACTTGCTCCCGATGGCGGCCTTTGGGTCGACCATTTGTTGGAGTTGGAATGAGTACATATCCGTTGCTGCGGTAACGGCTGCCTATGGTTCCGCTCTTACAGCGGGTCACTTTTGGCAAACGCCCCAAAAGTAACCAAAAGGTCTTGCCCCACCACTCGGTGCCTCGCCTAGGCTCGGCATGCCCGAACGCAGGCTTGAATCCGTGGGCCGCCGTCATGGGCCATCCCTGGCCCAGGACGGCTAACCCGGCGTCCTGCCGGGTTACCCACGGATTCAAACCTGCATTCGGCCAGCGTGGTTGACGGGGCGCCTAAGATCAAAATCAAAATCAAAAACAGAGCAATAGCAACAGCTCGCGATACAACAGGGGGGGTCAGCTCCATTCACACTGTTGTGTAGCCCCAACGGTCACCACGATGTGAGTTAGTGACAGCTTTGGCACCGGTAGGGATCTGGTGGGAAGAAGCTGGATTAAGCAGGACAACACGTGACAGGCCAGGTAATACGGGCCTTTACGAGTAGCCTAGTTTGCGACGGCTTTAAAAGTGATGCCAAATAGCTGCAAAACCAAAATCAGACTATTTTGAACGATGAGCCCACGCTTTGCGGGCTCTTTGGCATCGGTCATGCCGCGATTAAATCCAGCCGCCAGCCCACACCACACGACCAATGATTCGTAGATCATTCAGCCTGTCCTTGGGCACCACCATATCTTTGTAAGCCTTGTTCTCGCTGATGATATGGATTGACCCGTCAAACTGGCGTTGAAGTCTCTTTGCGTACAGATGGTCATCCAAGTGGATGACATAGACAGCCTCTCCCTCAAGGGAGTTGCGGCCATGGTCGATTAGAACTGTATCGCCGTCGTTCAACAATCCGAGCATAGAGTCACCGTCGACGCGGATTGCGGACAGCCTGGTCGGATCTAGACCCTTCTTGCGAAATGAGTACGCCGTAAAGGCGAGCTTGGTCAGCACTCTCGCCCCCTCGTTCCAAGAGCCGTGCCCACCGCTGCAATAGGCATCGTACAACGGCACATATACATACGTGCTCTCTTCGGAAGCTGCCGCCGTACCTCTATGTTTATCGCCGTCGCCTGATGCTAGCCATCCAATGTCAACGCCCACCGCCTTAGCTATCTCAACGCAGCGCGCCACCTTGGGCTCCCGCTGCCCGGTCAGGTAATACTCCAGAGTACGCCGAGGGATAGCCGTTAAGCGCGAAAGTTCGTCGCCGCTTCCGGCCATGTCGGCGCATTCTCTTATACGTGCTGCCAGATCTTCGCTCATTTCGCTTTCTCCCAGAGAGAAAGCGAAATCTCATAACAAACGAAAACGAAATTTCGCATTCGATTTAAACCCTTTAAAACCAATGACATAGCTACACCGCTTATTAAATTGCCGCTTCCGGCTTAGCGAAATGCCGTTTTTCGCTTTACCGCAAGGAACTAACCGGCTATGTTTATGCCGTAAGTGACGTTAGACACCCCAAAAAAACCACCCTGTCCGGTGGTTAAAAATGGATGTATGGCATGAACAAAACCGAAATCCCTCTGAACCCAACCCTACGTTGGGAATGGATCAAGTACCAGTTACGCGCTAAAGGCACTTCGCTGGCTAAGTTGGCGCGTGAGCTAAAAGTCTCAGACACCGCCGTAAAAAATGCGAAACGTACCGCATACCCGCGAATGGAAAGAGCTATAGCCAAGGCGCTTGGCCTTGAGCCAATCGACTTGTGGCCTGACCGGTGGAACCTCAACGGCACCCCATATCGGATCAGGTCACAACGTGCCGAGAAGAACGCAACTTGTAGCCATGAGCATAACCCAGCTTATGACCTTCGGCACCGTAAAAACGGCACGGAGGGATAAACATGCGCAAAGTCAAAGATGATCGAACTCTGGACATCTTCGCCGTTCCCCAGCCGGTTTTAGCTTTGCCCGGTAACGGTAATAACGCAATTCAGGTAAGTGAACTGATTAGCGAAATCCTCAAAGGTTCCGATTTAGACCGCTATGAGATAGCGGCTCGTATGTCTCGCCTTTCGGGAGATGAAGTAAGCAAGCACATGCTTGACGCTTGGTCGAGCCCTGCGCGTACAGATCACAATTTACCGTTCTATAGAGCGCCACTACTGGAGGAGGTTTGCAGCTGTCACGTACTTACCAACTGGCTTGCCCATCAACGCGGCGGACGGATTGCATATGGGCGTGATGCCTTAAATGCAGAGTTAGGCCGTCTTGAGCGTTTGCGTGATGATGCCGGTCGCAAAGCTCGGGAGCTCAAACGTGCTTTGGGTGGCCATCATGCGTAACTGGTATTCAGCGGGCGAACTGGCTGGGTTACCCGGTATGCCAGGAACTGAGCGCGCTATTCAATTGCGAGCTAAGCGTGAACGATGGGAAGGCCAACAACGCCTTGGCAGTAAAGCCATTGAGTACACACTTTCAGTACTGCCGAAAAACACCCAGGCCGCGCTGTTGACTGCATCGCTTGCAGAAGCCACCGACTTACACGCTGCAGTAGATTACGTAGTTACCACGGGACGTGACTTAGAAAAGCCGTCACGCTTGAACGATTCACAGTCTTCTGTGATGAGTGCCCGTCTTTCATTCGTGCGTGAAATCGAACGCATGAGCAAGGTCGTAAGCCAAAACCGCGCTATATCAACCTTGGTCGAACTGGCGAAAAGCGGCGAACTCAGCCCCTACCTGAATGACAGAGTCATCCGCGCCAACGACCGCAAAACAGAAGACCGCACGCTGTCGGAGCGCACGCTCAAACGCTGGTTGGCCGACTACCGCGCCCATGGAGAAATAGGCCTGGCCCCCGCCCGCCGTCAAAAAGACATGAGCGTTCCAACCTGGGCGGAGGAATTCCTCAAGCACTACCAGCGTCCGCAAAAGCCGAGTGTCGAGGCGGCATACGAGCAGTTCAAACAGGTACACCAGGGCATCCAGTCCAGCGTTTGCCCCAGTATTCATGCCGTGCGCCGCTGGCTGAAAAAACTCAGTCCGTCAGTCCGTGAGCGTGGCCGTATGGGGCCGCACGAACTGAATGCTCTAAAAGCGTATAACCGTCGCCAAGCCGACATGCTCTGGCCAAATGACGTATGGGTGGCCGACGGTCACACCTTTGACGCGGAAGTCATGAACCCACTGACAGGGCAAATCTTCCGCCCTGAAATCACCATGGTCATTGACTGGGGGACTCGACGCATCGTCGGCTTCTCGGTCAACTTGGCCGAGTCGACTTTGGCCACATTGGATACCTTGCGCGACGGTGTAAGTCGGTGCGGCATGTACAAAGTGTTCTACGTCGACAACGGCAGCGGCTTTGACAACGCTGTTGTCTACGAAGTAAACGACCGCCTGGGGGGCACCATTACGCACTCCCTGCCCTACAACTCTCAGGCGCGTGGCGTGATCGAGCGACCTCACAAAACCATCCTGGTCAGGCTCGCAAAAACCTTCGACAGCTACATCGGCGCCGACATGGATAAAGAGGCCGCCACCAAAACCCACAAACTCTCCCGCAAACAGCTTGCACTGGGCATGGCGCCAACGGTAGTGCCGGAATTTTCGGTGTTCTTTACTGCATTGCAACAAGCGCTCGACGACTATAACCGTCGCCCACATCGTGGGTTGCCGAGGTTTCGTGACCTCCAGACGATGCGTAAGCGCCATCAAAGCCCCATGGAAGCATGGAAAGCAGCAGAGGCCGAAGGCTGGGAGCCGTTGTTAGCGAGTGCCGACATCGTTGAAAGCCTGACCCGGCCTCAAGTTGAACGCACGGTCCACCGTTGCCAGGTGCAATGGAACAGCGGCACCTACTTTCTCAAAGACCTGGACGGTTTCCATGGGGAACAGGTCCGCGTCGCCTATGACTTCCGTGACGCTAGCCGTGTTTGGGTCCACTCCCTTGAGGGCGATCTGATCGGCGAAGCGCTGCTCGATGGCAACGCTAGCCCGGCCATGCCGAAAACTATGCTGGAAAAAGCCAGCGACAAACGCGAACGCGGCCAACTGAGCCGTCTGGTTAAAAAAGCCAAAACCATTACCGGGCAAGACGTCGAAATGCGCGTTATCCCCGGCCATTCAAGCCAGTACGACCTGTCACCTGAGCAACTCGCCGAGGCCCAGCGATTTGCCCAACTGTCGGCACCGCAGGCGCCGACCTTCGAACTACCAGGCGACCCCATCGCCCGCTACCGATTCTGGCAGCAACTCGACGCTCGCCTCACCAGCGGCGAATCACTGACGCCCGAAGAAAGCCAGTGGCATTCACGTTACCCGCAACACTCGGACTTCACGTCGATTCAGCAGATGTTTGCTTTCGCCGACCAAGCCCGCGCTTAACCCGAAACCTCCAGGAGTCGAATTATGAGTGTTAATAAAATCGTACCTTTGACCAACGTCGGACTCTTATCCGCTGCTATTTCCCGCACCCATAATCGCCCCCAAGGGTTACCTGGGCTTGTGGTCATGTACGGCGCAAGCGGCCTGGGCAAAAGCGTTGGTGCCGCTTTCGCTGCAAACCAGCATCGTGCGTATTACGTAGAATGCCGCGACACCTGGAGTAAGAAGGCTTTTCTTCAAGCTATCTTGCGCGAAATGGGCATCGTACCGGGTACCACTTTATCGGTGATGGTTGACCAGGTCTCTGAGCAATTATCCCGGAGCGGTCGCCCGCTGTTGATTGACGACGTGCAGTATTTGCTCGAAAAGGCCGTCGCCAATGTTTTGACCGACATCTACAACGCCAGTGAAGGCACCATCGTTCTGATCGGTGAAGAGCGCGTGCCCGCCAGTCTGGCCAAGTTGGAGCGCCTGCATAACAGAGTGCTGGAATGGGTGCCCGCGCAGCGCGCTACCCTCGACGATCTGCGTGCTTTGGCCCAGGCCAGCTATCCGAAGCTGCGTTTTTCCGACGATCTGCTAGAGGATCTGCGTGTCAAGGTCAGCGGATGCCTGCGCCGTGTTGCCGTCAACCTCTACAAGGTCTACAGCGAAACTCAAGCACAGGCCATCGACAGCATTGATCTTGCCGGATGGGGCACACGCGGCTGGTTTACCGGCGAAGCTCCGTCGCGGAGGGCCTGAGGGATGCCAAGGATCAGAGCCGATTTGGTGATGGTGGGCGGTAAGTCCCCTCGCCAATACATTTGGGAAGCTATCCGCGCTGTCAACGCAGGACCTAAAGCACTGACAATCTACACTGTTGCGCGCAAATCGAACCAAGACGATCAAGCCGTACGCGCCTATTTTCGAGATATGGAAAAGGCCGGGATTGTCAGCAAAATCCGCAACATCGACCGCCGCGATTCCGAATGGACGCTACTCAAAGATGAAGGCGTCGAAGCTCCACGGGTCAACCATCACGGCAAGCGTTCGACCCACGCAGGTGGTGTAGAAAACATCTGGCGGGCGTTGCGCATTCTTGGGGAGTTCACCGCCGCTGAGGCCGCAGCCGCAGCCAGTGTTAACGGTGTATCCATAAGTGAGTTCGGCGCTCATGTGTACTTGTCGGGCCTGGCAAAGGCTGGCTACGTGACTCGCACAGGCGGAACACCAGGCGTTAAAACGCGATTTTGTCTGGTGCGGTCGCGGTATAGCGGCCCCAAACACCCCATCTACCAGCGTGACTTCGACCAGGTCTACGACCCGAACTTAGATCAAGTGGTGTGGCGTAAGGCTGCCCAGGTCGTGACCGAATGAACCAGGTCAATCTCACCGCCTGGGGCCAGGACGCGCCGTTGTTCGTGCGCCTACTTGCCGCCGAAGTTGCCGCCACCAACAAGACCAAGGCCAGTCAGCGCATCGGCATGAGCCGTACAGCTGTCAGCCTGGTTCTATCCAACCGCTATTCATCACCCAGTACTGCTGGTGTTGAGCGGCGGGTAATGGAAACCCTGGGCCGCATTGAATGTGTCGCCCTCGACGACAACGTCACCAGCGATCAGTGCCAAAGCTATCGCGAAAAACCGGCACCGACCCATAACCCACAGGCTATGCAGCGGTGGCGTGCCTGCCAGCATTGCCCGATCAACCCCGACTGCTGCAACCAGGAGAATGCCCATGCTCGCCTCCACTAGTTGTACTCCATTGAAAGTCTTGACCCCGCGCCTGGCCGACCGCCTGCGGGTGTTCAATCAGTGCGCACGGACGTTGCAACAGATGGGCGTTCGCCTGCTACGCATTGAGCCTATGGAGAACAGCCTGACTATCGAACCTGCTGCCGGATTCAAGATTGTCGGCACTCAACCAGTCACCGGCTACCAACGGCACCCCAGCGCCGGTAGCACCCGTTACGTCGTGCAGTTCCAGGGCGTGACCCTGGAATGGCGCGAGCCCATCAGCGCCACCCGCCCAGAAGACTGGGCCCACAGCACCGTCCATTGAGGAACTGACAATGACCCAACAACAAACCATTCCCGAAGGCTACCGGGTTGACGCGCAAAAACGCCTGATCCCCGAAGCGATGATCAAGCCTATCGACTTGGAACGGGACGCCCTGGTACTCGCCTTGGTTGAGCAAGCCCGGAGCGCCAACTCGGTACTGGCAAAGTTTAAGGCTGCGGCGTTTGGCGATATTGAGGCGTTCGTGGAACTCAGTGCCGAGCAGTACGGGGCCCAGATCGGCGGCAAGAAGGGCAATGTCAGCCTGATCAGCTTTGACGGTCGTTACAAGATCATGCGTGCAGTCCAGGAAAGCATCGCCTTCGACGAGCGCTTACAGGCTGCAAGAGCGTTGATTGACGAATGCCTACGCGACTGGACCGCCGGGGCACGTCCCGAGGTAGTCACGCTGGTAAATGACGCCTTTCGTACTGACCAGAAAGGTGACATCCGCACCGCTCGGGTACTGGCGCTACGTCGCCTCGAAATCAAGGATGAACGCTGGCAGCGGGCGATGCAGGCTATTGGCGACGCGTGCCAGGTCATTGGCTCCAAGTCCTACATCCGCGTGTACCAGCGTGTCGGTGATACCGACCAATACGAAGCGATCAGCCTTGATATTGCGGGAGTTTAAAATGAAAAAGACCGTCACCGCTTATTGCTTCATTTCCGGCCACATCGATTTTGGGGGCTATGTCCCAGAAGGGGCATTTGGCTTGGCCGAGGGTGAGGACAAGACTGTCCGCCAGATCCTAGCGACCAATGCTGACTGGGATAAGACAACAATGTTTGTTCCTGGTGTACGCAACGCTCAGGGGCAACGCGAGGGCATTACCGCCATCGCGCAGTTCATACAGCTCTTAGGCGAAAACAATCAATCCGGCTTTCGTGCGCTGGGGGTCTGATCATGGAGCGCTATCACGATACCCGGAGCGATCCGCTGCCGATCCACTCGGCGCAACACGAGATCGAGCGCGCCAACCTTGAACGCCTGACAGCGGAGTTCGTGGTTCGTGGCGGCAAGATTCAAGAAGTCGGCCACAAGATGAGCAGCGCCCCGGCGACCTTCACCATCAACCCGGAGCGCTCCCCGGTCTATGCCCATCTATTTGCACCGACCGCCCCTGCGGTAAGCCCGGAGGTCGTCGTACCTAAAGAGCCCGAAGCCCCGCCAGTTGATGCCGACAAGCATGCGGGACTGATTATGGCTGATGCAGCCATGGGTAACTCCCCCAGGTGGATAGCCCGTAAGCACCACATGAGCGAGAAGTACGTGCGCCAAATTGCCCGCGATTACCACATCACATTTCACAAGCAACGCTGAGGAGACACCCATGGCTGAGTACACCATCACAATCAAAGATGACGATGACTTTGGCATCGCCGTAAATCTCTCTGGCCCGTCAGGCTTAGAAGGCCCAGCGGCACGCCTTGCTCTTGGGTTAGTAACCCTTGCACCGAGGCTCATTCGCGGAGCGCCTTGTGACTGCGAAAAATGCCGTGCCGCCCGTGAGCTTTCGGATGACAAACCTACGATTCACTGATGCGAAACCACCCGGCTTGCCGGGTTGGTCTGCCGGACGTGGTGGTCCGGCACTGATGAGCAGCCGAGGACAATATGGATCACAGCAAAGCCCTGGAAAAAATCAAGAAACTCCTGCGCCTAGCGGCGAGCGACAACCCGCACGAAGCTGCAGCAGCGATGCGGCAAGCTCGTGCCTTGATGGAAAAGCACCGCCTTGAGGAGTCAGACATACAGCTCTCCGAGGTGTACGAGTGTGCAGCCCGTAGCGGCTCGAAGATCAAACCAACGCAATGGGAAGCCAACCTGGCCAGCGCGGTCACTAAGGCTTATGCCTGCAAAGTGCTGTTCATGGCGGGCATCGGTGAATGGCGCTTTATCGGTGAACTGGCAGAGCTGGCCAGCTACACCATGACGCTGTTACTGCGCCAGGTGCGCCAGTCCAGACGCGACTTTATCAACACTCAGTTGAAGCGATGCAAGGCCGCGACCAAGACCAAGCGCGCTGATGTGTTCTGCGGAGCCTGGGTGTGGGGTGTTCGCCAGCAGGTTATGGCCTTTGCCGGTAACGATGAACCATCACCAGCCGCAGTGGAGTACATGCTCAAACATCACCCCGAAACTGTGCAGTCCAGCGGACGAGACCGCAATGCCAGCAAGGGCAACGGCGTACGTTCGTTAACCGATGCGATGCACGGCATCCTCGCAGCAGGTGATGTGCGTCTGAACCATGGGGTCAACGGACAAGAACAGCTTGCACTCAACTAGCGCTCAGCGAGCGCCGTGTTAGCGAAGGGGAACGCAATGAACACACGAAACACCCAGCTCAGCAAAATTCATATCGCTAAAAAAGACCTCGGCCTGGACGACGAAACCTACCGTGCGTTGCTGGACCGGATTAGTGGTGTTCAATCGGCGAAAGACTTGAAGCCTTTGCAGATCGGGGCCGTGCTGGCTGAGCTGCAGCGTCTTGGATGGAAGCCCAAACGCGCCAGTAAGGCGGGCCGCAAGTCGCCAGTTACGCCAGTTGATCGCCAGAAATTGATGAGCAAGGTTGGCGCTTTTCTGGCTGAGGCCAAACGTACCTGGGCCTACGCGGACGGCATGGCATTGCGCATGTTCAAGGTAGAGCGTGTCGATTGGCTGGATTCAGAGCAACTTAGAAAACTGGTTGCTGCCCTCACATACGATGCCAAACGGCACGGGAGACCGACGCAATGACTGACCAACTGTTCCCGGATGACTCCGATAAGCTCGACCCGAACAAAGTACTGGCTCACATGCAAGATCCAACAGTCCTGAACCGCTGGGAAGGGACGCTGAGAGAGATGGTAGAAATCGCCGAAGCCAAGCTAAACGGGGAGATGAAAGAAGGTGCTACGGCTGCTGAACTGGCACGGCACGTAGTGTTTGCGATCTGCGATGCCCTGGGCGGCTCCGTAATTTACCTGCCTCGGGGCGACTCGTTGAAGCGGGGAATGCGGGACGCCGCGATCTTTCATGACTGGAAAGAAAAAGGACTCCAACCGTTAGAATTAGCCAGAAAGTATCGCCTCGTGAATCAAACCATCTATGACATCATCGCCAAGCAGCGAGCCCTGCATCGCAAGAGTGAGCCCGATCTATTCGGCTTTGAAGACATTGAAAAAGGGAGCATCCACTGATGAATGATACACAGTGGTTTTATGAGAACCGAGGGGAGCGAGTTGGGCCGTTTGCCGAACAAGAAATTAAAAATCTTATAAGGGCGAACAAGATAGGTCGGGGCACGCTCGTTTGGTATACAGGTATGTCGAAGTGGATGACCATCGAGACGAGTGACCTTAAACAGGAGTTTTTGGCGACACCGCCTCCTCTGGCTGGAGACAGAATTTCTGATTTGTGGGTTTGGTTAATCGCATTGACCCCGATTATTTTTATTGGCGGTCAATCGCGATATTTGGGGGCTGTCGCAACAACCGTTTGGCTAGTGAATGTAGGCTGTTGCTGGTGGGATATAACAAACCTCCGAAAGGCTGGCCATAAAAGCCCATCTATATGGTGGAGCTTCTTTTGGGGATTGATCTTTATTTACCTCTATCTACGCTCCCGGCGATTAGGAAAAAGCCAAGCCCCTCTGGTTGTATGGCTGTCTTTGATTCTTGTGGTGCCTCTACTTTTCCACATGCTGCAAAGATCAACATTCTGAGTGTGCCCCGCCCTTGAGCGGGGAACCTTCTTACGCGACGACGAAACTCCAACACTCCCCACTACGCGCGAAGCTAGCTCCGTTCCCCATGACGGCAGGCTCGTACCATGCGCACAGATCCCGCTTCCCCAAAAGCCTTCCGGCCCAACCGGCCGCGCCAATATGCACGGCTCATCCTTGCCGCTGGGGATGACCTTGCTCGTGATGTCCTCCTAAGTAAAGTCCCCGCCGACTGGCTGGACTTAGTGCAGGCGCATGTTTCCCAGGGTGAAGCGCATATCCAGCAGCACGTGCGCGAGCAAGAGAAACTTCGCCCACCTGTAACTACCACCCGTCCGGCTACCACCACGTACCGCGAGCCGGTGTATGTCCCTGGTAATGCCGTAGTCGCAGCACGGCACCTGAATGCTTTGCGTGCATCCCTAAATTCCTCACGAGCGAACCCATGACTCCTTATTTCTTGAAGCGGCGTCCCCGTGCGCCACGTATGACCGACTGGACCATCATCACGCTGATTCTGTTGATCGGATTGGCATTGGTGGCTCCGACAAAACTGCCGGTAGTCCTCTACAAAGCTGGCCTGGTAACCCTGGGCGGTGTTCTTGGCTACTGGATCGACCGGGCGCTGTTCCCCTATGCCCGTCCGAACAGAGTAATGCGCACCGCACAACCGCTGGCCGGTATCCGCCGCGCACTGGTCGTGCTGGCCTGCGTCCTCGGCCTGACCTTGGGGCTCTGAATATGCGCAGAGTTCTTCTATATATAGGCGCCGGATGCCTGGCCACAATTGTCGGGCTTGCCTTATCCACTTTTGCGCGTGCCGAAATCCCTGCCGAGGCAGAGCATTACCGCCGTGACTTAACGCGTATCGCCCAGGCCGAGTGGGGCCTGGATGCTCCCGTGGCCACGTTTGCCGCGCAGATCCATCAGGAAAGCCGCTGGAAGTTCGACGCGAAATCGCCTGTCGGTGCGCAAGGCTTGGGCCAGGTGATGCCCTCGACCGCCACTTGGCTAGCCAAGTTATTCCCCAAAGCTCTCGCCAAGGTTGAGCCGTATAACCCGGTTTGGTCTATGCAAGCACTGGTCAGTTATGACCGCTGGCTGGCGGATCGGGTCCAGGCACGTACGCCCTGTGATGAGGGCGCCATGATGCTTTCTGCATACAACGGCGGTCTGGGCTGGGTGATTAAAGACCGCAAGTTGGCATCGGCTAAGGGCGCCGATCCGCTGACTTGGTTCAATTCTGTCGAGCGGTTCAACAACGGTCGCTCGGCCGCTGCCTTCAAGGAGAACCGTCAATACCCCCGTCTGATCCTGTTGCGGTGGGAACGGCTGTATGAAGACGCAGGCTGGGGAAAAGGTATCTGCCTATGAAAAGCCTGTTCCTGAAATCCCTGCCGATCCTGGCCATTCTTTTCGTCCTTGGCATGGCAATTAAAGTGCTCGATGACTTTGGCCAGTCCAGATACGACGCCGGTTATGCCTTAGCAAAGTCTGAGGGAGACAGGGCACTTGCGAAGGCAGAACAAGCGCGTGCAGAGGAAAAGCAGAGCGACGCCGAAGCGGCGACCAGTGCCGCGCAACAGGCCAATGCAGATCTTCTTAAAGAGCAGGCCAGGAATGACCAATTGGCTGTCCAGCTCTCCGACACGAAAGAAAGTCTGCGCAAAACCACCGACCGACTCAAAGGAGATATTGCCCGTGTTACCACACTCTACCGTCGCGCCCTGGATGCGAAACCTGAGCCGCTGCCTGTTGCTGTGTTCACCACTGGCTTTGTCCGCGTGTGGAACACAGCCAACGGAATTGCCGCCACTCCCCCAGTGCAAACCCCGAACAGCTCCAGCCGAACTCCTGCGCCTGCCAGCGGAACCGGAACCACTGATGACCTCGACTCAGGCGTCACCCAGGAACAACTCCTGACCAACCAGGTGCGTAACGCCGAGCTGCATGGCGTTTGCCGGGCGCAGCTCACAAGCCTGATCAATTGGACACGCAATGAAAGCAAGTGACTACGCGAGCGTACTCGAAGCTCTGCACAACGAAAGCGCTTTAGCGACTCATTTGGCACAGCAAGAAGTTTTAACAGGCCCCTCGGCCGAGTTTTGCCAGGTGGCTGATTGCGACATGCCGATCCCAGAAGAAAGGCGCCAGGCCATACCTGGTGTGCAACGTTGCGCGCAGTGCCAAACACGTCGCGAAAGGAGCAAGGCTTGATGGCGACCTTTGAAATGCCTGTGTGGCAGATGATCAGTATCGCTGTGACCATTCTCGGCGCCTTTGTCGGTGTGATGAAAATGCTCCTGGTGCAAATGGAGCGGCGCCTAGATCAACGGTTTGCCGTGGTCGACAAGGACAGTGAACGGCTGCGTCAGGTTGAGATCGGGTTAGAACGCCTGCGCGGAGAAATGCCTTTGAACTACGTCCGCCGCGAGGATTGGGTACGCAACCAATCCATTATCGAAGCCAAGCTCGACGGCCTGGCACTCAAGTTAGAAAACGTACAGCTCAAAGGACTACGTTGATGAACATCGATCCAGCCAAGGTGCGCCGGGAATCCCTGCGTTGGTACATCATTCTCACCCTCAACACGTCGAGGCCCGTTGATCCTCATGAAGCTGTGGTGCTGTCGACTATCCAAGGCATCTTCCCCGACGCCACCAGCCTGGAGCTACGGCGCGAACTGGATTATCTGGCCGACCGTAGCTTGGCGACCTTGAAGAAACAATCCAGCGGAGCATGGATCTGCGGCTTGACCCACTATGGCGTCGACGTGGCCGAGTACACCATCGACTGTAATCCAGGTATCGCACGACCAGAAAAATACTGGAGCTGACGCCATGCCCCCGCGCAGCAAAGTCGCCAGCCTGCCCAAGTCGGTCAAAAACTGGCTCGATAAGGCGTTGGCCGAGAACAATTTCAGCGACTACGAAACCCTGGCCAACGAGCTGTCGAACCAGGGTTTTTCGATCAGCAAGTCGGCACTGCATCGTTACGGTCAGGACTTCGAGTCCAAGCTCTCCGCTTTGAAGATGGCCAGCGAGCAGGCTCGCGCTGTGGTGGCCGCTGCCCCAGATGAAGAAGGTGCCGTCAATGAAGCGTTGATGCGTCTGGTCCAGGAACACCTGTTCAAGCTGCTGATGAGTGATGGCGATCAAATGGACTTGCCCAAGGTGGCCAAGGCCGTCGCGGAACTGGGCAAGGCCTCGGTGGTGCAGAAGAAATGGCAGGCCGAGTGGCGGGAGAAGGTCGAAACAGCAGCGGCCCGCGTTGACAAGATCGCTAAGAAAGGCGGCATGACTCAGTCGACAGCTGACGAAATCCGGCGCGAAATCCTGGGGATGGCATCGTGAGTGTCCCCCTTATCCTGGACAGTACCGCCACCCTGGTTGCCCCGGCAGTGCTGCTCGACTACCAAAAAGAGTGGATCGGCATCCGTGCCCCACTCAAGGTGGGCGAGAAGTCACGGCGTATCGGCCTCACCTGGGCCGAGGCGGCAGATAACGTCTTGGTCGCAGCATCCGAAAAGTCGGCGGGAGGTCAGACCGTCTATTACCTGGGCTACAACCAGGACATGACTGTGGAGTACATCCAGGCATGCGCCATGTGGGCGCGAGCTTACAACTATGCCGCTGAACAGATCGAAGAAGGCATCTGGCCCGACAGCGATCCAGACAAGCACATCAAGACTTACACCATCGGTTTTCCCAGCGGGCACCGCATCGTCGCGCTGACCAGTCGCCCATCCAACCTGCGAGGCCGTCAGGGTGTTGTCGTGATTGACGAAGCCGCGTTCCACCAGGACTTGGCCGAGTTGCTGAAAGCCGCTCTGGCGCTGCTGATCTGGGGCGGTGAAGTACATGTAATCAGCACCCACGACGGCACGGAAAACGCCTTCAATGAACTGATCAACGATATTCGGGCAGGCAAGCGCAAGGGCAAGCTGTTCCGCTGTTCGTTTCGTGAAGCTGTGGCCGATGGCCTTTACCATCGGGTTTGCCTGCGTAAAGGTATTGAGTACAAGCCTGAGGAAGAAGCGGCCTGGGTTCAGGATGTATATGACTTCTACGGAGAAGCTGCTGAGGAGGAACTTGACTGCGTTCCCTCACAGGGCGGCGGCGCCTTTCTCAGTATGGCCCTGGTCGAACAGCGCAGTAACCGCGTCGTGCCGGTGCTGCGTCTGGCGTATCCGCAGGGCTATGAAACCACCGCCGAACCCCTGCGCTTGGCCGAATCCCTGGAGTGGTGCGAAGAGCATCTGCTCCCGCTGCTGTCGGCCATCCCATTGGACGTACAGAGTTTCTATGGCATGGACTTCGCCCGCTCCGGCGACCTCTCGGTCATCTGGCCGCTGCTCAAAGAGCAGAACCTACGCAAACGCACACCCTTTGTGGTCGAGTTGCGCAACGTCCCGTTCAAACAACAACGGCAGATCAAGTTCTACATCATCGACCGCCTGCCCAATTTCCTCAAAGGTGCAGATGACGCCAGGGGCAACGGCTCGCAGCTATCGGAAGAAACCGCCATCGAGTACGGCTTCAACCGCATTGAACGGGTGATGCTCACCGAGGGCTGGTATCGCGACAACATGCCCCCGTTCAAGGCATCCCTGGAAGACGACACCTTCTACGACATCCCGGCCGACAAAGACGTGGTCAGCGACGTTCGCGCCTTCCGCATGGTCAAGGGCGTCGCCCGCATCCCGGAAAAGCGGACCAACGAGAAAGGCGAAAAGGCCGGACCTAAACGTCACGGCGACGCCGGTATCGCTGCTGTCCTGGCCGACTACGCGTCCCGCCAGGAAGTCGAGATCATCGAATATCACCGAGTCCAGCCTGCATCCCAGCATGATCGCGAGATCCAGATCGGCGCCGGTTGGCGCTCCAAAAAAGGCATTTGGTAATGGCTGAATCCAAAATCGTCGACCAATACGGTCGACCGATCCAGTACGACAAGCTCACCGAGGAGTTGGCCGCTGCCCAAACCACCGGCATCCGTCAGGTTTGGCATCAGTCGGTGGCCAGCGGCCTAACGCCTGGACGGCTCGCCGCCATCCTGCAGGGCGCCGCCGAGGGCAACGCCCACGATTACTTGACCCTTGCCGAGGAAATGGAAGAAAAAGATCTGCATTACGCCTCGGTGTTAGGTACCCGCAAACTGGCAATATCGGGCTTGGCTATTCGTGTCGAAGCCGCTAGCGACGACGCAGAGGACGTGCGCCGGGCTGACCAGCTCAAGGAAATAGTCGACTCTCCGGAGTTCGGTGAACTGCAGGCCGACCTGACCGACGCCATGGGCAAAGCCTATGCCGTCTCCGAAATCATGTGGGACCGCAGCGGCAAGACCTGGAATCCTGCGCGCTTTGAACCAAGGGACCAACGCTTCTTCCAGTTCGACCGCGACACCGGCCGGGAGCTGCGCCTGCTAGATGAGGCTGACATGGTCAACGGCGTGGCCTTGGCGCCTTACAAGTTCATTGTCCACCTGCCGCGCATCCGATCAGGCCTACCGATCCGGGGTGGCCTGGCACGACTAGCTGCTGTGGCTTACATGTGCAAAGCCTGGACCTGGAAGGATTGGATGGGCTTCGCCGACATCTTCGGCATGCCCATGCGCGTTGGGCGATACGGACCAGGTGCCAGCAAGGACGATATTGCGACCCTCATGTCGGCGGTGGCCAACCTCGGCAGCGATGCTGCAGCTGTGATCCCGGACAGCATGCGCATCGACTTCACCCAGGCTGCGAACGTGGCCGGCGCCGGTGACTTCTTTAAAGGCCTGGCCGAGTGGTGGGACAAGCAGGTCAGCAAAGCCGTGGTCGGCCAGACCATGTCCACTGACGATGGGTCCAGCCAGGCCCAGGCGACGATCCACAACGAAGTACGACTGGATCTGCTGCAGGCTGATGCCAAGGCGGAATCCAATACGCTGAACCGCTACTTTGTGCGGCCCTGGTGCGATCTGAACTTTGCACCAGGTCGAAATTATCCAAAGCTGATTCTTGATGTGCCCCAGCCTGAAGACATCAAGATTCTTATCAGCGCCTTGAAGGAGCTGGTGCCACTTGGATTGAGGGTCGAACAGTCGGTCATTCGCGACAAGCTCAATCTCCCAGCCCCGGCTGCAGGCGCGGAGGTGCTGGGGGCACCTGTGGCTGTGCCTTCTAAGGCATTGGCTCAGGCGGCTAACAGTGAGCAGACGCCGGCCAAGCCAAAGGTAGCGCCGGACATCGTGGATAACCAGGTGCAGACGATGGAGCGATCAGTGGGGGTGTACATGGATGACATGGTCGAGCAGCTCAAAGAACTGCTAGACACAGTCCATAGCCTGGAAGAGTTTCGGGATCGGTTGATTGAAGCCTATCCGCTGATGACCACCATCCAGTTGGCGGACGCCATTGCCGACGGTTTGGCTGCTGCCAGCCTGGCTGGCCGCGATGACATTCTCAGGGGACTTTAGTCTCTTCGGACGAAAGTGTCGTTTCAAGTATTGTGCGAAATGTTTTAGAACGGTCAGGAATCGCCAGCATTGTCTCAATATCCGCATCATATGCGGCCACATCGAAACCTGGTTGTCGTTTGATCGCAATGACAATTGCTGAGACGGCCAAGCCGAAGTCAGCAAGGAGGGTTGTCAGAACCACTTCTAGGTGTTTTTCGTTAATAGACATGAATCACCCCTTCGTCGTATTGGCTACTCGAAATTGACTCACCGCAAAAACAGTGCGCTAGGCAAGGACTATAAATGGCTGTCTCTCATGGTTCACTACCTTTCAAGGAACAGATTGACTATTTCAGAGGAAAGGTCGACCTGCCAACCCGCGCCTGGACGGACGTTTACGCCGCTGAGCACGACTACGCCTTTGTCGTGGCCGGTGCCGTAAGACGCGATCTGCTGACCGATCTACGCGGCGCGGTGGAAAGGTCCATCGCCAGCGGGACTACCCTGGAGCAGTTCCGCAAAGACTTTGACCAGGTCGTGGGTAAACATGGCTGGCAGTACCAGGGCGAGCGTGGTTGGCGCACCAATGTCATCTGGGAAACCAATCTGCGCCAGTCCTACAACGCTGGGCGCGAAGCCCAGATGGCAGACCCGGAATTGCGCAAGCGCCGCCCCTACGCGGTTTACCGCCATGGCGACAGTGCCCACCCACGGCCCATGCACTTGTCCTGGAACGGCACCACACTGCCGCTCGATGACCCGTGGTGGGCAACCCATACCCCGCAAAACGGCTGGGGCTGCAAGTGCAAGAAGTTCATGCTCTCGGCCAGGGACGTGGAGCGCCAGGGCCTGACGATTGGTCCGGCGCCCGCCGTTGAGTGGGAGGAGCGGGTTATTGGCACGAACAGCCCCAACGGCCCACGCACTGTACGAGTGCCTAAGGGGATTGATCCAGGTTTCGAATACTCACCAGGACAGTCCCGACTGGCGAACTCCGTGCCCCAGCTGCGCACCCGTGACCTTGTGCCCTCGCCGTCAGCAGCTCAAGCCCCTGGGCAAGGGTTGCCTAACCGCCAGCCGAGTGGCCCTTTACCGCAACCTCGCCCGGTACCAGCAAAGCGCCTGCTCCCTGCCAAAGTGCCTGCAGCGAATGCTGTAACCCAGTTCCTGGGCGAGTTTGGCGCCGCCGATGCGACACCTGCAGTATTCCGCGATGTGACGGGTGATGCCCTGGTCATCGGCCGGGAGATGTTCAGCGGTGCCAAAACCGGCGCAATAGCGTTGCCTCAGGAAATCAAAGCACGTGAACTCCTCTTGTTGGCTGAAGCCATCAAGACGCCCGACGAAATATGGGCACGTCTGGAATGGCAACCCGACCAGGGCAAGGCGGTACTACGCCGCCGCTTCCTGGCGCACGTCCAGGTAAAGGGTAAGGCCGAGCCTGCCGTGGCCGTGTTCGATCAGGGCGCGGACGGCTGGACCGGTGTCACCGGGTTTGTAGATGACAGTGAGCAGTACCTTGAGGCGTTGCGCCTGGGCGTTCTGCTTTATCGGCGTACCGAATAGGAGCAACACATGGCCGGTTCAATGCTTGAGGTATCCGTTGATACAACGTCGGTGGGCAAGAGCCTGGATGACCTGATCGAGCGCTTGGGCGATCTGACGACGCCACTCAACGACATAGCCGAATACCTGCACCAATCCACGGATGACCGCTTTCGCCAGCAGGTCGCCCCGGACGGCTCGCCTTGGGCGCCGCTTGCACCGTCGACCCTGGCCCGCAAGAAAGGTGGTCGCATCCTGCGTGAGAAAGGCACGCTGCAGGACACTCTGCGCCACAACGTCAGCAACAACGAACTGGCGTTTGGCACTGATCGGGTGTACGGCGCTATCCACCAGTTGGGCGGCAAGATCGAGCATGCAGCCAGGTCACAGCAGGTCTACTACCGTCAGGGGAAAGATGGATCGGTGGGCAACCGCTTTGTGAAAAAGAACAAATCCAACTTTTCCCAGTGGGCAACCCGAGGTGCAAGCTCTACGGAAATGCAGGCCCGGCCATATCTTGGCCTGTCTTCGGAGGATGAAACCGAGATCCTGGCCATCGTGGGCGATTACCTCACAGAAGGCTTTACAGGTTGATCGCCTGTAATCGTTTTTGCGGCGCGCTGAGCTGTTCGCGGTACATCCGCCGCCGATAGGGTCAGCAACAACCGTTAGACCCGCGTTAGATTGGCTCAGAATGCCAACCGCAACGCGCCCGTGAGACACGATTCCCCATTCTCTACGTATAGAATGGGCTGACGGTGTATCCCCCCAGGGGTGCAACACGGATTAAAACCTTACGCCGCGCCGAAACTCCCCGCCTTCGATAGCCCGCCGACACTGGCGGCATGAAAACTCAACTCGCCGTTAACTCAGAGATCTACAGCTCCGTCGAGCTTTCCGATGGGAAGGCGCCCGAGTGGGTGGAACTCATTCCCGCAGGCCCAACCGTTGTTGGCCGTGACGGCCGCACCTGGCTGTTCGACGACGTGGCCCATCAGTTCGTGCAAACCAACTTTTCCAGCCGGGCAATCGATTTGCCCATCGACTGGGAGCATGCCACCCAGCGCCGCGCCCCTCTTGGCCAGGAAGCACCGGCCGGTGCTTGGATCAAACAGTTGGAGATACGCGACGGTGCTTTGTGGGGCCTGGCCGAATGGACGCCACGCGGCGAACTCCAGGTAGAAAACAAAGAGTACCGATTCCTTTCCCCTGTTTTCGATTACGACGATGAGACCAAACGCATCGTGCGCATGGTCAGCGCAGCACTTACCAACATCCCCAACCTCGTCATGACAGCTCTCAATCAAGAGCAATTGGAGAATGTACCTGTGAAACCCTCACCAGAGCTTTTAAAGCTACTTGGTTTGCCTGAGACGGCGACCGCAGAACAGGTCTTTACGGCCACCACCGCCAAACTGAACGCTACTAACCAGGCACTCAACACCGAGTCGGGCAACCTGGAGCGGTTCGTGCCTCGCGCTGATTACAACGCGGTGGAGTCTCGCGCACTGAATGCCGAACAGGCACTCGCCGAGCACAAGAAAACAGAACACTCCAAGGCCGTCGACGCGGTCATTACTGCTGCCACTCAGGCCGGGAAGATCACCCCGGCGACCGTGGACTACCACCGCGCCATGTGTCAGGACGAAGCGGGCCTGAGTCGTTTCAAAGCCTTCGTGGATGCCGCGCCGGTTGTTGCTGACGCCAGCAACCTGGGCGGCCGCCAACCCGAAAACACCGTCACCGCGCTCAACTCCGAAGAGCAAGCCATGTGCAAGCTGTTGGGCGTAGATCCGGTCGATTTCGCGAAAACCAAACAGAGCGAGGTGTAAGCCGTGTCGCTGACCCAAGATCGTAATACTCCGATGAAGGATACCGAGACTCTGGTGATCCCCATCGCGGCCAACGTCCATATCTTCGCTGGCTCTCTGGTGGTCGCATCGGCCACCGGCTTTGCCGCACCGGGCTCAACGGCCCTCGGCTTGTCCTACTTGGGCCGCGCTGAGGAGGAAGTCGACAACCGAGGCGGTGCTGCTGGCGCTAAGCAGGTCGAGATCCGCCATGGCAAGGCATTCCTTTGGGCCAATGACGGCACCATCACTCAGGCGCACCTGTTCAAGCCCGCTTACATCGTCGATGACGAAACCGTTGCGGCTACTGATGCAGGCGGCACCCGATCCGCCGCCGGACGCATCGTCGGTATTGATGCCGACGGCGTATGGGTTGAGTAACTCCCTCTATATATAGGAGCGCATTGCGCATGTTAGTTAACAAAGCCTCGATTCAGTTGGCGTTCGTTGCCCTGAAAACCCTGTTCAACAACGCCTTTGCGGAAGCGCCCAGTACCTGGGAAAAGATCGCAATGAAGGTGCCCAGTTCTACCGGCAGCAACATTTACGCCTGGTTATCGGCGTTTCCAAAGATGCGCCGTTGGGTCGGGGAAAAGCACGTCAAGAGCCTGAAGGCTTACGCCTATACCGTGGAAAACGAAGATTTCGAAGCCACCGTCGAGGTCGACCGTAACCACATTGAAGACGATCAACTCGGCATCTACGCGCCCCAGGCACAAATGGCTGGATTCTCGGCCAAGCAGTTGCCCGATGAACTTGTGTACGAGCTGGTCAACGGTGCCTTCGACAACCTCTGCTATGACAAGCAGTACTTCTTCGACACGGACCATCCCGTCGGTAAGGGCAGCGTCAGTAATAAGGGGACCGCCGCGCTGTCTATTGCGACCCAGGCAGCAGCCAAGGCCAGTTACGGTGCGGCCCGTACTGCCATGGGCAAGTTCAAGGACGATGATGGCCGCCCATTGAATGTGCGGCCGACGATTCTGTTGGTCGGCCCCGGCCTGGAAGACACCGCTAAGGCGTTGCTGACTGCTGATCGCCTGGAAGACGGCAAGGTCAACCTCTACAAAGGTACTGCCGAGCTGGTTGTCTCCACTCGTATCATCTCGGACACCGCCTGGTTCCTGCTGGACACCAGCAAGCCTGTTCGCCCCTTCATCTACCAGGAACGCAAGGCGCCGGACTTCGTCCAGCAGACGGATCCGCAAGCGGACGATGTCTTCAGCCGTAAAAAATTCAAGTTCGGGGCAGAAGCACGGGCAGCCGGTGGTTATGGCTTCTGGCAACTGGCGTTCGGCTCGACTGGCGAGGCCTAAGGGGGCGTCATGACGACTGTCATCGTTATTACCGCCAGGCGAAATGGCTTTCGTCGCTGCGGCGTCGGCCATTCCGACCAGCCGATCACCTGGCAACCGGGCGACTTCACGTCTGAGCAATGGCGTGACCTGGTCAAAGAGCCTCAGTTGATTGTCACCTGCGTGGAAGTAGATCTGGAGCCAGAGTGGGAGCCGCGCCATGCACTTACGTCGTCCGCCGCGCTACCGGAAGCGTCCAACACCTCACAAAACGTTCAGTCGCAGACGCTTGAAGCAGACGCTGCAGCTCTGGGTGATGGAGTGCTTCTGCCCGTCGCCCCAGGTGCGGGCAATATCGGACTTGATGCCCTCTGGGAAGATGCCCTCATGGAGGATCGGGCATATGAACTAGCCAAGGCGATAGGCGCGCCGGACGGCGAACTTGATTCTCTCTGGGAAGACGCCCTCAAAGAAGATCAGGCGCGTGAAGCGGCCAAGACACTGGCAGATAAACCACCCGCGAAATCCCGCAAAGCCAAGGCAGGTCAATAGTGAACCTTTCACTGCCATCCGCCAGCCAGCTACTTGTCCGCTTCGGCGCCCGTGACATCACGGAAGTGGCGGTGCCGGACACCGAGCGTGCTATCGAACCGGCGCTAGTGGTGGCCGCTGCTGCTGGCCAGCCCTTGGACGAATGGCCGCCTGAGGACGTGGCCATCGCCGTTGCGACGCTGGCCAGGATCGCCGACGCCGTAACGCGGGCACGTAGTGAGGTGTCGTTTTACCTGCGGTTTCGCCCGGCCGGTGAGGAGGCCCCCGAATGGGTAACTGCCGATCTGGCCGAGATCGCTCGCTATCACCTTTACGACGATGCGGGCAAGGAAGAGTCGACTGTGCGCGTGCTCTACAAAGACGTGCTTAAGCGGCTGGAAACATTGGCCGCAGAGGACAAGGAACGTGGAGCTTCTGACGGCGGCGAGTCTCGCCTGCAGATCAGCCACCAGCCTCGTCTGATGAGCCGTACCACGTTGAGGAACTTGTAATGCTGGGCGAGCTGGAGGACTTGATTGTGGCTCGCCTGAGGGAGCTGGTTCCGAAGGTCCACCGCCTTACCGTTGACAGCTACGGCGGTGAACTGGGCGACCCGGACTTGCTAGACGGCTTACTCAAGCGCTGCCCGGCCGTACTGCTGATGGTGCCGAGGGCCGTGTTTCGTAAGCGCAGCCAAAGTCGTTACGGCGTTCCGATCACGTTTCGCCTGGTGATCGTTACGCGCCATCCACGGGGTGAACGGGAGACCAGGCGCGGGACAACTGCCACAGATATTGGCAGCTATGCGCTTTGGGAAGCCTGCATGCACCAGCTTGTGGACTGGCAACCCTGGCCGGATCGAGCACGCATTGAGCCAACCGAGTTATCCAACCTGGTTAACGGCAAGTTTCAAAGCGACTACATGTCGGTCCTGGGGCAATCGTTTTCGATTGAGTTGGATTGGACCAAGCCAGAGCAGGACCTGCCGGACCTGGAAGGCATCGACATGGTTTACGTACAACCTGGTCAACCTGAACCGGTTGCCAGCGACATCATTAATCTGGAGGGACTGTAATGCTCGTCACCGCCGCACCCGGCCACATGGTCCCGATAGAGGGTGATCCCCGTAAACACATCGAGGCAGGCCAAGACCCCGTCGAGGTGCTGAACACCTCTTACTACCGTCGTCGCATTGCCGCAGGCGAGCTGTTACTCAGCAAGGGCCGCAGCAGTGCCAAAAAGACCACACAGGAGCCTGCTGAATGAGCATCGCCTTCGACACTATCCCAGCCTCTATCCGTAAGCCGGGCGCTTATTTTGAGTTCAACACCAGCCTGGCCGTCAGGAGCCTACCAACCAACGCGCAAAGCATTTGTTTGATCGTGCCGCTGGGCGCTGGCGCCACCCTCGCAGCCAATGTTCCAACCCAGGTCTACAGTGCGGCCGAGGCAAAAACCTTGGCCGGGGCGGTCGCCGCCGAAATGGTTGATGCCGCCATCAAGGCCTACCGCTATGTGGCTATCTCAATAGTCGGTGTCGTCGTCCAAGGTGATGCTGAGCCTGACATTGCGCCCGCGTTGGATGCTACGGCCCTGGGTGGATTCACCATCCTGGTACCGGCGTGGTTCAGTGCAACAGCAATGACGGCTCTTAGGACTCACATCGACACCTACACTGACTCCATTGAGCAACAAAGCATTATTGGTATTGGCGCGGTGGTTTCGACCCTGTCATCGTCGATTGCACTGGCTACCGCACTTAATGCGGGGGCGATCAGCGTCGCACTATTGCCAGGAACCACTTCAACCGCACGCCAGGTTGCAGCGGCATACGCCGCAGTCGTCGCATCCGAGGAAGATCCGGCACGGCCACTCAACACTCTAGTTTTGACTGGTATTAACGCCCCGGCGATTAATAGCCGCCTCGGCCGCACAGAGCAGGAAACCGCACTGGCCAACGGTATAACCCCGCTGGAAGTGGCCGCTGGTGATGTCGTTCAGATTGTTCGAGCGATCAGCACTTACACGAAGTCGGCTGCAGGGGCCGATGACGAGTCGATGCTCGATCTGACCACCATGCGCACCTTTTACTACGTGCGCACCGCATGCCGGACACGTATCAGACTCCGATACCCTCGCTCGAAACTTTCCAGCAAGACCCCGCCGGCTGTTCGTGGCGAGTTGCTGGACGTTCTCAAAAAGCTGGAAGAGCTGGAGATCGTCGAAGAGGTCGACGCCAATGCCGCAGGTTTGGTGGTCGAGCGTTCAACTCAAAGCGCAAGCCGTCTCAACTCCAGCATCCCCGCAGATGTCGTCAACGGTCTGCACGTGTTCGCTGGCCGTATCGACTTGATCTTGTAAGAGGTGACATTAGATGTCTGATACCTATGTAGGGCTAATCGTAATGGAGCTGAACGGCACCGATTACGAAGTAACCAGCCTGGAGCCCACGCTCAAAACCGGTCGCACCATCGTCAAAACGATGAACCGTACCGGTAAACCGCTGGGCACGGCCAAGGGTATGGAGGAACACGATCTGCGTATCTCCGTAGCCATTCCGAAAACTGGGGAGCCCAATTGGCGTGCCCTGGTTGACGCGAAAATCACTATTTATCCGCAGGAAGGTGGTGGAAAGCGCGAGACCTGGACTGGTTGCTCCTTGGTCGAGATGGGTAGCAAGTACCAGGTCGAAGGCGAAGCCACTCGCGACCTGACTGTCAGCGCTTTGAACTACTACGAGGAGTGATGCTGTGAGTCAGATCGAAAAAAAATGGGAAGGCCTGACCATCACGAAGGCATTGGGTATCGGTGTGTTTTACGCAGGCACCTTTCATAAAGCGTTCACGCTGCGTGTAGGCATGACCGGCGACCTGATCAAGGCCCAGGAGCAGCACCCCAACGGACCGCTTCAGTTGGTGACACTGGAGGTCTACCGTAATCAGCTCTTGTCGGTTGGTGACATTCCTATTGAGGCACTGACCACCGATCTGCTGCGCGAGTCGCTGGCCGAATCGGATCTGGCGTTGATCGCTGAAGCGGATGAAGAACTGGAAAAAAAGCTCATGCCGCCGAGCGCGGCATCGCCGACTGGCGACGCATCGAGCACGTCCTCGTCCGGTACGGATACCGATTAGAGGAAATCCGGCGCATGTCGAAAGCAGAGGTCGAGAACCGCATCGATCTGGTGATAGGTAAGCGCAAAGGCAAACGCTACGTCAGTAAGCGGTTGAAGAACAAAAGCCAAGTAGACAGCAAGTGAGGCCCAACTATGGGCCTCTCATGCATACGTAATTCTATACCTGGAGTAACTTAGATGAGTTCCGATCTGCGCGTCGCGTTGCGCATCCAGGCCAACTCAGGCAATAGCCGACGCGTGGTTCAGGCACTTGAGCGTGACCTGCGCAAGGCAGGTAAAGATGGTGCCAAGGCTCTAGCTGACGACAGCAACAAAGCGTCCACCGCACTGAGCAAAACTGGCCAAGTCGGTGCGGCCAGTTACAAGATTATCCGCCAGGCCATGCGGGACACTTCCTCCCAGGGCTCAAACGTCTTTCGCCAAGGTGTAATCCAAACACAGGCTGACCTCAAACAGATGGGTCAGATCGGCCGCCAGGCCGCACGAGAAACCAAGGCAGAGTTGGTGCGCGCCGCGAAGGAAGGCACCGAACCACTGCGCCGTAGCGTTGAACGCACTGAAGATAGCTTTCGTCGCCTTGCCCAAAACGGAGGCCGCAACCTGCGCATGCTGAAGACAGTGGCGGCGGGTGTTCGGCGAGAATTCGACCGCATTAAAGGATTGGGATCGACTGCACAGGGCCAATTGGCTGGTTTAGGTGTGGGTGTGGGTGTGGTGTCAGGGTTAACGGGTAGCGCAAAGCTTGATCGCCAGTTGGTCAGGACTCGGCAAACTGCGGATATGACGCCAGCTCAAAAAGACGAATGGAGAAACGAGGGCTGGCGGATTGCAAGGACATACGGTGTAAGCCGTGAAGAAGTCGACAGCGGTTTTAACACCCTGATTGCGTCTGGCGTGAACTATGACGCTGCAAGGAAGACTGCTGATGCTATCGGACAAACGACTGCAGTAACGGGTGCAGACTCAGGAGTCCTAGGGAAGGCGGTCGTAGCAGGCGCCAGCGCTTTTAACATTAATTTGAACAAAGATGGAGCTGCACTAGAGCTTCTGCAAAAGATGACTGTTGCAGGTCGCTTAGGTAATGCCGAACTTGAAAACCTCGCTGACCTATTCCCCAAAATCGGCGGAGCCGCGTCGGCCGCAGGTATGTCTATCGCTCAGGCGCTGGCCTTCACTGAAACGTTATCCACAGTAGAAATGCAACCTGACCGGTTAGGCACATTGACCGAGTCGACGTTGAGAATATTCAGTAATAAGCAATATCGGGATCAAGTCACCAAAGCAACAGGAGTTGGATTTTTTAATAAGGACGGTAGCTCACGTAATCCTCAAGACGTGTTTGGCGATTTGAAGCGTAAGTACGACAAGATGAATACCGATGAAAAGCGCGCCAAATTCATGGGAGTCGTCTTCAAAGGAATGGACCAGGATACAGTGCGTGGTGCCCGCATCATGCTAACCGGCGACCGTCTCACTACCTTTGCCGAGCAGTCGAAGAAAGTCGACGGCGCGGGCCCAGTGATTGGCCGAGATTTGAAGGAAAACACCGCTAGCGCCAGCGGTACAGCCTCCAGGATGAAAGCCACTCTTGGCCAGGCAATTGATCGCATGGCCATACCCTTGAATAAGGGTTTTGCTGACTTTGGAAGTTACCTCCTGGACGATCTGAACCTGTCAGGTGAACAGATGCTGGCAGGTGGCGCAGCGCTTGGCGTCGGCGGTTATTACGCGGGACGTGGTGCCAAAGCTGGTGCTGGGGCATTGCTGAACAAGTTTCTTGGTGGCCCGGAAACCATAAAAAATATTGCTGTGGGTAAGGTGCTCGAGGAGGCTACAGGGGTTACATCAGTATTCGTCACAAACTGGCCTAGTGGAATGCCTCTGGATGGTGGCGTCCCCGATCTTCCGGGTGGATCTTCAGCAGGCAAGGGTAAAGGCAAGCCGGGTGGCTTCATCGCCCCATGGTTAGGCCCGGTTGCGCTCGGATTCACAGCCACTCAACTCGGAAGCTCTACGGGTCAGAATACCGACGAAGACCGCTTGGCCATGGTTTCACGCAATAAACTGATCGACGACGGCCAGCGCACCTACCAAACAGCGTTTTATCGCAATCGCATATCCCTCCTGGAACAGAATCCCGGCCAATCATCCAACTGGGCATCAGAGCAGGCCCGGCGCCTGGCACAGAATGAAACCGGCCTGACAGCAGCAGGCGGTTCGGTATCCGGCGCGAGCAGTTGGGCGGCTGGTGTGGCTGGCCGAGCGGTTGACTCCGGCATGGCCACCATCGCAGCCGCTCAAAAGCTAAACGAACTGATGGGCAAGCCGTTAGTAATCGAGATACGGACTGACTCGGACTATATTTTCGCGGAGTTGGAGCGCCGCCTTGACGTGCAGTTGAGGCGCGGACAATGACCTGGGCTAAAGACTTACTGGACGCCTCTTATCGCGGCGTACCGTTTAATGTGATGGCAGAGGATCTGACTGGGCAACGCTCTCTTGGCCAGCACGGCGTGCCCTACGTGGACGGTGATGATGTCGAAGATCTAGGGCGCGGCGCTCGCCAGTTTGCATTGCAGGCGGTGATCTTCGGCGAGAACTATTTGCTTGAACTACAAACCCTACTTCGAGCGCTAGACACTCGTGGCAGTGCTGAGCTGATCCATCCTATTTATGGCAGTGTGACTGTAGTAAATGCAACGTACCAGGTGAGCCATCGTGCGGAGCGGCCAGACTACGCCGAAGTCGCTTTGCAGTTCCTGGAGCACACACCTGGTCAGGCTTTCTTCGCTCGACAGTTTGAATTCGTCGACGTGGCCACACTTGAGATGGCAGATGAAGCCAGTTGGCAGGACGGCGTTCTCGATCTGTTCGGGCGACTCGACTCGTTAGTGTCTGAAGTTCAGTCATGGATTGGTGGTGGCTGGACAGGACTGATTGAGAAAGCGCTTGGCCTGCCAGGCATTACATTGCGTCTGCAACAAATGCGCTCTCAGATCCTGGGTGTGGTGTCTGGGGTCGCCTCCATGGCCAAAAGTACCTCCACCGCGTTCGACCCGCTTACTGATTTAACTCGCACGCCCACCGAGATCCGTGCCGCCATTCAGGGAAGTACTCCTAGCTCATCCAATGAGCTGTTAGCCAGGTCAGGCATGCCGTCGACGATACCTGGTGCAACTTCGCTTCCCGCCGACGTGGCGCGAATCGCATCAGCATTGCTAGTCAAGGCTCGCCAGGGTGAAGAACCAAGCGAGGACTCGGTGCCGGACTCGATGCCTTCGGACCCTCTTGAGGCAATTGGTTTTGGTCTGGTCGTCTTGGTAATCACGGAGCTGGCCCTGAGCTATGCCGAAGCCGTGGGTGTCGTGATCGAGGCCGAGTCTGACCACTTAACACTGAGTCCAGAGGAACTGGAGCGCCTGGTTAACCTGGTGCGCAGTTTGATCCAGGCCGCAATCCTTCTCCACCGTCGCCTGTACGACATCGAGGCTGCGCTTCCGGTCATCGAGGGCCTTCGAACGATAGCTGCACTAATCCAGATCCGGGCGCGCCAGGTGATCCTGCAGCATCCGCCATTGATCGCACGTGTTGTCGATAACACGGTAAGCCTGCGCTTGCTCGCCCATCGTTGGTATGGAGATAACACTCGTGCTGCCGAGCTGCTGCGCCTCAATCCAACATTGCGCACGCCTTATGGCATAGCGGCCGGAACGGCTCTGAAGGCTTATGCAAACTGAAGAATCTATCCGGCTGTCCATTGGAGGCCTTACCAATGAGACCTGGGACAGTTGGTCGGTAGAGTCCGACCTGCTTACCCCGTCCGACGCATTTGAATTGGAGCTGTTCACCCGCGACACAATCCAATTGCCGAGCGTCCTGGTTGAAGGTGCTAGCTGTGAATTGACCTTAGGTCGGGATCGCGTATTGACCGGTCAGATTGATGAGTTTGAGCATGACATTTCGCGTCGAGGTATCGCGATCCGAGTCACCGGCCGGGACAAAGCTGCTGTGCTGGTTGATTGTTCAACTCCGTTTGTTTCAATGCGAGAGGCCTCGCTAGCCGACATCATCAAACAGGTTGTCACGCCGCTAGGGATCACCCGTGTTGAGATTCGAGCGGCCAACGCAAAGATCAGGCGTCGCGTCCAAATCGAGCCCGGTCAAACCGCATGGGAGGCGCTCCTGCAGGTGGCCGAGGCCAACGGCTTATGGCCTTGGGTCGAGCCCGACGGCTTGCTCGTCGTCGGTGGTCCTGACTATACGTCGGCTCCTGTTGGCACGCTGATCCTGCGTCTCGATGGTCAGGGCAACAACGTAGAGCGTCTTTCTGTACGCCGATCTATCGCCGGTCGATTCAGCCAGGTGACTGTCCTCGGCCAGCACGGGCAATACGATAATGACGGGCTCGACACTACTCGCTCGCACCTGCGCTCTGTTGTCCAAGACGAGAGCCTGGCCCGCCGTGGGATCTTTCGCCCCAAGGTGGTGATCGACAGTTCGAGCGAAAGTCAGGACATGGCCACCACCCGCGCCCGCAAGGTTCTCGCTGACAGCAAGTTGGAGGGTTTCGAGATCCGGGCTGTGGTCAAAGGTCATCGAGCCGGCAACGGCCGTGTATGGACACCTGGTCAGCGGGTGATTGTTCGCAGCGAGCCGCACAACCTGGATGCGGTGTTCTTCTTGATGTCCAGGACCTTACGACTGACCCGGCAAGGCGCAATAACAGAGTTGCGGCTTCGCGAAGACAAAATGTGGGTTCTTGACGGTAACCCCCTGAAGAAACACAAGGGCAAGGTCAATCAAGACGCTGCTTTCATTGAAGAAATAAGGAGAGGTTGATGCGCAGCATGGGGCGAATGATGCGTGAGCAAGCCAAAAACGAGCGAGTGAACTATCGCCAGGCGTTCCGTGCTGTGGCCGCTCGCAATACACATGGCAAGCTGATCGGTGTGGAGATGCAGGGCTTGGCTGACGAGTCAGTCGCGGGTGAGCTGTTCCAGCACTACGGCTTCACTTCGGCGCCTTTACCTGGTGCGGAATACATCGCCGTTCCAGTGGGTGGAAACAGCAAACACACGGTCGTGATCGCCAGTGAAGACGCCCGGTACCGCATTACGCTGGAGGATGGCGAGGTGGCCATCTATTCCGATGAGGGCGACCACGTGCACCTCAAGCGCGGCCGCGTGATCGAGGTCATGACAGAAACGCTCCTAGTCAAAGCCAGTACCAAGGTTCGGTTCGAAACGCCCTTGATTGAGACCACAGGCGAAGTCCAGGCCGAGGGCAATATCCAGTCTGCAGGCGAGATCATCGACCATACCCGTAGCATGCAGGCCGACCGCGAACTATATAACGCGCATGCTCACCCGACGGGAAATCCGCCAAACCCTCAGCAGTAGCACCGGGTATCCGAGCCTTCTTTCGGAGGCCGTGACTTGTCATCTATCAGGAAAGCTGCTCGAAGTATGTCATTGGTCAATTTGATCATGCCAACGGCGTTTTAGCGCATTGATTACAGTTATGCTCCAGGCTCCTAATACAGAAGTGAATCACTAAATGAGCAAGATAATCCAGATAACTCCCTGTGTAGATTGGTTCTACGTAGGCACAAGTGAAACTGATGGTGACAATGTTAAGCGCGTAGCAGCCTGGGCTCTGTATAGCGACGGGATTGTTGTGGGTTTGGTTGCGGAGCCTGTCGAAGTATCGACGCAGGGGACTCCACAGCTCAATCTGCCACCCGAATATCCAGGAGAATACATCCATGTAACGCAGCTCACGCCGTGGCAGCGAGATTACATCGGTATTCCCCAAGAATAAGTCACCTTACGCCCTCCTGAAATACAGCCCCGCACGCATGCGGGGCATTCTGCTTCCCCATGGACGCAGGCATAAACCCAACTACAGGCGATTTGACAGGCCAGCGAATTTCAACGTTGGCGAACGCGGTGTACCTGCGGCTACGAACTCCGCTGGGTAGCTATTGGGCCGATCCGTTACTGGGCTCGCGACTTCATGAACTACGCAGGGAAAAAGACAAGTCCCGTGTTGGTAATTTGGCCGTGCAGTACTCCCAGCAGGCGCTCAAGGACCTAATCGATGACGGCAGGGCAACCTCTATTGATGTGACCGCCGAGCAAAAGCACGACGGTTGGTTGCGATTGCTGATCGAAGTCGAAGCCCCGGCCGGTCGCCAGACCTTTGAACATCTTGTGAGCGTGATCTAATGCCTTACTCCGCTCCCTCTTTCGAAACCATTCGGACTCGCGCACTGCGGGATATACGGTCGCTGTTACCGGACGCCGACATCACCAGTGACAGCGACAACTACGTGCGCGCCAGCTCAGTTTCGGCAGTGGCAGAAGGTATCCACCAGCAAAGTGCATGGACTGCCAGGCAGATATTCCCTGATAGCGCGGACTTCGACGAACTCAAGAAGCACGCCGCCACCCGCGACGTGTATCCGAAGTCGGCGACGGTGGCAGGTAGCACTATCGCTATCACTGGCACAGCCGGGCGCACACTCCCAGTTGCCTCTCAGGCCCGTCATAACGCTAGCGGTACCGTGGTCAAAACCACGGCGGTGGTTACCTTGGGCGCTGATGGCACTGCCGTTGCACCGGTAACCACAACCGATACCGGCGCAGCGCTTAACGGTTTGGAGGGCGCAGCGACTCTGACGAGTCCCCCATTAGGAGTGGACAGTGCTTGCACTCTGGCCGCGCTAAAAGGCGGTACTGACGACGAGAAGCAAGAGAGCCTATTAGCCCGTTACCTTGACGTTCTGCGTAACCCGCCGAGCGGTGGGAACTTGGCCGACTACCGACGCTGGGCGTTGTCGGTGGACGGTGTATCCACGGTGTTGGTTATTCCCAAGCGACGTGGCGGCAACTCGATTGACGTGGTCATCACCTCGGCAGGTGGGCCTTCATCTCTGGATATTATCGCCGCGTGCCAAGCCTATATCGATAGCGTGGCCCCGGCCGGGGCTGATGTCTGGGTGTTCACACCTGCCGTGCTCAGTGTGGACTTGGCGCTACGTTTGGCACCGGCAGTCGGTTACGTGCTGGCGGATCTGCAAAGCGCTGTCGAGTCTGCAGCGGCCGGTGTCATCGATCCGTTGGTACCACTGGAAACCCTCTATCGCATTCGTCTTACTGCAGCGATCAGTAGTCTTGCAGGGGTGGTGGACTTCGACCTAGTCACACCTGCGGCCAATGTCTCGGCTTCCAGCGATCCCGCTATGGTCAGATGGATTCGCCTTGGCAATGTCACTCTGGAGCCGTTGACATGAGCGAAATTCTTGTTGAGCAGCTTCAGGCTTTGCTCCCGCCAGTCTCGTATGACCCGAAGGGCAAAGTACTTCTGGCACAAATTACGGCTGAAAGCGTGGCTCTGGGGGACGCTCTAACAGGTTTAGAGGCGGTCGGTGCCGCTATCTTTCCGGCCTCAGCCGGTGATTACATCGTCGACTGGGAGCGCGTTTACAACCTCACACCAACTGACGGCGCCACGATGGATGATCGAGTACAGGCGGTCGAGGCCGCCATGGCGGATCTGGGCGGTCAATCCATCCCCTATTTCATCCGCCTGGCCGCGCTCTACGGTGTTACGGCGGACGTGGTGATGTTCAGGGTTCCTGTGGTCGGACGGCTGAATGCCGGCGATCCAATTTATTCGGGCGACTGGCCATTTACCTGGCGCGTGGAGGCTCCACTCACCGCCTATCAAAGTGTCGCCATGGAGGTGCAAATCACTACGCGTCGACCAGGTAACACCGATGTGATTTTTGGATATGGCGATGAGGTAGTCGATGTCGTGACCAAAGCGGCCGACCAGATTTTCAACGCGGTGAATTACGTTCTGCCTCTCAACATGAGTACATCCAATGGCTGATCAAACAAGCATTGAGGCACTGGCTTCCTATGCTGGCGAACTTTCAGAGGCCGCTGCAAAAGCTCAAGCCGCCTCGGAGCTGCAGCGCAAAATCTTGAATGGTGATGCACAGACGGATGTGCTGACGGAATCAGGGCCAGTGCCGACCTTTGCCAAGCAGGCCCGACTCTATCAAGAGGCGATGCCAGACGCGGTTGCTGACCTCAGCGCGCAAATGGCGGATGGCAAGGTGTATGCCACAGTTGCTCTTGGCTTAGCCGCAACAGCGAACAACCAATCTTTCTATGTCGAACCTGCCTCACCGACGATGTCTCGAAGCCTCTACGTCCGGGTCAGCGCGACGGAGGCTCGACATGTGTCCGACGATCCGTCCTTGGGGGCTGTCTCTGAACTGGGCACGCGAACAGCAGCGGTGGAAAGCGGTACGTTTAGCGAACTGGAGTTGAGATTCATCCGCCTGGGCGTTGAATCGGGTTACGTGTGGGCGTTAGTTGATTCGGCTGGTCGGATGGCGTTGGGCTGCAAAATTGACGGATCAATGGTCGGTAAATTCGTACTCAGGGACGGCACGGTCAATCGAACAACCCTGAACCTCGACCTAGATGGGTTCATTGCCAAAGCCCTCGACCCTGAGACGGGATATGTCTGGGCGGTGACCGACACCCAGGGGCGAATAGGCCTGGCTCTACGCCTCGACGGCACTGTCACTGGTAAGTTTTTACTCGGCACTGGCGCGGTTCTCCGTGCGGCTCTGGGGGCCGATCTATCTGGCTACATTGCCGTTCAGCTGAGTCCTGAATCCGGCTACGTCTGGGCTGTCGTCGATTCAGTGGGGCGCATCGCTTTGGGCATCACCACGGCCGGAAAAACCGTTGGTAACTTTGATGTACACATTCCTGATGTGACGGGTATTGAGTATCTCAAGCCGCTGGTCGACCTGCTCTGTGTGGGGGACTCTCTGACAGCAAACAGCAGCCAGGTCACTTGGCGCGAGCAACTCGCACCACTGATCAGTGCTCGGACAATCGTCAACGGCGGGATTGGCGGGCAAACCTCCCGCCAGATTGCCGCACGTTTCGGCGCCGGTTGTGCATTGCTGACCGTAACGGGCAACCAGATCCCGGCATCGGGTTCGGTGGCTGTCACCGCCTTGAGCACCTTGCCACTGTCTACCCCCGCAACCAACTCAGGAACCTTCACGCTGAAAGGTACGTTAGGCGGCATCCAGGGCACGCTGACCTGCGAGCATAGCGAGGCAGGCGACGAATCAGACGCTTATACGTTCACCAGGGATGCGGCCGGAGAGGCCCGATACAGCGCGCCCAGGTCACCTTTCGTGCCCGATGTACCTGGTGAAGGCTTCTATACCCAGATCATCTGGATGGGCCGCAACAACCTCGACAACGTCGAGCAGATCAAGTCCGACATCCGTGCCATGGTCGGCGTCCAGAAAACCGCCGAGAAGCGCTATCTGATCATCACACCACCGCTCGGAGGCAATCCAACACCCGGAGCCTCCACTGGTGAGGGTGTAGGTACCAGCACCTATAACAACTGCGTGGCACTGGAGGACTGGGCGACCACCGAGTATGGCGACCGTGTAATCAAAATCCGCGAATGGCTGATGCAGTTCAACAACGGCAGCGCCGACGATCTAGATGACGTGGCCAAGGGGGTTGTTCCCCGTTCTCTGCGGCTAGACATCATTCACAACACCACCATCAGCAATGGGCATATCGCCCGTCGTATCGCCTATGAAATCAACCGGAGGTCCTGGTAATGGCCGGGCAAAAAACAGTACTGGAAGGCGTCACCTTTACCGATACAACGCTCCCTATTCTGCGTGCTGACGGGGTGCTAAGTGCGGGTTCGCTCTACCTGTTTGACCTGGGCCACAGCCTAGGACAGGTCACAGGGGTACCGATCACCGGCACTCCTATTCCCAACATCGCCTATGCGGAGGCAGCCGTAATCTTGGGAGGCGGCTCGGCCGCATCGCTGGCGGGCTCGTTTCTTAATAACTCGCAGGCTGCAGACGCGTTGTTTGAGCGCACGAGTAAAAAGGGTCTCCAGGGCATTTATAGCCAGGTGAACAACAGCAGCAATAGTCGAGGCGCCCAAATCAACCTGGCCACCTCGATCCGCGATTACATGATCACCAACAAGACCCACATGTTTTACATCTCAGTGTGGGCACGGCGCACCCGTGCGTCCTTAGCTGGCCACCGCTTCATGGAGATCGGTACCGGTGGCAGTTACCTTGGCTACTTCGCATCCACCGGCCCCACCTCGAAGGTGGCAGGCAGTAGCAAGATCGTCGGGGGTATCAACTCTGTGGCGAACCGGTTCTGTGCCATGACTGCTCAGGCGGGGGCCGCTGACACCGTTTCGGCGGCCGCATCAGCGATGGTATTCGGCAACATCGGCTCGGGTGGCGCGTTGGTCAACCAGTGTCCGTCGGACATCTTTTATCGCGCCTATTGTGAAGACCTCACGGTGTCGGGCCGTACATACGCCCAGGTTGAGGCGCTGGATGAGGCGTTGTGGAGTGCAGCATTCGGCGCGGGTGGGCGGTTCGCCGATGACACGTTCACAGCAGCATCAGCTTTTCCGTAGGCCGCTTTCGCAATGCCTCTGCCACTCTGTGTAGCCACCGGACAATGAAATGGAAAGAATCTCAGCGTTTACCGATTTATGCACCGCCGCAGGCCTGTTCCGCTATGGAACTGAAGCCGGTGGTGTGCCGCCCACTCCGGTAAAGGCCGAGTGGCTGAACATCATCCAGGAAGAGCTGTGCAACTTCATTCTGGCTTACCTACCAAACCTGAATGCTGAAGATAATACCCAACTGCTCAAGGCAGTCCGGCAGCTCGTCTTGAACTACTACACCAAGCCTGAGACCGACGAACTGCTACTGCTCAAAGCACCGGTTAACTCGCCAAAACTGACCGGTATACCGGAAGCACCAACCCCCGCACCTGGGGCGAACACCAAGCAGATCGCGAATGCCGCGTTCGTCCAGGCTGCAATTGCCGCCCTGGTCGACTCTTCGCCGGGCACCCTGGACACATTGAGGGAGCTTGCCACCGCTTTAGGCGATGATCCGAACTTTGCTACGACGATGACGAACATCCTCGCAACGAAGGCCGCAAAGGCTGTAAGCCTTGCTGGTTACGGCATCGAGGACGCTTACACAGAAGCTCAGGTCGACGAGCTGCTGTCTCATAAACAAGACAAAAACACGGCTTTGATGGGGGCCAATGGATGGCGTCTGGATCACGCCACAGGGCTTTTAGAGCAGTGGGGGCAAGGCGGTGTAGGTGCGGATGGAGTGAGTGGCCCTATAGACTTTCCGACCCCGTTTGCTGAGGTCTACAACTGCTTCGGCAACAAAGTAACTCCCAACGCCACAGACGGAGATGGCAACTCGGCTGGTGCTTATGCGGTGAGCAATACTCAGTACAGGCTGTTCAACGATACGGTTAACTTTGGGGTGACGGTTCACTGGCGGGCAATCGGTAAAGCACCAGGATTTTGATGGTCATGCTTGCTTTTGGTGTATACAGATGAGACTTGAAAGTGGGGGCGCCCTTGGAGAACACAAGGCGATGGATAACTTTGACACATTGACGGCGAAGCCTTGGCTCTCTGGACCAACACGTCAACACTTCGTCCCAAGATTCTACCTAGAGGGGTTTTCGTCTTCAGGGTGGTTATCGGTTTTTGACCGAGTAAGCGGCAAGCTCAGAAAACAGCGCCCGAAGAACGTTGCGGTCGTGAGTAATCTTTATACTTTTGAAGATAAATATGATCGCAAAAGATTTGATCTTGAAGTTCTGTTCAGTCAAATCGAATCTGCGGCAGCACCTATTTTGAAGTCTCTTACAGAGGGTAAGCGTATAAGTGCCGAGCAACGCGAAACCTTCGCGGTCTTTATCGGCCTGGCAGCCGTTCGGACCCCTGCCGCGATTGCTGAAACTAGCGGAGTCTACGAGGAGTTTGTGAAAGCAAATTCTTTTTTGACTATGACTGACGAAGAAAAAATTTTTAATGACTTGGTGAATATGAAAGGGGTCGACGCCGATCATTCATTACTGAGGGAACAAGCCGGAAGGCTTGCAAAGATGGCCCGTGAGGGAACTTACGATGTCCAGATTGACAAAGGATATGCACGTAGTCGCTCTCTTAAAGTAATGGAAACTATCGCTAGAGCTATTTTGACTCGCGACTGGATGATTCTCCATGCGGCCAGCGAGGAACAGTTCTTTTTGACCTCAGATTCGCCAGTAATATTGCTGCCGACATCTACCGCCGCTCGAAATCATCCTATTGGCTACAGCTCCCCTCATGCCCAAGTCTTGTTGCCACTGAGCTCAAAATCCGCCCTGGTCGCCAGTGGGACGCTAGGCAGGACAGGACACTGCAACGTTGAAACTGAAAAGCTTCATCGATTCAATCTTGCAGTTGCTGAGCACTGTCATAAACATGTTTTTGGCGCTGATGAAATGCTATTGGAAAGCATCACAACTGAACTTGGGCTGGCAGGTACGGTTTGGAAGCCAAAAATGACCGTGAAAATAGAGCGTTTTATGAGGAGCGACGGCAGCACTAGCTCTGGAGCTACAGTTACACGCAAGGGAATTTGAGTGCGACCAGTTGGTAATGCGGTAATGCCAAGATTCGCGCTAATTCCAAAAGCTGAAAGGGTAACTCTTGGTGCCAATCATTGCGTTAAATAGTGCCAAATCCGATGCGCGCTTACACACGATGCGAAGCGAGCTGCTCTTGATCTTGCTTTTGATCTTGATCTTAGGCGCCCCGTTAACCACGCTGGCCGGAATTCGATAGTGATTTGGGGGGTAAACCGGCAGGGATGCCGGTTTAGCCGCCCCGCGCCATGGATGGCGCGTGGCGGCGGCCCCCCAAATCACTGTCGGATTACGGGCACACCGAGCCTGGGCGAGGTGCCGAGTGGTGGGGCGAAGCGTTTTTGGTTACTTTTGGCGCTCTTCCAAAAGTGACCCGCTGTAAGAGCGGAACCCTAAGTGGCCGTTACCGCAGCAACGGATATGTACCCGGTCCAATCCAAAAAAAAGGTCGGCCCAGAGGCCGTCATCGGGGGCAAGTCGAATCGTCGCACCGCCCCTCCCACATTTCCAACCGAGTACACCGGGCACAACTCCGCTCAGCTCTAGGGCCGCCAATGCAGCCTCCAGAAAAATTGCCCCCCTCACAATCCAAAATGAAGCTTTCATGACAAAAGTTCGGTAGCTCACAGCCACTTCCGTCTTGCCTATGTAACGCGCTGGAGGCCGCCACAAGCCGCCTCCCCAGCCGTCAGCGGGACGCCAGGAGTGGGGCAATGGGAACTATGGAACGTTACTCGAAAGTAGGCATGCAAGAGCTCGATCAGCGCCTGTCGAAGATCGTCGAGGCTGCGCGCAAGAAGCCGGTTTCGGTGTACCGCTACGGCGCGCCGTGGGTGTGGATCGTCTCCCAGGACGACTGGCAGGGCGCCTTGAAGGAAGTGTCCAGCTACATCCCGGCGGGGCATTCGCTGGTGTTGTTGCGCCCGCAGATCGACGAGGTGCTCGAGCAGCATCGCGACCTGCTCCAGGCCGCGTCGGGCATGTCGATCGCGCCGCAGACCGTGGTGCAGATCCTGCTGCTGCAACTGCTGTATTCGGTGCCCAGCGAACAGCAGTTGCACGAGCAACTGAACTACAACCTGCTGTTCCGCTGGTTCGTCGGCCTGGAGCTGAACCAGAAGGTGTGGAGCATCCACGCTTTGCAGCGCGACATCGCCAGCCTGTTGAACAACCCGCAGGCCGTGCAGTTGATCCAGACCATCATCGGTGAAGTGTTCTGTGGCGCCTTGCTGCACATGCCGGAGTTCTCCCTGAACTTCGCTTTGCTGCACACCTGGCTGGCGCGGCACAGCCATCTTTCGACCAGCAGCAATTGAGCAGGCCAGACGCCGTGCAATCGGCGACGGCGCAAAATCTTAGACAGTTAGGGGGCGGTGTGGAGCATCTGTTCAAATCAACGCTGGCGTTGTGCTGCCTGACGCTGGGCGTCCTGGCGCAACCGGTGTGGGCCGAGGAGGGTGGTGAGGCCCCGGCGCGTAAGGTGGACGTCAATGAGTACTTCGTGCGCGGCAATACCGTGCTCGATGCGGCGACGATCGAGGAGGCGGTGTACCCGTTCCTTGGCCCGCAAAAGACCCTGGACGATATCGAAGGCGCGCGCGATGCGTTGCAGAAGATCTACCAGGCGCGTGGCTACCAGTCGGTGTTTGTCGAGCTGCCGGAACAGAAGGTCGATGACGGCATCGTCTATCTGCAGGTCAGCGAAACCAAGGTCGGCCGCGTGCGTGTGGTCGGCGCCAAGCACTATTCGCCGGTGGAGATCCGCGAGGAAGTGCCGGGGCTCAAGGAAGGCGCGGTACCGGATTTCACCACGGTGCAAACCCAGTTGGCCGGGCTCAACCGCAGTGCCGGTCGGCAGGTCACGCCACTGGTCCGTGAAGGCCAGCGCCCCGGCACCATGGATGTGGATCTGCAGGTCGAGGACCAGAACCCCTGGCACGCCAGCCTCGGCCTGAACAACGACTACAGCGCCGACACCGAAAAGCTGCGCTCGGTCGCCACCCTGGGCTACGACAACCTCTGGCAACTGGGCCACAGCATTTCCCTGACCTACTTCACCGCGCCCCAGGACACCGAGAATGCCAAGGTCTGGTCGGGCTCCTACAGTGCGCCGCTGAACGAACGCTGGACCTTGCAGTTCTCCGGTTACCAGTCCGACAGCAACATCGCCACCATCGGCGGCAGCAACGTCTTGGGCAAGGGCCATTCCTATGGCGTATCCGCCATCTACAGTTTGCCGGCGGCGGGCAACTGGGCCAACTCGTTCTCGTTCGGGGTGGACTTCAAGGACTTCGACGAGCAGATGAAGTTCGGCGCCAGCAGCGACCAGGTGCCGCTCAAGTACGCGCCGTTCACCCTGGGCTACAACGGCTATCGCTACACCGAGCAATCCCAACTGGGGTTGGGCTTGAACCTGGTGGTCGGCACCCGTGCATTTTTTGGCTACGGCAGCGACGCCGAAGAGTTCGATTACAAGCGCTACAAGGCCAGTGCCAGTTTTGCCGTGCTCAAGGGCGACCTGAATTACACCTATACCTTCGCCAACGATTGGCAGTCGGCCTCCAAGGGCGCTTTCCAGCTGGCCTCCGGGCCGCTGGTGTCCAACGAGCAGTATTCCGCCGGCGGCGCCACCTCGGTGCGCGGCTACCTGGCGGCCGAGCGCACCGGGGACGAGGGCTATTTGCTCTCCCAGGAACTGCGCACGCCGTCCCTGGCCAAGTTCCTCGGCAGTTATGTGCAGGAGTGGCGCTTCTATGCGTTCGCCGAAGGCGCGCGCATGCGCCTGCACGACCCGCTGCCCGAGCAGGAAGACGAATACAGCCTGGCCAGTGTCGGCCTGGGCACCCGCGCCAGTTTGAGCAAGTGGTTGTCCGGCAGCCTGGATTGGGGTTACCCGCTGCTCGATGGACCGAACACCCAGAAACAGGACTCGCGACTGCACTTCAGTGTGCAGGCGACTTTCTGACTTTTTCTTCCGGAGACTTCACCCATGCAACGCCTATTCCTGAGCCTGTTGATCTGCCTGGGCTTCGCGCTCCCGGCCACTGCCCATGCCTGGTGGCAGGACGATTGGCACTACCGCAAACAGATTTCGGTGGACACCACCGCCCAGGGCGCCGCGATCAGCCAGGCCCTGGGCCGCACCGCACTGTTGGTGCGCCTGCACACCGGCAACTTCACCTTTGACGGGGTCAAGGACGACGGCGCCGACCTGCGCTTTGTGAGTGCCGATGACAAGACCGTGTTCAATCACCAGATCGAAAGCTTCGACCCGCTGATGGGCATGGCGTTGATCTGGGTCGATGTGCCCAAGGTCGAAGGCGGCCAGCGCCAGGACTTCTGGATGTACTACGGCAACCAGAAGGCCCCGGCCACCGCCAATGGCCAGCTGACGTTCGATCCGAATTACACCGCGCTCTATCACTTCGATGGCGCCAACGCGACGCCGCCACGGGACACCACGGCCTACGCCAACACCGCGTTGAACGCCACCGGCGCGAGCATCGACGGCGTGATCGGCCGCGCCTTGCAGTTCGGCGGCCAGCCGCTGCTGTTGCCGGCCAGCCCGTCGCTGCAACACGCCGCCGGCGCTGCCTTCACCTTCAGCGCCTGGCTGCGCCTGGACCAGGCCAGCGGTGAGCAAATCGTACTGGCCCGACGTGACGGTGCCCACAGCCTGTTGCTGGGCCTGAACCAGGGCTCGCCGTTTGTGGAGATCGACGGCCAGCGCGCGGTGTCGACCCAACCGCTGAACCCTGGCCAATGGCAGCACCTGGCGTTCACCGCCGAGGGCGACAAGGTCACGCTGTATGTGAATGGCCGTGAAAGCGCCACGCTCGCCGTGGCCATGCCTGGGTTCAACACGCAGCTGGCGGTCGGCGCCGACCTGCCGGAAGCCGGCAGCGCGCACCTGCCGTTCGCCGGGGCCATGGATGAGCTGCGCCTGTCCAAGGTGGCGCGCCCGGCCGCGCTGTTGCTGGCCGATGCGAGTGCCCAGGGCGCCGAGTCGAAACTGGTGGCCTACGGCGTGGATGAAGAACAGTCCGGCTTCGGCTTCGGCAGCCTGGGCTTTTTGCTCAACGCCGTGCCGGTGGACGCCTGGGTGATCATCTTGGTGCTGGTGGCGATGATGTTCCAGTCGTGGGTCATCATGCTGCGCAAGAACCGCCAGGTCAGCCGCCTCAGCAGTGCCAACGAAGTATTCCGCGAGCACTTCGCCCAGATCGGCACGCGCCTGGAGATGTATGCCGACGACGCGCAGTTGGCTGAGCGCCTGACCCACTCTTCGCTGTGGCGCCTGTACCTGGTGGCGGTCAAGGAGATCCGTACCCGGCGTGCCCAGGGCGCCGACACCTCGTCGGTGTCGGCGGCGACCATCGAAGCGATCCGTTGCTCCATGGACGGCGTGCGCACCCGTGAGAACCAGGCCCTGAGTTCCAAATTGTCGACCCTGTCCAACGCCATCGCCGGCGGCCCGTACATCGGCCTGCTCGGTACGGTGCTGGGGATCATGGTGGTGTTCCTCGGCACGGCCATGGCCGGCGACGTGAACATCAACGCCATCGCTCCGGGCATGGCGGCGGCGTTGCTGGCCACGGCCATGGGCCTGTTCGTCGCGATCCCCGCGTTGTTTGGCTACAACCGCCTGATCACGCGCAACAAGGAAGTCAGCGCCGACATGCGCGTATTCGTCGACGAGTTCATCACCCGCCTGGCGGAGATGCACGGCGAGAGCCAGCACAGTGAAACCGCGCACCGCCGCGACCATCACGCATCGGTTCCGGCCTGAGGAGAATCGCCATGGCTTCCGTAAATGCCTCACACGACGATGACGATGATGCCGCCGTCGACAGCATCAACATCACGCCCCTGGTGGACGTGCTGATGGTAGTGCTGGTGATGTTTATCCTCACCGCCACCGCCCAGGTTTCGGGGATCCAGATCCACCTGCCCAAGGCCAGCGCCTCGGTGTCGCTGTCGGAGGCCAAGACCAAGGCCATCTCCGTGAATGACGGCGGCCAGGTGTTCCTCGATGCGTACCCGGTGACCCTCGGCGAACTGGAAGAACGCCTGCGCATCGAGAAAGCGCTGAACCCGGACTTCCCGGTGATCGTGCGCGGCGATGCGATGGTGCAGTACCAGAAAGTCATCGAGGTGCTCGACCTGCTGCGCCGGCTGGAGCTGTCCCAGGTCGGCCTGGTCACCGGCAAACCGAGCCAGGGCTGAGTGATGACCGCACAGATCCCGATCGCGCCATTGCCGGTGAAGAACAAACCGCCGTTGCGCCCATTGAAATGGGGCGCCGGCCTGTTGCTGGGCGCCGTGGCGGCCTGGTTTCTCTGGCAGTGGGCCAATGACATGAGTGGCGTACGCCGTGAAGCGCCGAAGGTGCCGACGATTATTCCGTTGCCACCGCCGCCGCCGCCACCCCCGGAAAAACCCAAGGAGCCCGAGCCCCAGGTTGAAGAGAAAGTCCCGGAGCCGGTGCCCAGCCCTGAACCCGAAGAGGTCAAGCCGGCCGAGGAAGCACCGCCTTCACCGAATGAAGACCTGGCCAACCCGATGCAGATCGACGGCGATGCGCAGTCCGGTAACGACGGTTTCAATATCGGCGCCGGCAAGGGCGGCGGCATGGCCGGCAGTGGCGGCGGCGGGCTGGGGACCGGCACGTACAAGCAGTACCTGGCCGGTACCTATCAGCGCCTGATGCGCGAAGACCCGGAGCTGCGCAAGAAGGCCTTTGCGATACAGATAGACCTGTGGTTGGGCGCCGACGGCCAGGTGACGAAGGCGCTGGTGGCCAAGTCCAGCGGGGATGCCGACACCGACGCGCAGATGCTGGCGCTGATCCGTGCGCCCCGCGCCGCCCAGAAACCTCCGGCGTCGCTGACGCTGCCCATGCGCCTGTCCCTCAAGGGCCGGCGTCCGGATTGATTGCACGAAACCTCTTACCTACGGTTTTTTACAGGAGTTGCGTACACATGATTTCCCCCGTGAATCGACTGACCCTGGCGGTTGGCATGGTCATCGCGACCCTGGTCGGGCAGGCGGCGGCAGCCCCGGTTGCGCCCTCGGAAAACGTCACCATCAACCTGATCCGCCTGCTGGTGCAGCAAGGTGTGCTGACCCAGGACACCGCCAATGGGCTGATCGCCCAGGCCGAAAAGGAAGCCCAGCAGGCCCGCCAGGCCAACGCCGCGCCGGTGGTTGCCAGCGGCCCGGCGACCGCGCCTGGGGATGTGCGCGTGCAGTACGTGCCGCAGGCGGTGCGCGACCAGATCCGCGACCAGGTCAAAGCCGAAGTCATGTCCACCGCCAAGCAGGAAAACTGGGCGCAGCCCAATACGTTCCCCGACTGGATCTCGCGCATCAGCTTTGATGGCGATATTCGTCTGCGCGACGAGTCGCGCTACTTCTCGGGCAATAACAGCAACAACATCACCGATTTTGCCAAGCTCAATGACACCGGCCCATACGACGTCAACAAAAACTCCAACACCAAGTTCCCACCGCTGATCAACACCCGCGAGGACCGCGAGAACCTGTTCCGCCTGCGGGCACGCCTGGGCATGAAAGCGGTGATTTCGCCGGAATGGACCGCCGGCATTCGCATCGCCACCGGCTCCGACAATAACCCGGTGTCCACCACCCAGACCCTGGGCGGCGGCTTCGGCAAAAAGGACATCTGGCTCGACCAGGGTTACCTGAGCTGGAAAACCACCGACTACATGACGTTGACCGCCGGGCGCATCGGCAACCCGTTCTATTCCACCGACATGATGTATTCCAACGACCTCAACTTCGACGGCGTGGCGGCGATCTTCAACCACAGCCTCAACAGCGAGTGGGGCCTGTTCGGTACCCTCGGCGCCTTCCCGGTGGAGTACACCTCCGACACCGCCAGCACCAATGGTATCGACAAGGAAGACAGCGACACCAAATGGCTGTTTGGCGGGCAGATCGGCGCGGATTGGAAGATCAACCGCAGCAACCGCCTCAAACTCGCCGCGGCTTACTACCAGTTCCAGGACATCGAAGGCGAGCGCTCCAGCCCTTGCTCCACCTGGCAGGGCGCGGCAGGTTGCGACACCGACGGCACGCGCGTGGCCTTCATGCAGAAAGGCAACACGGTATTCAACCTGCGCAACAACACCACCAACCCGGCGGATCCTGCGCGCACACCCGACCCGCAGTACGTAGGCCTGGCGTCCAAGTTCGATGTGCTGGACCTCAACCTGGTCTGGGACAGCGAACTGCCCAGCGACTTCAAGCTGCGCAGCCAGGCCAACTTCATCCACAACCTGGCCTACGACAAGGGCGAGATGCTCAAGCGCAGCGAAGGCGAGATCGTCAACAACATCAACAGCAACGGCCAGTTTGAAAGTGGCGGCAATGCGCTGATGGTCTCGTTCACCCTCGGCAGCGCCCTGGAGATGCGCAAGCGCGGCGACTGGAATGTGTTGGCCGGCTACAAGTACATCCAGCCCGACGCCTTGCCCGACGGCTTCAACGACTCGTCGTTCCACCTGGGCGGCACCAACGCCAAGGGCTATTTCATTGGCGGCAACTACGGTATCGACAAGAACATCTACGCCAGTGCGCGTTGGTTGAGCGCCTCCGAAGTGTATGGCCAGCCGTTCGAAGTCGATGTGATGCAACTGGAACTCAACACGCGCTTTTGATGCGCAGGGAGACGCCACATGAACACACGAATCTGCGCGCTGTTACTGCTGCTGGTGAGTACCGGCGCGTCGGCCGAAGGCATGGAGGAGCGCCTGCGTACGCAACTGCGCAGCACCACCCAGCAATTGCAGGCGCTGCAAAGCGAACAGGCCCAGGCCAGTGCCGCACGGCTGGCCGCCGAAAACCAGGCCAAACAGGCCCAGGCGCACATCAAGCAATTGACCGCCGAGCTGGAAAAGGCCCGTGGCATGGCTGAGCAACTGGCCGGCCAGCAACAGAGCCTGCACAGCCAGGCGCAGGCCCAGGTGGCGGCGAGCAACGAGCAGATCGGCAAGTTCAAGAAGGCCTATGACGAATTGCTGGTGCTGGCCAAGGGTAAAGAAGTCGAGCGCGCGCGCCTGCAGGCGGCCTTAAGCGAACGTGACACACAAGTGCAGCAATGTTCAGTCAAGAATCAACAGATGTACGGCGTGGCCCAGCAGTTGCTCGCAGCCTACGAAAAAATCGATGTGGCCGAGGTGATGAGCATTCGCCAGCCGTTCGCAAGCAGCGCACGGGTCAAGTTCGAGGAACTGGCCCAGGGTTTTGGCGACGATCTGTACAAGAGCCGTTTTGATGCGCCCCAGGCAGCCGCCAATCACTGATAGACAAGGAAGAGATCACCATGAGCGAATTGATCACCAGCGTCACCGTCCAGAGCCTCACCGACCTGTTGCAGGGCGCCGGCTACCGGGTTAACCAGAGCGAACAGAACGGCATCGTGCAGTTGCTCAGCGCCAGCCAGGGCATCGGCTTTGCCGTGCGCTTCGGTAACCCGGCGGCGGAGCAGGGCAGCTATGTGGACTTCACCTACAGCTGCGCGCTGCGGGTACAGGGCGAGTTGCCCGAGGGCCTGGCCCCGGTATGGAACGCCTCGCGGCGCTTTGCACGGTTGTCGGTGCAGGGCGAGTTCCTGTTGATGGAAATGGACGTGGTGGTGGCCGGCGTTGGCGTCACGCACCTGCGCAGCCAGCTGGAATTGTGGGATCGCCTGTTGCAGGAGTTTATCGTCTACCTGCGTGAGTACAGCCAGCAGGCCGCGCAGTTGCAGGCTGCCGCGGTGGGTGAAGAGGCGGCGGTGCTGTGAAAAAGCCAACCCTGATGCTCGGCGCGGGGGCGCTGGCTGTGCTGGTGGTGGCCGTGGCGTTGAGCCTGCGACCGGGCAGCGACCCGGTGGCGGCGCAGCAACCGGCGCCGGTGATCAATCCCGCGCCGAGCGGGCCAGCGGTGGCGCGCCTGGGCAACCAGCAGATCGACCTGGTGGAGCTGAAAAGCGTGCTGGCCAGCCTGCCGGCCGAATCCCGCGAGCAACTGCGCGGCAACCGTGGCGCCCTGGAAACCTGGATCCGCTCACGCCTGGCGCAAAAAGCCGTGCTTGAACAGGCCGATGCCCAGGGCTGGCGCCAGCGCCCGGAGGTGGAGCAGCAGACCCGCGCCGCCGCCGAGCAGATCGTGTTTCGCGACTACATGCTGTCGGTCAGCCAGGTACCGGCCGACTACCCCAGCGCCGCCGAGTTGCAACAGGCCTACGACAGCGGCAAGGCGCAATGGGTGACGCCGCCGTTGTACCAGGTGAGCCAGATTTTCCTCGCGGTGAATGACCCGCAAAACCTCGATGCCGTACGGCGCCAGGCCCAGGAACTGAGCCGCAAGGCCCAGGCCGCACCGGCTGATTTTGCCGCCCTGGCCACGCAGTTTTCCCAGGACCCCGACAGCGCCGCGCGCGGTGGCGATTCGGGGATGCAGCCGTTGCAGCAACTGGTGCCGGAGGTGCGCGGCGCGGTGGCGCGGCTCAAGGTCGGTGCGGTCTCGGACGTGGTGCAGAGCCCGGCCGGGTTTCATGTGCTCAAGCTCATCGGCCAGCAACCGGCGCGCACCGCCACCCTGGACGAGCTGCGTGAACGCCTGACCCAGGCCCTGCGCGCCCAGCGCCAGGAACAGATCGCCAAGGCCTACCTGGAAGGCATGCTCAACACCGCGACCTTGAGTATCGACGGCGCCGAGTTGAACAAAGTGCTGGAGTAACACGCCTCAACCCGCATTGGATGCACAGACCAACCAGACAGGGAGTCTCCCATGGCATTTCTCGAACCGTCTGCCCCACAGGGGCCCACTGCTTACCGTGCACCTACCGAGCCACGCAGTGCCTGGCTGGCCCTGGCCAGCGAGATCGACCCGGAGGTGGCCCGCTACTTTCTGGTGAGTGCGCGCTGCGGCTGTTTCATGCAGGCCGCGCGCAGCCTGAATATCAAGGCAACCCTGTTGCGCAAGCGCCTGGCCCAGCTGGAGGAGCACCTGCGCCATGCGCTGTTCAGCTACCAGGGCAACGGCCTGGTGCTCAGCCGCGACGGCCAGCAATTGCAGGCCCAACTGATCGCCCTGGCCCATGAACGGCGCCTGCCGGTACTGGAACAGCCGCTGATTCGCCTGGCGGTGGCCGAGCCGATCCTGCACGACATCCTCGGCCGCGACCTGATCGCCTTGCTGCGCCGCAATGCCAGCGTGCGCCTGGAGATCATCTCCCTCGACAGCCACCTGTCCCTGCAGGCGGTGGACGTGGATGTGGTGCTGTGGCTGGCGGACACCGACGGCCCGGTGCCCGGCCCGAGCTTTGTCACCGAACCGCCGCGGGCGCTGGCGCGATTGCGGTACCTGCCGCATATCGCCAAGCGCTATTCACGCCTGACCACGCGCCCGGACAGCGTGGAAGACCTGGCTGACTACATGCTGGTGCAATGGCAGCCGGACGCCCAGGTCGAGGCGCTGCAGCCGTGGAACCAGGTGGTGCAACAACGCCAGGCGGCGGTGGTGCAGGTGCATGCCTATTCGCTGATGCTGGAGATGATCCGCTGCGGCGCCTGCATCGGTTTGCTGCCGCACTACATGAGCAGCTTCGACCGGGGGCTGGTGGCGTTGCCGGGGTTGTTGGCCGAGGACAGCATGCAGCGCCAGGTGTGGCTGGCGGTGAATGCGCAGGTGCGCCACCCCGAGGCGGTGCAGATGATCGTCGAGTTGATCGTCGGTACGTTCGAGGGGCGGCGGGAGTGGTTTGATTAGTGGAAACAGCTTTGCAAATCGAGCCGTTCACTGCTCTGGGAGGCTGGGCAGGCTGCCGCCACCGTTAAGGCGGCGACGGCCGTGCGCACCCCTCACTCGGGTGTGAAGGTTTTCCACTCGTTTACCGCTGGCTCCACTTCACTTCGAGAATCGCGCATCAGCCAGTACCTGCCTTCTGTGACTTCAAAGAAAGGGACGTTACCCATGGGAGCCTCTACGGTCAGGCCAGTGGCATTGGCCAGCTTCTGGGGGAAGGCCGTCTGGGCAGCCTTATCGACGAGCAATCTAAGTGAGGTGGATTTTGTTTTGTCGCGCACCGGGGCGATCAGTGTGGCAAGGCTTTCCGGCGTCTGAGAGGTGGCTTCATTCAAGGACCCTTCAAATGTGTCTAGGGTGACTTCACTCCCCACGATATTTAATCGGTTATTTGGATTTTTGCCCGATCCATCAATGAAAAATTCAAATTGTTTATTTTCAGACGGGATCATCAGAATACTCTGGGCCTTCTGTTCGGGCGCTGATAGTTTTTCAAAGTCTCGGAAGTCATCGTAGCTGCGTATCGTCGCATCTTGTCGCGTGGGGATGAAGCTGGGATCGCTGGGGGATAGTTTGACTTTTGGTGGCCCGAAACGAGAAGGTTTGTAATTTGTCTCGACTGTCGCAACCACGGGTTTTTCAGTGGTTCCGATATTTATCTGTATCGGCTTGCCGTGTGGCTTGCTCGCCGTGGCGCTGGTGTAGTCTTGGACATATTTTTGTTGCATCGTAAGGCCTGCGAGTGTGTCGACTTCATCTTTAGATAGTGCAGGAAACTCTTTTGTAAAGTCAGTTACAAAATCATTGAATACGTCTTGGGGGTGAGTGCCCAGTGCAAAGCCTGAGTACACTTTTCCTTCAAAGCCTTTGAACGGTACGCCTGTAACTTCATGTAGATCGGTAGCGAGAGCTTTATCACCTCCATTTGCGGAGTAGCAGGTGAGGATACGCGCTGCTTTATAGTCTTTAATGTCGATGCCTCGGCTCAAGAGCTCAAAATATATGTCGCTGGCTGATAGTTTTCTTCCACCTTCGCCCATTAGTTTTGTCGGTTCGCCCGGTTCTGGCTCATATCCATGCCCGATAATATTTATGCGTTTTTCACCGTTGTAGACATCTTCAAAAGTTTGAACGCCACCATCGATGGCCTTGACGTTTTCGATGCGCCCTCCCAACGCCACGATATTGTTCGTTATTGGCGATCGCGCAACTTCGGGCAACATGCCGACGGTATTGCTTGAGTTTGAATGTGCCGCAGATGCTGAGCCTGGAGAGCGTGTACGTAAGTGAAGTACCAGTATTGCGAGGTTGGTCAACAGATCGGTAACGGCGGCTTCCTTGTGGCCGTCCTTTTCATTGGCCAGGGTTTCGATATCGCCAAGGATTCCCTGAGTCTGCAACGCCAGGCCGATGACGGCTGCGGGACCGCGCAGGGCTGGCAATGCCGCGTTGAGCAGGAGAAATCCACCTTCTTTCAGTGTCGCCCAGCGACTTTCCGAGTTCGACACCGTCTGCCGTTCGGCCAACGTTGTCACGGCCTTGGCATTGGCCTCGTACAAGTGGTTCATCAATTGGCCTGATTGCAATTTTGCTTGCAGGTCATCAATCGCAGTACCGGAAGTGGCGAGCGTCGGCGCATCCGGGGTACGCAATGCAGTGAAGTCATCAGCAATGACTCGGTTAGCGTGCAGGTGAGGTTCGCTGAACCCGCCATGGTTATAAACAGTGCGGGTAGGTTCATCCGGTAGCCAGGCAAGAATATCGTTTTGCAACTTTCCGGGCTTCTGGATGGCTTCCATCAATGCCTGGCGCGAAGGAAACTGCAGCAAAGGTGCATCGGCCATCAGTGGGCGATAGAGAATATGCGGGCCGTGCGTGCTGTCCTTGGGTTCAATCAGGAACATATTCTCGACTACGTCAGGCTTCACGCCGGGCTCGCGCACGAACGCCAATGGACGCATCGTGATCTCCTTGCCATTGACATATTTTTGCCCTGGCGTGGGATCCAGTATTGCCTGGAGGTACCGGTACCCCATGGCGTTATCGAAACCCTCAGTGCCTTTGGCCGTGAGTTCCAAGGCTTTCATCTTCAGCTCAATGGGCACTTGTTGCGCAAAGCGTAACTGACGCTCTGTTTTCTTGGCGGGGTCGTCAAGCAACTCGCCTTTGAGTAGCTCAGGATAGTTTTTGCCGACATTGATTTTCTCAATCAGCTCATTGAGGGCATCTCTTTGCCCCAGTGTGGGTATCAGCGTCCCCGTCGGTTTGTGACGAACCTCAATGCTGCCGCCCGGTAACCCTGCAAGGTTCTGAATGAGCGCGTCGGTGAGGGACATTCTAGTGGTTTTGAGGGTGCCGAACCCGTTGGCCTGGGCTCCATACGGCGTGTGGAAGATCACTTCCACATCATTGCTGTCATAGGGGATAGGAGGCGGTGCGAGCGTTTTTAATTGGTCCTGGATATACGTGCGGATATCCGGGATACCGCTGTTATAGGTGTGTTCGTTGTTGCGATGCATGTAGCCCGCCAGTTCCATGGTGAGCTCATGCAGGATGAAGCGGTTGGCATCGGAGGTATTTTTTATCCAGTCGGACATCTTGTTCTGGGGCTGCCCAGGAGGCTGCGAGTCGAGCAGTGTGGAGTCGGTGGTGACTGCATCCGCTGCTTTGCTGTTGATAATAATGCTTGCTTGGATGTAGAACGCATTCACGTCCAATTGGGTGAGGGCGGTGCTGAACGTTGTGGTCGGCTGTTGTGTTTTCAGGTTTTGGTCCCAGGCCTGTTTGACTGCGGCCAACGAGGCATAGGGGGTTACCTTGCCGCTTGGCTCGCACACCAGCACGATCGTACGTCCCGCCACCTTACGTTCCATGACCAGGTTGGGGGTTAGATATTGCGGGGTATCGGGACGACTACTGTCAGTGCTGGAGAACCTATACACGATCACTTCGGAGCCGTCAGCCAATTTGGGACGTGTCGATCCTTGGGGATACCTTACCGCCATGTCGAGGGTTTCGCGTTGCAAGTCATCCAGCCCAGGGTGTTTCAGGCTGGCCAGGCGCAGGTTGCTACGTATCAGTTCACTGAGCATCAACCGACGATCTCCGGCGAAAATGGGCGTGACACTCACCGCCGTGTCGGCGCCTAAACCAGGGGCCGGTTCGTTGAAAGGTGGCTTGCCCCAATAATCGAGTTTGGCTGTCTGAAGCGCTTCGTTCAGCTTGCCGGGCAACTGGCTGATCGCCTGTTGGAGCGCTGATTTATCGATGTCAAGCGCGGTGCCCGCAGGATCGCCTGTACGTGCCTGCACGTCCGCACGAGTGTCGACAAACTTGCCGTCACTGCTGAACACGGGAGCGTCAGCGCCGGCGATGTGGTTAATCGCCAGTTCCATCAGGGGTATTTCCAGGTATTGACCGGGATTTGCCGGGTCGGGGACGGCGAAGGCCAACTGCTGGACATCCACATTCAATGAGGGGGATGCCTTATTGATGGCGTCCTTGAGCAATCCGGCTACCACTGCTTGCATGTTCGGTTCCCCTTCAAACAGACGCTGGCCGATGGTGTTCACGGGCCCAACGGTCGGCGGGGCGGGCGGCGTGGGTATGGCCGCATCGACCAGGTTGCGTCTGAACGGCGGTGTGGGAGTGGCGAAGCTGGGAACTGGGAGTCCTTCCCTGCGCGCCACGCGCTGTTTGGCTGCCTGTTGGCGTTCGCGAACCACAAGGGAGGCGGCGTCGTTCGGAGGATTGTCTTTGAGCAGGGCGGGGAAACCGTCGCGAATGAGCCCCGCGTTTTGTTCGGCCCACTGCGGTGAGCCGTAATGTTCGCGTACGCCGTAAAATTCCATAATGCCCGCTATCGGGTAGAGATAGTCTCCGTAGTTGTAGTTCGGCAAGGCCATCGGCCCGCTACCTCCTATCTCGCGGGCCACTTTCAAGATGGCAGGTTGAAGGGCTGCCCACTGTTTATGTTCAGCGGGAAGTGTGAGCCATTTGATGCGGCCGTCTGAGTCTGGCCCCCAGGCAGACAGACGCCCATCCGAATGGATCACTACACTTTCGATATCCAGGTTGTGTGCTTGCATGAAGCGCTTGAACGCGTCGCTGGAGAGCGCCTCTTTATAGGCTTGTGCTGCCTGTACATAGGACGAATCTTCAGGGGTACCGATGAGGACCCCCTTGGTCGCGTCGGCGCGGGGGTTCATGGCTTTGATTGTCACCAGCCTGCTGAGCATGCGCGCCAGTTCCCGGTCGGCTTCCTCGACACGTTCCGAAGGTGTCGGTGTGTGGTTTGCGTCAGCTACCCCCCTGGTGTGGTTATAGGTTGCCATGGCGATGGCGTTCTCTACTTCGGCTTGTGCCGTCCTGACGCGCGTGGCTTGCGGCGTAAGTGGGCCGTTTAAGGGCATCAGGGTTTTGAATTTATTGTTGTACTGCAAGTCGCGTATCGCACTGGGCAGGTCGTTTGGAAAGTTCGAGAAGGCTTCGCCATAGAAGTTGCTCACCACGTCAATGGGCGCGTTGCGTGCGCCGGTGTACCGAAACGATTCAAGTCGACCGGCGGCTACTTCTTTTGCCGCCGCTGCAACACCTGCGCTGGCTTCTTTCCAGCCGGGCGTATGGCTCGAGAAGAGTTGAATTTTGCCATTGATACTGCATTCCATATCATCCGCGTGGGGGAACCATCTGATCGTGGAAATATCGATGTTATTTTCCTTGGCATAGCGTGCAAACGGCTCTTGAGTGAGTGCTTGAGCGAAGAGTGCCCACGCCTGGCCGAAGGTGGAAAATGGTGGAATGTCAGTGATCGTTGGAAGTTGACCACCGTTTTTTATCACGGACTTTTTGCGACTTTCCAGCAACATCAATGCGGCGCAATACTGGCTTGCCATTTCACTGTCGCTTTTCTCCACAAGGTGTTTGCTTTGTTTCTGGATGCGTTGAAAACGTGCATCCGTTGGGGAGGGCTGCGGATTCACAGGCCACTGTGTGACAGTTTGAGTAAGTGATCGTTTGGCTCTTGGATGTTCTGACGCGCCATTGTTCTGACCGGCCTCCTGTGAGACCGGGTGCGGCTGTACGACAATCGCCTGGGGCGTGATAATCATGAGGTTTTCTCGTAATGGGCAGGGAAATAACGACACCGTAATTGCACTTTGCTGCGTCCGACGTATGACGCGTGGCTTGTAGGGAGTGGTATGGTTAAACTCGGCGGTTCCGCACGTGTGTATCAGGTTTATACGAGGCGCTATCCCGATGCAGAGTGAGCAGTGATGCAGGCCTCCCGCTTGAGCCTCATTTGCCATGCCGCCACACCCGCTCAAAAGTACGGGCGTTTTCCCGATAACGAGTCCGTGGTCATGGATTGGCAAGCGGCGGCGCTGTCCCTGGCCGGGCGCTATAAGAAGAAAACGCGTCTGCTGTGCGCGCCCGAGGCACGCGCCTGGCAAACGGCAGGGTTGTTCGGCAGTCAGGCGGTGATTGAAGAGGCCTTGCGCGATGGCGACTTTGGCAACTGGAAGGGCCAGGCCATCAGTCAGTTACGCAGCGATGCGTTGATGGACTGGATGACCCACAGCACCCGTGCGCCCCACGGTGGCGAGTCGGTCGAGCAGATTTGCGCGCGGGTCGCGGCGTGGATGAAAACGCTTGAGGCGCAACCCGGGCACGTGGTGGCCATTACCCATCCCTTTGTGATCCGCGCGGCGATGTTGCACGTCATGCAGTTTCCGGTGTCGATGTTCTATCGGATCGATGTCGAGCCCCTGTCCGCTACCGAACTGCGCTTCAACACGGTGTGGCGCCTGCGCCTGGAAACTCACGCCTGAGTGCGTGAACATGGCAAAATCCACGCCCCGCAATGAGAGCAACCCATGAAACGCATCCTGATCATCGGCATTGGCGCCGGCAACCCTGACTACATCACGATGCAGGCCGTGAAAGCGCTGAACCGCACCGACGTGTTTTTCCTGATGGACAAGGGCCAGAGCAAGGACAAGTTGATCGACCTTCGCCGCGAGATCTGCGAGACCTACATCACCGAACCTGGCTACCGCTTTGTCGAGGCCGAGTGCCCCGAGCGCGTACGTGGCGAGATCGACTACACGACTGCTGTGCAGGACCTCAACCGCGACAAGCAGGCAACTTTCGAGCGCATGATCAACGAGGAAATGGCCGACGGTGAAGTCGGTGCGTTCCTGGCCTGGGGCGACCCGGCGCTGTACGACAGCACTATCCGCATCTTGCAGGCGATCCTGGCCAGTGGCCGCTGCGCCTTTGAATTCGAAGTGATCCCCGGTATCACCAGCGTGCAGGCCCTGGCGGCCCAGCATAAGGTGGCGTTGAACCGTATCGGCAAGTCCATCGAGATCACCACCGGGCGTCGATTGGCGGCGGGGCAGGCCAGCGATGCCGATACCCTGGTGGTCATGCTCGATGCGGAAGATTCCTACCGTACGGTGGCCGATCAGGACCTGGATATTTACTGGGGTGCTTACCTGGGCACGCCAGACGAGATCCTGATCAGCGGCAAAGTCAGTGAAGTGGCTGAAGAGATCGAACGGGTGCGCAAGGCGGCGCGCCTGGAGAATGGCTGGATCATGGACACTTACTTGTTGCGCAAACCCTGAGGTAACGTCCCATGCTCAAACTGCTTGCCCTCGCACTGACCCTGGTGGCCGGCGTTGCCCACGCTGATTCCGAGCTGCACACCGATTTGCCGCTGGCGTACCTGGAACAGACCCAGGGCGATGCGCGCAACGAGCCGCTGGTGATTTTCCTGCACGGGTTCGGTAGCAATGAGGAAGATCTGTTTGGCATCAAGGACGCGCTGCCGTCCACCTGGACCTACCTGTCGGCCCGTGCGCCGACGCCGGTGCAGCCGAATGGCTTTCGCTGGTTTACCAAGGCGCCGGGTGACGGTGACTACGATGGTGTGACCGCTGATTTGCAGAGCAGCGCCAAGCTGATCAAGGACTTTGTCGGCAAAGCCACCGCCAAGTATCACACCCGGCCTGACCGGGTGTTCCTGGTGGGGTTCAGCCAGGGCGCGATCATGTCGTATGAGGTGGCCTTGCGCGACCCGCAGCTGGTGCGCGGCATTGCGGCATTGAGTGGCAGCGTGCTGCCGGTGCTCAAGGCTGAGCTGAAGCCGGATGAGCGCTTGAACAAATTGGCGATCTTTATCGGCCACGGCACCCTGGACCAGGCACTGCCGTATGCGTCGGCGACGCGGGCGAATGAGGTGTTGGTGGGGCTTGGGTTGAAGCCGGAGTTTCATGGCTATCCGGGGATGAACCACACCGTCAGTGAGGCGGAAGTGCAGGACTTGAAAGCGTGGCTGGAAACAAATTTGAAGTGAGCGCGCTGAATGAAGGTGGGAGGGGGCTTGCCCTAATGCCAGTCAGTTAAGGCTTTTTGTAGGAGCGAGCTTGCTCGCGAAAAACTCACAGGCGCCGCGTTCATTCAGGACGCACGCGTTATCGTTGACGTTTTTCGCGAGCAAGCTCGCTCCTACAGGAGGCGATGTACGCTTAACTGACTGGCATTAGGGCAAGCCCCCTCCCACATTTGATGGGCGTTGTCAGGACTCTTTGTTATTTGCCGCCGGTAATCTGCTTAACCAGCTCTGCATGCCCCTTCGTATCATCGGCCCGCGAGATCGCCTGGATTACCAGCAAGTGGTTGCCGGAGCCGCCGAGAAACGTGGAGTTCAAGGTCTTGCCACCGCCCTGGGTGGCGGTGCTGTCCACCTGGCGCAGGCCGAGGCCCTTGAAGGTCAGTTTCTTCTCGCTCAGCTTCTTGAAGTCGGGCAGGGCAGCGCTCTGGTCCTTGACGAAGCCGGCCACGGCGCCATCGAGGAACTGCGGGTCGTTGTCCTTGATGCTCACCCCGTCGTTACGCACGGTTTCGGCGACGATCACCACGCTTTTCGTTGTCTGGTTGGCGTACATCGTGCCTTGGGTATCAGCGGTGCCGTCCTCGGCCTTGCCGGCCGGGAGGGTTTCGGCGGCGTAAGCCTTGGGCAGATTGAAGTTGAACTTACCGCCCAAGGTGGAAATGGTTTGCGTGGCCGGCTTGGCGGCGGCGAAGACGCTGCCGGCGGTCAGCGCGAGGGCCAGCAGGATAGCGGTCTTGGTGAACGTGGCCATGAAGCGCTCCAGGGGTGAACGAGATTGCGGCACATTCTGTCAGAAAATTCGCAATATCGTTCGCCCTTAGCCTCACACCTTGTCGGACTCTTCCTCAAGCCGATCCATCTCAAACAGTCGCGCCAGTTCCGCCCGGGCTTCCTGGGCGGTTTGCATCACCTTGGCCGCATCGTCGTACACCGCGTGCTGGGCGGCGAGCACTTGCAGGTCGTGGTGCTTGAAGCGGGTGATGCGGGCATCGGCCTGGGCCTGGGTCAACCCAAGGCCCACCAGGGTGCGACGGCTCATTTCCAGGCTGGAGTAGAAGGTCTCGCGAACCGGCGAGGCGTCGAGGTCCACCAGGCGGTGCACGTGCTGGCGGTTACGCGCACGGGCGATGATCTGCATGTGCGGGTAGAGGTTGCGCACCAGTTCGGCGGTCTTGATGTTGATCTCCGGGTCGTCCATGGCGATCACGAAGAACTCGGCCTGGTCGACCTTGGCGGCGTGCAGGATCTCCGGACGTTGCGGATCACCGTAGAACACCGGCATGCCGCCGAAACTGCGGGTCAGCTCGATGGTTTCCACCGAGGTGTCGAGGGCGATGAAGGAGATGTTCTGCGCGCGCAGGATCCGCGCGACGATCTGCCCCATACGGCCCATGCCGGCGATCACCACGCGCGGCGCATCGCTTTCGATGGTGCGGTATTCCTCCGGTACTTCCACCGGCTTGACCTTGGGCTTGAACAGCTTGGGGCAGACCAGCAGCAACAGCGGGGTGACGGCCATGGACAGGGTGATGGTCAGCACTAGCACGTCGTAGAGGTGCGGTTCGAACAGGCCCTGGTCGCGGCCGATCTTGAACACCACAAAGGCGAACTCACCGCCCGCCGCCAGCACCACACCCAGGCGCAGGGCGCTTTCGCGGTTGAGATCACCTACCATGCGGCCCACGGCGTACAGCAGCGGCAGCTTCAAACCGATCAACAGCAGGGTCAGGCCGATCACCACCAGCGGTGAGCTGAGCAGCAGGCTGAGGTTGGCGCCCATGCCCACGCTGATAAAGAACAGCCCCAGCAGCAGGCCCTTGAACGGCTCGATCTGGGATTCCAGTTCGTGGCGGTACTCCGAGTCCGCCAGCAGCAGGCCGGCGAGGAAGGCGCCGAGGGCCATGGACACACCCACCAGTTCCATCAGCCAGGCGGTGCCGATCACCACCAACAGGGCGGTGGCGGTGGACACTTCGCGCAGGCCGGTCTTGGCGACGATGCGAAACACCGGCCGCAGAAGGTAGCGGCCGCCGATGATCACCACGGCAATACTGCCGAGGATCTGCAGGACGTGTTGCAGGCCCTGGGCTTCGGTGGTCGGATGATCGCTGCCGGCCAGCAGCGGCACCATGGCAATCAACGGGATCGCGGCGATATCCTGGAACAGCAGGATCGCAAACGCCAGGCGCCCGTGGGGCTGGTTCAGCTCCTTGCGCTCGGCCAGGCTTTGCAGGCCGAACGCGGTGGACGACAGCGCCAGGCCAAGGCCGAGCACGATTGCGCTGTTCCACGACTGGCCAAACAGCCACAACGCCACCGCTCCCATGACCAGGCCGGTGAGCAGCACCTGGGCCAGGCCGACGCCAAATACCGCCTTGCGCATCACCCATAAACGCTTGGGCGACAGCTCCAGGCCGATGATAAACAGCAGCAACACCACGCCCAGTTCGGAGAACTGCGCGACGCTTTGCGGGTTGCCAATCAGGCCCAACACCGACGGACCGATGATCACGCCGGCAAACAGATAGCCCAGCACCGCGCCCAATTGCAGGCGCTTGGCCAGGGGCACGGTCAGCACGGCGGCGAGCAGGAACACCACGGCTGCTTGTAACAGATTGCCTTCATGGGGCATTGCGAACTCCAGGATCTTTAAAACCAATCGACAGGAGGGTATTAGAGCGCTTTTTACCTTTCGAAAATTGTGTTTTTGCTGCGTTTGAGGGGACAACACGCCAGTGTGTGTCTGGCGGCGGGCGGTTCACACCGGCTTGCGGTATAAACCCACGGCCAGGCCGGCGATGATGATCGCAATCGAGATCAGGTCTGGCGAGGGAACGCGCTCGCCAATCAGCAGCATCGAACTGCTGATCCCGAACACCGGAATCAACAACGACAGTGGCGCCACCGTGGACACCGGGTACAGCTTGAGCAGCGAGTTCCAGCCCCAGTAGGCAAAGTGCGTCGCCAGGTACACCTGAAACAGAATGGACAGGATCGCAATGATGTCGAGGCTGGATTGCAAGCCTTCGAACGGCGCGCTGCCATGCATCAGCCAAGCCATGAGAAATAACGGGATCGGCGGAAACAGGCTGGCCCACACCATGAACGAGAAGACCTCAGTGACCCCCGACTTCTTGATGATGACGTTACCCACGCTCCAGGCCAGCGCACTGAGTACGATCAACATCACACCCAGCACTGCGTGGCTGCCTTCTCGGGTGGAGATGATAGCTGCCAGGCCGATCAGGGCCATAAATGCACCCGCCATTTGCGTCCCGCGGAGTGTTTCCCTGAACAACACGCAACCCCAGCCCATGGTGAAAAATACGCTGAGTTGAATGATCAATGACGCGATGCCGGGGCTCACACCCCTCTCGATGCCATAGTTGATCACGCCCCACATGCCCAGCCCGAAGATGACGCCGTAGGCGGCCACGTAGCTGAATTTGACGGCGGGGCGCTTGATGAAGAACACCAGCGGCAGGGCGGCGAGGGAAAAGCGGATGCCCGTGAGGACAAAAGGGTCGACCGAGCGCAGGCCGAGTTTGGTGATGGGGAAATTCACCCCCCATACCAGGGTGACGAGCACGGCTAGCGCCAGGTGTTTTTTCAGCATGGAATGTTCCCTTGGTCATGACGCTTTTTCGAGGGCGTTGATGTTAGGGGAGTGGCGGGTTGGCCCGCTTGCTATGCAAGGCCATCTTTTGACAGAATCGGGCCATGATTCCGACCTTTGATTCCGCCAGCCCAGAAGCCGTGGTAACGCTGCGCGAATACCCTTGCGGCACCGTCTTTGAGCGGCACACGCACTCACGTGGGCAGTTCGCCTATGCCTCCACCGGCGCGCTGAAAATGTTCACCGATCTCGGCAACTGGGTGGTACCGCCGCAACGGGCGATCTGGGTGCCGGGTGGTGTGCCCCATGAAATGCATATGCGCGGGGATGTGGTGATGCTCAATACCTACCTGGACACCGATGCCGCTAAGCGGGCGCGGTTGCAGGACCGCTGCCAGGTGTTTGAAGTGTCGCCCCTGCTCAGGCATTTACTGGAGGCGGCGCTGGCTATCGACTCCTCGGCATTACCCAGCGTGAGGCATCACTGCGTGCTGACGCTGTTGATTGATGAAATCGGAGCCATGCCCGAGCTGCCACTCAGCGCGCCATTGCCGTGCGAGCCGCGGCTGGCGCGAGCGTGTCAGCGCTTCCTGGATGCGCCCACGCAGAAAATCACCCTCGACGAGATGGCTGATTGGTCGAACATGAGTCGGCGCACCTTCACCCGCCATTTCTACGAGGGCACGGGGATGACGTTCGTGTCCTGGCGCCAGCAGGTGTGCCTATTGGAAGCCACCGCACGGCTAAGCCATGGCACGTCCATCACCGATGTCGCGTTCGAATTGGGGTTCAGCAGTTCCAGTGCATTCACCTCCGTGTTCCGGCGCAACCTGGGGGATTCGCCGGCGCGCTACCTGGCCAAATCAAAGGCTGCGGCGCAGTTCTGAGCCTTCGCGACCGCCACGCCGGTCAGGATTCACCGTTCTACAGGCCTCCCTTTGTTATTATCGCCGTCCCTCGTTACCAGGAGTCACCGGCCCATGCAGCACCAGTGGGATGAAATGCACCGCACCCGCAAGCCCACGTTCGTATTGTGCGGCGAGCCTCAGGGCGATGTGCTCAATCTCTATGTTCACGGTTACTCGGCGTTCTTTAACCGGCAACAGCTGGGCAATTTCAAGCAACAGCTGGCGGGTATCGAGGGTTCGACCAACCTGATGCTGTTCTGGCCGGCGGGGCATTTTCTGGAAAACCTGTTTGCGCCCTTCAAGGAGGTGATCGCCGCGATGCTGGGTGGTGGCAGCATCGGTGCCGCGACCGTCGGCGTGGGCAAGGCGATTGCCTATTTTCTCGACCACTACAAAAGCGTCGAGGCGCGGGTGGAGGAAGTGGCCAGGAGCTTACTGCCGGAGCTGGCCAGCTACCTGCATGGCGAGGCGCTGCAGGTGCGGCGTATCAACCTGATCGGGCATTCCCTGGGGGCGCGGATTCTGGTCAAGAGCCTGCTTGCCAGCCCGGATACCGCACGGGAACTGCCGTTGGACAACCTGCTGTTGATGGGCGGAGCGATCTGTACGTCCAGCCCTTGGGATGAGGTGTGTGCGCCGCTCAAGGGGCGGGTGATCAATTGCCACTCCAGCAAGGACTGGGCCCTGGCCATGAAGCCGGACACCGAGCGGTGCATCGGCCGGTATGCGATCCCGGTGACGCCGGCACTCAAGGCCAAGGTTACCAATGTGCACCTGGCTACCTTTGATCATGCCGCGTACTGGCCGCAGTTGCAGACCGTGGTGCAGTACACCGACCTCTTGCATGAGCGGCGCGGCGTGATCCGCGCCGACCAGCGCAGTAGCGAGGTACGCTTTGCCGAAGAGGACACCGACTTGCTTGCGGCCCTGGTGCAGGCGCGGCCGGAGGAGCTGGCGTTCCTGGCCGAATTGATGGCGCAAAAGCGCAGTGCGTCGATTGACGCCACGGTACGCGAGCCGCTCAAGCTGGCCATCGAGTTGCAGCGCATGGGCGGCGACAGCTTTATGAACCTTGCCCGTGGCCATGGCGTGAACTATCGGCAGATTGCCGAAGAGGTGGCGCAGCGACTGGGAATCAAGTTTGCCGAGCCCGTTGAAACGGTGGCACTGGCTGACCTCGAAGCCCAGGTCGCGGAAAAACTGCTCGAGCAGTACAAGGACAAACTCAGCCACGCCGACCGCCAGGTATTCGACGCTGAACTCAAGGCGGCGGCGCAAAAGGAGCTGGGTCTGTTCAGCCGTTTCGATGTCGGCCGAACAGCCACTACGGCGTTGAGCGGCACGGCGCTGGCCGGGTTGACCGGGTTTATCCTGCGTCGTGGTGCGGCCTCCGCGATCCCGGTGGTCGGCCAGGCGTTGGCGGCGGCGATGTTGCTGGTGAGCGGTGTACGGGCGTTTTCCGGCCCGGCGTACTCGATCACCACCCTGGCCGTGGTGGTGATCGGGGTGATTCGCCAGCGCATGGAGCGTGAAGCCTTGAACCAGGAGATGGACCTGGTGGTACAGGTCGTGGAGGCGTTTGACCTGCCTCGGGAGACGGTGATGCGCACGGTTGCGTCCGACTGATAAGCTGAGCCCCTGTCGAGTATGTTTGCCTGGGATACCGCGTGAAATTCAGCCTGCCGAAAATCGCTACCGCTCCATTCTGCCCGCCGGAAGTGGCCGGCTCCGTTGCCGTTGACCCCAAGGCGTCCTTCTTCAAGCGCATCCTGATGTTCGCCGGCCCCGGCCTGCTGATCTCCATCGGCTACATGGACCCAGGCAACTGGGCCACGGCCATCGAAGCCGGGTCGCGCTACGGCTACAGCCTGTTGTTCGTGGTATTGCTCGCCAGCCTGGCGGGGATGGCGGTGCAGTGCCTGTGCTCGCGGTTGGGTATCGCTACCGGCAAGGACTTGGCGCAACTGTGCCGTGAGCGCTACAGCAAACGCTCCGCACGCACCCAGTGGGTGCTGGCGGAAATCTCCATCATCGCCACCGACCTCGCCGAAGTACTCGGCTGCGCCCTGGCGTTTCACCTGCTGCTGGGCGTTTCCCTGACCACCGGTATTGTCATCACCGCCTTCGATACGCTGTTGGTCCTGGCCCTGCAAAACCGTGGTTTTCGCCGCCTGGAGGCGATCATGCTGGCGCTGGTGGCGACCATCGGCGTGTGTTTCTTCATTGAGCTGGTGCTGATCAAACCGTATTGGCCGGATGTGTTCAGTGGCTTCACCCCATCCCTGTCGGCCATCAGCGATGCCGCGCCGTTGTACCTGGCCATCGGTATTCTCGGCGCCACGGTGATGCCCCATAACCTCTACCTGCACAGCTCGATCGTGCAAACCCGCCTGATCGGCAAAGACCTCGCCAGCAAACAGGACGCGGTCAAGCTGGCCCGGATCGACACCATTGGCTCCCTGGCCCTGGCACTGCTGGTCAACGCCGCGATCCTGATACTCGCCGCCTCCGCCTTCTACAAGACGGGGCACACTGAGGTGGTGGAGATCCAGGACGCCTACCGCTTGCTCGACCCGCTGGTGGGCGGCGCCTTTGCCAGCATCCTGTTCGGCATCGCCTTGCTGGCGTCCGGGCAAAGCTCGACCTTTACCGGCACCATCGCCGGGCAAGTGATCATGGAGGGCTACCTCAACCTGCGCATTCCCTGCTGGCAACGCCGCCTGATCACCCGTGGGCTGGCGCTGATCCCGGCGTTTCTCGGGGTGTGGTTGATGGGCGACCAGGCCATTGGCAAGCTGCTGATCCTCAGCCAGGTGGTGCTCAGCCTGCAGTTGCCGTTTGCGTTGTACCCGTTGATCCGCATGACCGGCGACAAGCAGCTGATGGGGCCGTTCGTCAATCGCCTGCACACTCGGGTGTTGGCGTGGTTTCTGTTTGCGCTGATCAGTGGCGCCAATGCGTGGTTGATTGGGCAGTGGGTGTTCTGAGTTCCAGGCCGTGGGTGCGGGCTATACCAGGATTGCCAAGGATGTGTACTGGGCAATCTGCGTATCGGCGGTCAATAGTCTCATCGGTTCACTGATGGCTGTCGCTACGATAAGCCGATCAAAAGGGTCTTTGTAATGAGGCTCAAGATCCTTGACGGCAATCGCGTGTTCCGAGGTGATGGGCAGTTCGACGAAACCGCTTTCAAGGCAGTATTCCCGGATTTCGTCCAGGTCTGCATCGAGTTTTCCAAGGCCGACCTTGATCGCCATTTCCCAGAAGGTTGCCGCGCTGACGTAGATCTCTGCGGCATTCTCGATCAGTCGTCGGGCTTTGCTGGATAGCTTCGGGTCGTCAGTCAGTGCCCAGAGCAGAACATGGGTATCCAGCAGCACCCTCATGGATGGCTGCCCTCAAACGCATCCAGCAGATCGGCTGGCAGGGGCGCATCAAAGTCCTCGGGGACAACGAGCTTTCCTTTCATCGCGCCAATTCGCTGACCTTTGGATTTCCCCACGGGGACGAGTTGCGCCATCGCACGTCCATGCTTGGCAATGGTGATAATTTTGCCGGCGGCGGCGTCATCCACCAGTTTTGACAGGTTATTCTTTGCTTCGCCCAAGGGTACGGTAATCATGAGGTGCTCCGCGTATTTTGGCCAAATATAGCCAAAACTGGGTGAGCTATCCAAGACGAGCCGACCGCTGGTTGCCGCCACACGTTCAGCGCGCGACGGCTTTGGGTACATGAAAACCATGGCATCTCTCCAAAAAGACATCGCCAAAGTCTGCCCCAATGCACCCGGTCCAAAATAGAGTGGCCCGTTAAATCAGACCGAGCCTACTTTTACTACTCGGAAAATTCCTCAACCGCTCATCGATCCCAATACGGCACCGTCCCAAAACACTCCACAAAATAATCGATCACCGTGCGCACCTTCAGGGACAGTCGTCGGCTCCCCGGCCACAGCGCAGCGATCTGCTGCGGCTCCAGCGTGGTCGCCACTTCATATTCCGTCAGTACCGCTTGCAGGGTGCCAGCACGCAGGCCTTCGCCGATCAGCCAGGACGGAAACACCACCAGGCCCAGGCCTTGTTCGGCGGCGTGGGTGAGGGTGTCGGCGTGGTTGCCGGTGATCGGGCCCTTGACGCTGTAGGGTGTCCAGTCGCCCTGGCCTTTGCGGAAGAACCAGCGTTGCTGGCCGGTGATGCCCTTGTAGGCCAGGCACTGGTGATGGAGCAGTTCCTCGGGGTGCTGGGGCGTGCCCTGGCGGGCCAGGTAGGCGGGGCTGGCGGCAAGGCGAAAGCGCTGGGGGGCGAAGATGCGTGCCTGCATGCTGGAGTCGTTGAGCACGCCGATACGGAACAGCAGGTCGGTGCCGTCTTGCAGCGGGTCGACGAAGGTGTCGGTTTGCTGGATGTCCAGTTGCAGCTTCGGGTAGCGCCGGCATAACTCGCCCAGCCACGGTGACAGGTGACGCTGGCCGAACACCATCGGCGCGTTGATGCGCACTAGGCCGCTGGGTTCGCTTTCCTGTTCCTGCAGGGCCTGGCCGGCGGCTTCCAGCTGTTCGAGCATCAAGCGCGCGTGTCGCCCCAGCAGGCGCCCGGCTTCGGTGGGGCTCACCGCGCGGGTGTGGCGGTAGAGCAACTGCTGGCCGAGGGCCTGTTCCATCAGTTGGATCTGCCGGGAGATGGAGGAGGGCGCCAGGCCTTCGCGGCGAGCCACTTCGGAAAAGCTGCCGTGATCCAGCACCGCGACGAACAGGCGCAGCGCCTTGAAACTCAATTCATTCAAGCCCTGCATCAGGCCTCCGGGTTGTGCGTAGTGCGCAAAGGTGTTGTCGGCATACTCCCATTTATCGCACAGGCAGGCCACCGGATAATGCGCGCCATGTTTCCTTTATTGACGCGCAGGTGATGTATGCAGGCCAGTTCTATCGAGGGTGTGGCGCAAGCCAGGCCAAAAAACAGCCTTTTACGGTTGCTGTTGTTGCCGCTGGTGATCCTGGCGGGCATGGGCCTGTCGGTGGAGGCCGGGTTGCTCGGGCCATTGGGCGTCCAGGTGGGGCATTTATGGGCAACCTTGAGCATCTTCGGCGTCGGCTCGGCGATTCTGTTTTTGCTGCTGCTGTTCAGCGGCCCGCAGAAGGGCCCGGCGTTGTCCGAGTTGCCGCGCTGGCAACTGATCGGTGGGTTCCTGGGGCCGATGTATGTGGTGGTGCTGACCCTGGCCACGCCGCACATCGGTATTGCCATGACCATGATCGCGATTTTGTCCGGCCAGGTGGGCAAGAGCGTGCTGATCGACCATTTCGGCTGGTTCGGCACCGCACGCAAACGGGTCAATGGCGAGCGCTGGATAGCCCTGGCGTTGATTGTGGCGGCACTTGTTCTGATTGCACGAGGGTAAGGCGATGAATCTGATTCTGTTATTGGTGCTGGTGATTGCTGCCGGTGCGGTGCTGAGTGTGCAGGCGGCAATCAATGGTCGTCTCGGCCAGGCGGTGGGCGTGTTGCGCAGCAGTCTGCTGACGTTCGCAGTGGGCGCGCTCACCACCGCGCTGCTGATTTTCTTCTTCGAACCGGCCCAGGTCCTCAGCCTGCTGGACGTGCCCAAATGGCAACTGACCGGTGCATTGTTCGGCGTGGTGTACATGATGGTGATGGTCGGGGCCGTGCCGGTGGTCGGTACTGCAGTGGCAACCGTGGCCGTGATCACAGGGCAATTGGGCATGGGCATGCTGATCGATAACTTCGGTTGGCTGGGCAACCCGGCTGTCGAACTGTCGAGCAGCCGCATCCTGGCGATGGTGTGTCTGGCTCTGGCCTTGGTGTTCATGTACCGCAGCAATACGCGCACCGACTGATGGTTTGAACCATCGCCGAGGCCTGGCAGTCACTGCTTAAGGTGCCGGCAACCGCCGCACCGGACGACCATGAAGAAGGAGTCTGGCCATGCCTGATCAAACCTGTGCCTGCCCACATTGCAAGTGTGTGCTGGGCGTCGATGCGGTAATGAAGGACGGTAAGGGCTATTGCTGCCAGGGCTGCGCCGAGCACCATGCCCATGGCGAGCCTTGTGCGGCGGCGACGGGGTGCGAGTGCGCCAAGTCGGCTAAAGGCTGAATACGTTCGCAGGGAGCCTGAATAGCGGGCTCCCTGCGTATCGATTACTGGGGTTCCAGCTCCAGGCGCAGGCTGTGGTCGGACAAGCGCCGGCTGTCTTTTACCACGCCGCTGGTTCGTCGACCTTCGAGGGCCAGCACCAGGGTCTGCGCATCATGCAAATCGTCCGGCAGCGGCTGGAACACCTTCAGCACCAGCCAGCCGGGCTTATGCTGCACGCTCACCTGGCACTCGACATGCTTGGCCAATGGCCCGAACAACGTGTCCCGGGTGTAATCGATGCGCGCCTTGCCGTTGATTGAATCCATGCTCATTTCTCCTTGATCAAGCCTGGGCGCGCGCATCCGAGCGGCGCCATTGAACGTTTTTTATGCCGAATTTCTCGGCCTGTTCCTGGCTGGTTTTCTTCACCCGCTCGCGGGCGAAACGGCCGATACGGCCCACGCCGGCGTCACAGCTTGCCCAATGCCAGGCCTCCAAGGTATCCAGCTTTTCCAGACGAATAATGAATGACTTGGCTTCCTCATGAAGGGTGTAGTCGATCACAAACAGTTTTGCGTTATTCATTGGCCCCTCAACCCTGGTGGTGTAAGCAAGTGATCGCCCTCGGCGGCAAAAATTCACTCGGATTGTCCGGCGGTGGTCATTACCATGGCGGCTGACTCCCGATAGATGTGCTCCCCATGGCCCTGGCCGCACCCCCCGACCTCAGTGATCATGCCGTCCCCGTGCAACCCTTGGCGCGCACCTACCCGCGTGGCCTGTACGTGGAGCCCCATCGCCACGACTGGGGCCAATTGCTCTATGCCATGAGCGGCGTGATGTGGGTCGAGACGCCTCGTGAAGCCCTGGTGGTACCGCCCCAGCGCGCGGTCTGGCTGCCGCCGGGCGTGGAGCACGGCATCCGGGTGGTGTCGGATTTGCAGATGCGCAATATCTACTTGCGTCCGGCCTTGGCGGCGACATTGGACAGCCAGGTGCAAGTGATTGAAGTCGGTGGGCTGCTGCGTGAGTTGATCGTCACGCTGGTGGAACAGGGCGACAGCGGTGACGAGGGATATTACGCCGCCTTGGTCGGCCTGGCCCTGCTGGAGTTGCAACGGGCACGCCGCTCGCAGATCCGTATCGCCATGCCGGTGGAGGCCGATCGCCGGCTGATCAGCGCGTGCCAGGCGGTCATGGCGGCGCCGTCCCTGGAGATTCCTTTCGAGCAGCATGCGGAAGCGGCAGGTGCCAGCGTGCGCACCTTGGCGCGACTGTTCCAGCACCACCTGGGCATGGGCTTTGCCGAATGGCGCCGCCAGGTGCAATTGGCCACGGCGGTGGCCGAGCTGATCCAGGGCCAGTCGGTCAGTGCTGTCGCGCGTTCCCTGGGCTATTCGCCGAGCAGTTTCAGCGACATGTTCCGGCGTGAACTGGGGATGGCGCCTTCCCAGTACGTGAGTTGGCCGAAATCCTGAAGCCCTTGGCCGATGCTGCCGGGATGGGCTCCCTACACTAAGCCCATCAACCCAACAGGCGTCGCCCCCATGAGTTACCTGATCTCCCTTGCCATTGGCCTCTTTGTCGGCGTGATCTACGGCGCGCTGGACTTCCGTTCGCCCGCACCGCCTGCCATTGCGCTGGTGGGCCTGATGGGCATGCTGCTCGGCGAAAAACTCTGGCCCATGGGCCGGCAGTTGGTCAGCGGTTGGTTGTCCTGATTCCTTTTCTCCCTTCGATGGATACTGGCAATGAAAGCACTGCAATTTTCCACCACTGGCGACCTTGCCGCCCTGAGCTTCGTCGACGTCGCGACGCCGGTGCCGGCCGCCGATCAAGTGCTGGTACGGATCAAGGCGGCGGGCCTCAACCCCAGCGACGTGAAGAACGTACTCGGGCGTTTCCCCTACACCACCGTGCCGCGCATACCTGGCCGCGACTTCGCCGGCGTGGTGGTGCAAGGTCCGCAGGCGCTGGTGGGGCAGGAGGTCTGGGGCACCGGTCGCGACCTGGGCTTTTTCGCCGACGGTTCCCACGCCCAATACCTCACCGTGTCGGCCAAAGGCGTGGCGCACAAACCTGCCCACCTGAGTTTTGCCCAGGCCGCCAGCCTGGGTGTGCCCTACACCACGGCCTGGGATGCGCTGCAGCGCAGTGGCGTGGACAAAGGCACGTGCTTGCTGGTGATCGGCGCCAATGGGGCGGTGGGCAGCGCGGCATTAGCCTTGGGGAGGGTCCTGGGTGCGCAGGTGTTGGCAGCGGTGCGCAAGGCTGATCAGGTCGAGGTATTGCAGGGGCAAGGGTTCGACGCGATTGCGTTGGGCAAGCCCGAGGCGCTGGGCGCGCAGGTCAATGCGGTGTTCAAGGGCGGCGCCGATGTGATCTTCGACACCACCGGTTTCTGGCTGCCGGCGGCCGTGGCAGGCCTGGCGCCGTTCGGTCGCATCGCGATCATTGCCGCGCCGGTGGACGGTCACGTACAACTGCCGGCCCTGGCCCTGTATCGCAAGGGCGGCTCGGTGGTGGGGATCAATTCATTGCTCTACAACTGTGAGCAGTGCGCGGTGATGCTGGAGCAGTTCGGACGTTTTTTCGACGAAGGCTTGTTGCCGCTGCCCACCGGCCTGCGCGAGGTGGCGCTGGTCGATGGGGTGCAATGCTATGGGGAGGTGAACCAAGGCAGCGCGGACAAAATCATCTTCCTGCCTTGACACTTTTTGAGCGGCACTAGGCTTCTGGAACGCCTTTTTTCCAGGCCGACCAGTTGTTGAGGATCGCCTGTACCAGCGGGTTCCCCGTGCGGTACAGGTTTTCCAGCGCCGGTACGAACCCGCCCTGGTCGGCGTATTTGAGCAGGTTGTCGACTTCGCTGTAGCCGGGGTATGGGCGGTCGAAGTCCGAACCGGCACGTACGACGGCCAGGCGCTGGATGTCCACCAACCCCTCGCGACTGGCGCGCAGCAAGGCTTCGTACGTGGAGTTGTCTTCCTGTTGGGTGGTGCAGTACTCGCCTTTGTTATCCGTGAGCAACTTGGTCCACACCTCGGCGCGTTCGCTCAGGCGCGTACCGGAGAACCAGGTATTGCCCGCCAGGGTGTCGCAGCGGGTGACTTGCGGCGGCTGGTTGGCGGGCGCGGCGGGGTAGTGTTTGCGCCAGGCGGCGGACTCTTTGCTTTCCGTAAGTTCGACTGTGTGCGACAGGGCGAACGCCTTGGCCTGCAGCTTGGGGTTCAGTTCAAACACTTCGGTCTTGTAGTCCAGCGGCGGCTTTTCGTTGGGCCCCTTGGTGTTGATACCAAGGTAGCCGGTCGGCCAATCCTTGGGCGCATCCCGCGAATCCAGCTCCCACTGGGTGCCGAACTCCACCAGGTAGTGGGCCCAGGCGGCAGTGCCGATGGTGCCGTGTTTCGGGCTGATCCCGGCAATCCCGGCGATCAGGAAATAGCTCTGGCGCAGGTCGAACTTGGGCGACAACGCCAGGGCCAGGGTGGACGCGGCGGCGTTGGTCTGGCCCATGCCGGTCACCAGCAGGCACACGTCCCGGGTGTTGCAGCGGATCACCGGGTATTCGGCGGACAGGCCCGGCACGCGCACTTCCTGCTTGAGTTCCAGGCGGTCGATCCAGGTTTGCGCCTCGGGGGCGAACATGGTGATCAGCATCACCTTGGGCTTGATGGGGGCAGCAGAATCAGCCAGCACTACATGGGGCAGCAGGGCAAGGCCGACGGCCAGCGAAAGACGGGTAAATGTATTCATCTAATACTCCTTGATCAGAATTGGTAGCCAACGCCGGCGTAATAACCCCAGCCGTCGGAGCGGGCGCGGAAGTTACCCTCGCCGAAGTTCAACTCACTGCCATCTTCCCAGTTGCCGCCGTTATGAAAATAACGACCGACCAGGGTGAAGCGCAGGTGGGTGAAGGAATACAGCAGCACGTTGGTTGCCACCAGGGCGTTGGCGGTGCGCGCCGGGTTGTCCTTGTGCAGGTCCGAGCCGAAATCGTAGTTGGTGAAACCGATATAGGTCAGCGACGCACCGTTGTCGAACTTGCCGATGGGCACGATGTATTTCATCTGCGCGCGGTAGCCATCCCAGGAATACTCATTGCTGGCGCCGTAGTTTTCCCACTGGTAACGCCCGTAGAAGTTCGCCGACAAGTTGACTCGCGAATGGGTGTCGATGTCCGTACCGAGGCCGCTGTACAGGGTGTTGGCGCGGTTGGCCTTATTGCTGCCGTGGTCGTAGATCCAGTCGAACGCCACATACCATTCCTTGAACGGGCCGATGGCCAGGCTGCGTCCGGCCAGGTAGTCGATGGAGATACGCGGCTCGTGCTCCATGAAGACCGGCGAGCCATGGTCCCACGCGCCTTTGTCGTTACTGTTGCCGATGCCGAGGATCTTCGGCACGTCGATGTAGCCGTACAACTCGAAGGGCCCCTTGCGGCCGAAGTACTCGTATTCCAGGTAGACATCATCCTGGGGCTTGGGGCCGAAGCTGATGTCTTTACTGCCGATCAGTGTCAGATCCTGGTTGAACCATTCCGACAGATAGACGCCTTTTTTCGCCGGGCTGGCCTCAGGGCTCAGGGTTTCGCCCTGTGCTGAGTCATCCACGGATTTTTCCTGCGCCAAAATGGGCGCGCTGAGTACTCCCGTTACGGCGGCCAGTAGCAAGGAAACACCAAAGCAGGCACGGGGCTTTGAGGTGGGGTGCATTGAAAGTCCCTATTCGTACGCGGTTTGAACCCGATTCATCGGGTCGTGGTGAACTTGGCGGTCAAGTTCGTACCGCAAACGGTTGCACAGGCTGTACCAACTTTGCTTAATGGATTGAATGTCATGGAAAAAAGCCGAATTACTCGACCTTTTGATCAGAAATGACTGGGTGTCATTTTCTCGATGGGGTTGAACAGGTGTATCGGCGGTTCGCGGCGATATTCACTGGGCGTCTGGTGCATCTCGATCCGAAAGTGCCGGTTGAAGTTGGACAGGTTGGCGTAGCCCACTTCAAAACAAATATCCGCCACCGACATCTCGCTTTGCAGCAATAACCGACAGGCGCGTTGCACGCGGAATTTGCGCATCAGGTCGATAAACCCATGGCCCGTGTTGCGCTTGAAGAAACGTGAGAAGCCCGGTTCGCTCATGTCCAACTGTTGGGCGATGACCGAGAGGCGCACGTCGCCGGTGAGTTCGCGCATCAGGTAGTCGAAGGCCTTGTTGATGCGCTCGGCGCTGCGTGCGTCCAGGGTCGGGGCGTAACAGGGGCTGGCCAGGGCCTTTACCTGCTGCGCCGGAGCGTTTTTCAGGCTCTCGAGCAGTTGCAGGAACAGGGTCAGCCGTTGCAGGCCGTGGGCGTTGCCGATGGCCTCCATCAAGCGTGCGGCCTGCACGGCGGTGTCGCCGCTGAATTCCAGGCCGCGCCGGGCCTGTTCGAACAGCGCGTGCAAGTCGCCGAGTTCCGGCAGGGTGTCGCGCAGGGCGAGGAGGGCGGCGCCGTCGAATTGCAGCACCACGTCACGGCCGGCCAGGTGTTCGCCGGGCGCCAGTTCGCCGATCCAGTCGTGGGGCAGGTCCGGGCCGATCAGCGCCACATGCCCGGCACTGAACGCACCGATATAGTCGCCCGCCACCAACTTGCCGCTGCCCTGGCGAATCAGGTGGATTTCGAATTCGGGGTGGTGGTTCCAGCGCGCCAGATCGTAAGGGTAGTCGTGCTCGAACCAGCGAAAGCAGTGCTGCGGCTCGGGCAGGATCACCTCAAGCTCGGCGGGGCGGTGTTCGAACAGCTTGGCGCGACTGACGGGCATGGTGATGCCTCTTCTATGGGTGCAGTCGCCTCAAAATACGCGGGTGGCACTACCTGCGCTACCCCCGGTTTCGCCCGGCACTGATACTTTTTTGATCCTGAACCAGCGGTTAAAAAAGTATCAGCCGCGCATGCGCCATGCGTTTGTGAGGGCTAGGCCCAAGCTGCTGTAATCGGCCCTCAACAACAAAAACAACAGGTGGAAACCGCTATGTCCAAGATTCCGCAAGCGTTGTTCCTGCTTTCCGGCCTGGCCTTGGCTTTGCCCAGCCAGGCAGCCGACACCGTGACCATCGCTACTGTCAATAACAGCGACATGATCCGCATGCAACGCCTCTCCAAGGTGTTCGAGCAGCAGCACCCGGACATCCAGCTCAACTGGGTGGTGCTGGAAGAAAACGTGCTGCGCCAGCGCCTCACCACCGATATCGCCACCCAGGGCGGCCAGTTCGATGTGCTCACCATCGGCACCTACGAAACCCCGCTGTGGGGCGCCAAGCGCTGGCTGGAACCACTGACCCAATTGCCGGCCGATTACGACGCCGACGATATCTTCCCCTCGGTGCGCCAGGGCCTGTCGGTCAACGGCACCCTGTATGCCTTGCCGTTCTACGGGGAAAGCACCGTCACCTACTACCGCACCGACCTGTTCAAGCAGGCCGGCCTGAGCATGCCGGCGCACCCGACCTGGACGCAGCTCGGTGAATTCGCCGCCAAGCTCACCGACAAGAACAACGGCCAATACGGCATGTGCCTGCGCGGCAAGGCCGGTTGGGGCGAGAACATCGCGCTGCTGAGCACCATGGCCAACGCCTTCGGTGCGCGTTGGTTCGATGAGCAGTGGAAGCCTGAGTTGACCAGTCCCGAATGGACCGCCGCCGCCAACTTCTACGTCAACACCCTCAAGCAATACGGCCCGCCCGGCGTGTCCAGCAACGGCTTCAACGAAACCCTGGCGTTGTTCAACAGCGGCAAGTGCGCGATCTGGGTCGATGCCAGCGTCGCCGGCTCCTTCACCACCGACAAGAGCCAGAGCAAGGTCGCCGACAGCGTAGGCTTCGCCGCGGCCCCCACCGAAGTCACCGACAAAGGCTCCTCCTGGCTGTACGCCTGGTCGCTGGCCATCCCGGCCACGTCCACGCACAAGGACGCCGCCAAGGCCTTTATCGCCTGGGCCACGTCCAAGGACTACATCCAGTTGGTCGCCGATAAAGAAGGCATCACCAACGTACCGCCTGGCACCCGCCAGTCCACCTATAACGCGTCGTACCTCCAGGCCGCACCGTTTGCCCAGGTGACCCTGGAGATGATGCGGCACGCCGACCCCGCGCACCCGTCGGCCAAACCCGTGCCGTACGTGGGCATCCAGTACGTGACCATCCCCGAGTTCCAGGCCATCGGCACGTCCGTCGGCAAGCTGTTCTCGGCGGCGCTGACGGGCGGCATGTCGGTCGAGCAGGCGTTGCTCCAGGCGCAGTCCACCACCGAGCGCGAAATGAAACGCGCCGGCTATCCCAAATAATGTTCAAAGGACACCTGCCTTATGAAACGACTCGAAGGTAAGAGCGCGCTGATCACCGGCTCGGCGCGCGGGATTGGCCGCGCGTTTGCCCAGGCCTATATCGCTGAAGGCGCGACCGTCGCCATCGCCGACATCAACCTGCAGCGGGCCCAGGCCACCGCCGCCGAGCTTGGCCCACAGGCCTACGCGGTAGCGATGGACGTCACCGACCAGGCTTCCATCGACAGCGCAATTGCCGCCGTGGTCGCCCAGGCCGGCAAGCTCGACATCCTGGTCAACAACGCGGCGCTGTTCGACCTGGCGCCCATCGTCGACATCAGCCGCGACAGCTTTGATCGGCTGTTCTCGATCAATGTCGCCGGCACGCTGTTCACCCTGCAAGCCGCCGCCCGGCAGATGATCTGCCAGGGTCACGGCGGCAAGATCATCAACATGGCCAGCCAGGCCGGGCGGCGTGGCGAGCCGTTGGTGGCGATCTATTGCGCGACCAAGGCGGCAGTGATCAGCCTGACGCAATCGGCGGGGCTCAACCTGATCAAGCAGGGCATCAACGTCAACGCCATCGCCCCCGGCGTGGTGGATGGCGAGCATTGGGACGGGGTGGATGCGTTGTTCGCCAGGCATGAAGGCCTGGCGCCTGGCGAGAAGAAGCGGCGGGTGGGGGCGGAGGTGCCGTTCGGGCGGATGGGGACGGCCGAGGATTTGACCGGGATGGCGATTTTCCTGGCGTCGAAGGAGGCTGATTATGTGGTGGCCCAGACCTACAACGTCGACGGCGGCAACTGGATGAGCTGAAGTCATTCCCCAATCAAAACTGTGGGAGGGGGCTTGCCCCGGTACAGACCGCAGACACCTTTACATGTATGAATCATGGCCAGGAGGTAACTGGCCATGTCATGGAATCGAGAGTCCCCGATGGATCAAAAAGTCATCTGCTTGATTGCCTGCTCGACATACTGGCTAGCTCAAATCATGCAGGTCTCGCCCGATGGGCTGACTCAAAGACCATTCAGAAAACTTTACCCTCAACCCTTGCCGTTCCGGTGTGCAGCACATAGGGCCAACCGTATAGCTTTCCGCCTCTGGAAAGGGTGCAAGCCTGAGCAATGGCCAAGTCACGCCGTCCGTTGAGTACTGCAAGCGTAGTGCTCCATCGGAAATGGTTAAACGAAGCCAGAAATCATTTGGGTTACCGGTGAAGCAGCTAGGCGCCCAATCCGACCGGCCTTGGGTCAGCACGCTGCTGATCATTGGCATTCCATCGTTATATTCTATCCCCGCCTTGAGCCAAGTCTCCTCATTGAGCCTGACCATAATTCCGGCTTGATCATAGAGCTCGCGAAAATCGGCGTTAACTCTGACCTGAGCAGTAAAGCTTCCTGAGGTTGAAAACCCTAAGAAATGTCCGCTGTCGCGTATGAATCCGTAGTGCGTTTCACGCCAGAAGTCGGTTTGGGCGTCGGTAACCATCTCCAAGGTGCCGTCAGTAAAGACTTGGCAAAGGCTCGGTTTATTCAGCCAATTAGCAGTTCGCCAAATTGACGCTTCAATGTCCTGATTGACCTCTGCAGTCTGCTTTCTGTCCATCCTGTTACCTCCACAATTTATTGGGTGGATCTGCGTTGCAAGCCAGTGCCAACGCTGCGCTTTCTTCCCTGAGTCGATTAGAAATTGCATGGTAAGCCAGTTTTGCACATCAACATGACCTTGGAGTACGAACGTCAACGTTAGCGTAGCGTGCTGCTCTGTGATGGCAGGGGAGTCAAACCAAGTCCTGTTGTCGCTTGGAGGCAGATCTTCATATGATGATCCTGGAACGCTTAGGATTACTCACTCAATTCAGTAACAGCCTGGAGGAGGCCACGGTTTATGGATATCGAATTTCGCGGTAATGGTATGCGTGATAATCCGTCTGTAGGTACATGCGATGAGTACGGCGTGAGCGCAATTACCAGCGTTGACGATCTGACCGAAGCTCGTCGTAAGATTGCTGTGGCGCACCCAGGCTTTAAACCTCTGTTCTCGCTCGATGATCTGCACCAAGCCCGCTACACCTCGGGGCATGCGCGCAACAATTTAGGGATGGACGATGCATCGGAGCAGGACATAGCGGGCTTACCTCCAGAGTGCTTCGAGAATGGTGAATACATAGGCTATCCGACTACGAAAGCGGAGTTTGCAATCTGCTATCGCAATTTCATGAACTTGGCTGCAGTCACATCTTTCGAAGATGCTTGCGCTCATGGTTTGACACTCGATGAGCAGGCCCTGCAAGAGTGGATCGCTTACCAGAACGACCCTGTCTCTCTTCTAGAGCAGCCTCTTTCAGCGCTCCTGGTGCCCGTTCAGCAGTCTTGCCAGGCACTCGCGGCTTTCCCGAATGGCTATTTCACGTCCGACCTGGATCCTGCGAAAAACTTTGCGGTTGCGCGTCACTTTTCAGAAGCACATGGCTATGAGTTGATGGGCGTAGGTGCTTCTTACATCGGCTTCATTCGTGCTGAACCGCCTGATACATCCCTTGCTAACGTCGTAGCCAAAGACTTCTGTGCGCTCTACAACACCAGCGATGAAGACCTACAGACACGCATTTGTGCAGTCGCACAGGCGATCTCCGGCCGGACGCATTTGTGGCTCCGTTACGTGGAATGAGCTCCGTGCGTATGGGTGCATCACTTTCCCCATACCACGAGGATCGACCGCAATGACTCGATAAGCAGCGTCCACCAGTTGGGGCATTACATAGCGCCCTGCATACCAGCTCTGCGGCCAGCCAGGAATCAGCAAGATAGGCGGGCCCCCTCCCACATTTGAACGTCATCGTCCTTGAAAAGGGCGCCTAGTCGGCAAAACTGCGATCAAAGAAGTAAACCGCCCCAGGCTTCAGGTTCTCCACCGTCGCCTGGGGCCTGCCGCCTTCACCCTGCTTCTTGCGCCCCGTCTCGCGCAAATATCCCGCTTCCGTCAGCTTCAACAAGCGCTGGCGAATACTGGTCTTGAGCACCGGCCGCTCCAGCACCAGGGAAAAGATCGTGGTCGCCTCCGGCGCGCTGAACTCATTGCCCAGGAACATCAGCGGCAAGCTGCTGTACAGCGTCTTGGAAAACAGGCGTTCCTGCACGGCCGCGACGATGCTGTTGTGATCGAACGGCAACTTGATGCTGCCATCGGCCACCGCCTGCAGCGGGAACCAGCCTTGATGCTCACTCGGCGCCACCTCATCCGCGACGATCGCCAGGTAGTACGTTGACGACGACCAGCAACGCGGATCGCGAAACGCATCGCCCACCGTGCCCACTTGCTCGCTCCAGGCCAGCTCCAGGCCGACCTTGCTGCTGGCGCGTAAGCGTTCCACCGCATCCTGGAGGCTCAGATCTTGCACGCCGCCATTCACCACCACCCCCGGCAACGCCCAATGCCCGGCGAAGGGCTCGGCTTCGCGCTTGTTCAGCAACAACTGGAGTTCCCCGGCGGCGCGGCAGTAGCACAGCACGCACAGGTCGACGGTATGGAGGTAGGGGCTAAGGGGCATGTGACGTCCTTCTGAACAGCGGTGGGGCACAGTCTAACGGATCGAACAGATATGTCATGTACCTGCGTCAGGATAGATAAATAAATGTTTCTTGCAATGAAAGTACATGACGTGTACTTTTGTTTCCAGGCCACAGGAGAACCGCCATGACCCTTGCGAAAACTGCCATTGCTTCATTCGACGTCGATGCCCAGAAGAGCTTCACGCCGCTGTGCCCCAACGAGTTGCCGGTGGCCGGCGGTGACCGGATCGGTGCCGAACTCAACTACATGGCCAGCCTCGCCGGCCACCGCGTCGGCAGCAAGGACGCCCACACCCCGCATGCACCCTGGGTGGTCGCCCAGCACAGCGAGATGCTCCAGCCCACCGGCCTGGTACACGCCGATGTGACCTGGGTCAGCCACTGCGTGCCGGGCACCGAAGGCTTTACCTTGCTCGACGAGCTGCCCACGCCCTATGACTACGACTACTTCATCTGGAAGGGCGTCGAACCCGACCTGCACCCCTATGGCGCCTGCTATCACGACCTGCACGACAAACTCTCCACTGGCGTGATCGAGTACCTCAAGGCCCAGGGCGTCACTCGCGTGATCGTCGGCGGCCTGGCCCTGGACTACTGCGTCAAGACCACCGCCTTGCAACTGCTCAAGGCCGGCCTGGAGGTGGTCCTGCACCTGCCGGCGTGCCGGGGGATCAGCGAGGAGGGCGGTGTACAGGCCGTCAATGAGTTGCTCAAGGCCGGTGCCGTCATCAGCAGCACCCGCGAAGAACTGGCCGCGATGGCCACGCGTTAAGGAGATACACCATGGAAAGTGCCTACGACTACGAAGCCCCGGTGATCCAGGGCTTGCTCGACACCGACTACTACACCTTCACCATGATGCAGGCGGTGTTGCACCAGCACCCGAATGTCGATGTGGAATACAACTTCATCGTGCGCGCCAAGGAAAAGCTCGGTCACCTGATCCCCGAGTTGCGCGCCGAGCTTGAGAACATGGCCGGCCTGCAGATGCGCGAGGGCGAATTGCGCTTTCTGTTCAACCCACGCTTTCGCGAATACCTGACCCCCGACTACGAACGCTTCCTCGGCCTGTTCCGCTTCAACCTGCGCTATATCCACGTCAGCGAAGTCGACGGCCAACTGAACATCCGTGTGGTCGGGCCGATGCTGCACTGCATCATGTTCGAACAACCGGTACTGGCGCTGGTCAGCGAGCTGCGCAACCGCGCCAAATACCCCGACGTGACCCTGGAAGACGTCACCCGCAAGCTCTACCAGAAGTTCGACTGGCTGGAGAAAAACCTCAGCCGCGAGGAGTTGGCCGACCTGCGCGTCTCCGATTTTTCCACGCGCCGGCGCCTGTCGTTCAAGGCCCAGCGCGAAGTGGTGGACATCATGCGCCGCGACTTCCCCGGCCAGTTCGTCGGCACCAGCAATGCGCACCTGGCTTACGAATTCGACCTGCCGCTGATCGGCACCATGGCTCACCAGTGGATGATGGTGCATCAGCAACTGGGGCGGTTGCGCGAAAGCCAGAACGCCGGCCTGGAAAACTGGGTGCGTGAATACCGCGGCCGCCTGGGCATTGCCTTGACCGACACCATCAGCACCGATTTTTTCCTCAAGGATTTCGACCTGTACTTCGCTAAGCTCTATGACGGCCTGCGCCAGGACTCCGGTGATCCCATCGCCTGGGCCGACAAGGTGCTGGCCCGCTACAAACAGCTGGGTATCGACCCGATGACCAAGGACCTGATGTTCTCCGACGGCCTGAACTTCGAAAAGTGCCTGCCGATCCTGCGGCACATCCGTGGCAAGGCCAGGTTCGGTTTCGGCATGGGCACCAGTCTGGCTTGCGATGTGGAAGGCGTCGAGCCGCTGAGCATCGTCATGAAGCTGGTGCGCGTACACGGCGAACCGGTGGTGAAGTTCTCCGATGACCCGGTGAAGAACGTCTGCGAAGACCCCTCGTTTTTGCAGTACGCAGCGAAGGTATTCAATGTCGGCAACGTGGAGGTGTGACATGCAGGAACGTATCGCGCAGGAACTCAACATCGATCGCACATTGGTGAAGGGCGGTGAAGCCCAGGAAATCCAACGGCGCCTCGACTTCATCAAGACCACCTTGCGCCATTCAGGCTGCAAGGCCCTGGTACTGGGCATCAGCGGCGGCGTCGACTCCCTCACCGCTGGGCGCCTGTGCCAACTGGCGGTGGAGCAACTGCGGGCCGAGGACTACGCCGCGCGCTTTATCGCCATGCGCCTGCCCTACAAGACCCAGGCCGATGAGAGCGATGCCCAGGCCTCGCTGGATTTCATCACCCCGGACCACATCGACACCCTGAACATCGCCGCCAGCGTCGACGGCCTGATGGCCAGCCTCAGCGCCACCGAAGCCAGCGCCGCCCAGGTGGATTTCATCAAGGGCAACGTCAAGGCCCGCACCCGCATGATCGCCCAGTACGCCGTGGCCAACCTGCACAACGGTCTGGTGGTCGGCACCGACCATGGCGCCGAAGCATTGATGGGCTTCTTCACCAAATTCGGCGACGGCGCCTGCGACCTGGCCCCGCTGTCGGGCCTGACCAAGACCCAGGTGCGCCTGCTGGCCAGTGCCCTCGGCGCCCCGGCGAACCTGGTGCACAAGCAGCCCACGGCCGACCTCGAAGAGCTGGCGCCGGGCAAGCTGGATGAACAGGCCTATGGCTGCACGTACGAGGAGATCGATGCGTACCTGATGGGTGAGCCGGTGAGTGAGCGGGTGAGGGACATCGTGGAACGCGCCTACCTGAAGACCGCCCACAAACGTGCGTTACCCATCGCCCCATGATCGTTCCACGTAGCGTGGGAATGATCAACTCGCCGTCTGCAAGTAACTGTGCATCGCGTCCACCCGTGCTCGGGTCTTGTCGGTGGTCGGCGTAGTCGGGCTCGACGGAATCTGGTCGCCTTCTTCCAATGCCGGTGCCTGAGCCTCGGCGGCCAGAAACAAGGCGTTGAGTTTCTGCGCCCGTTCCGGCTGGTCATTGCGTGCGACCACGCGTGCGGCTACGTTGAGCAGCACCGCGCCTTCCTTGGACTGTGCATATTCCATCGGCACGCCGAGCCGTTTTTGAGTGGCGACCTGAGTCGGGGTGACGCTGAAGATCCAATGTGGGCATCGGAACCAGCGAGTGTTGGCGCCCCATCCATCATGCAAAGCGCAGGAAGATAGGATCCAATTACGGTATAACCCTCGGACGCTTTAGTTTTCCGAGGCCCCGTTTTTCATGCAAAGCCCTTTGCAACGCCCGCTGTGGCAGGTCTACCTGATCTTTCTGGCACCGATGGTGCTGTCCAATTTCCTGCAAAGCTTCTCCGGCACCCTCAACGGTATTTATGTCGGGCAGATGCTCGGCACCCAGGCGCTGGCGGCGGTGTCGGGGATGTTCCCCATCGTGTTCTTCTTCATTGCCCTGGTGATCGGCCTGGGGGCCGGCGCTTCGGTGCTGATTGGCCAGGCCTGGGGCGCCCAGGAAACCGGGATGGTCAAGGCGATTACCGGTGCCACCCTGACCCTCGGCGCGCTGGTGGGCCTGATCGCAGCGGTGCTGGGCAGCCTGTTTGCGCGCCCGGCGTTGCAGGCATTGGGTACGCCTGCGGATGTGCTCGACGATGCCGTGGGCTATGCCCAGATGATGATGCTGATCATGCCGCTGTTGCTGGTATTTATCCTCTATACCCAGCTGTTGCGCGGGGTCAGCGACACGATCTCGCCGCTGCTGGCGCTGATGGTCTCGACCCTGGTCGGCCTGCTGTTGACCCCGGCGCTGATTCGCGGCTGGATTGGCCTGCCGCCCCTGGGGATCCAGAGCGCGGTGTACGCAGGCCTGGTGGGGAATGCCTCCGCGATGCTGTTTCTGATCCTGCGCCTGCGCCATAAAAACCATGTGATGGCGCCGGACCGCGAACTGCTCGCGGCCTTGCGCCTGGACCGCGTCATCCTCGGCAAAGTCCTGCGCATCGGCTTGCCTACAGGCTTGCAGATGGTGGTGTTGTCGCTGTCGGAGTTGGTCATCCTTGCCTTGGTCAATGGCCATGGGTCCCAGGCCACGGCGGCCTATGGGGCGGTGACGCAGATCGTCAACTACGTGCAGTTTCCGGCCCTGTCGATTGCCATCACTGCTTCGATCCTCGGGGCCCAGGCGATTGGGGCCGGGCGGCTGGAGCGTATCGGGCCGATCCTGCGTACCGGGCTGTTGATCAATACGTGCCTGACCGGTGGCCTGATCGTGCTGGGCTATCTGTTGTCGCACTGGTTGCTCGGGTTGTTCATCACCGATGACGCCGCACGCGTGAATGCCGAGCACCTGCTGCACATCATGTTGTGGAGCATCCTCGTGTTCGGCTTCCAGGCCGTGATCGGCGGGATCATGCGCGCCAGCGGCGTGGTGCTGATGCCGGTGGCGATCTCGATCTTCTGCGTGCTGTGTGTCGAGCTACCGATGGCGTACCTGTTGAATGCGCACTTCGGCCTGGAAGGCGTCTGGATGGCGTTCCCGGTAACGTACCTGGCGATGCTGGGGTTGCAGGCCGCGTACTACCGGCTGGTGTGGCGGCATAAGCAGATCAAGCGGTTGGTGTGAGTTTCAGGCCGCGCAGCAGGAGTTCCAGGCCCTGCAAACCTTGCTCCAGACGCTCATCCGGATGTTCTGACCGGGCGATCCACAGGGCGGTGTTGACCAGGCTGCCATTGATCAACTGCGCCAGCGCCAGGCTCGGTGCGCCAGGGACGATGCCCGCCTGCATCAGGGCTTCCAGCAGTTGGCGCAACGACTCGACACAGTGTTGCTGGGAGCCGGTATCGCCCAATACAGCCGGCGCATCCTGCAGCACAACGCGTTGGATTTCGCCGTCCTGGGCCATGCGCAAATAAGCGCGGCAGCGTTCGCAAAAACCGCTCCATGGGTCTTGGGCTTCGTCTGAGATACGCTGCAAACATGCGTCCATCTCACGATCGAGTTGAGCAACCACGGCGGCCAGCAGCCCCTTCTTGTCACCAAAGTGATGGTACAGCGCGCCGCGTGTCAGACCGGCGTGGGCGGTGAAATCGTCCATCGATGTGTTGGCATAGCCTTGCGTGGCGAAGGCCTTCCGTGCGCTGGCAAGCAGCCGGGCGCGGGTGTCTTCGATCATTTCGGCACGGGCTCGGCTCATGGGCAGGACTCACAATGGGCAAGTGAAAGATTGACATACGCCGCGTATGTTACGCATGATTCGCCACATACGCACCGTATGTATTTTGCCTTGATCACTGCGGATAGCAAGTTCCAGGGCATCAGGAAGAGGTTGAGCAGGATGGCAAACCCTTACGCCGAGTTGTTCCAGGTTCCCGGCTCGCGGGCCTTCGTATTGGCCGGCATGCTGGCACGCATGCCGGTGTCCATGGCAGGTATTGGCTTGATCACCATGCTTTCCCTGGTGCACGGCGGTTATGGCCTGGCCGGTTCGGTGGCGGCGGTGTTCGCCCTGGCCACTGCGTTTTGCGCGCCGCAGGTGTCACGCTTGGTGGACCGGTACAGCCAAGGCCGGGTGCTGCCGGTTGCTGCCTTGATCGGCGGCGGGGCGCTGTTGATGCTGTTGCTGTGCACGCGGTTGCAGGCGCCGACCTGGACGCTGTTCCTGTTTGCTGCCCTGGCGGGATGCATGCCGAATATGTCGGCCATGGTGCGGGCGCGCTGGACCGAGCTGTACCGCGGCCAGCCCAGGCTGCAAACCGCCTTTGCCCTGGAATCGGTGCTGGATGAGGTGTGCTTCATCATCGGCCCACCGATTTCGGTGGGCTTGAGCGTGGTGCTGTTCCCCGAAGCCGGGCCTCTGGTGGCCGCGTTGCTGCTGGCGGTTGGGGTTACCACGTTTGTGCTGCAACGCGCGACCGAACCCCCGGTGCATGAGCACCACGCTCACCATCAGGGCTGGCTGATCGCGTCACCGTCGGTGCTGATCCTGATGATCCTGCTGCTGGCCATGGGGGTGATCGTGGGTGTGGTGGATGTGGTCAGCGTGGCCTTTGCCCAGCACCAGGGCCAACCGGCGGCGGCAAGCATCGTGCTTTCGGTGTACGCCATCGGCTCGTGCCTGGCGGGGTTGGCCTTTGGCACCCTAAAACTCAAGGCGCCGCTGCCCCGGCAGTTCCTGTTCTGCGGCGCGGCCACGGCGCTGACCACCTTGCCGTTGCTGATGGTCAGCAACATTCCGGGTCTGGCGGTGGCCATCTTCATTTCCGGACTGTTCTTCGCCCCCACCCTGATCGTTTCCATGGCCCTCGTGGAAAAGAGCGTGCCCGCGAGCCGCCTGACCGAAGGCATGACCTGGCTGATCACCGGCCTGAGCATCGGCGTGGCCATCGGTGCCGCCAGCTCCGGCTGGATGATCGACCATTTTGGCGCCGCCAGCGGGTTCTGGGTGGCGTTGGCGGCGGGGGCGGTGGTGATGGGGTCAGCGGTGTTGGGCTATCGGCGGTTGGGTTGAGCGTCATCCTGGCAATGAAACGTCAGCCAATCACGGGGCAGGGGTCCGCTCGGTGATGTTGCAGGAATTCGTTCAGCGCCTGGCGCGTCAGGTCGTTCAGGGTCACCTTTTTACGTGTCGCTTCAAGGGCGGCGGCAAGATGAAGATCGTGGCCGACCCGCACGTTAAAAGAGCCTTTGCACGGCTTCTCCGGTGTTTGCCCAAGGGCCTGGCAGGTAGTGAGGTAGTCGTCCACCGCTTCGCGAAATGCAGCGTCCAGTTCGGCGACGGTTTTGCCTTCGTAGCTCACCAGTGCCTTGATGAACAGGATCTTGCCGAACAGGCAGTTATCTTCGAGGCTGGCTTCGATAGAGCCGATGTAGCCATTGTGTTTCAGTTGGTTGTTCACTGAATCAGTTCTCCTGATTTCAATTGTTCGATGATCTGGCGCCGAATGTAGTGTTTCAGTTCGTTGCCGGGATGAGGCTTGTGCAAGGTGATCATTGCACTCGGATCGCCGATGTCGAACTTGACGCGGCTTCCAGCCCCCTCAATCTGTGCGTAGCCAAGACGACGCAGCAGCGTGACGAGCTCGGGCCAGGTAAATGCCATGTGCTCGTTGAGCAGTTTGGCGAGCAGCTTTTCATTTTTGGACACGGCGTTCCCTGCGTGTAACTAAATGTAGTTGCAAAAGATGGTGTCCGTCAATGCTAGCTGGGGTTCGTGTGTCGTTCCCGGGATTGATGTAACCCTTGATGACAGCTCGCTCTGCGCCTCCCATCCCCCGCTAATTTTTCCCTCTCCGGTTCGTTTTATAGGGACGACGTGCCTTTGTGCTTCCTGCCTATTGCTCCGGACTCCAACAAATGAATGCTGAAGACTCCTTGAAACTTGCTCGCCGGTTTATCGGGTTGCCCCTGGAAAAACGCCAGCTGTTCCTGCAGGCATTGCAGAAAGAAGGGGTGGATTTTTCGCGGTTTCCGATTCCGGCCGGCGTGGAGGCAGAGGATCGCCAGGCGCTGTCCTACGCGCAACAGCGCATGTGGTTTCTCTGGCAACTGGACCCGAACAGCGGCGCCTACAACCTGCCGGGCGCCGTGCGCCTCAAGGGTGCGCTGAACCTTGGCGCCATGGAGCAGGCGTTCGCCAGTCTGGTGGCCCGGCACGAAACCCTGCGTACGGTGTTCCAGCGCCAGGCCGATGAGCGCCTGATGCAGGTGGCCGTACAGCCGTCGCTGGCCATTGAGCAACTGGACCTGACGGCGTTGGCCCCGGCCGAACGCGAACACGCCGTCAACGATGCGGCCAGCCGCCAATCGTTGCTGCCGTTCGACCTGGAACACGGCCCGCTGCTGCGCGTGCAACTGCTCAAGCTCGATGCCCAGGAGCACGTGCTGCTGCTGACCCTGCACCATATCGTTTCCGATGGCTGGTCGATGAACGTGCTGATCGACGAGTTCATCCGTTTTTACGACGCCCACGAGCGCAACGAAGCGCCGCCATTGCCGGCGCTGCCGATCCAGTACAGCGACTACGCCTTGTGGCAGCGCCGCTGGCTGGAAGCGGGGGAACAGGCCCGTCAATTGGAATACTGGCAGGCGCGGCTGGGTGATGAGCATCCGGTGCTGGAACTGCCAACGGACCACCCGCGCCCAGCCATGCCCAGCTATCAGGGCACCCGCCACAACTTCGCGATTGACCCGGCGCTGGCCGCGCAGTTGCGCACCTGCGCGCAACAGCACAACGTCACCCTGTTCATGCTGCTGCTCGGCGCCTTCAATGTGTTGCTGCATCGCTACACCGGCCAGGGCGATATCCGCGTCGGCGTGCCGATCGCCAACCGCAACCGTACGGAAGTCGAGGGGTTGATCGGCTTCTTCGTCAACACGCAAGTCCTGCGTACTGAGCTGAGCGGGCAAACCCGCGTCGCCGAGTTGCTGCAAGGTATCAAGGAGCACGCCCTTGGCGCCCAGGCGCACCAGGAATTGCCCTTCGAGCGCCTGGTGGAAGCCCTGAAGGTCGAGCGCAGCCTGAGCCATACGCCGCTGTTCCAGGTGATGTACAACCATCAGCCGGTGGTGGCCGACATCGCCTCGGTCAGCACCGCCTCCGGCCTGGAGCTGGCCCTGGTGGAGTGGCAAGGCCGCACCACCCAGTTTGACCTGACCCTCGACACCTATGAAAAATCCGGCACCTTGCACGCCGCGCTGACCTACGCCAATGACCTGTTCGACGCGCCATCCATCGCGCGGATGGCACGCCACTGGATCAGCCTGTTGCAGGCCATGGTGGCCGATGGCGAACAGCGTATCGGCGAGTTGCCGATGCTGGCCGTCGATGAGCAGCAGAGGCTGGTGCACGCCTGGAACCAGACCGCACAAGCGTATCCCACCGAGCGGGGCATTCATCACCTGATCGAAGACCAGGTACAGCGCACCCCGGATGCGCCGGCGCTGGTGTTCGGCGCGACCATGCTGACCTATGCGCAACTCGACGCCCGTGCCAACCAACTGGCCCATGCCTTGCGCGACCACGGGGTCGGTCCTGATGCGCTGGTGGGTATCTGCGTTGAGCGTTCCATCGAGATGGTCATCGGCCTGCTGGCTGTGCTCAAGGCCGGCGGCGCCTACGTCCCCCTCGATCCCGAATATCCCCAGGAACGCCTGGCCTACATGATCGAAGACAGCGGCATCCAGCTGCTGTTCAGCCAGCACAGCCTGCTGTCACTGCTGCCTGTCGAAGGCATTCGGGTGATGCGCCTCGACCAGGCGCCCGGCTGGCTCGACGCTTACAGCGTCGCAGCGCCCGCCGTCGACATCCACGCGCTGAACCTGGCCTATGTGATCTACACCTCCGGTTCCACCGGCAAGCCCAAGGGCGCCGGCAACAGCCATCGCGCACTGGTCAACCGCCTGTGCTGGATGCAGCAGGCCTACGGCCTGGATGCCAGTGACGCGGTGCTGCAGAAAACCCCGTTCAGCTTTGATGTGTCGGTGTGGGAGTTCTTCTGGCCGTTGATGACCGGCGCCCGCCTGGTGGTCGCCGCCCCTGGGGAACACCGCGAGCCGGCGCGCCTGATCGAGACCATTGGCGAGCACGGGATCACCACCTTGCACTTCGTGCCGTCCATGCTCCAGGCGTTTATCCATGAGCCGCACGTGCAGGCCTGCATAAGCCTCAAGCGTATTGTGTGCAGCGGCGAAGCCTTGCCCCTGGACGCGCAACTGCAGGTGTTCGCCAAGCTGCCCCAGGCTGGTTTGTTCAACCTCTATGGCCCGACGGAAGCGGCCATCGATGTGACCCACTGGACCTGCATCGACGAAGGCCGTGACGCCGTGCCCATCGGCCGCCCGATCGCCAACCTCGGCACCTACGTGCTCGACGCGCAGCTCAACCCGGTGCCTGCCGGCGTGGCCGGCGAGTTGTACCTCGGCGGCACCGGCCTGGCGCGCAGCTACCACCGCCGTCCGGCACTGACCGCCGAACGTTTTGTGCCCAGCCCCTTCGGTGACGGCGCGCGCCTGTACCGTACTGGCGACCGGGTGCGTCAGCGTGATGACGGTGTGATCGACTACCTTGGCCGTCTCGACCACCAGGTCAAGCTGCGCGGCTTGCGCATCGAATTGGGTGAAATCGAGACACGCCTGATGCAACACCCAGCGGTGCGTGAGGCGGTGGTGCTGGTGCACGGCGGCAAACAACTGGTGGCCTACCTGGTGCTGGAGGGCGAGGCGCCCACCGACCTCAAGGCCTGGCTGCTCGGTAGCCTGCCGGAATACATGGTGCCGACCCATATGGTGCCCCTGGCCAAGCTGCCGGTGACCGCCAACGGCAAGCTCGACCGCAAGGCCCTGCCGTTACCGGATGCAACGCCGCAACAGGCCTATATCGCGCCGCAAGACGACCTGCAAAAAGCCCTGGCGGCGATCTGGAGCGATGTGCTCGGCGTCGAGCAGGTGGGCCTGGACGACAACTTTTTCGAACTGGGCGGCGATTCGATCATCTCCATCCAGGTGGTCAGCCGCGCGCGCCAGGCGGGGATTCGCCTCAGCCCGCGCGACCTGTTCCAGTACCAGAGCGTGCGCAGCCTGGCGTTGGTGGCCGGCTTCGAGCACTCCACCGTGATCGACCAAGGCCCTGCCAGCGGCGAGGTGATCCTGACCCCGGTGCAGCAAGGCTTTTTCGCCCAGGCGATCCCCGCGCGTCACCACTGGAACCAATCGTTGTTGTTGACCCCGCGCGAGCGCTTGGAACCGGCACGCCTGGAAGCCGCCCTGACCCATGTGATCAACCATCACGACGCCTTGCGCCTGCGCTTTGTGCAACAGGCCGACACCTGGCAGCAAGCCTACGCCGCGCCGGTCACCGCGCCGGGCCTGTGGCAGACCCACGCCGGCAGCGACGATGAACTGGCGGCGCTGTGCGATGAGGCCCAGCGCAGCCTCGACCTGACGCAAGGCCCGCTGCTGCGTGCCGCGTTAGTGAGCATGGCCGATGGCAGCCAGCGCCTTCTGCTGGTGATCCATCACCTGGCGGTCGATGGCGTCTCCTGGCGCATCGTCCTGGAAGACCTGCAACAGGCTTACCGCCAGGCAGCGTTGCCGACCAAGACCAGCGCCTACCAGCTGTGGGCCGAACAGTTGCAAGCCCATGCCCGCGCGCTGGACGACCAACTGCCGTACTGGCAGGCGCAGTCGGCCGACGCGGACTTGCCGTGCGACAACCCCCAGGGCGGCCTGCAAAACCGCTTGGGCAGCAAGCTCGAAATCCGCCTTGACGCCGAGCACACCCGTCAACTGCTCCAGGACGCGCCAGCGGCCTACCGCACCCAGGTCAATGACCTGCTGCTGACGGCCCTGGCGCGGGTGGTCAGCCGTTGGAGCGGCCAGAACGCCGCACTGATCCAGCTGGAAGGCCATGGCCGCGAAGACCTGTTCGACGGTGTCGACCTGACCCGCACCGTGGGCTGGTTCACCAGCCTGTTCCCGGTACGCCTGCAAGCCTGCGGCGAGCTGTCGGCTGCGATCAAGGCGGTCAAGGAGCAACTGCGTGCCGTGCCCGCCAAAGGCATCGGCTACGGTCTGCTGCGCTACCTCGGCCCGCCTGCGGCCCGCGAAGCCCTGGCGAACCTGGCCGCGCCACGCATTACCTTCAACTACCTGGGCCAGTTCGACCGCCAGTTCAACGAATCCGTGTTGTTTGTACCGTCTACCCAGGGCAGCGGCCAGGCCCAGGATGCCGAGGCACCGCTGGCCAACTGGTTGACCGTGGAAGGGCAGGTGTACGGCGGTGAGCTGGCGCTGCAATGGGGGTTCAGCCGCGAGATGTTCGAGGCGTCGACGGTGCAGCAGTTGGCGGATGACTACGCGGCAGAGCTCAAGGCCTTGATCGAGCATTGCCGAGCCACCCCGGCAGGGCAGGTTACCCCTTCGGACTTCCCACTGGCGCGCTTGACCCAACAGCAACTGGACGCGTTGCCCGTGGCGGGGCCGGCGATTGCCGACCTTTATCCGCTGTCGCCGATGCAGCAGGGCATGTTGTTCCATACCCTCTACGCGCCAGAAGCCCAGGCGTACATCAACCAGTTGCGCGTGGATATCGACGGCCTCGACCTGCTGGCGTTCGGCCGCGCCTGGCAGGCGGCACTGGACCGCCATGACATTCTGCGCAGCAGCTTCCACTGGCTGGGCCTGGACAGTGCCCATCAAGTCATCCAGCGTCAGGTCGACGTGCAGTTGCACGTGATCGAAGACATCGATGCCGACTTCGATGCGCTTGCCGAGGCTGAACGCGAGAAGGGCTTCGCGCTTAATGCCGCGCCGCTGTTTCGCCTGATGCTGGTGCGGGGCGCCGGTAACGCCTGGCATCTGATCTTCACCAGTCACCACATCCTCATGGACGGTTGGAGTAACGCCCAGTTGCTGGGTGAAGTCATCGCCCACTATGCCGGCCAGGCCTTGCCCGCGCCGCTGGGGCAGTTCCGCGATTACCTGGGCTGGCTGCAACAGCAAGCGTCGGGTGAGACGTTCTGGAAAGCCGCCCTGGCGCCGTTGCAAACACCCACCTTGCTCGCGCAAGCGCTGCGCGCGCCGGTCGATGGCCTGGGCACGGCTGAGCATCAATTGATCCTTGAGGGCGAGTTCACACAGGCCCTCGGCGAGTTCGCCCGTCGCCAGAAAATCACTCTCAATACCGTGCTGCAAGGAGCGTGGAGCCTGTTGCTGCAGCGCTACACCGGTCAGGATTGCGTGGCCTTTGGCGCGACCGTCGCCGGGCGTTCGGCACCGCTGCCGGGGATCGAGCAGCAACTGGGCCTATTCATCAACACGCTGCCTATCGTCAGTACGCCTTCGCCAGCCCAACCGGCCGCCCAATGGCTCAACGAGTTGCAAACCCTGAATCTCAGCCTGCGTGACCACGAGCATGTGCCGCTGTACGACATACAAGGCTGGGCCGGTCAGCAGGGCGCATTGTTCGACACTTTGCTGGTGTTCGAAAACTTCCCTGTGGCCGAGGCCCTGAAGCAGGGCGCACCCGCAGGCCTGGCGTTTGGCCATATTCACAACCATGAACGCACCCATTACCCTTTGACCTTGGGCATTGAGTTGGGGGCCAGCCTGCGCCTGGAGTTCAGTTACGACCGGGCGCGGTTCAGCGCTGAACAGGTCGCACGCTTGAGCGCCAACCTGCACCACCTGCTGGTGCAGTTGCTCGCGGATGCCCAGGCGCCCCTTGGCAACCTGCAATTGCTTGACTCCACCGCACAACGCGACGTGCTTGCACTGAGCCAGTCGCCGGGCGCTGCCCAACGCCAGCTGCGCGTGCACGAACGCATTGCGGCCCAGGCTGCTGCCACACCGGACGCGCTGGCGGTACAGGCTGGCGAAGCGCGCTTGAGCTATGCCCAGCTCAATGCCCATGCCAACCGGCTCTCCCATCGCCTGCTGGAACTGGGCGCGGGCCCGGGCCAGCGCGTGGGCCTGGCGTCGCGGCGCGGCCCGCAACTGATCGTCAGCCTGCTGGCCGTGCTCAAAAGCGGCGCGGCCTATGTGCCCCTGGACCCGAACTATCCCGCCGACCGCCTGGCCTACATGCTGGCGGACAGCCGCCTGGACCTGTTGCTCAGCGAAGCCGGGTTGCTGGCCGACCTGCCGCTGCCGCAAGGGCTGGCCCGTCTGGACTTCACCGTCTCCGGTACCGAGCTGGCCGGCTACCCTGCCAGCAACCCACTCACCCACGCTGCCGCTGCCGATCTGGCGTACGTAATCTACACCTCGGGCTCCACCGGCCAACCCAAGGGCGTGGCCATCGACCATGCGGCCCTCGGCCAATTCTGCGACAGCGCCGAGGTCTACAGCCAACTGTGTGCAGAGGACCGCGTGCTGCAGTTCGCGACCTTCAGTTTCGACGGCTTTGTCGAACAGTGCTACCCGCCGCTGTGTGTGGGCGCCGCGCTGATCATGCGTGGCGATGAACTGTGGGATGCCGGGCAACTGGCACGGGAAATCGTCGAGCAGGGCGTGACCCTGGCGGACTTGCCGGCGGCCTACTGGTACCTGTTGGCCAAGGAGTGCGCGGCCGATGGTCGCGCCCTGGGTAACCTGCGCCAGGTGCATGTGGGCGGCGAGGCCATGTCGGTGGAAGGGCTGCGCGCCTGGCACGCGGCCGGCCTGGGCGGCGTGCGCCTGGTCAACACCTACGGGCCGACCGAGGCCACCGTGGTGTCCAGCGTGCATGAGTGCCAACTGGCGGATGCCAGTGATGCGTTCGGTGTGCCGATTGGCCGGGCGAGCGATGGTCGCTCGCTGTATGTACTCGACAGCGGTTTCGAGCTGTTGGCCACCGATGGCGTTGGCGAGCTGTGCATCGGTGCCGAGTTCGGCCTGGCCCAGCGTTACTTCGACCGCCCGGCGTTGACCGCCGAGCGCTTCCTGCCGGATCCGTTTTCGACGGTTCCCGGTGCGCGACTCTACCGCAGTGGCGACCTGGCCCGTTACAACGAGGCGGGCGCCTTGGAGTACGTGGGGCGTATCGACCATCAGGTGAAGATCCGCGGGTTCCGTATCGAAATGGGCGAAATCGAGGCCAGCCTGCAAGCCCTGCCGTGGGTGCGCGAAGCTGCCGTCGTTGCGCAGCCGAGTGCCACCGGTACGCAGTTGGTCGCGTACGTGGTCGCGGCCCACGGCCAACCACTGGATACCCAGGCGCTGGCGGCGGTCTTGCGCCAGTCCTTGCCGGATTACATGGTGCCGGGGCATTGGCTGGTGCTCGATGCCCTGCCGTTGAACAACAACGGCAAGCTTGACCGCCGCGCACTGCCGCTGCCGGACCTGAGCCAGGCGCGACACGTCTACCGCGCTCCGCAAAGCCCGCTGCACATGCAATTGGCGGCGATCTGGCAAACGGTGTTGCACGTCGAGCAGGTGGGGCTCGATGACCATTTCTTCGAACGCGGTGGCCATTCGTTGCTGGCCACTCAGGTGATCTCCCGCGTGCGTCACGACCTCAAGCTGGACGTGCCGTTGCGAGCGTTGTTCGAGCAGCCGACGCTGGAAGCGTTCGCGGCGGCCTGCGCAGGGGTGCAGGCCGGCACTGCCAGCCCGATGGTGGCGCTGGGGCGCGACCGTCCGTTGGCACTGTCCTTCGCCCAGGAACGCCAATGGTTCCTTTGGCAACTGGATCCCTGCAGCGCCGCCTACCACGTACCGACCGCATTGCACCTGCGCGGTGAGCTGGATATCCCGGCACTGGAGCACGCGTTCCAGGCCTTGGTGCAGCGTCATGAACCGCTGCGTACCACCTTCGTGGAAGAGGCTGAGCACACCTGGCAGGTCATCCAGCCCAACCTGGCGATGGTGATCCAACGCCAGCAGGTGCAAGACTCGGCCATCGAGCAGGCGGTCGCGCAAGAGATCCAACGCCCGTTCGACCTGCTCAACGGTCCGCTGATGCGCGTCATGCTGCTGGAGATCACGGCCGCGCACCATGTGCTGGTGATCACCCAGCACCACATCATCTCCGACGGCTGGTCGATGCAAGTGATGGTCGACGAACTGCTGGCGCTGTATCAAGGCCAGGCGCCGTTGCCGGCCTTACCGATCCAGTACGCCGACTATGCCGTGTGGCAGCGCGATTGGATGGCGGCCGGGGAGAAACAACGCCAACTCGATTACTGGCGTGCGCGCCTGGGCACCGAACACGCGGTGCTGGAACTGCCCCTGGACCACCCGCGCCCGGCGGTGCAAAGCCAGCGCGGTGCGCGTCGGCGTGTACACCTGGATAACGCCCTGGTGGCCGAGCTCAAGGCACTCGCCCAGCGCCAGGACGTGACTTTGTTCATGCTCCTGCTGGCGTCGTTCCAGACGTTGCTGCACCGCTACAGCGGCCAGGCCGAGATCCGCGTCGGGGTGCCGATCGCCAACCGCAATCGCCTGGAAACCGAGCGTCTGGTTGGCTTCTTCGTCAACACCCAGGTGCTCAAGGCCGACCTGCACGGGCAGATGGCCTTTGACCAGTTACTGGCCCAGGTCAAGCAACGTGCCCTGGAAGCCCAGGCTCATCAGGACTTGCCGTTCGAACAACTGGTAGAAGCGCTGCAACCGGAACGCAGCCTTAGCCATAACCCGTTGTTCCAGGTGATGTTCAATCACCAGGACAACCTGCGCGCCGGCCCGGTGCAACTGCCTGGCCTGGCTCTGCAGCCGGTGGATTGGACCGGTCACACGACCCAGTTCGACCTCAACCTGGAAACCGAGGAGTCCGTCGACGGCCTTTGGGCATCCCTGACCTACGCCACCGACCTGTTCGACGCCGCCACCCTGGAGCGCCTGGCCGTGCACTGGCAGAACCTGCTGCGCGCAGTGGTCAACGATGCCTCCCAGGCCCTGGACGAACTGGCGATGCTCAGCCCATCGCAATGGCAGCAGATGGTCGAAGACTGGAACCACACGACCGTCGACTACCCACGCGAGCGCTGTGTCCACCAGTTGTTCGAAGCACAAGCCCTGACACAGCCGCACGCCATCGCGCTGCAATTTAATGGCGAGGCCGTGAGCTACAGCGAACTCAACCGCCGCGCCAACCGCCTGGCCCATCGCCTGATCGCGGCGGGCGTTGGCCCGGACGTGCGGGTGGCGGTGCATGTGGAGCGTTCCCTGCACATGGTGGTCGGCCTGCTTGCGACCCTCAAGGCCGGTGGCGCCTATGTGCCGCTGGACCCGCAATTCCCGGCGGAGCGCCTGGCCTTCATGCTCGAAGACAGCCGCGCCCAGGTGCTGCTGACTCAGTCGCCGCTGATTGGGCGCCTGGTGCAACCGCAAGGCCTGCAGGTGCTTTTGGTCGAGGACGCCGGCGGTGACGAATACAACCCGCAGGTCAGCGTCACGCCGCAACACCTGGCCTATGTGATCTACACCTCCGGCTCCACCGGCAAGCCCAAGGGCGTGATGGTGCCGCACCAGGCGCTGTGCAGCTTTACCTGCGGCATGGCCGGCACCCTGGACATCGGCGCGCAGGCGCGGGTGCTGTCGCTGACGACGTTCTCGTTCGACATCTTTGCCCTGGAGCTGTACGTGCCGCTGACAGTCGGCGCCACGGTGCTGCTGAGCGGTCAGGAACTGGCGCTGGACCCGGAGGCGATAATCGACCTGGTCACCGCCCAATCCGCCAGCGTACTGCAAGCCACGCCGTCCACCTGGCGTATGCTGCTGGAAAGCCCACGTGCCGATGTGCTGCGCGGTATCAAGTGCCTGTGCGGCGGCGAAGCGCTGCCGGCCGATCTGGCCCAGCGCATGCTCGACCTGCAAGGCCCGGTATGGAACCTCTATGGTCCCACCGAAACCACCATTTGGTCGGCGGCCCATCGCCTGCTGGAGGCGCAACCTTTGGTCGGGCGCCCGATCGCCAACACCGCGTTGTTCATCCTCAATGCCGGGCTCAGTCCATGCCCGGTGGGTGCGGCCGGTGAACTGCTGATCGGCGGCGTCGGCCTGGCACGCGGCTACCACGCGCGGCCAGCCCTCACCGCCGAGCGTTTCGTGCCCAACCCGTACGGCGCGCCGGGCGAGCGCCTGTACCGCACCGGCGACCTGGCACGCTACCGTGCCGACGGCGTGGTGGAGTACATCGGCCGGGTCGACCATCAGGTCAAGGTGCGCGGTTTCCGTATCGAACTGGGCGAAATCGAAGCCTGCCTGCGCGAGCATGAAGGCGTTCGCGAAGCCGTGGTGCTGGCCGACAACGACCGCTTGATCGCCTACCTGGTGACGTCTGCGGCACAGCCGGCGCAAGCCTACACAGCGGCCTTGCGTGAGCGCCTGCCGGACTACATGGTGCCGGCGCACGTGATGTTCCTCGACAGCCTGCCCTTGACCCCCAACGGCAAGCTCGACCGTAAGGCCTTGCCCAAGGTCGATACCCGCCTGTTGCTGAAAAGCCATGTGGCCGCCGTCACCCCGCGCGAACAACAGGTCGCGGCGATCTGGGCCGAGGTGCTGGGCGTGCCCCAGGTCGGCCTTGACGACCATTTCTTCGAGCTGGGCGGGCATTCGCTGCTGGCTACGCGGGTGGTATCGCGGGTGCGCCAGGCACTGGCGCTGGAAGTGGCGCTCAAGACCCTGTTCGAACACCCGTTGCTGGGTGACTTCGTGGTGGCCCTGGGTGAGGAGGGCGTGGTCGCGCCGGCGCTGCTCAAGGCCGATCGCAGCCAGCCGTTGCTGCTGTCGTATGCCCAGGAACGCCAATGGTTCCTCTGGCAACTCGACCCCGAAAGCGCCGCGTACCACATCCCCAGCGCCCTGCGTTTGACAGGCCCGTTGGACCTGGCGGCGCTGCAACGCAGCTTCGACACCTTGCTGGCACGCCATGAAAGCCTGCGCACCCATTTGCGCCAGGACGCCGCCGGTACGGTCCAAGTGATTGAAGACTCGGGCCTGATTGAAATCGATTTGGTCGACACCGATGAAGCCAGCCTCAAGGCACGGGTGGCTGACGTCGTTGCGCAGCCATTCGACCTGCTGCGCGGGCCGTTGCTGCGGGCCCGGTTGCTGCGCCTGGCCGAGGACGAACATGTGCTGGTGCTGGTGCAGCACCATATCGTCTCCGATGGCTGGTCGATGCAACTGATGGTCGAGGAGCTGGTGCAACTGTACGCCGCCTTCAGCCACGGGCAGACGCCAGCCCTGCCGGCCTTGCCGATCCAGTACGCCGACTATGCCGTGTGGCAGCGCCAATGGATGGAGGCGGGAGAGAAGGCCCGTCAACTGGCCTACTGGCGTGAGCAGTTGGGCGGTGTGCAGCCTGTGCTGGAATTGCCTTTCGACTACCTGCGCCCGGCCGTGCAAAGCCATCGCGGCGCTCGCCTGGGCATCGAGTTGCAACCGCAGCTGCTGGCCGGTTTGCGTCGCCTGGCGCAGAGCGCCGGAGTGACGTTGCCGATGGTGCTGCTGGCGTCCTACCAGGCGTTGCTGCACCGCTACAGCGGTCAGGAAGACGTGCGTGTCGGGGTGCCGATTGCCAACCGCAATCGCCTGGAAACCGAGGGGCTGATCGGTTTCTTCGTCAATACCCAGGTGCTCAAGGCCGATATCCACGGGCAGATGAGCGTTGTGCAACTGCTGCAACAGGTACGCCAACGTTCCCTCGAAGCCCAGGCCCACCAGGACCTGCCGTTCGAGCAGTTGGTCGAAGCGCTGCAGCCCGAGCGCAGCATGAGCCTGAGCCCACTGTTCCAGGTGATGTTCAACCATCGCGTGACCTCGGCAGCCAATCACCTGCAGCGCCTCACCGAACTGGACGTCGAGGTGCTGAGCTGGGATGAAGGCGTGGCCCAGTTCGACCTGGCACTGGACGTGGAGGAAAGCCAGGCGACCCTGCGTGCCTCCCTGAGCTACGCCACCGATCTGTTTGCCCCAGCCACTATTGAGCGCATGGCCGGCCACTGGCAAAACCTGTTGCAGGCGATGGTTGCCGACCAACAGCAATCCATCAGCCAACTCAACCTGCTGGGCCAGGATGAGCAACGACACATCCTGCAGCTGTGGAACCAGACTGACGCCGGCTTCTCGGCCGAGCGTCTGGTACACGAAATGGTTGCCGACCGCGCCGCTGAAAACCCCGCTGCGGTGGCGGTCAAGTTCGATGCGCAAACCCTGAGTTATGGCGAGCTGGACCGCCAGGCCAACCGCCTGGCCCATGCCTTGATCGCCCGTGGCATCGGCCCCGAAGTGCGCGTGGCAATTGCCATGCCGCGCAGTGCCGAGAGCCTGGTGGCGTTCCTCGCGGTGATGAAAGCCGGCGGTGTGTATGTGCCGCTGGATATCGAGTACCCGCGTGATCGCCTGCTGTACATGATGCAGGACAGCCGTGCAAAGTTGCTGCTGACCCACACCAGTGCGTTGCCGCAACTGCCGATTCCCGAGGGCCTGGACAGCCTGGCCATCGATCGCACCGAGGCGTGGGCCGACTACAGCGACACCGCGCCGGAGGTAAAACTGCACGGCGACAACCTTGCCTACGTGATCTACACCTCCGGCTCCACCGGCCTGCCCAAGGGCGTGGCGGTGTCCCACGGCCCGTTGGTGGCGCACATCATCGCTACCGGCGAGCGTTATGAGACATCGCCGGCCGATTGCGAACTGCACTTCATGTCGTTCGCCTTCGACGGCTCCCACGAAGGCTGGATGCACCCGCTGATCAACGGCGCCAGCGTGCTGGTCCGTGACGATAGCCTGTGGTTGCCCGAGTACACCTACGCGCAGATGCACCGTCACAACGTGACCATGGCGGTGTTCCCGCCGGTGTACCTGCAACAACTGGCCGAGTATGCCGAGCGCGACGGTAATCCACCGAAGGTGCGTGTGTACTGCTTTGGCGGCGATGCGGTGGCGCAAGCCAGCTACGACCTGGCCTGGCGCGCGCTCAAGCCGACCTACCTGTTCAACGGCTACGGCCCGACCGAAACCGTGGTCACGCCGTTGCTGTGGAAAGCGCGCAAGGGCGACCCCTGCGGCGCCGTCTATGCACCGATTGGTACGCTATTGGGCAACCGCAGCGGCTACGTGCTGGACGCGCAACTCAACCTGCAACCCATCGGCGTCGCCGGTGAGCTGTACCTGGGCGGCGAGGGCGTGGCCCGTGGATACCTGGAACGTCCGGCGCTGACCGCCGAACGCTTCGTGCCGGACCCGTTCGGCAAGCCGGGCAGTCGCGTGTATCGCAGCGGCGACCTGACCCGTGGCCGCCCGGATGGCGTGGTGGATTACCTCGGGCGTGTCGACCACCAGGTGAAGATCCGTGGTTTCCGCATCGAACTGGGGGAAATCGAAGCGCGCCTGCGTGAGCAGGACAGCGTCGGTGAGACGGTGGTCGTGGCTCAGGACGGCCCGACCGGCAAACAGCTGGTGGCCTATGTGGTTCCGGTGTCCGCCCCGTCCAACGAAGCCGAGTTCCGTGACGCATTGCGTCGCGCACTCAAGGCCCGCCTGCCGGACTACATGGTCCCGGCGCATTTCATCTTCCTGGCGCAAATGCCGTTGACCCCCAACGGCAAGCTCGACCGCAAGGGCCTGCCGCAACCGGATGTGAGCCTTATGCAACAGGCCTATGTGGCCCCGCAGAGCGAGCTGGAACAGCAGATCGCCACGATCTGGGCCGAGGTGCTGCGCCTGCCGCAGGTCGGCTTGAACGACAACTTCTTTGAAGTGGGCGGCCACTCCCTGCTGGCCATCCAGATCACCTCCAGGGTCCAGGCCGAGCTGGGCCTGGAAGTGCCGCTGGTGGAAGTGTTCCAGACTGAAACGCTGCGCGCCTATGTGCAGGCGGCTGCCACCTTCCGCGCCGGCAGCGCGGAAGACTTTGATGATCTTCGTGATTTTTTGAGCGAACTAGAGGCGATTTGACCCATGCTTTCCAACCCTAATATCGATCTGGTTTCGCGCTTTCTTCGCCTGCCTCTGGAACAGCGCCAGCAGTTCTACCAGCGCCTGCAAAGCCGGGGCATGAGCTTCGCCCAGCTGCCGATTGCCTCGATCCGCGAGGACGGCCGGAAGCTGCCGTTGTCCTACGCCCAGGAACGGCAGTGGTTTCTCTGGCAGTTGGACCCGGACAGTGACGCTTATCACGTCCCCGGCGCCCTGCGTCTGAGCGGCCAGCTGGACAAGGCCGCCCTGCAGCGCAGTTTCGACACCTTGGTGGCGCGCCATGAAAGCCTGCGTACACGCCTGCACCTGGACGCCGAGGCACGTACTCAGGAGGTGCTGGCCCACGGGGTGGTCGAGATCGCCGAAAGTGCAGTCGACGAAGCGCAGCTCAAGGCCCATGTCGAAGCCGAAATCGCCCGTCCCTTCGACTTGCAGCAAGGCCCGTTGCTGCGGGTCAGTTTGCTCGCAGTGAGCGAAGAGGAGCACGTGCTGGTGCTGGTGCAGCACCATATCGTCTCCGATGGCTGGTCGATGGGTGTGATGGTGCAGGAGTTGATGCAACTCTATGCTGCCTACAGCCAGGGCCAGGACTGTGCATTGGTGCCGCTGCCGATCCAGTACGCCGACTATGCGCTGTGGCAACGCAGCTGGATGGAAGCGGGGGAGAAGGCCCGTCAACTGGCGTACTGGCGCGAATTGCTCAGCGGCACGCAGCCGGTGCTGGAATTGCCGTTCGATCAACCCCGCCCGGCGCAACAGAGCTTCCGTGGCGCGCGTCTGGACATCGCGCTGGAACCGGCACTGGTGGCAGGGTTGAAAGCCCTGGCCCAGGGCGAAGGCGTGACGATGTTCATGCTGTTGCTGGCCGCGTTCCAGGCGTTTCTGTACCGCTACAGCGGCCAGCAGGATATTCGCATCGGCGTGCCGATTGCCAACCGCAACCGCGTCGAGACCGAATCGCTGATCGGCTTCTTCGTCAATACCCAAGTGCTCAAGGCCGACCTCGATGGCCACATGAGCTTCGCCCAACTGCTGCAGCAGACCAAGCGCCGTGCGCTGGAGGCCCAGGCCCATCAGGACTTGCCGTTCGAGCAACTGGTCGAAGCCCTGCAACCGGAGCGCAGCCTGAGCCATAACCCGCTGTTCCAGGTGATGTTCAACCACCAGGCCAACTCCCCAGCCGCCGCGCAGCAGTTGCCGGGCCTGCGCGTGGCCAACCTGGAATGGGACAGCCACAGCGCCCAGTTCGACCTGAGCCTGGACACCCAGGAAAGCGGCGACGCGATCTGGGCGTCCCTGACCTACGCCACCGACCTGTTCGGCGCTGCCACCGTCGCACGCATGGCCGAACATTGGCTGAGCCTGTTGCGGGCAGCCGTGGCGAATCCTGCATTGCCCTTGCACGACCTGGCGACACTCAACGTCGCTGAGCGCGAGCAAATACTCGCTCAATGGAACGCCACCGCGCGCGACTACCCCCAAGGGCAGTGGGTGCATCAGTTGATCGAGGCCCAGGTGCAGGCGCAGCCGGATGCACCGGCGTTGCGCTTCAATGGGGTGTCGCTCAGTTATGCCGAGCTGAACCGCCGCGCCAACCGCCTGGCCCATCGCCTGATCGAGGCCGGCGTAGGGCCGGACGTGCTGGTGGGCCTGGCGGTGGAGCGTTCCATCGACATGGTCGTCGGTCTGCTCGCGGTGCTCAAGGCCGGTGGCGCCTACGTGCCGCTGGACCCGGAATACCCGCGCGAACGCCTGGCCTACATGCTGGAAGACAGCGGGGTGAAACTGCTGCTGACCCAGGCGCACTTGCGTGAGCAGCTGCCGATTCCCCAAGGCCTGGAAACCCTGGTGCTCGGCGAGTCTGCCTTCGAGGACTACAGCGACGCCAACCCAGGCATCGCCCTGGACGGTGAAAACCTCGCCTACGTGATCTACACCTCTGGCTCCACCGGCCAGCCCAAAGGGGCAGGCAACCGTCATTCGGCATTGCTGAACCGCCTGCAATGGATGCAGGAAGCCTACTGCCTCGACGCCAGCGACACGGTGCTGCAGAAGACCCCGTTCAGCTTCGACGTGTCGGTGTGGGAGTTCTTCTGGCCCCTGATGACCGGCTCGCGCCTGGTGGTCGCAGCGCCTGGTGATCACCGTGATCCGGCCAGGCTGATCAACCTGATCAATCAACAGCAGGTCACCACGCTGCACTTCGTGCCGTCGATGCTGCAGGCCTTCCTGCAGGATCCGGCGGTGTCGACCTGCCAAAGCCTGCAGCGCATCGTGTGCAGCGGCGAGGCCCTGCCGGTGGATGCCCAGCAGCAGGTCTTCGCCAAGCTGCCCCAGGCCGGTCTCTACAACCTGTACGGCCCGACCGAAGCCGCCATCGACGTAACCCACTGGACCTGCGTGGACGAAGGCCGCGATGCGGTACCAATTGGCCGCCCGATCGCCAACCTCGGCTGCTACATCCTCGACAGCCACTTCGAACCCGTACCGGTCGGTGTGCTCGGCGAGTTGTACCTCGGCGGCATCGGCCTGGCCCGGGGTTACCACCGCCGCCCGGCACTCACTGCCGAACGTTTTGTCGCCCACCCGTTCATCCAGGGCGAGCGCCTGTACCGTACCGGCGACCTGGCACGCTACCGCACAGACGGCGTGATCGAATACGCCGGGCGTATCGACCATCAAGTCAAGCTGCGCGGCCTGCGCATCGAACTGGGGGAAATCGAAGCGCGCCTGCTGGAGCACGCGCGGGTCCGTGAGGCTGCCGTGTTGGCGGTCGACGGTAAATACCTGGTGGGCTACCTGGTGCTGCAGGACGCTGGCGATGATTGGCGCGAGGTCCTCGGCGCCCACCTGGCCCAGCACCTGCCGGACTACATGGTCCCGGCACAATGGATGCTGCTGGAGCAAATGCCCCTGAGCCCCAACGGCAAACTCGACCGCAAGGCGCTGCCCAAACCCGAAGCCACCCACCACTACGAGGCCCCGCAAAGTGCCCTGGAGCAGCAGATCGCGGATATCTGGGCCGAGGTGCTGGGCGTCGAACAGGTAGGCTTGAACGACAACTTCTTCGAGCGCGGCGGTGATTCGATCATTTCGATCCAAGTGGTCAGCCGCGCCCGCGCCGCCGGTATCCATTTCACCGCCAAGGCGTTGTTCCAGCACCAGACCGTGCGCAGCCTGGCGCGGGTGGCGCAGTTGCGGGTTGCCCAGGTGTTTGACCAGGGGCCGGTGCAGGGCGAGACGCCGTTGCTGCCGTTCCAGCAGCTGTTCTTCGAGATGGACCTGCCGGACCGCCACCACTGGAACCAGTCCTTGCTGCTGACGCCACGCGAGCCGGTGCGGGCAGATCGACTGCAAGCGGCCTTGCACGCCATCGTCCACCACCATGATGGGCTGCGCCTGAGCTTCAGCCAGCCCGCCGAAGGGTGGCGGGCCGAGCATGCAGCCGCCATCCCGGAGGTGTTGTGGCAGGCCGCGGTGGCGGATGCCGACGAACTGGCCGCGCTGTGCGAAAAAGCCCAGCGCAGCCTCGACCTGCAACAGGGGCCCTTGTTGCGTGCGGTGCTTGCCGAACTGGCCGATGGTTCCCAGCGCCTGTTGCTGGTCATGCACCACCTGGTGGTGGACGGCGTGTCCTGGCGGGTGTTCCTCGAGGACCTGCAAAGCCTCTACCGTCAACAGCCGTTGCCGGCCAAGACCTCGTCGTTCAAGGCCTGGGCCGAGCGTTTGCAGGCCCATGCCCGCAGCGAAGCGGTACAGCCGCAAAAACACTTCTGGCTGCAACAGCTCCAGGGCGTGCCTACCGATCTGCCCTGCCGTGATCCCCAAGGCGCGCGTCCTGGCCGCCTGGCGCAGACAGTGGTCAGCCGACTGGACGCCGAGCACACCCGGCAATTACTGCAACAGGCGCCTGCGGCCTATCGCACCCAGATCAACGATCTGCTGCTGACCGCCCTGGCGCGTGTCATCTGCCAGTGGACCGGGCAGGCTTCAAGCCTGATCCAACTGGAAGGCCATGGCCGTGAAGACCTGTTCGAGGATATCGACCTGACCCGCACCCTGGGCTGGTTCACCAGCCTGTTCCCGGTGCGCCTGACCCCGGCCGAATCCCTTGGCGCCTCGATCAAGCAGATCAAGGAGCAACTGCGCGCCGTGCCGGACAAGGGCCTGGGCTTCGGCGCGCTGCGCTACCTCGGCGACGAGGCCACGCGCCAGGCATTCAGCGCATTGCCGGTGCCGCGCATCACCTTCAATTACCTGGGCCAGATCGACGCCAGTTTTGACCAGCCGGACGGTTTGTTTGTACTCGCAGCGGAAAGCGCCGGAGCCGAGCAGAGCCCGGAGGCGCCGCTGGGCAACTGGCTGACCCTCAACGGCCAGGTATTCGGCGGTGAACTGCACATGGGCTGGACCTTCAGCCCGCTGATGTTCGAGGCGTCGCAGATCGATGCCTTGAGCCAGGCCTTCAGCCGTGAGCTGACGGCATTGGTGGAACATTGCTGCACCCCTGGCAACCACGGCGTGACGGCCTCGGACTTCCCGTTGTCACGCCTGAACCAGCAGCAGCTTGAGTCCTTGCCGCTGGCCGCCGACGGGATTGACGACATCTACACCTTGTCGCCCATGCAGCAAGGCATGCTGTTCCACACCCTGTACGAACAGGCCGCCGGCGACTACATCAACCAGATCCGCGTGACGGCCGAGGGCCTGGATGTGGCGCGCTTCCAGCGGGCCTGGGATGCCACGGTGCAGGCCCATGACGTGCTGCGCAGCGGGTTTTTCTGGGAGGGCCAGTTGGAGTGGCCATGCCAGGTGGTGTACCGCGAGGCACGGCTGCCCATCGAACTTCTCGACTGGCGCGCCATGCCGGAGCCGGAGCTGGCGTTGCAAGACCTGCAGCAAGCCCAGCGTCGCCAGGGCTTTGAGCTGGCCAAGGCACCGCTGGTCCGTCTGGTGCTGGTGCGTACCGACGAGCAACGCCATGAGCTGATCTACACAAGCCATCACATCCTGATGGACGGTTGGAGCAATTCGCGACTGTTCGGTGAAGTGCTGCAACGTTACGCCGGCGTGGCAGTGCCCGAAGCGGCCGGACGCTATCGCGATTACATCGGTTGGTTGCAGCAGCGTGATGCCGGTGCGACCGAAACCTTCTGGCGCGAGCAGTTGAGTGCACTGCAAGCGCCGACTCGCCTGGGCCGCAGCCAGCCCATGGCGGCGGACGGGCATGGCGAGCACGCGCTGAGCCTGGATCGCCCCCTGACAGGGCGCCTCGAGGCCTTCGCCCGCAGCCATAAGGTCACGCTCAACACCCTGGTCCAGGCGGCGTGGCTGGTCCTGTTGCAGCGCCATAGCGGGCAGGCGGTGGTGTCGTTCGGTGCCACCGTGGCCGGGCGCCCGGCAGACCTCGTGGGGGTGGAGCAGCAGATTGGCCTGTTCATCAATACCCTGCCGGTGATCTGCGCAGTGGAGGGCGAGCAAACCGTGGCCGACTGGTTGCAAAGGGTGCAGGCGCAGAACCTGGCGTTGCGCGAGCATGAACACACCGGGCTGTACGATATCCAGCGCTGGGCCGGGCAGGGCGGTGAAGCCCTGTTCGACAACATCCTGGTGTTCGAGAACTACCCGGTGTCCAAGGCCCTGGAACAGAGTGGCGGCAGCGGTATCCGTTTTGGCCTGCCGGATTCCCGCGAGCAGACCAACTTCCCGCTGACGGTGCTGGTGGACGTCGGTGACACGCTGTCGGTGCAGTTCAGCTTTGCGCGTGCGCATTTCGACCCGGACACGGTGCAAACCTACGGCCGCCATCTGCTCAACCTGCTTCAAGCCATGCTCGAGGACGGCCAGCAGCGCCTGGGCGAACTGGCGATGCTCGATGTGGCCGAACGCCGGCAAGTGGTACAGGACTGGAACGCCACGGCGCGGGACTACCCGTTGCAGCACTGTGTGCATCAGCTGATTGAACAGCAGGTGACGCGCACGCCGGACGCCACGGCACTGGTATTTGCCGAGCAGCGCTTGAGCTACGCCGAGCTGAACCGCCGCGCCAACTGCCTGGCCCACCGCCTGATCGGGGCCGGCGTAGGGCCGGACGTATTGGTGGGCCTGGCGGTGGAGCGTTCCATCGAGATGGTGGTCGGCTTGCTCGCGGTGCTCAAGGCCGGTGGCGCCTATGTGCCGCTGGACCCGGAATACCCGCGCGAACGCCTGGCCTACATGCTGGACGACAGCGGGGTGAAACTGCTGTTGACCCAGGCGCACTTGCGTGGACAGCTGCCGATTCCTCAAGGCCTGGAAACCCTGGTGCTGGGCGAGTCTGCCTTCGAGGGCTACAGCGACGCCAACCCAGGCATCGCCCTGGACGGTGAAAACCTCGCCTACGTGATCTACACCTCGGGCTCCACCGGACAGCCCAAAGGGGCGGGCAACCGCCATTCGGCCCTGGCCAATCGCCTGCAATGGATGCAGGAAGCCTACCGCCTCGATGTCAGCGACACGGTGCTGCAAAAGACCCCGTTCAGCTTCGACGTATCGGTGTGGGAGTTCTTCTGGCCGTTGATGACCGGCTCGCGCCTGGTGGTCGCCGCGCCGGGGGATCATCGCGATCCGAGCAAACTGGTGCGCCTGATCAATGCCGAGCAGGTCACCACGCTGCACTTTGTCCCGTCGATGTTGCAGGCCTTCCTGCAGGAGCCGACGGTTGCGACTTGCCATACTCTGCACCGCATCGTGTGCAGTGGTGAAGCGTTGCCGGTGGATGCCCAGCAGCAGGTCTTCGCCAAGCTGCCCCAGGCCGGTCTCTACAACCTGTACGGCCCGACCGAAGCCGCCATCGACGTAACCCACTGGACCTGCGTGGACGAAGGCCGCGATGCGGTACCAATTGGCCGCCCGATCGCCAACCTCGGCTGCTACATCCTCGACAGCCACTTCGAACCCGTACCGGTCGGTGTGCTCGGCGAGTTGTACCTCGGCGGCATCGGCCTGGCCCGGGGTTACCACCGCCGCCCGGCACTCACTGCCGAACGTTTTGTCGCCCACCCGTTCATCCAGGGCGAGCGCCTGTACCGTACCGGCGACCTGGCACGCTACCGCGCAGACGGCGTGATCGAATACGCCGGGCGTATCGACCATCAAGTCAAGCTGCGCGGCCTGCGCATCGAGCTGGGGGAAATCGAAGCGCGCCTGCTGGAGCACGCGTGGGTCCGCGAGACCGCCGTGCTGGCGGTCGACGGTAAATACCTGGTGGGCTACCTGGTGCTGCAAAACGCCGGGGACGACTGGCGCGATGTGCTCAGCGCCCATCTTGCCCAGCAGTTGCCGGACTACATGGTGCCCGCCCAATGGGTGCTGCTGGAGCAGATGCCTCTGAGCCCCAACGGCAAACTGGATCGAAAGGCCTTGCCCAAGACGGACGCCAGTTTGCTCGCGCGGGAGTATGTCGCGCCGCAGAGCGAGCTGGAACAGCAGATCGCCGCGATCTGGGCCGAAGTCCTGGCGGTACCGCGCGTGGGGTTGAACGACAACTTCTTCGAACTGGGCGGCCACTCGCTGCTCGCTACTCAGGTGGTGGTGCGCCTGCGCGAGCAGCTGCACGCCGAATTCGACGTCAAATCGATCTTCACCACCCCGACCCTGGCCGATTTCAGCGCCTATGTGGCAGGCCAGCAGACAAATAATTCGCCGGTGCAGGACGCATTGGCTAAATCCTTGGAGGCTCTCAAACGTCTATCAGCAGAAGATTTGGATAAATTGACTTCCTGAGGGGCGTGGCGTGCAAGCATTAATCGAGTCGGTAGGGTCACTTTCGGCGCAGCAAAAGAAAGCGTTGGCGGTAATGCTCAAGCAGCAAGGCATCAACCTGTTTGAGATTGCCCCGGTTTTCAAGCGCCAGGAAGGTGAGCCTCTTCGGCTCTCTTATGCCCAGGAGCGGCAGTGGTTTTTGTGGCAGTTGGAGCCGCAGAGCACCGCCTATCATGTGCCAAGGGCCTTGCGCCTTACCGGCCAACTGGACGTGGCCGCGTTGCAGCGCAGCTTTGACACACTGGTGCTGCGCCATGAAAGCCTGCGCACGCATTTGCAGGAGGACGGCGACAGTGCCTTGCAGGTGATTGCCGATCAGGTACGGGTGGATATTGCCCTGGTCGACGCCGAGGAATCCGAACTCAAGGCGCTGGTGGAAGCCGAGATCGCCCAGCCATTCGATTTGCAGCAAGGCCCGCTGTTGCGGGTCAAGCTGCTGCGCCTGGCGCCCCAGGAGCATGTGCTGGTGCTGGTGCAGCATCACATCGTCTCCGATGGCTGGTCGATGCAGGTGATGGTCGACGAGCTGGTGCAACTGTACGCCGCCTATGTGCAGGGCCAGGACCTGCAACTGCCGGCCTTGCCGATCCAGTACGCCGACTACGCGCTATGGCAGCGCAGCTGGATGGAGGCGGGCGAGCGTGAGCGCCAATTGGGTTACTGGAAAGGCATGCTCGGCGGCGAGCAACCGGTCCTCGAAATGCCCATGGACCGTCCACGGCCAGCGCTACAGAGCTACCGCGGGGCCAGGCTGGACCTGACCCTGGAAGCCTCTCTGGTGGCAGGCCTCAAGACCTTGGCGCAGCGTGAAGGTGTGACGATTTTCATGCTGTTGCTGGCGTCGTTCCAGGCTGTGCTGCACCGCTACAGCGGCCAGGCTGACATCCGCATCGGTGTGCCGGTGGCTAACCGAAATCGGGTGGAGACCGAGCGCCTGATCGGCTTTTTCGTCAACACGCAAATTCTCAAGGCCGATATCGACGGCCAGATGACATTTCGTGAATTGCTGCAGCAGACCCGCCAACGCGCGGTCGAGGCCCAGGCCCATCAAGACTTGCCGTTCGAGCAGTTGGTGGAAGCGCTGCAGCCCGAGCGCAGCTTGAGCTACAACCCGTTGTTCCAAGTGATGTTCAACCACCAGACCGACACCCAGCGCGGTGGCGGCAGTGTAACGGGGTTGCAAGTGCAAGGGCTGGAGTGGGACAGCAAGACGTCGCAGTTTGACCTCAGCCTCGACACCCAGGAATCGGCTGACGGTATCCAGGCGTCGCTGACCTATGCCACTGACTTGTTTGATGCGCCTGGCCTGGAGCGTTTCCTTGGCCATTGGCATCGCCTGTTGCACCGGGTGGCCCAGGATTGCGGCGGCCGTATCGGTGAGTTGCCCCTGTTGGATGATGCACAGTGGCAGCAACAGGTGCACGGCTGGAACCACACGCCCATGGCGTTTGCGCAGGACGAGGGCGTGCATCGGTTGCTGGAGGCCCAGGCGCAAGCGCGCCCCGACGCCATTGCCCTGGTGTGCAACGGCCAGGCGCTGAGTTACGGCGAGCTGAACTGTTGCGCCAACCGCCTGGCCCATCGCCTGCGCGCTGCGGGTGTCGGGCCGGACGTGCTGGTGGCGGTGGCCCTCGACCGCTCGGTGGACATGGTCTTGGCCTTGCTGGCGACGCTGAAGGCCGGTGGCGCCTACGTGCCGCTCGATCCGCAATTCCCGGCGGACCGGCTGGCCTTCATGCTGGAAGACAGCCGCGCTCGCGTGCTATTGACTGCCGGCGACCTGCACGAACGCCTGCCACTGGCGGCTGACCAGCAATTGCTGCTCATGGACGCACAGGAAGATGCGCGCTACAGCAGCGCCAACCCCGATATCGAACTGACGGGCGAGCACCTGGCCTATGTGATCTACACCTCCGGTTCCACCGGCAAGCCCAAGGGCGTGATGGTGCGTCATGGCGCACTGAGCAGCTTCACCCATGGCATGGCCAGCACCCTGGCCATTGGCGCTGACGCGCGGCTGTTGTCGTTGACGACGTTCTCGTTCGATATCTTTGCCCTGGAACTCTACGTGCCGCTGGCGACAGGTGCGACGGTGGTACTGGCCGACAAGCACGTGTCCCTGGACCCTGAGGCGATTCTGGATCTGGTACAGCGCGAAGCGATCAGTGTGGTGCAAGCCACGCCCTCGAGCTGGCGCATGCTCCTGGACAGCGAACGCCGCGCCTTACTGCGCGGGGTCAAGTGCCTGTGCGGCGGCGAGGCGCTGCCGGCCGACCTGGCCCAGCGCATGCTGGCCCAAGAGGGCGCGGTGTGGAACCTGTATGGCCCGACCGAAACCACTATTTGGTCGGCGGCCCATCTACTGGCTGAACCGTTGCCGTTTGTCGGTCGGCCAATCGCCAACACCTCGTTGTTTATCCTCAATGCCGAGCTCACTCCGAGCCCGGTAGGCACCAGCGGTGAGCTGCTGATCGGCGGTGTCGGCCTGGCCCGGGGGTATCACGGCCGGGCTGCGTTGACCGCCGAGCGTTTTGTGCCCAACCCGTTTGCGCACAACGGTGAGCGGCTTTATCGCACAGGCGACCTGGCACGCTATCGCGCGGATGGCGTGGTCGAGTACATCGGCCGCGTCGACCATCAGGTCAAGGTGCGTGGGTTCCGTATCGAACTGGGAGAGATTGAGGCGTGCCTGCGTGAGCAGCGTGCGATCCGCGAAGCCGTGGTGGTGGCCGAGCATGACCAGTTGCTGGCCTATCTGGTGACCGACACCTTGACGCCGGAAGCCGATCAGGGCGCCTTGCGCGAAGCGTTCAAGGCCACACTGCGCGAGGTGCTGCCGGATTATATGGTGCCGGCGCACATGCTGTTCCTGGCCCGCCTGCCGCTGACACCGAACGGTAAGCTGGATCGCAAGGCGCTGCCCAAGCCAGACGCCAGCCTGCTGCAAAAACGCTATGTGGCGCCGGTTGGTGAGAAAGCCCGGCAGGTGGCCGCGATCTGGGCCGAGGTGCTGGGTGTGCCACAGGTGGGCCTGGAGGACCATTTCTTCGAGCTCGGCGGTCATTCGCTGCTGGCGACCCGCATGGTGTCCCGTGTGCGCCAGGCGCTGGGTATCGAGGTGGCACTCAAAAGCCTGTTTGAGCAACCGGTGCTGGGCGCCTTCGTGGCGTCATTGGGGGATGCAGGCGCCGAGGTCGCGCAGATCACCCGCGCCGATCGCACACAGCCGCTGGCCCTGTCGTACGCCCAGGAGCGCCAGTGGTTCCTCTGGCAGCTGGAACCCGACAGCGCGGCCTATCACATTCCTGCCGCGCTGCGCCTGTCGGGTGCGCTTGACCGTGTGGCCCTGCAACGTGCGTTCGACACTCTGGTGCAGCGCCATGAAACCTTGCGCACGGTATTTTTTTCCGACGTGAGCCAGACCGTTCAGCGTGTGCTCGAACAGGCTGCGCCGGTCATTGAACACCAGGTCGTGGGCGCAGGCACCTCCGGCGAATTGCAGGGGTGGGTGGAGCGAGAAATCGCCCGGCCATTCGACCTGCAGGCCGGCCCGTTACTGCGCATCAAACTGCTGCAACTGAGCGAGCGCGAGCATGTGCTGATACTGGTCCAGCACCACATCGTGTCGGATGCCTGGTCGATGCAGGTCATGGTCGATGAACTGGTGAGTTTGTATGCCGGTTACAGCCAGGGGCTCGAGCCAGTGCTGCCGCTGCTGCCGATTCAATACGCGGACTACGCCCAGTGGCAGCGTGGCTGGATGGAGGCGGGCGAAAAAGCCCGGCAATTGGCCTACTGGCGGGCCCGCCTGGGGGATGTGCAGCCGGTACTGGAGCTGCCGCTGGACCGCCCGCGCCCGGCGATACAACGTTACGAAGGTGCGCGCCTGGATGTGCTGGTCGAACCTGCCGTGGTCGAGGGCTTGCGCGCCCTGGCGCAGCGCGAAGGCGTGACCATGTTCATGCTGCTGCTCGCGTCCTTCCAGTCGATGTTGTACCGCTACACCGGCCAGTCGGACATCCGTGTCGGCGTGCCTATCGCCAACCGTAACCGCCTGGAAACCGAGCAACTGATCGGCTTCTTCGTCAATACCCAGGTGCTCAAGGCCGAGATCGACGGGCACATGACCTTTGCCCAGCTGTTGCAGCAGGTCAAGGAGCATGCGTTGGGGGCGCAGGCCCATCAGGACCTGCCTTTCGAACAGTTGGTCGAGGCCCTGCAACCCGAGCGCAGCCTGAGCCACAACCCGCTGTTCCAAGTGATGTTCAATCACCAGTCCGACGCCCATGCCAACCGTGGCAGCCAGCAATTGCCGGTGCTGCAGGTGCAGGGGCTGGAGTGGGACAGCCATACGGCGCATTTCGACCTGAGCCTGGACACCCAGGAGTCTGCCGAGGGCCTGCACGCTTCGTTGACCTACGCGACCGCATTGTTCGACGCCAGTACCCTGCAGCGCTTCGCCGCGCATTGGCAAAACCTGCTGAAGAGCGTGGTAGGCACGGCCCGGCAGTGTGTCGCCGACTTGCCGATGCTGGGCCGCGATGAGCAAGCGCAGATGCTCTATGAGTGGAACCCGCCGCAACCCGCGCGTGCCGCCCACAGCAGCGTGCTGATTAAATTCGAGCAGCAGGTGGCGAGCCGGCCCGACGCCGTCGCCCTGATCATGGATCAGCGGCGCATGAGTTACGCCGACCTCAACCAGCGCGCCAACCGCCTGGCCCACGCCCTGATCGAACAGGGCGTGGGCGCCGACAGCCTGGTCGGCGTGGCCGTGGACCGTTCGCTGGAAATGATCGTGGCCCTGCTGGCCGTGCTCAAGGCCGGCGGCGCCTATGTACCGCTGGACCCGCAATACCCCCGCGACCGCCTGCAATGCATGATCGAAGACAGCGGCTTGCAGCTGTTGCTGACCCAGCATCCCTTGCTGGAGCGCCTGCCGATCAGTGCCGACCTGGCGTTGATCTGCCTGGAGTCCGATCCGCAGTGGTTGGCCGAGTACCCGTCGAGTAACCCCGAGGTGCGCGCGTTCCCGGCCAACCTGGCCTACCTGATGTTCACCTCGGGTTCGACCGGGCGGCCCAAGGGCGTGGGCATCGACCAGGCTTCGTTGGCACGCCACGTCGAGGTGTTTACCGAGGTGTTTGCGCTGACCGCCGCTGACTGCGTGCTGCAATTCGGTACATTCAACTTCGACGGTTTCGTCGAGCAACTCTACCCGGCGCTCTGCTGCGGGGCCGCGGTGGTGGTGCGTGGCGGCGAGCTGTGGGATAGCGACACCTTCTACACCCAACTGATCGAACATGAGATTTCGGTGGTCGACCTCACCACCGCCTACTGGCACCTGATTGCCCGGGACTTTGCCGAGCGAGGTGTGCGGGACTATGGGCGGTTGCGCCAGGTGCATGCGGGCGGCGAAGCCATGCCGCCGGAAGGTTTGGCTTCCTGGCGCGATGCCGGCCTGGGCCATGTGCGCCTGCTCAACACCTACGGCCCCACCGAGGCGACTGTTACGGTCACGGCCCTCGATTGCGCGGGTTATGTCGATGGCCGCGAAGCCGTCACGCAAATGATGCCGATTGGTCGCGTACTGGACGGCCGCGCCATCTACCTGCTGGATGCCAGCCTCAACCCGGTGCCTGTGGGCGTGGCCGGCGAACTGGTGATCGGCGGGCCATTGCTGGCGCGGGGGTACTTCAACCGCGCGGCGCTGACCGCCGAACGCTTTATTCCCGACCCCTTTGACCCCGCTGGCGGCGGTCGCCTGTACCGCACCGGCGACCTGGCGCGCTACCGTGCCGATGGTGTGATCGAGTACATCGGGCGCATCGACCATCAGGTCAAGGTGCGTGGCTTCCGTATCGAACTGGGTGAAATCGAATCGCGCCTGCTGGCCCAGGATGCGGTCCGCGAAGCGCTGGTGATTGCTGCCGACCAGCAACTGATCGCCTACCTGGTCATCTCCACGGCCGAGTCCGAGCAGGACGCACTGCGTGAGCAGCTTCGCACGGCCTTGCGCGATGAGCTGCCGGACTACATGGTGCCGGCGCACTTCATGTTCCTGAAGGCACTGCCGTTGAGCCCCAATGGCAAGTTGGATCGCCATGCCTTGCCACGCCCGGATGCGAGCCAGGCGCTGCACAGTTGGGTGGCGCCGGTCAGTGTGCTGGAGCAGCAGGTTGCCGCGATCTGGGCGGATATCCTCGGTGCTGAACGTATTGGCCTGACCGATCATTTCTTTGAGATGGGCGGGCATTCCTTGCTGGCCATGCAAGTGGCGTCGCGCCTGCGGCATAACCTGGGGATCGAGTTGCCGCTGCGCGTGCTGTTCGAACAAGCGCGCCTCGACGGCTTTGTCGCGGCCCTGCAAAGCGAGGGCAAGCAGGTCGGTTCGACGGCGCCGGCGTTGGTGCCGTCTTCCCGCGATGTGCCCTTGGTGTTGTCGTACGCCCAGGAGCGCCAGTGGTTCCTCTGGCTGCTGGAGCCCGACAGCGCCGCCTACCATGTGCCCAGCGCGTTGCGCCTCAAGGGCCAGTTGGACCTGAACGCGCTGCAACGCAGCTTCGACATGCTGGTAGCGCGCCACGAAAGTCTGCGCACCCATTTGCATCAGGGTGATGAGCAGACCGTGCAGGTGATTGCGCCGCAGGCCACGGTCGACATCGTTCTGGTCGAGAGCGACCCGACCCGGCTCAAGGCCCAGGTGCAAGCCGAGATCGCCCGCCCGTTCGACCTGCAGGCCGGGCCATTGCTCAGGGCCACGTTGCTGCGCCAGGGCAAGGACGAGCATGTACTGGTGCTGGTGCTGCACCATATCGTCTCCGACGGCTGGTCGATGCAAATCATGGTCGATGAGTTGGTGCAGTTGTACAGCGCCTACAGCCAGGGCCTGGATCTGCAACTGCCGGCCTTGCCGATCCAGTACGCCGACTATGCCCGCTGGCAGCGCGAGTGGATGGACGCGGGCGAAAAAGCCCGGCAGCTTGCGTACTGGCAAGGTTTGCTGGGCGGCGAGCAACCGGTGCTGGAATTGCCTTTCGACCACCAGCGCCCGGCCGAGCAAAGCCATCGTGGTGCGCGCCTGTTTGTCGAGCTGCCGCCCGCGCTGGTTGCCGACCTCAAGGGCCTGGCGCAACGCGAAGGCGTGACCCTGTTCATGCTGTTGCTGGCCTCGTTCCAGGCGCTGATGCACCGTTACAGCGGCCAGGAAGACGTGCGCGTCGGGGTGCCGATTGCCAACCGCAACCGGGTCGAGACCGAGCGGCTGATCGGCTTCTTCGTCAACACCCAGGTGCTCAAGGCCGATATCGATGAGCAGACTTCGGTCACGCAACTGTTGCAGCAGGTCCGCCAGCGTGCGCTGGAAGCCCAGGACCATCAGGACCTGCCGTTCGAACAACTGGTGGAGGCGCTGCAACCCGAGCGCAGTTTGAGTCTTAACCCGTTGTTCCAGGTGATGTTCAACCACCAGACCGAAGCGCGCCTGGGCGGCGCCGAACTCGCGCTGTCCACACTGCGCGTCGAAGGCCTGGAATGGGAGAGCCAGACCGCCCATTTCGACCTGGACCTGGATGTGCATGAAGGCACCGACAGCATCTGGGCCACCTTGGGTTACGCGACCGACCTGTTCAACGCCTTGACCATCAAGCGCATGGCCTGCCATTGGCAAAACCTGTTGCAGGCGATGGTTGCCGACCAACAGCAATCCATCAGCCAACTCAACCTGCTGGGCCAGGATGAGCAACGACACATCCTGCAGCTGTGGAACCAGACTGACGCCGGCTTCTCGGCCGAGCGTCTGGTACACGAAATGGTTGCCGACCGCGCCGCCGAAAACCCCGCTGCGGTGGCGGTCAAGTTCGATGCGCAAACCCTGAGTTATGGCGAGCTGGACCGCCAGGCCAACCGCCTGGCCCATGCCTTGATCGCCCGTGGCATCGGCCCCGAAGTGCGCGTGGCAATTGCCATGCCGCGCAGTGCCGAGAGCCTGGTGGCGTTCCTCGCGGTGATGAAAGCCGGCGGTGTGTATGTGCCGCTGGATATCGAATACCCACGTGATCGCCTGCTGTACATGATGCAGGACAGCCGCGCGAAGTTGCTGCTGACCCACACCAGTGCGTTGCCGCAACTGCCGATTCCCGAGGGCCTGGACAGCCTGGCCATCGATCGCACCGAGGCGTGGGCCGACTACAGCGACACCGCGCCGGAGATAAAACTGCACGGCGACAACCTTGCCTACGTGATCTACACCTCCGGCTCCACCGGCCTGCCCAAGGGCGTGGCGGTGTCCCATGGGCCGTTGGTGGCGCACATCATCGCCACCGGCGAGCGTTATGAGACATCGCCGGCCGATTGCGAACTGCACTTCATGTCGTTCGCCTTCGACGGCTCCCACGAAGGCTGGATGCACCCGCTGATCAACGGCGCCAGCGTGCTGGTCCGTGACGACAGCCTGTGGTTGCCCGAGTACACCTACGCGCAGATGCACCGTCACAACGTGACCATGGCGGTGTTCCCGCCGGTGTACCTGCAACAACTGGCCGAGCATGCCGAGCGCGACGGCAACCCACCGAAGGTGCGTGTGTACTGCTTTGGCGGCGATGCGGTGGCGCAAGCCAGCTACGACCTGGCCTGGCGCGCGCTCAAGCCGACCTACCTGTTCAACGGCTACGGCCCTACCGAAACCGTGGTCACGCCGTTGCTGTGGAAAGCGCGCAAGGGCGACCCCTGCGGCGCCGTCTATGCACCGATTGGTACGCTATTGGGCAACCGCAGCGGCTACGTGCTGGACGCGCAACTCAACCTGCAACCCATCGGCGTCGCCGGTGAGCTGTACCTGGGCGGCGAGGGCGTGGCCCGTGGATACCTGGAACGTCCGGCGCTGACCGCCGAACGCTTCGTGCCGGACCCGTTCGGCAAGCCGGGCAGTCGCGTGTATCGCAGCGGCGACCTGACCCGTGGCCGCCCGGATGGCGTGGTGGATTACCTCGGGCGTGTCGACCACCAGGTGAAGATCCGTGGTTTCCGCATCGAACTGGGGGAAATCGAAGCGCGCTTGCGTGAGCAGGACGGTGTCGGTGAAACCGTGGTGGTGGCCCAGGACGGCCCGACCGGCAAACGGCTGGTGGCCTACGTGGTGCCGGCCGACGCCAGCCTGGTCAACGAAGCCGAATTCCGCGACCACCTGCGCCGTGCCCTGAAAACCCGCCTGCCGGATTACATGGTACCAACGTACTTCATGTTCCTGGCGCAAATGCCGCTGACCCCCAACGGCAAGCTCGACCGCAAGGGCCTGCCGCAACCGGATGCGAGCCTGTTGCAACAGGCTTACGTGGCCCCGCAGAGCGAGCTGGAACAACAGCTCGCGACGATCTGGGCCGAGGTGCTGCGCCTGCCGCAAGTGGGCCTGAACGACAACTTCTTTGAGCTGGGTGGTGATTCGATCATCTCGATCCAGGTGGTCAGCCGTGCTCGCCAGGCGGGTATTCGGTTCACGCCCAAGGACCTGTTCCAGCACCAGACCGTACAAAGCCTGGCCGGTGTCGCGCGCCAAGGCGTCGAAGGCGTGACGATCAGCCAGGCCGCGCTCAGTGGCGAAACCTTGCTGCTGCCTATCCAGCAAGCGTTCTTCGCCGATGAGATCGCCGAGCGTCATCACTGGAACCAATCGGTGGTATTGCAACCCCATGAACACCTCGACGCCACGACGCTGACCCAGGCCTTGCAGGCGTTGATCGTGCATCACGATGCGTTGCGTTCGCAGTTCGTTGACGGTGCGGGTGGCTGGCAGGGCGTCTATCGCGGTGCCGAACAGCACCAGGCCGACGCCGTGCTGTGGCACCGCACGCTGCAGGACATCGACGAACTCGCGGCCTTGGGTGAAGAGGCACAACGCAGCCTGGACCTGGGCCACGGCCCGCTGATACGGGCGGTACTGGTCGAGTTGGACGGTGGAGCACAGCGCTTGCTGTTGGTGATCCACCACCTGGTGGTGGATGGTGTGTCGTGGCGGATCCTGCTGGAGGACCTGCAAACGGCTTACCGTCAGCTCGCCCGTGGCGTTGCCGTGGTATTGCCGGTCAAGACCAGTTCCACCCGCGACTGGGCACACCGACTGCAGCAGTACGCCCAGGGCGATGCGCTGACCGGCGAACTGGCATGGTGGCAAGCGCAGTTGCACGACGCCGAGGTCGACCTGCCAGCTGCCAGACCGGGTGCCAGCTTGAGCAACCGGCATGCCGGCAGTGCGACCACGCACCTGGACAGCACTCACACCCGGCGTCTGTTGCAGGATGCACCGTCGGCCTATCGCACCCAGATCAACGATGTGTTGCTGACCGCCCTGGCCCGGGTGATCGGGCGCTGGACCGGCCATGCGTCGACCCTGATCCGTTTGGAAGGCCATGGCCGCGAAGACCTGTTCGACGATATCGACCTGACCCGTACCGTCGGCTGGTTCACCAGTCTCTACCCGGTCAAACTGACGCCGGCTCTGACCCTGACGGACTCGTTGAAGGGGATCAAGGAGCAACTGCGCGCCATTCCCGACAAAGGCATCGGCTTTGGTGCCTTGCGTTACCTGGGACAACCGCAGGTTCGCGAAGCCCTGGCGCGCTTGCCGCAGCCACGCATTACCTTCAACTACCTGGGCCAGTTCGATGCCAGTTTTGATGACAGCGAGGAGCCGGGCCTGTTTGCGCCTTCCGGTGACGCTGCAGGGGCCGATCAAAGCCCTGAGGCATCCTTGGGCAATTGGTTGGAAATCAACGGCCAGGTGTATGGCGGCGAATTGAACCTGACCTGGAGCTTCAGCCAGCAGATGTTCGACCCGGCCAGCATCCAGCAATTGGCCGATGACTATGCCCAGGAACTCAAGGCACTGATCGCGCATTGCTGCCAGCCTGAAAACACCGGTGCCACGCCGTCGGACTTCCCATTGGCGCGCTTGAGCCAGGCACAGTTGGATGGCCTGTCGTTGCCGTTGAACCGGGTCGAGGACATTTACCCGTTGTCACCGATGCAACAGGGCATGCTGTTCCAATCCTTGTATGGGCAGGGTTCCGGCGACTACATCAACCAGATGCGCGTCGATGTGCAAGGGCTGGATGTAAGCAGGTTCCAGGCGGCCTGGCAGGTTGCCGTGGAACATCACGATATCCTGCGCACGGCGTTTCTCTGGCAGACCGAGCTGGAGCAGCCGTTGCAAGTGGTCTACAAGACGGTGCGGGTGCCTTTGCTCGAACACGACTGGCAGCACCGCGCGGACCGCGCGGAAGCGCTCGACGCACTGGCCGAAGCCGCCCGGGCCGAAGGCTTTGTGCTTGAGCAGGCCCCATTGTTGAGCCTGGTGGTGGTGCGTACCGGTGCCGACAGCCATCATCTGATTTACACCAACCACCACATCCTGATGGATGGCTGGAGTTCATCGCAGTTGTTCGGCGAGGTGCTGCAGCAGTACGCCGGTGAGGTGTTGCGCGCGCCGAACGGGCGTTACCGTGACTACATCGCCTGGCTGCAGGCACAGGACCCGGTCACCAGCGAAACCTTCTGGAAGGCGCAGCTGGCGGGGCTGCAGGAACCTACCCGGCTGTCGCGCGGTGCCAGGCGCGAGCAGGGTGTGTCCCAGGTCAACGGCATTCACCGGCTGGTACTGGAGCAGTCGGCCACCGAGCAGCTCAAGGCCTTTGCCCAGCGGCACAAGGTCACCTTCAATACCCTGGTGCAAAGTGCCTGGCTCCTGCTGTTGCAACGGCATACCGGCCTGGACACCGTAGCGTTCGGTGCGACGGTGGCGGGACGTCCGGCCGAGTTGCCGGGCATCGAGCAGCAGGTCGGTTTGTTTATCAACACCTTGCCAGTGGTGGCGACGCCGAGCCCGCAGCTGAGCGTGGACGCCTGGCTGCAGCAGGTGCAGGGGCAAAACCTGCGTCTGCGCGAGCAAGAGCACACGCCGTTGTTCGACATCCAGCGATGGGCCGGGCTCGGTGGCGAAGCGCTGTTCGACAGCATCCTGGTGTTCGAGAACTACCCGGTGTCGGCGGCGTTGGAGCAGGGCGCCCCGGCGGGCCTGCGTTTCGGCGCGATGGACAGCCTGGAGCAGACGCACTATCCCTTGACCGTATTGCTGGCCATGGGTGAACGCCTGGCCGTGGAGTTCAACTACGACCCGGCTGCGTTCGGCGAGCAGGACATCGTCCATCTGGCCGAGCACTTCGAGCAGGTGTTGCAGGCACTCACTCTTGCGCAGGTGGAGCGCCTGGCGGACCTGCCATCCCTGCCGCAGACACAGCGCAAGGTGATCGTCGAGGACTGGAATGCGACGGCGCGCGAGTACCCGCTGCCGCGCGGTGTGCACCAATTGATCGAAGATCAGGTCGCCCTGACGCCGCAGGCTCCCGCCCTGGCATTTGGCACGCAGCGGCTGAGCTACGCCGAGTTGAACCGCCGCGCCAACCGCCTGGCCCATCGTTTGCTCGAAGCCGGCGTAGGCCCGGACGTGCTGGTCGGCCTGGCGGTGGAGCGTTCCATCGAAATGGTCGTCGGCCTGCTCGCGGTGCTCAAGGCCGGTGGCGCCTATGTGCCGCTGGACCCGGAATACCCGCGTGAGCGCCTGGCCTACATGCTGGACGACAGCGGCGTGAAACTGCTGCTGACCCAAGCCCATTTGCTTGAGCAATTGCCGATTACCCAAGGCCTGGAAACCCTGGTGCTGGGCGACGCCGGGTGCGAAGGCTACAGCGACGCGAACCCGGGCGTCGCCCTGGACGGCGAAAACCTCGCCTACGTGATCTACACCTCGGGTTCCACCGGGCAACCCAAAGGCGCGGGCAACCGCCATTGCGCACTGACCAACCGCCTGTGCTGGATGCAGGAGGCCTACGCGCTGGATGCCCGCGATACCGTGTTGCAGAAAACCCCGTTCAGTTTCGACGTCTCGGTGTGGGAGTTCTTCTGGCCGCTGATGACCGGCGCACGCCTGGTGGTCGCCGCACCGGGGGACCATCGCGACCCTGACAAACTGGTCGGCCTGATCACGCGTGAACAGGTCACCACACTGCATTTTGTGCCGTCGATGCTGCAAGCGTTCCTGCAGGATTCGAACGTGTCTTCCTGCGTCAGCCTGCAGCGCATTGTGTGCAGTGGCGAGGCGTTGCCGGTGGATGCGCAACAGCAAGTGTTCGCCAAACTGCCGCACACCGCGCTTTACAACCTATACGGCCCGACCGAAGCGGCCATCGACGTGACCCACTGGACGTGCGTGGATGAAGGCCGCGACGCAGTGCCGATCGGCAAGCCGATTGCCAACCTGGGCTGCTATGTCCTGGACAGCCATTTCGAGCCGGTACCGGCCGGCGTGCTGGGTGAGCTGTTCCTGGGCGGCGTGGGCCTGGCGCGCGGTTATCACCGGCGCCCGGGCTTGACCGCCGAGCGCTTTATCGCGCATCCGTTCATCAAGGGTGAGCGCCTCTACCGTACTGGAGACCTGGCGCGCTACCGCCCTGACGGTGTGATCGAATACGCCGGGCGTATCGACCATCAGGTCAAACTGCGCGGCTTGCGTATCGAGCTGGGTGAAATCGAAGCACGCCTGCTGGAGCACGAATCGGTGCGCGAGGCGGCGGTGCTGGCGGTGGACGGCAAGCACCTGGTGGGTTACCTGGTCTTGCAGGCGCAGGGCGAGGGCTGGCGTGAAACCCTCAGTGCACACTTGGCTGTGCAGTTGCCGGATTACATGGTGCCGACGCAATGGTTGCTGCTGGAACAGATGCCCCTGAGCCCCAACGGCAAGCTGGACCGCAAGGCATTGCCGAAACCGGACACGCAGTCGACCCAGCGGTTTGAAGCACCACGGACCGAGCTTGAACAGAAAGTCGCCGCGATCTGGGCCGATGTGCTCGGTGTGGAACACGTCGGGTTGAATGACAACTTCTTTGAATTGGGCGGCCATTCGCTGTTGGTGCTGATGCTCAAGGAGCGGATTCGCAAGGCCAGCGGCATCGGCCTTTCGGTCAGCCAGTTGATGCTCAACCCGACCGTACGCGCGCAGGTCGGCTGTCTCGCAGGCATCACTCGCCGCTCGCTGCTGGTGCCGCTTAACAGCCGCACCGAAGGCACGCCGCTCTATCTGTTCCACCCCAGCTACGGTTCGGTGCATTGCTACAAGGCCATCGCCCTGGCGTTGCGTGAGCAGCGGCCGGTGGTCGGGGTGATCTGCCGTGCGTTGGCCGAGGAGGGCGCCGAAGTGCCGGCCTGGTCCAGCATGGTCGAGGATTACTCCGCGCAATTGCTGGAAGCCCAGCCCGAAGGGGCCTTCCGCCTGGCGGGCTGGTCGTTGGGCGGCAACCTGGCGGTAGAGGTTGCCTATCGCCTGGAACAGGCGGGCCGACAGGTGGAGTTTGTCGGTTGGATCGATTCGTCGCCGCCGCGCTGGCTCACCCCGTACTGGGAAGCGGCAATCGTGACCGACGACAGCGAGATATCCGACAACGAACGGCGCGTGGACTTGCTCGGGGTGATGTTCCCGGCGTTTGCAGAGGCTGTCCATGCCACCTGGCAGGACGTGCAGGCCACCCACGCCGATGCAGGCACGCAATGGGCACGCTTCGTCGAATGGGCCGAGGCCACCCTGGGTGACGCCTTCCTCGACATCAGGCAAGCGCTGTTGGAGGGCAACGAAGCGCAGGTGTCCTGGGACGTCGACCGTACGTTGGTCAAGCGCATGGAACAGGCTGACTTCAAGCCACTCAAGGCGCCTGTCAGTTGCTGGTGGGCCGCCATGAGCCGGGCCGGTCAGCACCGGGCGTTGATCGAAGCCAGCATGCAGCGGGTGATTGGCGAGGGCTGTGTGGTGCGGTCGGTGGTGATTGAGGTGGACCATGAGCGCATCATCGACAACGCTGAATTTGTACGCAGCCTGGTGACGGCCATGGCGTAACCGTCACTTGGGCAGAAAGCCCCGGCTCACGTGGTGTGAACCGGGGCTTTTTTGTGGTGCGCCAGGCATGGCGCGTAGCGCCGTGACTGGCGCTGTTTAGCTCATTGTGGTGGTGAGCCAAACGACTTGGAGGTGCAAGTCCTCTACACACCCGGCAAGGGGAAGTGCTAGCCAGAGGCAAGGTTGTCGCGGGTGACTGCGAATCTGAAGGAAGCCCGAGGCAAAATGCTGGCCTGACGAACAGGAAGCGGATGAGGCGGCGCAGCGGGGTAAGACGGCCACAATCGTCAAAGCCCAATACTTGCACGGATCGCTGTGACGTATATCCGCATAACCTGAACCGCCGTATACGGAACCTTACGTACGGTGGTGTGAGAGGACGGCGGCTGTGAGGCCGCCTCCTACTCGATGGTGGGTTATGGGGGGAGGGCGGTGAAGCATCGCCCATAAAAAACACCCTGGGCAGGCGGGCTGCGCAGGGTGTCTGGAGGTTGCCGGGGTTAGATCAGAAGTCCCAGCGGGTCGACAGCATCACGTTGCGCGGGTCGCCCGAGTAGGACGACGTGTAGAAGCCGATGTTGGTGTAGTAGCGCTTGTCGAACACGTTGTTGACGTTGATCGAGGCGGAGAGGTTCTTGCTGATCTGGTAGCGCGCCATGGCGTCGACCAGCCAGTACGGGTCTTGAGAGAACCGCTGGGTGACACTCTTGCCGCGGTTGTAGACATCCTGCCACGCCTCACCTTGCCAGCGCGCGCCGCCGCCGAGGGTGAGCTTGTCGAGGGCGCCGCTCAGCTTGTAGCTGGTGTAGAAATTGAGCTGGTCCTGAGGTTCCCAGGTGGAGAACTTCTTGCCATCGTCATCGCGGATCACCTTGTGGGTGTAGCCCGCCTGCACCTGCCAGCCTGGCAGCAGCTCACCGGAAATCTCGGCTTCATAGCCCTTGGTCTTGGCCTGGACGCCCATGTAGGCCCACTCGACAGGCGAGTTGGCCGGCATATTGTTGTTGTACTCGGTGTCTTCCTCGGCGCGATTGGACTCATGAATCTCGAAGTAGGCAAGGCTGGCATTCAGGCGGCCGTCATAGAACTCACCCTTCACACCCAGTTCATAGTTTTCGCCTTCGTCAGGCTCGACCATCTTGTTGTTGCGGTCGGGTCGCAGCTGCTGCGGCATGAAGATCGAGGTATAGCTGCCGTACACCGAGAAGTTTTTATTAAGGTCGTACACCACGCCCGCATACGGGATGAGTTTGCCGGTCTCGCGCGAGTCGTTGGTGCCGGTCAGCCGGTAGTCGGTCAGGCGCGAACCAAGCAACAGGGACAGGTCGTCAGTGAGGCTCAGGCGTGTCGAGAAGTAGACCGCTGCCTGGCGGGTGATGTCGTCTTTCTCGGTAGCGCGGCCCCAATCCGGCTCCAGGCTGTCGCCGTCCCATGAATAAAGAGGGAAGTCATTACTGTCCTTATAGGTCGCACTGTAATAGTCGTTGCCTTCCCAGTGCGAACGCGAAACCGATGCCCCCACCACCAACTGGTGCTCGCGACCGCCCAGGCTGAACGGCCCGGAGAGATAGAAGTCGCCGTTATTACTGATGGTCTTGCCAGTGTACTTGGCGGCATACACCGAGGCTCTGTCGGTGGAATTTTGCTTTGGAGAAGCGTAACCCAGCGGTGCGTTATAGCCATTGAGCTGGTTGCTGTAGTTGGCCTTGGCGATCCAGCCGTTATCCAGCGCGTGTTCCAGGGTGGCGAAAACGCTGCGGCTGTATTGCCCCCAGCTGCTCCACTTCGGGCCATTGTTGTAGCCACGGTCAAAGCTGATCTCGTTACCCACACCATCAAACAACGAGCGGCTGCCGGACCAACTCGAACCCTTGGGGTCGCTATCCTGATAGTCGGCGCCGATGGTCAGCAGGGTGTCCGGCGACAGGTCGAATTCGAGGATGCCGTAGTAGACATTGGTCTTGCGTTCATAGTGGTCGATGAATGAATGCTTGTCCTGGTATACCGCCACGGCACGCCCGCGCACGTTGCCGCTTTCGGTCAGCGGGCCGCTCACGTCCAGCTCCGAGCGGTAGTTGTCCCACGAGCCGGCGCCCAGGCCCACATGCCCCTGGAACTCGGCAGTGGGCTTCTTGCGCACCAGGTTGATGGTGCCGCCCGGGCCGCCGGCGCCGGTCATCAGGCCGGTGGTGCCCTTGAGGATTTCGACACGGTCGTAGATCGCCATGTCGCTCAGGGTCTGGCCGGCCGAGTAACCTTCGTTGCGGGTGGTCGGCACGCCGTCGTACTGGAAGTTCTGGATCGGGAAACCCCGGGAATAATAGTTGGTGCGCTCGCTGTCGAAGGTCGAGACGGTGATGCCCGGTGTGTGGCGCATCACGTCGTCGATGCCGTTCAAGCCGAAGTCATCCATGGTCTGGCGGGTGACCACGGAAATCGACTGGGGCGTCTCGCGCGGTGTCAGCACCATCTTGGTGGCGGTGGCGATGGTGCCTGGTGTGTAGGAGCCGGAACCTTCGGTGATGGTGCCCAGTTGGTTGGCGTTGATCTGGGTGGCGCCAAGCTCGAGGGCGTCGCTACCGGAGCCGGGCGCGTTGATGATCATCGAGCTGCCTTGCAGGCTGTAGCTGACGCCGGTCCCTCCCAGCATTTGCTCGATAGCCCGTACCGGGTCCATCTTGCCGCTGACCGCCACGCTGTGCTTGTTTTGCACGGTTTCCGGGCTGTACAGGATTTGCAGGTTGGTCTGTTGGCCAAATACCTGCAGTGCAGTACTCAACGGCTGCGCGGGGATGTTCAATTCGAACTCTTGCGCCTGCACATAACTCGCCATCGACAGGCTGGCCGCCAGGGCCAGGCTATTGGGCAGAGCGTTGAATTTCAGGGCCCGCCGCATGGAAAGTGCGGTGCTCAATGGGCTGAGGGCAAGCCGTACTGGCATGGTGTTGTTTCTCTTTTTTAAGTGTTGGCAGATGGGTACTTAATGCGGTTAATTCTCATTGCTGCATATGAGACGTTCGCACTCGCATAAACCGGAAAAAATTATGCGGGCTCCAACTCCGCAACGACTTTCCCTGCACTCAAGCGCACCAACTGGTCGGCGATATCGAAGTAGCGGTCGTCGTGGCTGATCACGATGATGGTCTTGCCCAGGCGCTTGAGGTCCGGCAGCAGCTCGGTATAGAACACGCGGCGGAAGGCCGGGTCCTGGTCGGCGGCCCATTCGTCGAACACCAGCACCGGGCGCTCTTCCAGCCAGGCATTGACCAGTGCCAGGCGCTTGCGCTGGCCGGTGGAGAGGTCGGTGGTGCTGAATACGCCGTCCTTGACGCTGACCTTGTGCGCGATTTCCAGGCGCTCCAGGTACTTGGCGGCGCTGTCCAGCGACTGGGTGGCGCTGCCCTGGACCAGGTCGTCGAACAGGTAGTAGTCGGCGAACACCGTGGTGAACAGCTGGCGATAGTCATCGCGCGCCGGGTCGGTCACCGTTTCGCCATTGAGGCGGATTTCCCCGGCCTCGGGTTGATACAGGCCCAGCAGCAGCTTGATCAGGGTGGTCTTGCCGCAGCCGTTCTCGCCGACGATAAACACGATATCACCCTGCTGGATGCTCAGGTTGATCGGCCCCAGGTGGAACGGCTGGCTGCCTTCCACCGGCGGCGGGCTGTAGCTCACGCCGCGCAACTCCAGGCTGTGCACCACCGGTGTCGGCGCTTCGCTGCCGTCCATCAGCAGGTGCGGTTCGGGGGAAGAGAAGCGTTCGGACAGTTCGGTGATGCGCGCAAACGCAATGCGCGCCTTGCCGATGATCGGCAGGTAACCCACCACGTGTTCCAGCGGGCCCTTCATGTACAGCAACACCAGCACAAAACCGGTGATCACCGCCGGGTCCGGGTTCGGGTTGTAGGCCTGCATCGCCAGCGCCAGGCCGATGACCACAAAGAACAGCATCGAGCCGAAGGTCTTGGCGACGATATAGATGTTCACCGAACGCACCTGGATATCGCTGATACGGTCGGCGGTTTCCTGGATGCGGTGGGTGTTCATGCGGTAGCGGCGGGGCCGGTGGATGCGCAACTCCTTGGCGCCGGAAGCGATTGCCGAGTAGTAGCGTTGCAACTCGTCTTCCTGGTCGCGGGCCTCGTCGAAGCCGCGAATGCCCTTGGCGCCGGCGATGAACTGCACGCTGCTGCCGATGATGATCGCCACCACCATCATCAGGAACATCGGCACCGACAGGTACGCCAGGTACCCCAGGCAGCCCAGGGTCACGGTGGTGGCGATGGCCAGCGGGGTGAAGGCAAAGGAGAAGTCGCTGATGGTGTCGACGTCGTGGGTCAGCACCGGGATCAGGCGGTGGGAGCGATACTGTTCGATCTGCTCGATGGGCGCCGACAGCACCTTTTCGCCGAGATCCTTGCGCAGGGCGGCGATGATCCGCTGGCCCACGTAGTTGGTGCCGATATCGGAGACGATCGAACTGGTCAGCGCCAGCACGCACAGCGCAGCAAAGCTCAGGATCACGCCCTGGGTCATACCCGTGGAAGAGTGCAGCGCGTTGTTGATGGTCGCCAGCAACAGCGTGATGGCCAGGCCGCCGGCCATGCCCAGGGCGATGGAGACCGTCACGATGGTGCGAAACGGCCTGAGCAATGCAAGCAAACCTTTGAAGGCGCCGCGCTTGGGGTCGGTCATAAGTACTTCCCGGAAAGTGAAAAAGAGGGGGCTGGGCACACAGACCCTTACCCATGACAAACGAAGGATTGGCGCGACTATTTAGCTCGGCGTGCCCGGCGGTGGCGGTGGCGGATAAATTGCGCGTGGGCTGGTTCGTTCTTGTGGTGTAGGCGCACGCGTATCGGCGCGTGCCTGATCTTTCCAGCGAGAGCGAAACAATGACGAAAAAGAACCTGGTGTACGTGTGGTCCCTGCGCAATGCCGCTGCCGACAAGGCCGGCCAGCCGGTGGCCTACAAGGACCACGAGCGCTACATGAAGTCGGTGCTGGAGTTTCTGGTGGGGTCGCTCAACGACACGTCCCTGGGTGACGCCTACAACCTGGTGGGCGTGGTGTATGACGACGATGAGCAGAACCCGCGCGACCAGCAGTTGGTGGTCGACTATGGGTTTGCCTATAAACCGGGGCGCCAGTGGCTTTATCCGGCGGATTTGCAGGTGCAGGGCCACCTGGTCAACGACCTGCTGTTGAGCGTGCCGTCCACCTATCGCCGCCTGCCACGGGGCAGCGCCGAGCATATCGCCGGCAAGCAGGACTTCGAACGCCGCCTGCATGACACGCTGGTGGAATTGAAGGCCGATATTGTGGTGCTGGACGGCCTGCTGGTGATCCTGGACGAGCTGGTGCGCCCCGGTGCGCCGTTTGCCCGTAGGATCATGAACATTCACCCCGGTATCACCCGTATCGAATCGCCCTATGAGCGCCGTGGGGCCTATGCGACCTGGAATGCGCTGTACGGTGCGCGTGGGTTGACGGTTACGGATTGGGTGACCAAGGCCACCACGCCATCCGAGCCGCTGTACCTGACCGGCGCCTCCTTCCACTACGTGGACAACGGCATCGACTCCGGCGAGGTGTTCCACGACGTACTCAAGACCGAGATCTCGCCGGACGACACCATCCTCGAACTGCGCTGGAACAACTTCAACAACAGCCTGTTCCCGGCGCTGCATGAAGGTTTGGAGTTGTTGGCGCAGAAGGGGGTCTAAGCCGCGCACGATTTGACTGTGGGAGGGGGCTTGCTCCCGATGACGGAGTATCAGTCAATGGCGATGTCGACTGCCGCACCCCATCGGGAGCAAGCCCCCTCCCACATTAAATCCCGTCAGCTTTAGAGATCGCGCACTACCCTGAAGCCAATCCAATCCCCCCGCGTTTGCGGGTAGATGTTGTTGCGGTTGCCCGAGCGTGAAAACACCGGCGCTTCGCCCCAGTCATTGCCACGAATCTGGTAGCCCTCGCAGTTCGGCTCCATCCACGCGCTGCCATCCGTCGGTGCGCCGACATAGTTGGGGTGCTCGCAGTCGGCCACCCGCTCATAGACATTGCCATGCATGTCGTACATGCCAAACGCATTCGGCGGGTAGCTGCCTACCGGCGAAGAATAGCTGTACCCGTCCGCCGGCCCGTAGGTGTTGGCATGCTTGGCGATGCTGTAGCCCTTGCCCTCGTCGAACGGGAATGGGAATGGTCCGGCGGAGCCGGCGCGCGCGGCGTATTCGCGCTGGGCCTCGCTGACCATGTGGTACTGCTGGCCGGTTTTTTTCGACAGCCAGGCCACATAGTGCTTGATGTCGTCCATGTCCATGCACACCGCCGGCTGGCGCGGGCCCTGGGGATAGCGTGGCTTGCTGGCGATGCATTCGCGGCCGGGGCGGGTGTCGCCGTCGGCGATCTTCACGCCGGTCTGGCGGATATAGCTGTCCCATTCGCCGGCGGTGATGTGGAAGCGGCTCATGGCGAACGGCTTGGCGAAGGTCACGTCATGCATCGGGCCTTCGTCCGGCTCACGGCCGACTTCGTCTTCCGGCGTCCCCATGGTGAAGGTGCCGGCGGGCAGTACCACCATTTCCGGACAGTCCTTGCAGTCCTTGAACACTTTGCCCGGTTGCGGCGTGGCAGCCTGGGCCAGGCCCGGCAGCAGCGCGCCGCACAGGGCGGTCAGTGCCAGGGTCGTCAGGGGGTTGAGTCGCAGTGGCGTCATAGGGGCCTCTCGTGCAAAGGGAAAAAGGCGCGTCACAACCGCTGGCTGAGCAGGGTCATGAAACGCTGGATTTCGTCGGAGTTGTTGAGCAGGCCGGGCGCCGTGCGGATCACCGGGCCGACGTCGCGGTCCACCGCGTCGATCACCACGCGGTTCTTCTGCATGTAGGCTGCCACCCGATCACTGTCCTGGCCCTTGACCCGGAAGAAGGTAAAGCCGGCAGACAGTTCTGGGCTGCGCGGCGTGACCAGTTCGATCTGCGGGTGCGCCAGCAATTGCTCCTTGAGTTCGGCGTTCAGTCCATGGATGCGCGCCTGGACCGGCGCCTTGCCCAGTTGCAGGTGCAGCTTGAAGGCCTCATCCGCCGCCCAGCGATGCTCGAAAGCGTGATAGCCGCCGGGGGTCATGATGGTGGCGAAGTCCTTGTCTTCGGAGAAGGTCGGCACCATGGGCGTGACGTAGGTGTTTTCAGGGGTGCGCGCACACACCAGCCCGGTACCGCGCGGACCGAACATCCATTTATGGGTGCCGGCGATAAAGAAGTCGCAATGCATGTCTGGGAAGTCGAGGTTTTCCACGCCGAAACCATGCACGCCATCCACCACATAGAGGAGGCGGTCCTTGTCATCGCGGTTGCGGTTGTGCGCCGCCACCAGCTTGCCGATCTCGCCGATGGGCAGTTTTACGCCGCTGCCGGACTGTACCCAGGTCATGCCCAGCACTCGGGTGTTGGGGCGGATATTACGCTGGATATTGGCCAGCACCTCGTCGGCAGAAACCTGGCTGGCCCGCTCGAACAGCTTGATCCGGCGAACCTGGGTGCCTTCCTTGAGCACGCGAAAATCCAGCACGTTCTGGGTCGCGTAATGCTCATGCACGGTGGTGAGGATTTCCTGGTCCGGGCGCACCTTGATGCCGCCATAGATCATCGCCAGGCCTTCGGAGGTGCTGCCGGTCAGGGCGATCTGCGCCGGGGTGGCCTTGAGGTAGCGGCCGGCCCATTCGCGTACCTGGCCTTCGCGCTTCCAGGTTTCCTCCAGGTCCCAGTCCATGGCGAGCCCTGGGTTGCGGTCGATCTGGGCGCGGTAACGCTCGATGGCCTCGCGTACCGGCCTGGGGTGCGAGGCCACCAGGAAGTTGGAGAAGTGCAGGTAATCGGGGTCCTGGTTGAACAGCTGCTTGAACCCCGTCCATGGGGCATCCGTGGTGGTGGCAGCCAGTGCCTGCGGGATGAGTGCAGCGCCCAATGGCAGGCTGGCGGCGAATACCCCGGCCTGCTTGAGAAACGTACGGCGGTCAGTCATGGACTTGCTTCTAGGTGATTAGCGGTTGGCCAAGGGTTTGGCGGCTTTTTGTACCTGGTCCCAGACCCGCAGGAAGTTACCTCCCCACAGCTTGGCGATGTCGGCTTCGGAGTAGCCGCGCTGGATCAGTTCGGCGGTGACGTTGCGGATTTCGCCGACGTTGTTCCAGCCGTCGATGCCGCCGCCGTCGTTGAAGTCCGAAGCGATGCCGACGTGATCGATCCCGATCTTGCGCACGGTGTAGTCGACGGCGTCGCCCCAGTCCTTGAGCGTGGCCTTGGGTTCCTCCTCAAGAATCCCGTACAGCCCTTGGGCGTACTGGCCGAACTTCTGCTCCGGCCATGCCGCGATGATCGCGTCCCCCGGCATCAGGGCCATGGCCAGGTTGGGCAGCGGCGGCAGGTCGAAACGCGCGCGCAGGGTGTTGAGTTTGTCCTGGGTCGGCTGGCTCAGGGGGCGTATGTAGGCCGGGAAGCCCACCACCTGCACCACGCCGCCGCTGTTCTTGATCAGTTGCAGTTCCTTGTCGCTGAGGTTGCGCGGGATGTCTACCGACGCGCGCGGTGCCGAGTGGGACGCCACCATCGGCGTGCGACTCAGTTGCGCGACTTGCTCCAATGCCTTGGTCGACATCTGCGACACGTCAATGATCACCCCCAGGTCATTGAGGCGCTGCACCGCTTGCTTGCCGATGTCCGACAGGCCTTCGAGCGCATCGACGGAATCATTGAAAAACGGCAGTGGGCGCGATGAGTCGGACCAAGCGTTATTGCCGATATAACTGAAACCGAACATGCGCATGCCCCGGGCGGCCCACAGGTCCAGCTGATTCAGGTCATTGCCCAGCGGGTAGGCGTTGAGCATGCTGATAAAGATCGCGAACTTGCCTTCGCCATGCAGGCGTCGAAAGTCATCCGGGGTATAGGCGATGCCGACTTGATTGGGAAAGTCACGCACCATGCCGGAGATGATCTTGTAGCGCACCTCCTGCTCGTGGCGGGCTTCCTCGACAAAGCCGTCAGTAGGCTTGTGCGGGGCGTTGGGGCCATTCCAGATTTCCGGCCAGCCGAAGATCGTCAGGGCTGCGCCGGACAAGCGCCCGCGTGCCGCCTTGGCCAGGTCGAACTGGCCGCTGCCGTCCTTGTCCGCCTCGTTGCCGGCGGTGCCAAAATCCATGGGAACGGTGATATGGCTGTCGAACGACAGCAAGCGGTCCTGCAGTTCATTGGCCTGCTTGATCACGGCCAATGGGTAGCCGGCATTGCCCTTGAACCAATGATCCCAGGCCAGGAAGCCTGCGCCGGCACCGATGGCCAGTGCCAGCGGCAAGCCGATGTACAGCGCCTTTTTCGAACGTGGTTTTGTCATTGCCATCTCAGTCAGTTGAGGCCTTCGCTATCAGGGAAGAACGAGTGGTGCGCGGAGAAATTTAGGCGGCACGGGCAGGGCGGTAAATTTCCCCGGCCTGCAAACGTTCTAGCTCTGATAAAGCCGTTTCCTAAGGTAGACAATGACCATCTCTCGACGTGGGTTCATCGCAGGCCTGGCGCTGACCGGCGCGGCTGTGCCTGCCGCCTTCTATGCCCATCGCGAGTTGACGCGCGAAGAAGAATTGCCCATCACTCCCGGCGAAGCCACCGTGGACCTGGCCGACACCGCCGGGCAGCACCTGGCCAACACCTTGCGCGGGGTGTGGAGCCTGCGCCTGGAAGGCCGCGACGCCGGCCTCAAGGGCCTGCCGCTGCAAGGCCTGGAACTGCTGCTCGACATCGCCCCCCGTGGCCGTGGCCTGCGCGGCTACCTGGACACCGCTGCCAACCTGCGCGGCGAAGGCGAACCGCGCTACCGCGTGCTCGGTGACCTGCTGACGGGCGAGGGCGCCTTGCTCTACTGGCGCCTGATCGACCGCGATGCCCTCGACGGCAGGCCCGCCTATGAGTTCAAGATGACCCTCGATGAAGTCTGGGCCGACTTCGCCAACGCCGGCAGCGGCACCCTCAGCGGGCACATCCTCGACCTGGATCGGCCCCTGGCCTTGACCGAACGTGACAACCGCTTTATCGCCCACAAACAGCTGTTTCCCGAAGCCCGCCAACGCATCGGCCTTAACCCGACCCTGCTGGCCTGGCTGATTGCTCCGGAGCACCGCCTGTTTCACCAGCTGTGGCACGCCACCCGTGACCAATGGCACAAACTCTCCGAAGAAAAACGCGACGCCCTGCGCGGCATCGGCTGGCAACCCGGCCCGCGCGGCAAGGAGCGTGACGCCCGTGGCAAACACAAAGACCGCAACGGCTCGGGCATCGATTTCTTCTTCATGCACCGGCATATGCTCGGCACCGCGCGTTCCATGCAGGATCTGCCCTCGTGGCCTGTATTCCCCGAACCGCAACCGGCGCTGGAGCGCGACCGCTTGGGTTTCCTGCGTTACTTCGACAACCACGACGGCTTCGCGCTGCCGCCCACCTGGTCAGCCCCGGACGACAGCGAATACACCCAGTGGGTCAGCGACATCAAGGCCGCCGAGACCTACCACAGCAACTTCCAGGTCTGGGAATCGCAGTACCGCGACCCGCGCTACCTGGCCAAACTGACCTTGGGCCAACTCGGCTCCGAAATGGAACTGGGCCTGCACGACTGGCTGCACATGCGCTGGGCCTCGGTGCCCCGCGACCCGTCCAACGGCGCGCCGGTACCCTTGGCCCGCGACCCGGCAGACTTTGCCCCTCGCTGGTACGCGGCAGAAAACGACTTCCTCGGCGACCCGTTTTCATCCCATGTAAACCCGGTGTTCTGGCACTTCCACGGCTGGATCGACGACCGTATCGAAGACTGGTACCGCGCCCACGAACGCTTCAACCCCGGCGAAGTCAGACGCCTGGACGTCAACGGCGTGGCCTGGTTCGCAGCGGGACGCTGGGTCGAAGTCGGCGACCCGTGGCTGGGCCCGGACACCCACGGTTGCAGCACCACCCCGGGGTTGCAGATGGGCCGGTCGATGGAGATGGACCCGGAGACCATGAAGCTCGCCTTGCGCATTACCTTTGGCGAGGACGAGCACCTGTTGCAGGGCCTGTTCAAGCGCGTGCCGAAGCGGCCTTGGTATGCGCGGCATTTGAAGGTGAAGGCGCGAGAGGCTTGAGCGTTTGGCGCGGCACGGCGCGGGTGCACTTGGCCAACGCTTGCTGCACGTCCGCCAACAGGTCGGCGACGTCCTCAAGCCCCACCGATAAACGCACCAGGCCTTCGCTGATACCGTGATGCGCGCGTTCTTCAGGGGTGTAGGTGCTATGGGTCATGCTCGCCGGGTGCTGGGCCAGTGACTCGGCGTCGCCCAGGCTGACCGCGCGGGTGAACAGCTTGAGGGCATTCATGAAGCGTCGTCCGCTGTCGATCCCGCCCTTGAGTTCGAAGGCGATCATGCCGCCGGCCTGGCTCATCTGCCGCGCCGCCAATGCGTATTGCGCGAAGCTGCGCAGCCCCGGATACGTCACCCACTCCACGGCGGGATGCGCCTGCAAGGCTTCGGCCACGGCCTGGGCGTTGCTGCAATGGCGGTCCATGCGCAGGGCCAACGTCTTCAGGCCGCGCATCAACAGGGAGGCGTCCTGGGGCGACATCACCGCGCCGGTCAAGTCCTTGAGGCCTTGCAGGCGAATGCGCTGGGCCAGGGCCTGGTTGCTCACGGCAATGCCGGCGGTGATGTCGCCATGGCCGCTGAGGTACTTGGTGGCCGAGTGCACCACCACATCGGCGCCCAGTTCCAGGGGCCGTTGCAGGTACGGCGTGCAGTAGGTGTTATCCACCACCACGGTCACGTTCGGCTGTTGATGGGCGAGGGCGGCCACGGCGGCGATGTCCACCAGTTGCAGGGTGGGATTGGCCGGGGTTTCGCAGTAGACCATGCGGGTGGCGGGGCTGAGTGCCGCTTGCAGGGCCGCCAGGTCGGTGAGGTCCACGTGACGCACCTTGATGCCGAATTCGCCGATACCGTGATGCAGCAGGGCGAAGGTGCAGCCGTAGAGCGTCTGGCTGACGATCACCTCATCGCCTGGGCGCAGCAGGGTCCAGAACGTCGCGGCAATCGCGCCCATGCCCGAACTGAACGCCACCGCCGCTTCGCCGTTTTCCAGGCTGGCCATGCGGGACTCCAGCAGCGCCAGGGTCGGGTTGGAAATGCGCGTATAGAAATGGCCGCCGGCCTCACCGGCAAAACAGGCGGCGCCGTATTCGGCAGTGGGAAAGGCAAACGTGGCCGACAGGTAGATCGGCGGCACGAGTGCGCCGTGGTGGTCCTTGGGGTCGTAGCCGTGGTGGATGGCACGGGTGGAAAAGCCGAATGCATTGTGTTTAGTGTTCATGTCGGGCGCTCCTTATTTCCTACAATGCTATGCTTATAACTACGGCTGGATTTTCCAAACTTTGCCGAGAAATCCCTTGTCCTGGGATGAAAACTCGCTAAAAACAATAAACAGAGGCACGTCATGCCCATCACGCTGGATCGCACCGACAAAGCGTTATTAAACGCCCTGCAAGGCAATGCCCGTTTAACCGTGGCCGAGCTGGCCGAGCGCGTGTCCCTGACCACTTCACCGTGCTGGCGACGGGTCAGGAACCTGGAGGAAAGCGGGGTGATCAGCGGCTACCAGGCGATCCTCTCGCCCAAGGCGCTGGGGTATGGGGTGACGGCGTTTGTCAGCATCATGATGGAGAGCCACACCCAGGAAATCGCCCGGGCGTTCGAGCAACGCCTGTTGGATATTCCGGAAATCGTGGCCTGTCATAACGTATCGGGGCGCTATGACTTTCTGCTGGAAGTGGTGGCGAAGGACCTGGAGTCGTTCGGCGAGTTTGCGCGGGAGGTGTTGCAGACGCTGCCGTGCGTCAAGGAGATTTATTCGAGTTTTTCCTATAAGTCGGTGCGACCGTTGCGGGTGATTCCATTACCAGGTTGATCGCACCATTGGTCACCTGTTCTTCCTCGTAATTGGCTATTTCTCCCGTATGGCCCGGTGGCTAACCTAGCCACCACTTCCCACCGTTCCGGAGTTCCGCATGCAAGCCCGTACCGATTTCTACACCGCTTCCCCAGACGCCATGAAAGCCATGCTCGCCCTGGAAGCCGCCGTCGGCAAACTCTCCATCGAGCTGCCACTGCTGGAACTGATACGCCTGCGTGTGTCGCAGATCAACGGCTGTGCGTTCTGCCTGGACATGCACACCGCCGATGCCCGCAAGGGCGGCGAGACCGAGCGTCGCCTGTACACCCTGTCGGCCTGGCGCGAAACGCCGTTCTTCACCCCGCGTGAGCGCGCGGCATTGGCCTGGACCGAGAGCCTGACGCTGCTGAGCCAGACCCACGCGCCGGACGCAGACTTCACGGCGCTCGCCGCCGAGTTCAGCCCCCAGGAGCAAGTCGACCTGAGCGTGGCCATCGCCACCATCAACAGCTGGAATCGCCTCGCGGTAGGGTTTCGCAAGATGCCTAAATAAGAAAGGTTGAAGACGGCTCTTTTGTGGTGAGCGGGCTTGTCCCGCGCTGGGCTGCGCAGCAGCCCCAAAACCAGGCGCAGAGGAGTGCCTGATATACCCCATTCGTCTTCATCAGGGGCGCTTCGCACCCCAACGCGGGCGGTGCGACGATTCGCCAAGCCCGCTCGCCACAGCAGTAAGTGTCAGAAGTTCACCGAAGCACTCAGGCGCGCCGTCAGCGGCGCGCCCTGGAACAGATAGTCATCGCCCATGTACTCGCCCGCGTCGCGCCAGTAGCGCTTGTCGAACAGGTTGTCGACGCTCAGGCGCAGCACCGTCTCGTAGCCGTCGACCTTGGTGGTGTAGCGGCTGCCGACGTTGACCACCGCATAATCCCCCACCTCCACATTGCCGCTGCGGTTGGCGTACTTCTTGGCGCTGTATTGCACGCCGCCGAGCACCGCCAGGCCATTGACCCACGGCAACGCATAATCGGCGTACACACTGGCGCGCAGCTTCGGCACGTTGATCGCCTGGTGGTCTTCGTATTCCGGTGTGCCGCTGCCGCTTACCCGTGCACGAATCGCCGCCACGCTGGTGGAAATCTGCAGGCGGTCGGTGGCCCAGCCGTTGGCCGACAACTCCACGCCGGTGTTCTTCTGCTCGCCCTGTTGCACATAGGTAAAGGTAGCGGCGCCATCCGGCCTGGCGTACTGGTAGGCCTGGCGTGTCTGGAACACAGCGGCGGCGAAGCTGATGCGGCGCCAGTCGTATTTCACCCCGGCCTCGATTTGCCGCGAGGTGGTAGGGGCCAGGGTTTCATCGGCGTTGCTGGCAAACCACGGCGCAGTGCCGCCCAGGGACAGGCCTTTGCTGTAACTGGTGTACAGCGAGATATTTTCTACGGGTTTGTAGATCAATGCCGCCTGGGGCAGAAACACGTATTGCTGGGTATGGCGGGCCTGGTTGCCAGTGACACCGTCGAAGGCTTTTTCATCCAGGCGCACTTCGCGGCCACCGAGGATGGTTTGCCATTGCTCGTTGAAGCGGATGCGGTCGGTGACGAACAGGCCGTACTGGCGGCTGTCGAGGGTGCGATGGCTGTCGTTCAACGGCTTGTCGGTGGGCGTGAACGTCGGCGCGTCAGCGTCGATATTGGCCGTGCCGATGTACTCGTTGACGGACTTGCGCTTGTCGATCACCCGGCGAAACGCGCTGGTGCCGAAGGTCAGTTCATGGCCGATGCCGGCGGTGTCGAACAGGCCGGTCATCGCCGCCTGGACTTCATCGTCACGGCGGGTATCGTCGGGGCTGCGGTAGTCGTAGACGTCGTAGTTGCCTGCGGGCGTAAAGTGGTTGCCGACACCGTTGGTGTCGCCGCCCCAGGCAAACGAACTGTAGTCATCGATCACCACCTTGCTGCGCGCGGCGCTGACGCTGCCTTTCCACTGGTCGCTGAAGCGGTATTCGAAGGTGCCGTTGAGGTTCAGCGAATCGATGCCGACCTGCCTGGAGCCGCTCTGGTGGCCCAGCAGTTTTTTCGGCGAGGCATCGTGGGGCACCTCGGTGCCGCCCAGCAACTGGTAGCCCGGTACCGAGCGCTGTTGCTTGTTCTGGTATTCCGCGTCCAGTTGCAGCACCGCGTCGGGGCTGATGTTCCAGTCGAAGGCCAGGGACACGAAGTCGCGCTGGCCGTTGGCGTGCCCCACATAGGAATTAAGGTCTTCATGGGCGACGTTGGCGCGCAGGCCGAATTGCTGCTCGCTGCCAAACCAGCCACCCACATCGGTGGCGATATAGCCACTGCCGCGGTCATCGGTGGACACCGTCACCGAGCGCACATCTTCCGGGCGCTTGGTCACGTAGTTGATCACGCCGCTGGGTTCGGAAATCCCGCTCTGCAAACCGGCCAGGCCCTTGAGCACTTCCACCTGCTGCTTGTTTTCCAGGGCGACGTTCTGCTCGCCGGTGATGGTGCGCCCGTTGATCTTGTAGCTGCTCGCCGCATTCAGCGAGAAACCGCGCACCACGAAATTCTCGTAGTAGCCGATGGGGGCGTAGCTGTCGCCCACCGAGGCGTCGTTGCGCAGCACCTCACTGAGCAGGCGCGCTTGCTGGTCCTTGATCAACGCGGCATTGATCACTGTGATCGAGGCCGGGGTGTCCAGCAGCGGCGCCTCGTTGAAGCCGCCGACCGAGGCGGTGTCTGCGCGATAGCCTGACGCGTCCTCGCCCTGGACCTGCACCGCCGGCAGCTCGAGTTGTGCCGCCCAACTGTTGCCGATCCCGCCGCTGAGCAGCAGGCCGAGGGCGAAACGTGTACTGACGACAGGACGAAAACGCAAAACCATGGGGGAGGGCCTTAAAGCGCAGGGCGGGGGGCGCATAAGCTAGGCATAACGGCCAGGTTTTACAAGCGTTCGGTACACGGGCGTGCGCTGAGACAGGGCGTCTCAACGCCTATGCCAAACCCGTTGCGCCTCGACAGCCCGTGCGCGTACCTGCGATAGACAACGTTCTCTCATCGTTGCAGGAGATTGTCATGAGTATCGCTGGAAAAGTTGCGCTGGTGACTGGCGCCGGGCAGGGCATTGGTCGGGCCATCGCCCTGCGCCTGGCACAGGACGGTGCCGACATCGCCCTGGTCGACATCAATGGCGCCAAGCTCGAAGCCGTGGCCGCCGAAGTCGTGGCCCTGGGGCGCAAGGCCTCGGTGTTTATCGCCGACGTGTCCAAGCGCGACCAGGTGGTGGCGGCGGTCGAACACGCACACCAGACCCTCGGCGGCTTCGACATTATCGTCAACAACGCCGGGGTCGCGCAGATCGACGCGCTGCTGGACGTCAGCCCGGAACAGGTCGAGCGCACCCTGGGCATCAATGTGCAGGGCGTGTTGTGGGGCATCCAGGCTGCCGGCAGGAAATTCAAGGCGCTCAAACAGAAGGGCAAGATCATCAATGCCTGCTCCATCGCCGGCCACGAAGGCTTCGCGCTGCTGGGCGTGTACTCGGCCACCAAGTTCGCCGTGCGCGCCTTGACCCAGGCGGCGGCCAAGGAACTGGCGAGCGCCGGGATCACGATCAACGCCTACTGCCCGGGCGTAGTGGGCACCGATATGTGGGTGGAGATCGACAAGCGCATGGCCGAGATTACCGGGGCTGAAGTGGGTGCGACGTATAAGAAGTACGTGGATGGGATTGCCTTGGGCCGTGCGCAAACGCCGGAGGATGTGGCGGGGTTGGTGGCCTACCTGGCGGGACCGGACGCGGATTACATGACCGGGCAGGCGCCGTTGATCGATGGCGGGCTGGTTTACCGCTGATCTCCCAAGGCCGACGGTATTAAATGTGGGAGGGGGCAAGCACCTCCCACATTGTTGACCCCCGTTGTGTCAGTGCTTGCCGGGCATGTCGATGCCCAGTTGGTTGACTCGGCGGTAGAGGGTGGCTCGGGAAATGCCCAACGCCTGCGCCGTCGGCAACGGCTTCCAGCGATGCCGGATCAACGCGTCCAGTACCACCTGGCGTTCCGGGCTCACGCTAGGTTCCGCGGCTGGCGAAACCTGCTCCCCACGCACTTCCACCGGCAAGTCCGCCAACTGGATGGTGCCGCCTTCACATACCGCACAGGCATACGCCAGCGCGTGGTGCAGCTGGCGCACATTGCCCGGCCAGGCATAGCCCAGCAGGCGTTCCAGCGCGGCTTGGCCGATGCCGACCGAGACGCCGCTGCCGCGTGCTTGCTGCTCCACCAGCCGGTTGATCAATGCCAGCTTGTCGCTACGCTCGCGCAGCGGCGGCAGGTAGAAGCGTGCGCAGCCGAGGCGGAAGTACAGGTCTTCGCGAAAGCGCCCGTCGCCGACCAGCACGGCCAGGTCGCGGTGGCTGGCGCAGATCACCTGAATGTCTACCGTGCGGGTCTTGGCCCCGCCCAGGGGCGCGACTTCACCCTCGGCCATCACCCGCAGCAGGCGCGTCTGCAACGCCAGCGGCATATCGCCGATTTCATCGAGGAACAGGGTGCCGCCATCGGCCTGCACCAACAGCCCCGGCATGCCTTTGCTGGACGCACCGGTAAAGGCCCCGGCCACGTAGCCGAACAGCTCGCTTTCAATCAGGTTCTCGGGGATCGCCGCGCAGTTCACCGCCACAAAGGGCCCTGTTCGCCGGGCGCTGCGTTCGTGCAGCTGGCGGGCGAACACTTCCTTGCCGGCGCCGGTTTCCCCCTGCACCAGCACCGGCAGGTTGCGGTCCTTGACGCGCACGGCCAGGCGCAGGTGTTCTTCCACCCGTGGGTCGACCTGGGTGTGCGCAACGGGCCGTGACGGTTTGCGGCGCGGCGCGTTGACCCGCACGTGCAGCATGCCAGGCTCGCCCAGCCATTGCAGGTGTTGGGTTGATTGATCGGTGGCCGAGCGCAACGCATCCAGGTCGAACACTTCGCCGATATGCTCCGGCACCTGGCCGAAACGCCGGCGCAGTGCCTGGCGCGCCTTGCTATTCAGCGCGTGCAGGCGCCCGTCCTGGTCCCAGGCCAGCAGCAGGTCGGGCTGGCTGTCCACGTAGCCCGGTGTGCTGTGGGCCTGGAGCACCCAGTGCTCGCGGGCGCTGTGCATAAAGAAGGCGTTTTCGATGGCCAGGGCACTCTGGGCCACCATCTGCCGCACCAGGTGCTGGCTGCGCCGGTCATCCGGGGATTTGAGCGCCGAGGCATCCATCACCCCCAGCAGGTTGCCCTGGGAGTCGAAGATCGGCGCGGCGGAGCAGGTCAAACTGATGAAGGCGGCGCGGAAGTGGTCGCGCTTGTGCACGGTCACTGCGGCCTTGCTGGTCAGCACCGTGGCCACGCCGCAGGTGCCTTCCTCGGCTTCCGACCAGCAGGTGCCGAGGTACAGGCCGGCTTTGCGGCAGTCGCTGCGAATGGTGGTGTCGACGCGGTGGTCGATTGTCTGGCCCTGGGCGTCGGTGAGCATCACGCAGTAGTCGGCGTGGCGCACCCGGTGGTGCAGTTGCCCGACTTCCTCGCCGGCGATGCGCATGAACAGCTCGGCGCGTTCGCGGCATTCCTTGAGCAAGGGTTCGGTAAGGATGCGTGGCCCCTGCAGCGAGCCGGGGTCGAGGTGGTGTTGTTCCATGGAACGCCGCCATGAATCGAAAATCAGCGACGGCACCGGCGCCTGGGGCAGGCGATCGGCATTGCGGACCACGCGACTGACGCAGTCGACGTGCTCCCTGGAGTTCGCGGCGAGCATAAGGCCTCCGGTTCTCGATCTTTGTTGTTATGCCCGCCATTAAGCGCCCGTGGGCGCGAGGGGACAAGGGCGACCTGACCAACAGCCCCGCGTGAGACGTGGCGTCTCATTCCGGCCGAGACGCCGCCTGCACAGTGCAATGCACCGTCTCATTCTGCACAGGCATACCGTCCCGGCACAACCGCACGGCACTGCTCTGGATCAAGGCTTTGCCAGGTTTCATCGCACCTTGGCACAGGCTGTGCTGAACCGCTTGCAGCTGGCCGCAGCCAGCCTTTTGTGTGTCGAGACAACCTGGAGAACAACAAGATGTCCACCCACCTGTCCACCGATCAATTGCTGCATGCCTACACCGTGATGCGCACCATCCGTGATTTCGAAGAACGCCTGCATGTTGAATTCGCCACCGGCGAGATCCCCGGTTTCGTGCACCTGTATGCCGGCCAGGAAGCCAGCGCAGCGGGGGTCATGGCCCACCTCAACGATGAAGATTGCATCGCCTCAAACCACCGTGGCCATGGCCATTGCATCGCCAAGGGCGTGGATGTGTTCGGCATGATGGCCGAGATCTACGGCAAGAAAACCGGCGTGTGCGGAGGCAAGGGCGGCTCCATGCACATCGCCGACCAGGAGAAGGGCATGCTCGGCGCCAACGGCATTGTCGGGGCGGGTGCGCCGTTGGCGGCGGGCGCCGCGCTGGCCTCCAAGCTCAAGGGCAGCCAGGGCGTGGCGGTCGCATTTTTCGGCGACGGCGGCTCCAACGAGGGCGCGGTGTTCGAGGCGATGAACCTGGCGTCGATCATGAAACTGCCGTGCCTGTTCGTTGCCGAGAACAACGGCTATGCCGAGGCCACCGGTTCCGGCTGGTCGGTGGCGTGCAAGGACATTGCCGAGCGGGCGGTGGGCTTCGGCATGCCGGGGGTGATTGTCGATGGCAATGACTTCTTTGCCGTACACGCGGCGTTGGGCGTGGCCGTGGAGCGTGCACGCAAAGGCGACGGGCCGACCTTGGTGGAAGTCAAGCTGAGTCGCTTCTACGGCCACTTCGAAGGCGATGCACAAACCTATCGTGGCCCGGACGAGGTGAAGAACCTGCGCGAATCCCACGACTGCCTCGCACTGTTCCGCCAGCGCTGCAATGCCGAAGGCTGGCTTGACGCGGCCCAATTCGAACGTATCGACGGCGAGGTCGCGCAGTTGATCGACGACGCCGTGCGCCTGGCCAAGTCCGATCCCAAGCCCCAGGCCGCCGACCTGCTCAGTGATGTCTACGTCGCCTACCGCTAATAACTACAAGACTCGGAGAGAATTTCATGGCTCGCAAAATCAGCTATCAGCAGGCAATCAACGAAGCCCTGGCCCAGGAAATGCGCCGCGACCAGAGCGTGTTCATTATCGGCCAGGACGTCTCCGGCGGCACCGGTTCCCCCGGCGAGCAGGACGCCTGGGGCGGTGTGCTCGGCGTGACCAAGGGCCTGTACCCGGAGTTTCCGGACCGCGTACTCGATGCGCCGTTGTCCGAAGTCGGCTACGTCGGCATGGCCGTCGGCGCCGCCACCCGTGGCATGCGCCCGGTGTGCGAATTGATGTTCGTCGACTTTATCGGCTGCTGCCTCGACCAGTTGCTCAACCAGGCCGCCAAGTTTCGCTACATGTTCGGCGGCAAGACCACCACGCCGCTGGTGGTGCGCGCCATGTACGGTGCCGGCCTGCGCGCCGCCGCCCAGCATTCGCAGATGCTCACCTCGATGTGGACGCACATTCCCGGCCTCAAGGTGGTGTGCCCGGCCACGCCGTATGACGCCAAGGGCATGCTGATCCAGGCGATCCGCGACAACGACCCGGTGATCTTCCTCGAACACAAGATGCTCTACAGCCTCCAAGGTGAGGTGCCGGAAGAGCTGTACACCGTGCCGTTCGGCGAAGCCAACTTTGTGCGCGAAGGCCGCGACGTGACCCTGGTGACCTACGGCCGCATGGTGCATATCGCCCTGGAAGCCGCCGCCAACCTGGCACGCCAGGGCATCGACTGCGAAGTGCTGGACCTGCGCACCACCAGCCCGCTGGACGAAGACAGCATCCTCGAGAGCGTGGAGAAAACCGGGCGCCTGGTGGTGATCGACGAGTCCAACCCGCGCTGTTCCATCGCCACCGACATCAGTGCGTTGGTGGCCCAGCAGGGCTTCTCGTTCCTGCGTGCGCCGATCGAGATGGTCACCGCGCCGCACACGCCGGTGCCGTTTTCCGATGCGCTGGAAGACCTGTACATCCCCAACGCCGCGAAGATCGAGGCCGCGGTGCTGAAGATCGCCGACAAGAGGAACGCCGCATGATCCATACCTTGACCATGCCCAAGTGGGGGCTGTCGATGACCGAAGGCCGCATCGACGTCTGGCTCAAGCAGCCCGGCGACCGGGTGGAGAAGGGCGAGGAAGTGCTGGACGTCGAGACCGACAAGATCTCCAGCAGTGTCGAGGCGCCGTTCAGTGGTGTGCTGCGCCGCGTGCTGGCGCTGAGCGACGAGACCTTGCCGGTGGGCGCGCTGCTGGGGATCGTGGTGGAAGGTGAGGCCAGCGAGGCGGAGATCGATGCGGTGATCGAAAGCTTCAACGCCGGGTTCGTCTCAAGCAGCGCCGAAGCCGAAGCCACCGGGCCGAGTGCGCAGAAGGTCGAGGTGGGCGGGCGCTTGCTGCGCTATCTCGACCTGGGCGACGGCGGTACGCCGCTGGTGCTGGTGCATGGCTTTGGCGGCGACTTGAACAACTGGCTGTTCAACCAACCGGCCCTGGCCGCCGAGCGCCGGGTGATCGCCGTGGATTTGCCGGGGCATGGCGAGTCTGGCAAGCATCTGCAAACCGGTGACGCCGAGGAGCTGAGCCAGGCCGTGCTGGCCTTGCTCGATCACCTCAAGCTCGAGCGCGTGCACCTGGCCGGGCACTCCATGGGCGGCTTGGTCAGCCTGACGCTTGCCGGCCAGGCGCCGGCGCGCGTTGCCTCGCTGACCCTGATCGCCAGCGCCGGGCTGGGTGCGGACATCAATGGCGATTACTTGCAAGGTTTCACCGAAGCCAATAACCGTAACGCGCTCAAGCCGCAACTGATGCAACTGTTCAGCGACCCGGCGCTGGTGACGCGGCAGATGCTGGAGGACATGCTCAAGTTCAAGCGGTTGGAAGGGGTGGACCAGGCGCTTCGTCAGCTCAATGGCCAGTTGTTTGAGGATGGGCGCCAGCGCCTGGATTTGCGCAACGTAGTGGGGCAGCAACCGAGCCTGGTGATCTGGGGCAGTGACGATGCAATCATCCCGGCCGGCCATGCCCAGGGGCTGGAGGCCCAGGTGGAGATTCTGCCGGGGCAGGGGCATATGGTGCAGTTGGAGGCGGCGGAGCGGGTTAACCAACTAATCTCAACCTTCCTAAAATCCCAACCTTGAAATGCAATTCAATGTGGGAGGGGGCTACACCCGGTACAAACCGGGGACATCGTTTACATTTCTAACCGGGGACATGGTTTACAGGCTAATACGCATGATCAGGAGGTAACTGATCATGCCCTGGAACCAAGAGTCCCCCATGAATCAAAGAATCAAGCTGGTAGCTGATTGGCTTTCTGGCAACTTCACCAAAAGCCAGTTGGCACGCCGCTTTGACGTTAGCCGACCTACCGTCGATAAGTGGATTGCCCGGCACGACGGCGATTTGAGGTCTTTATCCGAACTGTCCCGGCGACCTCACAACAGCCCAAATAAAACCGACGACGAGATTTTGGCCCGTGTAGTCGCGATGAAGGAGGCTCACGATAAATGGGGGCCGAAAAAGCTTCTCGAGCTATTACGGCTGGAAGATCCCTCCGTCACCTGGCCCTCTCCAAGTACGGCCGGTCAATGGCTTGACCGACTTGGGCTCGTCAAAAAGCGGCGCTTCAAACGCCGACACAGCATTTCCCACGCACAAATGCGAAAGGCCGACGAACCTAACAAGACGTGGTGTGCTGACTACAAAGGGCAGTTCAAGATGCTTAATGCTCAGATGTGCTTCCCTTTGACCGTCACAGACCATGCGTCGCGGCTGATTTTAGCGTGCAGGGCCCATCCCAAGATCATGACCCAGCCTGTAAAACAGGCCTTTGAGAGGCTTTTTCAGGAGTACGGCATGCCGGAAGTTATCCGTTCGGACAACGGGGTACCGTTCGCCTCTCCTGGCCTGGCAAGAATATCCACACTGGCAGTTTGGTGGATTCGGCTGGGTATTTATCCCGAGCGAACCATGCCGGGAAGACCCGCCCAGAATGGTCGCCATGAACGAATGCACCGTAGCTTGAAACTTGAGTTGCCCTTAGGGAAAAACTTAGTCGAGCAGCAGCTTTTGCTGGAGCATTTCAGGCATGAGTTTAATTACGTACGCCCTCACGAAGCGCTCGGCATGAAACGTCCGGGAGACTTGTATGTGCCGTCCACCCGAATTTATCCAGGATGCTTGCCCGATGTGGAATATCCGGCAGAAATGAAAGTTCGAAGCGTCAGGCAGGACGGATCGATCAAGTGGAACGGCAAGTTGGTATTTATCAGCGAGGCGCTGTCCGGGGAAAGGATAGGGCTCAAAGAAGCTGAAGATGAAGCTTGGGATTTGTACCTGTGTGATTATCCCTTGGGGAGGCTTGGACGAGGTATGACCCGCGTCCAGGCCTCAAATGTGTAAACGATGTCCCCGGTTTCAGATGTAAACGATGTCTACGGTTCTACACCCCGATTGCGGTAGTTCAGATACAGAGATGTTGACTGACCCATCGCCATCGGGGCAAGCCCCCTCCCACATTTTCAGATGCATTTCAAAGTGAGTGCTTGAGGGTTTCGCTCGGCAGCTCTTTGAACAACGCTCGATAGCTGTTAGAGAACCGCCCCAAATGCCAGAACGACCAATTCATCGCCACCTCGGCCACGGTCGTTCCGGCACCGCTCAACAATTCCCGCCGTGCCCCGTTCAACCGGCGCAGGCGCAACCACTGCGCCGGGCTCATCCCGGTGTAGGTCTTGAACCCTTGTTGCAACTGGCGCAGCGGTACGCCGGCAATCCGCGCCAGTTCCAACAGGTTGACGGTTTCGTCCGGCGCATCCGCCGCCCACTCGCCTATGCGCGCCATCAACCGGCGTTCTTCACTGCGCTTTTGCAATGAGCTGCGATCCAGGCACACGCAGGCGTTGTCGAGGATGAACAGGCAGTCGTCGAGCAGTTGCTGAGTGAGGGAAACGGGGTCGATGACCGTGGACAAGCGCGTCAGGGTGCCACTCAGCCAGCGGCTGAACAGCGCGTTCTGCTGGCAGGTCAGCGGCGCCATGAACAGGCCTTCCAGCGTCTCCACATCCAGGCCGTGGCGCTGCACGAATTGCGGCCCGAACACCACCGCCACTTCGCGGTAGTTTTCCGGGGTGATCCAGGTGTTGCGGCTTTCGCCATTGAGCAGATACAGCGCGTTGTCGCTGCCATCGAAACAGAACGCCAGCGCGCCCGGCGGTGCGTTGAAGTGCTGCTCCACACGGGTGTTCATGCTCTCTTCGTACACCTGCACACCGTGCAGGTCGAGGTAGCGGACGCGCCCGGCAAAATGCCCCGGGGACATCTGCTGGTACTGCTGCACCCAACCGGGTGTCGCACGGCATTGGGCGGCCACATCAGCGGTGGTGAAGGCCTGTACGCGCAAAGCGGTTGCCTGGGTCATGGGTGATCCGTGCGCACTCTATTGGTGCGTTGTGCTGCGTGCAAAGTGGATAGATGGCCTGTGAAGGCTGGCCCAAGATAGACCTCAATGCGCCGCGAGTACAAGCCGGCGCAGCACCCACCCCATGATGAGGTCCTTATGAACGCCCCCTTCGATCAGCTGTCCGCCTGGCTGAAAGAACACAAGATTACCGAAGTCGAATGCGTGATCAGTGACTTGACTGGCATCGCACGCGGCAAGATTGCGCCCACCAACAAGTTCCTGCATGAGCGAGGCATGCGCCTGCCGGAGAGTGTGTTGCTGCAAACGGTAACCGGGGACTTTGTCGACGACGAGATCTACTACGACCTGCTGGACCCGGCCGACATCGATATGGTCTGCCGCCCGGTGGCCAACGCGACCTACGTGGTGCCGTGGGCCATCGAGCCCACCGCGATTGTGATCCACGACACCTTCGACAAGCATGGCAACCCCATCGAACTGTCGCCGCGCAACGTGCTGAAGAAAGTCCTGCAGCTTTACACCGACCGGGGCTGGCAGCCGATTGTCGCGCCGGAAATGGAGTTCTACCTGACCCAGCGCTGCGAAGACCCGGACCTGCCGCTGAAAACCCCGATTGGCCGGTCCGGCCGTGCCGAAACCGGGCGCCAGTCGTTCTCCATCGATGCGGCCAACGAGTTCGACCCGCTGTTCGAAGACGTCTACGACTGGTGCGAAGCCCAGGGCCTGGACCTCGATACGCTGATCCATGAAGACGGCCCGGCGCAGATGGAAATCAACTTCCGCCACGGCGATGCCCTCGACCTGGCCGACCAGATCACCGTGTTCAAACGCACCCTGCGCGAAGCCGCGCTCAAGCACAATGTGGCCGCCACCTTCATGGCCAAGCCGGTGGCCGACGAGCCCGGCAGCGCCATGCACCTGCACCAGAGCGTGGTGGAGATCGCCACAGGCAAGCCGGTGTTTGTCGACGCCGACGGCAACATGAGCCCGCTGTTCCTGCACCATATCGGCGGCCTGCAGAAGTACATCCCCAAGCTGTTGCCGATGTTCGCGCCCAACGTGAATTCGTTCCGCCGCTTCCTGCCGGACACCTCGGCGCCGGTCAATGTGGAGTGGGGCGAAGAAAACCGTACCGTCGGCCTGCGCGTGCCCACCTCGAGCCCGGATGCGATGCGCGTGGAAAACCGTCTGCCGGGCGCCGATGCCAATCCCTACCTGGCCATTGCCGCCAGCCTGCTGTGTGGCTACCTGGGGATGATCGAACAGATCGAACCCAGCGCCCCGGTAGAAGGCCGCGCCTATGAGCGCCGCAACCTGCGCCTGCCGTTCACCCTCGAAGACGCCCTGGCGCGGATGGAGGACTGCGACACGGTCAAGCAGTACCTGGGCGACAAGTTCGTGCGCGGCTACGTCGCGGTCAAGCGCGCCGAGCACGAGAATTTCAAGCGGGTGATCAGTTCCTGGGAGCGTGAGTTCCTGCTGTTGAGCGTCTAAAAAACACAAAAGGGGTGTCGATATGCGTCTTGTGAACAAGCTTCTTCCGCTGGCCCTGGTGGCCGCGTTCAGCGGTGCCGGCCAAGCCGCGCCGACGGTGAGCGTCTACAACTGGACCGACTATATCGGCGAGACCACCCTGGCGGATTTCCAGGCCAAGACCGGGATCAAGGTGATCTACGACGTGTTCGATTCCAACGAAACCCTGGAGGGCAAGTTGCTCGCCGGTCGCACCGGCTATGACGTGGTGGTGCCGTCCAACCACTTCCTGGCGCGCCAGGTAAAGGCCGGCGCGTTCCTCAAGCTCGACCGTTCGCAGTTGCCCAACTTCAAGAACCTCGACCCCAAGCTGCTCAAGCTGCTGGAGAAAAACGACCCGGGCAATGCGCACTCGGTGCCGTACCTGTGGGGTACCAACGGCATCGGCTACAACGTCGACAAGGTCAAGCAGGTGTTGGGTATCGATCATATCGATTCCTGGGCGGTGCTGTTCGAACCGGAGAATCTCAAGAAGCTCAACCAGTGCGGCGTGGCCTTCCTCGACTCGGCGGATGAGCTGTTCCCGGCGATCCTCAACTACATGGGCAAGGACCCGCGCAGTGAGAACCCCGAGGACTACCAGCAGGCCGAGGCCAAGCTGTTGACGCTGCGGCCGTACATCACCTACTTCCATTCCTCCAAGTACATTTCGGACCTGGCCAACGGCGATATCTGCGTGGCGTTCGGTTATTCCGGTGATGTATTCCAGGCCGCCAACCGCGCCAAGGAAGCCAGGAACGGCGTGAATATCGCCTACTCGATTCCCAAGGAAGGCTCCAACCTGTGGTTCGACCTGCTGGCGATCCCGGCCGATGCGAGTCACCCGAAAGAGGCCCATGCCTTCATCAACTACCTGCTCGACCCTGAAGTGATCGCCAAGGTCAGCGCCTCGGTCGGTTACGCCAATGCCAACCCGGCGGCGAAGGCGTTCATGGCCCCGGAACTGGTGAACAACCCCGAGGTGTACCCGTCCCAGGCCGTGCTCGACAAACTCTATATTTCCACCACGCCGACCCCGGCGACCATGCGCCTGATGACGCGCGCCTGGAGCAAAGTGAAGACCAACAAATGATCCCATCCAGCGACCACGCCCGTTCCTACTACCTTGCGTCGGCGAATGCCATGCCGGAGCGCCCGGCACTGGGCGCCGACCTGAGCGCCGATGTCTGTGTGATCGGCGTTGGTTTTACCGGGGTCAACACCGCTATCGAACTGGCCCAACGCGGGCTCTCGGTGATCCTGCTGGAGGCCCGGCGTATCGGCTGGGGCGCCAGCGGGCGCAATGGCGGGCAGTTGATTCGCGGGATCGGCCACGATGTGTCGGGGTTCGCCAAGTACGTGGGCGAGGAGGGCGTGCGTTACCTGGAACGGGCCGGGATCGAGTCGGTGGCCCTGGTGGGCGAGCGCATTCGCGAGCATGGGATCGACTGCGACTTGCGCTGGGGATTTGCCGAGCTGGCCAACACCCCGGCGCAGTTCGCTGCGTTCAAGGGCGAGCAGGACAGCCTGGCGCGCCTGGGTTATGTGCATGAAACCCGCCTGGTGGGCCCGCAGGACATCCGCGACGTAGTGGATTCGACGCAGTATGCCGGCGCCTTGGTGGACATGGGCTCCGGGCACCTGCACCCGCTGAACCTGGTGCTCGGCGAGGCGCAGGTGGCCGAGTCCCTTGGGGTGCGGATCTTTGAGCACACCGAAGTGCTGGAACTGATCCACGGCGACACGGTGCAGGTGCGTTGTGCTGGCGGCACGGTACGCGCGGCCAGCCTGGTATTGGCCTGCAATGCGCACCTGGAGGAACTGGAACCGCGCCTGAGCGGCAAGGTGCTGCCGGCGGGCAGCTACATCATCGCCACCGAACCGCTGTCGGTTGCACAGGCCAATCAGTTGATCCCGCAGAACCTGGCGCTGTGCGACCAGAAAGTCGGCCTGGATTACTACCGGTTGTCCGCCGACCGTCGCCTGTTGTTCGGCGGCGCCTGCCATTACTCGGGGCGCGATCCCAAAGACATCGCGGCCTATATGCAGCCCAAGATGCTCAAGGTGTTCCCGCAATTGGCCGACACCGCCATCGCGTTCCAGTGGGGCGGCAGGATCGGCATCACCGCCAACCGTTTCCCCCAGGTCGGGCGGCTCAAGCAATACCCGAACGTGTTCTACGCCCAGGGCTATTCCGGGCATGGGCTCAACGTGACCCACTGGTGCGCGCGGCTGCTGGCCGAAGGCATACACGCGGGCCACAGCCAGGGCCTGGATATTTTCAGCCAGGTGCCGCACATGACCTTTCCCGGCGGCAAGGCGTTGCGCTCGCCGCTGCTGGCGTTGGGAATGGCGTGGCATCGCTTGCGGGAATTGATGCATTGAAGTCCGGGGCGTGGCAGGCTGTGCACGACGTTTTCCTACGACTTTTGGAGATTTAGCGTGCCAACAGCATCTGCAGTGATTGAAATCCCGGTATCGGCCGAGACGGTCTGGCACTTGGTGGGTGGCTTCAACAGCCTGCCGGACTGGCTTCCGTTTATCGCCAAGAGCGAGCCCGGTGAAGGTGGCCGCGTGCGCCATCTGACGACCGCCGACGGCGGTGTGATCGTCGAGCGTTTGCAGACCTTCGATAACGTCGGGCGTACTTACAGCTACACCATTGAAGAGTCGCCGTTTCCGGTGAGTGCCTATCTTGCGACCGTGCAGGTTGAGGCGTTGAGTGATTCGTCGGCGAAAGTGACCTGGTCCGGTGTGTTTACCCCGGCGGCGGGTACTACGGAGGCGGCGGTGGAAGAGCTGTTTGCCGGGATGTACAAAGGCGGGGTCGAGGCGTTGCGCGCCAACTTCCCGGCCTGATTCGTTCTACCAGGCAATGCAAGACTAATGTGGGAGGGGCGATAGCTATCTTCACAACTTTCAGAGACTGGCGAGTTGCCCTGTGGTGAGCGGGCTTGTCGAATCGTCGCACCGCCCGCGTTGGGCTGCGCAGCAGACCCAAAACCAGGCGCTGCGGTTTACCTGACAGAACACAGGGAGCCTGATTGGGGCTGCTTCGCAGCCCAGCGCGGGCGGTGCGACGATTCGACAAGCCCGCTCACCACAGCAAACCCGCTCACCACAGTTACAGTGTTCCTCCTTAACTGACTGGCATTGGGGCAAGCCCCCCTAGTTTGACCTCACTGGCTTATGGATCAGGCTTCGGGCATCAGTTGCTGGCGACACTCCAGCACCAGGCGCGCGCCGCCTTGCTCGCTGGTGCCGACTTCCAGCTTGAACCCATGCAGGTTGATGATCGCCGCCACGATCGACAAACCCAACCCAAACCCGCCTTGCTGGTCGCCTTCATCCACCCGATAAAAGCGCTGGAACACCGCATCGCGTTCCGCCGCCGGTATGCCGGGCCCGGAGTCGTGCACTTCGATGCGCGTGCTGCCGGCATCGTTGAGTCCCCGCAGGATCACTGCGCCGCCCGCTGGAGAGAACTTGATGGAGTTGCTCAGCAGGTTGGCCAGGGCTTCGAACAACAGGGCGCGGTCGCCGGTGATCCATGGCAGGGACTCGGGGACTTCGAGTCGCAACTGCAATTCGCCTTCCTCGGCCAGGGGCAGGTAGAAGTCATGCAACTCGCGCAGCAGCGGCAGCGGGTCCATGACCAGGAAACCGGAACGGCGCTGGTGGTCTTCCAGCTCGGAGATACGCAGCAGCCCGCGAAAGCGCGCCATCAGGGTGTCGGTCTCGGCGATGGCGTCGTCCAGTTTCACCGCGTAGCCGGAGTCCTGCTCGGCCTCCTGGCGGATGCGGTAGAGCTGCGCGCGCAGGCGGGTCAATGGGGTGCGCAGGTCGTGGGCGATGTTGTCGCACACGCCCTTGACCTCGTTCATCAGCTTCTCGATGCGATCGAGCATGGCGTTGACGATGGCCGCGAGCATGTCCAGTTCGTCACGCCGGTTGGACAGCGGCAAGCGGTGGGTGAGGTCGCCGGCGACGATGGCTTCGGCGCTGGCCTGGATCCCGCGGATCCGGCGCAGCGGGCGGCGACGCAACAGATGCCAGCCGGCGGCGCCGGGGATAATGGTCAGGGACAGCGCCCATAGCAGGGCATGCCAGATGATCCGCGTCACCCCGAACAGCGAGCCATTGGCGCGCACCAGTACCAGCCAGCGGCCGTCGTCGGTATGGCTGGCGACGGCGTCGCAGCTGTCCTTGGGCAGTTTGGGGTCGTCGGAGTCGACGCAATTGGCCAGGGCGTGGATCTTGCCGTCCAGCGGCAGGTCGGGGGGAATCGCGCGGATCGGCCCACTCAAGGGGCGGAACTGCTCATCGAACAGGCCGTAGGCGTCCACGCCCTTCATGTCGAAGGTCATGCTGGTGGTCAACGCTTCCACCAGTTCTTCGCCGTCGAAGCGCTGGAACAGGTGCTGGCGTTGCATCAGCGAATGGCGCGACAGGTCACTCAGGTAACCCGAGACCTCGTAATACAGCACCCCCATGAGGATGCAGCTCCAGGCCACGAACAACGAACTGTACAGCGCCAGCAAGCGGCTGCTGGATGAGCGCCAGCCCTTAGAGGGGTTCAGCAATGACATAACCGGAACCTCGTACCGTGCGGATCAGCGGCGGGAGGCCCGGTGGATCGATTTTCTTGCGCAGGCGGCCGATGTGCACGTCGATCAGGTTGGTGCCCGGGTCGAAGTGATAGCCCCAGACTTCCTCGAAGATCATCATCCGCGACAGGATCTGCCCGGTGTTGCGCATCAGGAATTCCAGCAGTTTGTATTCGGTGGGCAGCAGGCTCAGGGGCTGGTCGGCACGGCTGGCTTCGCGGCTGATCAGGTTCAGTTCCAGGTCGGCCACGCGCAGGGCGGTTTCGAATTCCTTGACCGTGCTTTTGCGGCGCAGCAGCACTTCGACGCGGGCGGCCATTTCGTCGGAGGCGAAAGGCTTGGTCAGGTAGTCATCACCGCCGGCGCGCAGGCCACGCACGCGCTCGTCGACGTCGGAGAGGGCGCTGATCATCAGGATCGGCGTCGATACGCCGATGGTGCGCAGGGTGGTGACGATGGCCAGGCCGTCGAGTTCCGGCAGCATGCGGTCGAGGGTGATCAGATCGTAATCACCACTCACGGCGCGGACCAGGCCTTCGCGGCCGTTGTCCACCCAATCTACGTCCAGTCCATGGCTACTCAGCTCGGCGACGATCTCGCGGGCCGTTACGGCGTCATCCTCGATGGTCAAAATGCGGGTCATAGGATTACCTGGTGAGCGATTCACACTAGAAGTGGGGGCATTTTGCCAAGAAACGGCTGAACGCTTCCTAAATAAAACTTCATGTTGGCAAAACTGACACAACTTTCATGACGGGTACCGGCCGGGGAGCAATCTCCTCCCACAGGGAATGCATTACGCCCGCCTGCAACAATCATTTCTTGCAAGTTGCATGGTTCAGGCAAGTTCAATTTACTTAACCTGTTGAAATACAACGGATTTAATTTTAAGCGCGACTGGCATGCTGCCTGCACTGTCCCTTTTGAGACTTGTAACACTATTTTTCCTGCCGGGAGCACCATAACAATGATCACATCGTCATCCACGCTGCAAGAGTCGAGCGCGCGCTCCGGGGTTTCCTGGGGGGCTATCTTTGCCGGGGCCGCTGCGGCGGCTGCGTTATCCCTGATTCTGGTATTGCTGGGCTTCGGCCTGGGTTTCTCGGCGGTGTCGCCGTGGGCCGACAGCGGCATCAGCGCCAAGGGGCTTGGCATTTCCACGATTGTCTGGCTGGCCTTTACCCAGATCGTCGCCTCGGGCCTGGGGGGTTACATCGCCGGCCGGTTGCGGGTGAAGTGGGCCAATATGCATGGCGATGAAGTGTACTTTCGCGACACCGCCCATGGTTTCCTGGCCTGGGCCGTCGCCACGCTGATCACTGCCGTGCTGGTGGTCGGTTCGGTCAGCAGTGTGGTCACCGGCGGCGTGAAAGCCGGTGCCAGCGTGGCAGCCGGTGCGGCCAGCGGTATCACCCAGGCCGCAGGCAGCGCAGCCAAAGGCGTCAACGGCGGCGATTTTGACTACTACGTCGACAGCCTGTTTCGTGACGATCGCCCGGTTGCCGTCAGTGATGACGCTGCCCATGGCGTGGTTGCGCGCATTTTTACCCGCACCCTGAGCAACGACGGCCAACTCGCCGCTGAAGACCGTGCCTACCTGGCCCAGTTGATCAGCCAGCGCACCAACCTCAGCCAGGCCGATGCCGAAGCGCGTATCGACAAAGTCTACGGCGACGCGCGTAAAGCCGTCGAAGACGCCAAGCTCAAGGCCAAGCAAGCCGCTGAAACGGCCGCCAAAGTCGCCGCTTATACCTCGCTGTGGACCTTTGTCGCCCTGTTGATCGGCGCCTTCTTTGCCAGCTTCGCTGCAACCTTTGGTGGCCGTCGCCGCGATGCCGTGGTGTACGTCGAAACCGAAACCTACGTTCGTTAATTCAAGGAGAACACCATGCGCTCATTACTTCTGTGGTTCCTCGGCGTGCCGATCCCGGTGATCATCCTGATCGCAATTTTCATGCACTGATCCCCGGCCTATCTCGGTCCATTGTGGGAGGGGGCTTGCTCCCGATAGCGGTGTATCAGTTGATGTTGCTGTCGACTGACACTCCGCTATCGGGCAAGCCCCCTCCCACATTTGATTTGCGGTGTTTGATAGTCAGTCATCAAACCCGACCTGCTCGTGAATCTCATCCACCTTCAACTCCAACCGATACGCCACGGCAATAAACAACGCCTGGCACAGGCACAAGGTGGCGCTCAATGAGCGGAAGGCAAACGACGAGCCTTCATTCACCAGCAGCACCGCGTTGGCCCGCTTGGCCAGGGGCGACAGGTTGCTGTCGGTGATGATCAGGGTCTTGGCCTGATGGTGCTGGGCGATCCGCAGGCAGTGCTGGGTCTCTTTGCCGTAGGGCGTGAAGCTGATGGCGATCACCAGGTCATTGGCGCGCACGCTGCGCATCTGCTCGCGATAGCTGCCGCCCAAACCGGAAATCAGGTGGATGCGCTTGTTGGTGTGCTGCAGGTTGTAGACCAGATAATCGGCCACCGCGAACGACCGGCGCACCCCAACCACGTAGATATTGTCGGCGTTGACCACCAGGTCGACGGCCTTGTCGAAGGCCACATCATCCAGTTCCAGCCCCAGGCGCTCGATACCCGAGAGGGTCGCGTTGACGCACTCGCGGGCCAGGTCGCCGCCGCTGGCTTTCTGCGACTTGTTGGCGATCATGCTGCGGATGCGCTGCTGGTAGTTCTGCACCGGTGTGGTCTTGTGGGTGTAGGCCTCGCGAAACAGCGCCTGCATCTCACTGAACCCACTGAAGCCGAAACGCTGGGAAAACCGCACGATCGCCGAGGGGTGCACTTCGCATTCGCGGGCGATGTCGCTGATGCGGTCGACCATGATCCGGTCGCTCTGCTGGCTCATGTAGCTGGCGATGCGCTTGAGCTGGCGCGGCAGGCTTTCGTACTCGTCGGTGATCAGCTGCAACAGGCGTTCGGCATTGATCGGAAGGCTGGCGATGGTGTCTTCCAGGGTGGTCTCGGGATCGGTGCGGGACATGGGCAATCCTTCTGGCGTGTTCTTCTGATGCGCTGGTGGGTGGCGCAAGTCTACAGGGTAGGCGTAAAAAAATGGTTCATCACGGATTACCGGGAAAGACGCTCTTGATCTTCATGAAGAAGAATTCGCTATCCCGGTAACCGTACGCCATCCGTTTGATGACCTTTATTCGATTGTTTATTCCTTCCAACTGACCGGTGTGCATCGGCCAGCGAACCCGACTGACGATGCCCCGCCAATAACCCTTTAGCCGTTTGGCAAACTGGATCAGAGCCGGTATTTCGCTTTCATATGCATGGCGCAGCCATTGCTTCCAGGCCGATCTCCAGGTCCAGGCAGTGCTCGGTGTCCAGAGCGTTTTGAGTTCAGCCTTCATCAAATAAACTGTCATCAGCGATTGGTTGGCCTCCAATAAATCCTGCAAATGGACCTGTTGTTCCGGCGTTTTCAGGTTCTGTGGGTTACGCAGCAACAGCCATCGTGCCTGCTTGATGACCTTGCGAGCCGGCTTGTTATGACGCAGCCGATTAGCTTCGTCGACGCGGACCCGATCAATCACCTCTCGGCCATATTTGGCCACCACATGGAAAAGGTCGTAGACCACTCGCGCTTTCGGGCAATGCTGGCGAACCTCCAGATCAAAAGCAGTATTCATGTCCATCGCCACCGCTTCGATTCGAGCGCAGCCCTCCGGCCCCAGTTCCTCGAAGAACGGCCTGACTGCCGCTCGGCTACGGCCTTCACCGATCCACAGCACTCGTCGTGTATCGGCATCCAGCACAACGCTGGCGTAACGATGACCTTTGAATAACGCGAACTCGTCCATGATCAGGCGTCGTGGTTGCGCCTTCGGCAACTCACTCAACACCGCCTGCAAGGCTCGACGCTCCAGCAACCGAACAGTGTCCCAATGCAGTCCAAACATCTGGGCCACGTGCAGGGTGGGAAGGCGCTCGCAGGCCTGAATGACCGCCTCGGCCAAGCGGCGCGTCATGCGGGCATAGCGATCCAGCCAACTGACGGCCTCCATGCGTTTTCCACAGTCGCGGCAGCCAACACGCCTGAGCAAAATGCTGAGGCGCACCGCGCGACCGAGAATGGGCAGATCACGAACGGTTCGCTCACAATACTCATGAGTGGTTGAACAAGGTTTTTGGCAGCCGCCGCAGGAAGGGAATCGGGTGGCGTGGGGAATCAGATCGATCTTTAGAGCGTCACCATCGGGCTTGATCGTGACGACAGAAAAGCCCTCCCAAAAAGGAAGGAAAGTATTAATATCACGCATAAGAACGCCGGTTTTTTAGATGTGTTTGCTCGCACGAACATCATCAATCAAATCGGCGTTCTTGTTTCTGTGTTTCCCGGGATTCCGTGATGAACCAAAAAAATACCCCGGCATCACGGCCCGCGTGGCCTGCTGAAACGATGCACGGCAGCTGGCATGCCCCTATGCTGACGTATTGGAAAAAATATTCCACTAAAAATAATTCTGGAATAAATATTGATTGCCGCCGCCGGACGTTCTAGTCTGCTCCCACCAAGAGCGTTTGCCGTCGCCACGACGGCACAACGCAGGCTGATAAAAATAACAGGAGCCAGCATGGGCCAGACTCGTTTTGCCAGTGGGCGTCAATTGGATCTGATTTGCCTCGGGCGCCTGGGCGTCGACCTCTACGCACAGCAAGTAGGTGCGCGGCTTGAGGACGTGTCCAGCTTCGCCAAATACCTCGGCGGTTCCTCCGCCAATATCGCGTTCGGCACTGCCCGGCTGGGGCTCAAGTCGGCGATGTTGAGCCGGGTGGGGGACGACCATATGGGCCGTTTCCTGGTGGAATCCCTGGCCCGCGAAGGCTGCGATGTCAGCGGCATCAAGGTCGACCCGGAACGCCTCACCGCCATGGTGCTGCTGGGCCTCAAGGACCGCGAAACCTTCCCGCTGGTGTTCTACCGCGAAAACTGCGCCGACATGGCCCTGCGCGCCGAAGACGTCAACGAAGCCTTTATTGCCTCGAGCAAAGCCTTGTTGATCACCGGCACGCATTTCTCCACCGACGGCGTGTACAAGGCCAGCATCCAGGCCCTGGACTATGCGGCCAAGCACAACGTCAAGCGCGTGCTGGATATCGACTACCGCCCCGTGTTGTGGGGCCTGGCGGGCAAGGCCGATGGCGAAACCCGGTTTGTCGCCGACCAGAACGTCAGCCAGCATGTGCAGAAAATCCTGCCGCGTTTCGACCTGATCGTCGGCACCGAAGAAGAGTTTTTGATTGCCGGCGGCAGCGAAGATCTGCTCACCGCCTTGCGCACCGTGCGTGAACTGACCCCGGCGACCCTGGTGGTCAAGCTCGGCCCGCAAGGCTGCACGGTGATCCACGGTGCAATCCCGGCGCGCCTGGAAGAGGGCGCCATCTACCCTGGCGTGCGGGTTGAAGTGCTTAACGTGCTGGGCGCCGGCGATGCCTTTATGTCGGGCTTCCTCAGCGGCTGGATCAATGACGCCAGCGATGAGCGTTGCAGCCAGTTGGCCAATGCCTGCGGTGGTCTCGTGGTCTCGCGCCACGCCTGTGCGCCGGCCATGCCGACCCCGGCCGAACTGGATTACCTGTTCAACAGCCCGGTGCCGATCACCCGGCCTGACCAGGACGCGACCCTGCAACGCCTGCACCGCGTCACCGTGCCGCGCAAGGCCTGGAAGCAGCTGTTCATCTTTGCCTTCGATCACCGCTGGCAACTGGTGGAACTGGCGCAACGCGGCGGCCAGGACCTGACCCGGATCAGCGAGATCAAGCAGCTGTTTATCCAGGCCATCGAACGCGTGGAGAAAAAGCTCGCCGAGCAGGGCGTCGAGGCCGATGTGGGCCTGTTGGCCGACCAGCGCTTCGGCCAGGACGCGCTCAATGCCGCCAGCGGTCGCGGCTGGTGGATCGCGCGTCCGGTGGAGGTGCAGAACTCGCGGCCCCTGGCGTTCGAACATGGCCGCTCGATCGGCAGCAACCTGATTGCCTGGCCCCAGGAACAGATCATCAAGTGCCTGGTGCAATACCACCCCGACGACGAGCCCATGTTGCGCCTGGAACAGGAAGCGCAGCTCAAGGCGGTGTACGAGGCGTCGGTGACCAGCGGCCATGAGCTGCTGCTGGAAGTCATCCCGCCCAAGGATCATCCGTCCACTTACCCGGACGTGCTCTATCGCAGCCTCAAGCGCCTGTACAACCTGGGTATCTACCCGGCGTGGTGGAAAATCGAGGCACAGTCGGCCGAGGACTGGACAAAGCTCGACGAACTGATCCAGGAACGCGACCCGTACTGCCGTGGCGTGGTGTTGCTGGGCCTGAACGCCTCGGCCGAATGCCTGTCCGCCGGCTTCCAGCAAGCCAGCCAGAGCAGCACCTGCCGTGGGTTTGCCGTGGGCCGCACGATTTTCCAGGAGCCGAGCCGTTTGTGGATGGCGGGGGAGATCGATGATGAGACGTTGATCCAGCAGGTCCAGGCGACCTTTGAGCAGTTGATCAACGCCTGGCGCAGTGCCCGAGGCTGAACCAAGTTCTTAATTTGAAATGCAATCCAATGTGGGAGGGGCTTGCCCCCTCCCACAGAAAGCAGATCTCAGTGATACCAGAAAATAATAAAGGTGCAGCCATGCCCGCAATCCGAATTGGCATCAACCCGATCTCCTGGAGCAACGACGACCTTCCGGCCCTCGGCGGTGAAACCCCGCTGAGCACCGCCCTGAGCGAAGGCAAGGAAATCGGCTACGAAGGTTTCGAGCTCAACGGCAAATTCCCCAAGGACGCAAAGGGCGTCGGCGACGTCCTGCGCCCCTATGACCTGGCGCTGGTCTCCGGCTGGTACTCCAGTCGCCTGGCCCGTCGCTCGGTGGCCGAAGAAATCGAAGCCATCGCCGGCCACGTCGAACTGCTGAAACAAAACGGCGCCAAGGTGCTGGTGTACGGCGAGGTGGCCGATTCGATCCAGGGCTCGCGCATTCGCCTGATCGAGCGTCCTCGGTTTCAGAGTGAACAGGCCTGGCAGGACTACGCCGACAAACTCACGGAGCTGGCGCGTTTCACCCTGTCCCAGGGCGTGCGCCTGGCGTACCACCATCATATGGGCGCGTATGTCGAATCGCCTGAAGACATCGATCAGTTGATGGGCCGTACCGGGCCGGAAGTCGGCCTGCTGTTCGATTCGGGCCACTGCTATATGGGCGGCGGCGAACCCATCGAGGTGTTGCGCAAGCATATCGACCGCGTCTGCCACGTGCATTTCAAGGACGTGCGCAAAGCCGTGGTGCAACTGGCGCGCAACCAGATGTGGAGCTTCCCCGATTGCATCGTCAACGGCACCTTCACCGTGCCCGGGGATGGCGATATCGATTTTGCCGAGTTGCTCGATGTGCTGATGGCCGCGAAATACGCGGGCTGGCTGGTGGTAGAAGCCGAGCAGGATCCGGCCGTGGCGCCCAGCTACGTCTATGCGAAAAAGGGCTATGACACATTGCGTGCGCTTCTCGATGAGAGGACCCAACCATGAGCTTGCTGGTAAAGAGCAGTAAACGCGGACAAACCATGGTCGCCCTGGAAGAGGGCCGCCTGGAATACGTAGGCTTTGCCGCCTACCGCCTGAGCCTTGGCGAAACATTGCCGGTGACTGCCGGCGATCAGGAGCTGTGCCTGGTGCTGCTCAGCGGTCGGGTCAATATCGAAGGCGAGGGCTTCAACTGGCAGAACCTCGGTGATCGCCAGTCGGTGTTCGAGGACAAATCGCCGTTCGCCGCCTATCTGCCGCCGGGTACCGATGCCCAGGTCACGGCGTTGAGCGACGTGCAGATTGCCGTGTGCGCCGCACCGGGTGCTCCGGGTTTCGAGCCACGCCTGATCCGTCCTGAACAGTGCAAGCGCAGCGTACGCGGCAAAGGCGCCAATACCCGCTACGTGTGCGACATCCTGCCGGACACCGACCCGGCCCATTCGCTGCTGGTGGTGGAAGTGCGCACGCCGTCCGGGCATTCGTCGAGCTACCCGCCGCACAAGCACGACACCGACGACCTGCCGCACCAGAGCTTTCTTGAAGAGACCTACTACCACCAGATCAACCCGCCCCAGGGCTTCGTGTTCCAACGGGTGTACACCGACGACCGCAGCATTGACCAGGCCATGGCCGTGGAAAACAGTGATCTGGTGGTGGTGCCCAAGGGCTATCACCCGGTCAGCGTGCCGTATGGCTACGAGTCTTACTACCTGAACGTGATGGCGGGCCCCAAGCGCGCCTGGCATTTCCACAACGACCCGCAGCACAGCTGGCTGCTGGACCTTTAAACGGTGTTGGACGGAGAACAACAATGAAGTCGCCTCTACGCTTTGCCCTCAACCGTATGGTCGCGCCCAACCTGTCCCTGCCGGATTTCATCCAGCTGGCCGTGGCCTTGAAATGCGATGCCATCGAGATTCGCAACGACCTCAAGGATCGCCAGATCGAATACGGCACCCCGGCCGGCCGCGTGCGCGAATTGTGCGCGGCCCAGGGCATCACGGTGCTGTCGATCAACGCGCTGTACCCCTTTGATGTGTGGAATGACGAGCGCCGCGCCCAGGCGATAGCGCTCGCCACCTATGCCCGCGAATGTGGTGCGCAAGGCTTGGTGATGTGCCCGTTCAATGAACCCGGCGACACCCGCAACGAAGCCCAGCGCGCCGCCGGTTTGCGCACCGCGTTGAGCCAACTGGCGCCGATCCTGCGCGAGTACGGGATTCTCGGGTTTATCGAGCCCCTGGGCTTTGAAGAATGTGCCATGCGCCGCAAGCGCGTGGCGGTGGATGCGATCCAGTCCATCGGCGGCCTGGATGTATTCCGCCTGGTGCACGACACCTTCCACCACCACCTGGCCAGCGAGCATGAGTTCTTCCCGGAACTGACCGGGCTGGTGCATATCTCCGGCGTGGAAGATGCCGAGGCGCCGCTCAATTCGATCCGCGACGGCCACCGCGTGCTGGTGGGCGAGGGCGATATCCTCGGCAATACCGCGCAGATCGACACCTTGCTCAGCAGCGGTTACAGCGGCTACCTGTCGTTCGAACCGTTTGCGACAAGCGTGCACGAGCTGGCGGATATCCAGCAGGCCTTGGGGGCAAGCATCGCCCACCTGCAGAAACGATAAGGGGCGCGACATGACCACCACCCGACTGACCATGGCCCAGGCCCTGGTGAAGTTTTTGGATAACCAGTACATCGAAGTCGATGGCGTGCAGAGCAAGTTCGTCGCCGGCGTGTTCACTATTTTCGGCCACGGCAACGTGCTGGGCCTGGGTCAGGCCCTGGAACAGGACAGCGGCGACCTGGTGGTGCATCAGGGCCGTAACGAGCAGGGCATGGCCCATGCCGCCATCGGTTTTGCCAAGCAGCACTTGCGCCGCAAGATCTACGCCTGCACCGCCTCTGTCGGCCCAGGTGCGGCGAATATGCTCACCGCTGCGGCGACCGCCACTGCCAACCGTATCCCGTTGCTGTTGCTGCCCGGCGATGTCTACGCCAGCCGCCAGCCCGACCCGGTGCTGCAACAGATCGAGCAGTTCCACGACCTCAGCATCAGCACCAACGATGCCTTCCGTTCCGTGAGCAAATACTGGGACCGCATCAACCGCCCCGAGCAACTGATGACGGCGGCGATTCATGCCATGCGCGTGCTCACCGATCCCGCCGAAACCGGCGCGGTGACCCTGGCGCTGCCCCAGGACGTGCAGGCCGAAGCCTGGGACTACCCCGACTACTTCCTGCAAAAACGGGTGCACCGTATCGACCGCCGCCCGGCCACCGCCGCGATGATCGGCGATGGGTTGGCCGCCTTCCGGGGCAAGCGCAAACCGCTGATCATCTGCGGTGGCGGCGTGAAGTACTCCGGAGCGAATGCTGCCTTGCAAGCCTTTGCCGAGCGCTTTGATATTCCTTTCGCCGAAACCCAGGCGGGCAAGAGCGCGGTGGTCTCGAGCCATCCGCTGAATGTGGGCGGTATCGGTGAAACCGGCTGCCTGGCCGCCAACCTGCTGGCGCCCGAGGCCGACCTGATCATCGGCATCGGCACCCGTTACACCGACTTCACCACCTCGTCGAAATCGCTGTTCAAGCATGCCGAGGTGAAGTTTCTCAACCTCAATATCAGCCCCTGCGACGCCTTGAAACTCGACGGCGTGCAGGTGCTGGCCGACGCGAAGGTCGCCCTCGAAGCGCTGGCCGATGCCCTCGGTGATTACCGTTCCGGCTGGGGCGAGCAGATCGCCGACGCCAAGGCGCAACTGGACGCCGAAGTGGACCGTGTGCATCAGGTCGAGTACCACGGCGATGATTTTGTGCCGGAAGTCGACGACCACCTCGACCGCGCCGTGCTGCGTGAATTTATCGAACTGACCGGCTCATGCCTGACCCAGAGCCGGGTGCTCGGCGTCCTCAACCAGACCCTGGCCGACGACGCGATCATCGTCGCCGCGGCCGGCAGCCTGCCCGGCGACCTGCAGCGCGCCTGGCGCAGCAAGGGCGTCAACACCTACCACGTCGAGTACGGTTATTCGTGCATGGGCTATGAGATCAATGCCGCCCTCGGCGTGAAGCTCGCCGAGCCCTCCAAGGAGGTCTATGCGCTGGTCGGCGATGGCTCCTACATGATGCTGCACTCGGAGCTGGCCACCTCGATCCAGGAACGCCGCAAGATCAACGTGGTGCTGCTCGACAACATGGCCTTCGGTTGCATCAACAACCTGCAGATCGGCAACGGCATGGACAGCTTCGGCACCGAGTTCCGCTACCGCAACCCCGAGAGCGGCAAGCTCGACGGCGGCCTGGTGCCGGTGGACTTCGCCATGAGTGCGGCGGCCTATGGCTGCAAGACCTACAAGGTCAGCACGGTGGAGCAGTTGGAGGCGGCCCTGGCCGATGCGCGCACGCAAAGCGTCTCGACCCTGATCGACATTAAGGTCCTGCCCAAGACCATGGTCCACGGCTACCTGTCGTGGTGGCGGGTGGGGGTGGCGCAGGTGTCCACCAGCGAGCGCACCAACGCGGCGGCGAAAAAACTCAATGAACACCTGGCCAAGGCCCGGCAGTACTAATAACTAGAGGAGCGTTTGTATGTCTTTGAAGCTTGGTGTAATCGGTACCGGCGCCATTGGCCGCGATCATATTCGTCGGTGCAGCCAGACCCTGCTCAACAGCCAGGTGGTGGCGGTGACCGACATCAACCTTGAGCAGGCCGCCAAGGTGGTCGCGGAGTTGAAGCTGGACGCCGAGGTGTACGCGGACGGCCATGGGCTGATCAACTCGCCGCAGGTCGAGGCGATCCTGGTCACGTCCTGGGGCCCGAGCCACGAGGAGTTCGTGCTCGCCGCCATCGCCGCCGGCAAACCGGTGTTCTGCGAGAAGCCCCTGGCGGTGACGGCCGAAGGCTGCCGCAAGATCGTCGACGCCGAAGTGGCCTACGGCAAGCGCCTGGTGCAAGTGGGCTTTATGCGCCCCTATGACGAAGGTTATCGCGCCCTCAAGGCGGTGATCGACAGCGGCCAGATCGGCGAGCCGTTGATGCTGCACTGCGCGCACCGTAACCCGACGGTGGGCGAGAACTACAAGACCGACATGGCGATCACCGACACCCTGATCCACGAGCTGGATGTCCTGCGCTGGCTGCTCAACGACGACTACGTGTCGGTGCAGGTGGTGTTCCCGCGCAAGACCAGCAAGGCCCTGGCCCATCTGCGCGACCCGCAGATCGTGCTGCTGGAAACCGCCAAGGGCACTCGTATCGACGTGGAAGTGTTTGTGAACTGCCAGTACGGCTACGACATCCAGTGCGAAGTGGTGGGGGAGACCGGCATCGCCAAATTGCCGGAGCCGTCCCAGGTACAGCTGCGCAGCGATGCCAAGCTGTCGAATGCGATCCTGATGGATTGGAAGGACCGTTTTATCGGGGCCTATGACGTGGAGTTGCAGGCCTTCATCGATAGCGTGCGTGCTGGTCAGGTCGGTGGGCCGTCGGCGTGGGATGGCTTTGCGGCGGCGGTAGCGGCGGATGCGTGTATCGAGGCCCAGGGCAGTGAGCAGATTGTGAAGGTCCGCCTGCCGGATCGCCCACACTTCTACGGCTAACACTCGGTCAATGTGGGAGGGACAAGCCCTAATGCCACTCAGTTAAGGCTTTTTGTAGGAGCGAGCTTGCTCGCGAAAAACTCACAGGCGCCGCGTTCATTCAGGAAGCACTCGTTATCGTTGACGTTTTTCGCGAGCAAGCTCGCTCCTACAGGAGGCGATGTACGCTTAACTGACTGGCATTAGGGCAAACCCCCTCCCACAGTTGATTGGTTTCCAATTCAATTCAGGAGTTGATCATGAGAATCGGACTAGTCGGCTACGGCCACGGAGGGCGCTTTTTTCATGCGCCGCTGATTGCAACTTTGCCGGGGGCGACGTTTGTCGGCGTGGTGACGCGCTCACCCGAGCGCCGCCAGCAATTAAGTACCGATCTTCCAGGTGTGAAGGCCTTTGACAGCATCGGCCAGATCGTCGAAGCCGGCGTCGATGCCCTGGTGATTTCCACCACCCTCAAGGGCCGTCCGGCGCTGGTGCTGGAAGCCATCGAGCACGGCGTGGCGGTGGTCAGCGACAAACCCTTTGCCGCCAACGCTGAACAGGCCCAGGCGCTGATCACGGCCGCCGAGCGCCATGAGGTGTTGCTCAGCGTCTACCAGAACCGGCGCTGGGACTCGGACTACCTGACCCTGCGCAAATTGATCGACGCCGGTGCCCTGGGCGAGATCACCCGCTTTGAATCCCGCGTCGAGCGCTACAGCCCGCAGGCCGTGGGCAATGCCAGCGGCGGCGGCTGGTTGCGCGACCTGGGCAGCCACCTGGTGGACCAGGCGCTGCAACTGTTCGGTCCGGTGGAGCGGGTCTTTGCGCAGTTACAGTTCACCCCTGAATACCCCACTGTCGACCACGGCTTCTTCGTCTCCCTGACCCACGCCAACGGGGTGGTTTCCCATTTGTGGGGCAACGCCCTGCAGAACAGCCAGGCTCCGCGTTTTCGCGTCAGTGGCACCTTGGGTTGCTACACCGTGGACGGACTGGACGGCCAGGAAGAAGCGCTGATGGCCGGCAAGTCACCGAAAACCGAAGGCGAACACTGGGGCGCAGAAGAACATCGCCGCTGGGGCTGGTTCGAACAGGGGCCGGAACGTGAGCGAGTGCCGTCGGAGAAGGGCTGCTGGACCCAGTTCTATCGCCAGTTGCAAGCGGCGGTAAACGGGCAGGGCCCGTTGCCCGTGGACGCTTATGACGCGCTGGAAACCACGCGTATATTGGACGCCGCACGCCTCAGCGCCGAGCGCCAGCAGGTGGTTTCAACAAAAATAGAATAAAATTCTAAAACAGGTTGATATGGAAATTATTTTCCAATAAAGTCTTTTCCAGGTTGCATAAAGTACGTTCGGACTCGATTCGCACGACTCAACAAAAACAAGATCAAAAACAACCAGGTACCGTCAGATGAAAATCTTCAACGCTGTACTGCGAGTTTTACGCCCTGCCCACACGCCCCGCGGCCTGCCCCGCGCCCGGCCGTTCTACTTCTCCTTCCTTAATGTGCTGTGCGTCGAAAACCAGGGCGCGCTGGTCTGCTGCATTCCAGGCGCACCGGTCGTACGCGTGCCTGCCGAGCTCTGATAAACGCAACGTCCAAAAAACCAACAAGAAAGTGGAGACAGACCGTTCATGAAGACCCCGATCCGTTTTACCGCGCTGGCTTTATCCATGCTGCTGGCCAGCGGTGTTGCCAGTGCCGCCGACATCAAGGTCGGCGTGAGCATGTCCGCCTTCGATGACACCTTCCTCACTTACCTGCGCGAAGACATGGACAAGCAGGCCAAGTCCTATCCCAAGGGTGACGGCGTGCAGCTGCAGTTCGAAGATGCCCGCGCCGATGTGGTCAAGCAACTGAGCCAGGTCGAGAACTTTATCAGCCAGAAAGTCGACGCGATTATCGTCAACCCGGTCGACACCGCCTCCACCAAGAACATCATCAATGCCGCGACCAAGGCGGGTATCCCGCTGGTATTCGTCAACCGCCGTCCCGACCAGAAGGACTTGCCCAAGGACGTCGTGGCCGTGACCTCCGATGACGTCGAGGCCGGCAAGCTGCAAATGCAGTACATCGCTGAAAAACTCGGTGGCAAGGGCAAGATCGTGATCCTGCTGGGCGACCTGGCGAACAATTCCACCACCAACCGCACCAAGGGCGTGAAGGAAGTGTTGACCAAGTACCCGGACATCAAGATCGAACAGGAACAGACCGGCATCTGGCTGCGGGACAAGGGCATGACCCTGGTCAACGATTGGCTGACCCAAGGCCGCGAGTTCAATGCGGTACTGGCCAACAACGATGAGATGGCCATCGGCGCGTCCATGGCGCTGAAATCGGCCGGCAAGGAAAAGGGCAGTGTGCTGATCGCGGGGGTCGACGGTACGCCGGATGGCTTGAATGCGATCACCAAGGGTGACATGGCCGCCTCCGCGTTCCAGGACGCCAAGGGCCAGGCAGTGGGCTCGGTGGAAGCGGCGCGCAAGATGGCCAAGAAGGAACCGGTCGAGCAGAACGTGATCATCCCGTTCCAGCTGATCACCCCGGAAAACGTCGCCACGTTCAAGTAGCCCTGACATAACAACAATGAACCGGCAGGGCGGTCGTGCCCGCCCTGCTGATGGAGTACCGTCTTATGCTCGCTCAAGCCGCTGTCTCGCAGCCTCCCGGTATCCAGCCGTTGCCGCTGGACGAACCCTACCTGTTGGAAATCGTCAACATCAGCAAAGGCTTTCCCGGCGTCGTGGCCCTGGCCGACGTACAACTGCGTGTACGCCCCGGTACGGTGCTGGCGCTGATGGGCGAGAACGGTGCGGGCAAGTCGACCTTGATGAAAATCATCGCCGGCATCTACCAGCCCGACGCCGGTGAAATCCGCCTGCGCGGCAAGCCCATCGTGTTTGACACGCCGCTGGCGGCGCAGAAGGCCGGGATTGCGATGATCCACCAGGAGCTCAACCTGATGCCGCACATGAGCATCGCCGAGAATATCTGGATCGGCCGCGAGCAGCTCAACAGCCTGCACATGGTCAACCACCGCGAAATGCACCGCTGCACCGCCGAGTTGCTGGCGCGCCTGCGCATCAACCTGGACCCCGAGGAACACGTGGGTAACCTGAGCATCGCCGAGCGGCAGATGGTCGAAATTGCCAAGGCTGTGTCCTACGACTCCGACATCCTGATCATGGATGAACCGACATCGGCCATTACCGAGAAGGAAGTGGCCCACCTGTTTTCGATCATTGCCGACCTCAAGGCCCAGGGCAAAGGCATTGTCTACATCACGCACAAAATGAACGAAGTGTTCGCCATTGCCGATGAAGTGGCGGTGTTCCGCGACGGCCAGTACATCGGCCTGCAACGCGCCGACAGCATGAACAGCGACAGCCTGATCTCGATGATGGTGGGTCGCGAGCTGAGCCAGTTGTTCCCGGTGCGCGAGACGCCCATCGGCGAACTGCTGCTGTCGGTGCGCGACCTGCGCCTGGACGGGGTGTTCCAGGGCGTGTCGTTCGACCTGCATGCCGGTGAGATCCTCGGCATCGCCGGGCTGATGGGCTCGGGGCGCACCAATGTGGCGGAAACCATTTTCGGCATCACCCCCAGCAGCGGTGGGCAGATCACCCTGGATGGCGAGGCGGTGCGCATCAGTGACCCGCACATGGCCATCGAAAAAGGCTTTGCGCTGTTGACCGAGGACCGCAAGCTCAGTGGCCTGTTCCCCTGCCTGTCGGTGCTGGAAAACATGGAAATGGCCGTGCTGCCGCACTATTCGGGCAACGGTTTTATCCAGCAGAAAGCCCTGCGCGCCCTGTGCGAGGACATGTGCAAGAAACTGCGGGTGAAGACGCCATCCCTGGAGCAGTGCATCGACACCTTGTCCGGCGGCAACCAGCAGAAAGCCCTGCTGGCGCGCTGGTTGATGACCAACCCACGCTTGCTGATCCTCGATGAACCGACCCGGGGCATCGACGTAGGCGCCAAGGCCGAGATCTATCGCTTGATCTCCTTCCTCGCCAGCGAAGGCATGGCGGTGATCATGATTTCCTCCGAGCTGCCTGAAGTGCTGGGCATGAGCGACCGGGTGATGGTGATGCACGAAGGCGAACTGATGGGCACCCTGGACCGTGCGGATGCGACCCAGGAAAAAGTCATGCAGCTGGCTTCCGGTATGACCGCAGTCCACTGACGAACAGCCGCGCGGGCCTGCGGTTGGCCCGCGCCATAGAATAAGAAGGTGATTGGCTATGAACGCAATAACAGACAACAAGCCTGCCACGGCCCCGGTCAAGCACCGTCGGCGCTTGCCCACCGAGCTGAGCATCTTCCTGGTGCTGATCGGCATCGGCCTGGTGTTTGAGCTGTTTGGCTGGATCGTGCGGGACCAGAGCTTCCTGATGAACTCCCAGCGCCTGGTGCTGATGATCCTGCAAGTGTCCATCATCGGCTTGCTGGCGATCGGGGTGACCCAGGTGATCATCACCACGGGTATCGACCTGTCTTCGGGGTCGGTGCTGGCGCTGTCGGCGATGATTGCCGCCAGTTTGGCGCAAACTTCCGACTTTTCCCGGGCGGTGTTCCCTTCGCTGACGGACTTGCCGGTGTGGATTCCGGTGGCGATGGGGTTGGGTGTGGGGCTGCTGGCGGGGGCGATCAACGGCAGCATCATCGCCGTCACGGGTATTCCGCCGTTTATCGCGACCCTGGGCATGATGGTCTCGGCCCGTGGCCTGGCGCGTTACTACACCGAAGGCCAGCCGGTGAGCATGCTCTCGGACTCCTACACGGCCATCGGTCATGGCGCGATGCCGGTGATCATTTTCCTGGTGGTGGCGGTGATCTTCCATATCGCCCTGCGCTACACCAAGTACGGCAAGTACACCTACGCCATCGGCGGCAATATGCAGGCGGCGCGGACGTCGGGGATCAACGTCAAGCGCCACTTGATCATCGTCTACAGCATTGCCGGGTTGCTCGCCGGTCTGGCCGGCGTGGTGGCTTCGGCACGCGCCGCCACCGGCCAGGCCGGCATGGGCATGTCCTATGAGCTGGATGCGATTGCCGCCGCGGTAATCGGCGGCACCAGCCTGGCTGGCGGGGTAGGGCGTATCACCGGCACCGTGATCGGCGCGCTGATCCTCGGAGTGATGGCCAGCGGGTTTACCTTTGTCGGGGTGGATGCGTATATCCAGGACATCATCAAGGGCCTGATCATCGTGGTGGCGGTGGTGATCGACCAGTACCGCAACAAGCGCAAGCTCAAGCGCTGAGCTTCAAGCTGCAAGCTGCAAGTCCGATGAGCTCTACAGCTTGTCGCTTGCAGCCTGCGGCTTATAGCTGCTCTACGAACTTTCCTGCTATAAACGCACTCCGATGACCATTCGCCAAGCCCGTCCTGGTGCCTTTGGGGGTTATATCGGTAAAAATGCCTGTCATTTCAGTTGCTGTGCCCTCAAGTCGGCCTTAGACTGCCGCCCCTCGTAAATTGAGTGCCGGGTGGCGCTTGGAATGGATGGCGCCTTTCCGAGACCTGCAGAGGTCGACCGGAACGCTCCCTTATTCGCCTTAATGCACGTATTTTTTATAGAGAAATCAATGACAAAGGAAAAGTTGCTGGCCATGCCGGCGGATGACTACATGAATGCCGAACAGCACGCTTTTTTCGAGAAGTTGCTGCAGGACATGAAGGTGGAACACCACGAGCGCATTGAACAGAACCGCATCGCCATTGAAAGCCTGGACACCCCGGCCGACCCTGCCGACGCCGCTTCCGTTGAAGAAGAGCGCACCTGGCTGGTCAATGCCATCGACCGCGACCAGCGCATGCTGCCGCAGCTTGAGCGTGCACTGGAACGCATCAAGGAAGATTCCTTCGGCTGGTGCGATGACAGCGGCGAGCCTATCGGCCTCAAGCGCCTGCTGATCAGCCCGACCACCAAGTACTGCATCGAAGCGCAAGAGCGCCACGAGCAGATCGACAAGCACCAGCGCCAAGCCTGATGCGCTGAAGCTGGGGAATCGCCTGGGCGGTTCCCCGGAGAAAGACCCGTTACGCCCCGTCTATTGATCTGCTGCAGGCTACCCCACTAAAGGCCCATGGATAATGGCTGGATAGTGGCGTTTAATGCAGGGACAAAAATGACAAACAGTGGGGTAACGACGATGGCTGGAGACGGATCTCTGATGGGCGCAGCAGTGCCACCGCAACCGGTGGTGCGCGGGTTGCCCGGCTGGTTGATGCCGCTCCTGCAGAGCGCCGCCCTGGTGCTGGTACTGCTGGGCCTGGCGTTTGCCAGCCTGCCGATATACCTCTGCCTGCCCATTGCCTTGCTGGTGATCTGGCTGCCAGGCCTTATGAACCGCACCTCCCGCACGGCACCGCCCGTCACTGCCGATGCCATTGGCGAGCTGACCCGCGATCTGTCCTATACCACCAGCCACAACGCACTGTCCGCTGCCGGCGTCGCCTATTCAGTCAAGCAACTGGCGGCTCGAGTGCAATCGCAATTGGGCGCGGCCAAGCAGATCGTCAGCAGTGCCGAAGTGATGATCAGCACTGAAAAGGTCACCTCTCAACTCAGTCGCGAGGCCCTTCAGGCGGCCAGCCAGGCCCATCAGCGCAGCACTGAAGGCCGTGAAGTGCTGGCCCAGTCGATCATTCGTATGCACCAGCTCAGCCAGCGCGCCAATGCCAGTCGGGAGTTGATTGAAGCCCTGAGCCAACGCAGTGAAGAAATCCAGCGGGTGACCCTGGTGATTCAGTCCATCGCCAGCCAGACCAACCTGTTGGCGCTCAACGCCGCGATTGAGGCGGCGCGGGCCGGTGAGCACGGTCGCGGGTTCGCCGTGGTGGCGGATGAAGTGCGTGGGCTGGCGGGCCGCACGGCCACGGCCACCGATGAAGTCGGGGTGATGGTGGCGGATATCCAGCAACGCACTGCCCAGGTGGTTGAGCAGATTCGCCAGCTCTCGGCAGACTTGCACACCGGTGTCGAGCAGGTGGAGCACGCCGGCGAGCACCTGGAGAACATTGCCGGCCTGGCGGCGGGTGTGGAAGGCCAGGTCAATGAAATCGCCCAGGGCACCGACACCAACCGCGCCCAACTCGACAGCCTGTTCCATGCCGTGGAGCAAATGCGCAGCGATCTTATCGTGAGCGACCAGCAGACCCGCCAGTTGGCCGATGCCGCTGTGCAGATGGAAGGGCAGGCCGAAACGATCAGTGAGCGCCTGGCGGAAGTCGGGCTGGATGACTATCACCAACGCATCTACGACCTGGCGCGCGAAGGCGCGAGCCGGATTGCCGCGCAATTCGAAGCCGATGTACAGCAGAACCGCATCAGCCTGGATGACTTGTTCGACCGCAGCTACACCTTGATCCCCAACACCAGCCCGAGCAAGTACCACAGCCGGTTCGATGGCTACACCGACCAGGTGCTGCCGGCCATCCAGGAAGCACTGCTGCCACGCCATGAAGGCTTGGTGTTTGCCATTGCCTGCACGCCCCAGGGCTATGTGCCAACGCACAACAAGGCATTTTCCCAGGCGCTGACCGGCGATGCCCAGATCGACGCGGTGCAGAACCGCACCAAGCGCAAGTTCGAAGACCGCACCGGCATCCGCTGCGGCAGCCACCAGCAAGCGGTGTTATTGCAGACCTACACCCGCGATACCGGTGAGTTGATGCACGACTTGTCGGTGCCGATCATGGTCCGGGGGCGGCATTGGGGTGGCTTGCGCCTGGGGTATAAGCCGGAGGGGGCGAAGGCTGCGCGCTAGGGATTGTTGTTGTCTGTGAGGCGGGGAAATACCAGCTGCCTGGCAAGCGCTATTGCGCTCAGGCAGCCGGCATTGAGTGGGTTACTGCGATTGATGCAGGCGCTGGTTCAGCTCATCCACCGCCATGGCCCAATCGGCGTCTTCACGCAGTTCTTCCTTGAGGAACTGTGCCTGTTGCGGCGTCCAGAACGGCGCGTCGATCAACTTGACGTCGTCACTCAACGGGTGCGCGACAATAAAGGCGTCGATAGCTTCGGGGGTTGAGTCCAGGCCCAGTTGTTCAAATAAGGTTTCGAGTGTCGGTATTGGCGCGTCCATGTCAGTCTCCGTGCGGGTTTCGGGATCGTTATGCATGGGAGGCTTGTGGCGCGGTAGAGTTCGATCGGATTGTCAGGAGGTCAGTGCCCCTGAATCCACTGCAGCCTTGAGTGCCTGGGCGGATTCTTTTCCGGCGCTGGCGGCAGTGTCGAGGGTCTTGAACCAACGGTCTTTTTCGACCTGGTGCGTGGTGACGGTGGTCAACGGCGGCTTGGCGCGCATCACGATCACTGCTTGAAACTCACCGTCTACTTCCCTTGCGTCGCCATGGATGAAAAATTCGCCAATATCAAATTCCGTCACGTATCGCCTTCCCTTCGAGGTAACCAACAGCACTGATGAAACCTGGCCCGTGAGGGAGCAAATTCCAATGGACAGGCCAGTATGGCAGTTGTTGAAGGGCGGCGGCGCAGTAAAGTCATCCGGGTGACGAAACGATTCCGCCGTGCAGTGAGGCCTCCAGCCGCTTGGCCAGTTCACAGGCCTCGATGTGGTCGCTGCGAAAGCCTTTGATCCTGCCACTGGTGACTTCGCGGATATGGAAGAAGTTTCTTCCGGCGGGTACAACTTGGTAAAGAACGGAATCGGGGTACCCGTTGGGACTGCGTAAGCAGTAGTATTGCTGTTCGTCCTGACATGATGAACGAGTGCGGGAAGACATAGCGTCGTATTGACGTCGTTGCATGGTCAGCTCCTGTCGATCGATCTTGTTGACCCACCAGCGGCGTTACAGGTGGTTTTGACCCGTGTTGCTGTTTTAGTATTGTCGTCGGCAGTCGGCGTCTGGTTCCACGCCGAGGTGTTTTTGTTTGTATGAGCTGTCGGAAACTGCGTTTTTAATAGTGTTATTCTCTGAAGCGGGTCGACCGGTATTCTCTGGTTATTGAACCTGTGATCTCCTGCGATGCCTGATGTCCCTGCGCAAGGCCCATCGTGCATGCCTGTCCGGGGCTTTGGGCGCAGCAACGGGGTCTTCTTCAGTTTTCCATGAATGTGTTGTGTGATCGTGCCGAGATGGCCGTTTCTTTGTGCTGCCCGCTCCGGCGGACAGTGCTCTTTTCGATGTGGGGGCGTTTCCTTGGCAGTCAGTAATCTGGATATGCACGCGTTGTTCGTGCTGGGCGATTTGCGCGCAAAGTTGGTCAAGCAGTTTCAATCCCGTTTTGTTTACATCACTGAGCAGACGCCGGAAGGCATCTACATCGCCGAAATCGATACCGAAGCGGCAATGGTTGTGGATGACAAACCCCGTCTGGAGCTCAAGGTGGGCGACCATTTCCGTGCTGCGGTATTGCCCAGTCGCGAAGGTGGAAAGTTCGAACTCAAGTTCCGCGACATCAAGTTGACGGTGTATGGCTTGGGCGACTATGCCTTTGTGTCCTCGCCCGAGGGCCAGGGCATCGTCTTCAAGGAAGGCCACAGTGTGATGCTGGTGTTTGCGGCCCATGAACAACTGCAGGAAGGCCTGACCAAGACCCTCAAGGCCGTGACCGGCAAGGCCGCCAAATGGCGCAAGGGTGAGCTGGTGACGTTCAAGGCCAGTGAATAATCGGTAAATACTGCGAACATCTCCTATCTCCCGGAACCTCTACTACAGTTGAGTTGACTTAACTATTCAGAGGCTTCGCGCATAGACAGCAAAGCCGTTCGTTGTTTGCTGCGACATCGCGAGGTGCATGGGCATGAAAGGATTGAGAACGCTGTTGGCTGCATCGCTGACGACCCTGGGTCTATCGGTGGCTTCACTGCCAGTTTCGGCCGCGCCAGCGCCGGTGCACTTTGCCGACCTGAACTGGGAAAGCGGCAGCCTGATCACCGAAATACTGCGGGTCATCGTCGAGAAGGGCTACGACTTGCCCACCGACACCTTGCCCGGTACCACCATCACCCTGGAAACCGCCCTGGCCAAGAACGACATCCAGGTCATCGGTGAAGAGTGGGCCGGCCGCAGCCCGGTGTGGGTCAAGGCCGAGGCCGAAGGCAAGGTGGTGGGCCTGGGCGATACGGTCAAGGGGGCCACCGAGGGGTGGTGGGTGCCGGAGTATGTGGTCAAGGGCGACCCGGCCAAAGGTATCAAGCCCCTGGCGCCGGACCTCAAGAGCGTGAAGGACCTTGCGCGCTACAAGGACGTGTTCAAGGACCCGGAGTCTCCCGGCAAGGGGCGCTTCCTCAACAGCCCCATCGGCTGGACCTCGGAAGTGGTCAATAAACAGAAGCTCAAGGCCTATGGCCTGGATGACAGCTACGTGAACTTCCGCAGCGGTTCGGGAGCTGCACTGGATGCCGAAATTGCCTCGTCCATCCGTCGCGGCAAACCGGTGTTGTTCTACTACTGGTCACCGACGCCGTTGATGGGGCGCTACAAGCTGATCCAGCTGGAGGAGCCACCGTTCGATGCCGAGGCCTGGAAGACCCTGACGGATGCGGATAACCCCGATCCGAAGCCTACGCGGTCGCTGGCGTCCAAGCTGAGTATTGGCGTGTCCACGCCGTTCCAGAAGGAACATCCGCAGATTGCCGGGTTTTTCCAGAAGGTCGAGTTTCCGATCGAGCCGCTGAATAAAGCCCTGGCGACCATGAGCGAGAACCACACCGCGCCCCGGGAGGTGGCCCAGGCGTTCCTCAAGGAGCATCCTGAGGTGTGGAAGGCGTGGTTGACCGAGGATGTGGCGCAGAAGGTCGAAGCCAGCTTGAAGTAAACACGGCGCTTATTGCCGAGCGGAGATCAAAAATAATGTGGGAGGGGGCTACACCCCTCCCACATGTTGTTTGCACTGTCGCTTCAGAATCTGGTTTGCACCGCCAGCTCGAATGTCCGTGGCGCTCCCAGGTAATACGCTGGCGACACATGGGCAAACTCGGCATACACCTCATTGGTCAGGTTGCGCACCCGGCCGGTCACCGAGGTGTGTGAATCCACCTGGTAGCGCAGGAACGTCCCGAACAGCGTGTAGGCCGGCACTGTCTGGGTGTTGGCATTGTCCGCATACACCTCGGCGACATAGCGTGCATCCACACCGCCTTGCCAGTCCTCGGTAAAGTCATAGGTCAACCACAGGTTGCCGATGCGCCTGGGCACGTTGGTCGGTGTATTGCCCTTGCGCGAGACCACCGCGCCACTGGCGATTTTCTCGTTGAACTCATCGTATTCGGCATCCACCCAGGCGATGTTGCCTTCCGCCAGCAGCCTGGGCGTGATGCGCAATGAACTGGCCAGCTCGATGCCCTTCGATGACTGCGCGCCGACCGGGATGCTCGTGGTCGGGTCCTGCGGGTCGGTTACGGCAAAGTCCTTGCGTTCGATCTTATAGACAGCAACGGTGGCCGAGCCACGGCCGTCCAGGTAGTCGAACTTGCTGCCCACCTCCCATTGTTTGCCGGTCGACACATCGAACACCTGGGTGGTCGTACTCGGTTGCTCGGCGGCGGTGCTGTATTGCACGTAGACATTGGCCGATGGGATGAACTGGTAAGTCAGGCCGACGCGACCGGTCACCGGTTCCCAACGGCGCTTGAAGTGCCGTGGGTTGGTGGCCGTGACCCCGCGGTGGTTGGTCACATCCAGGTCGATGGCGTCGTAACGCAGGCCGCTCAGCAGCGAGAGTTTATCGGTAAGGCCCAGGCGGTTCTCCACGAACAACGCCTTGGTGGTGACCTCATTGGTCTTGTCCTTGCCAAAGTTCTCCCGGGTACGCGGGATGTCGTAGAAGTACCCGGGGGCGAAGCCGTTCGGGTCCACCGTGCTGTTACCCGGCACATTCAGCGGCGTGTTGGTTGTGCTGTTGACCTTGTACTCAAAACCACCGGACCAGGTGGTCGACAGGCCGAAGAGGCGGTCGTCATGGCGCAGCTCGAACTGGTTGCCGTGCTGTTCGCCCTGGTGACGCACCTGGTAGGCGGTCGAGCGGTTTACCGCACTGTTGTCGGCGTTGTATTGGTAGGTTTCGAGGTTGCGGTAATCACGCTGGCTATCGAGGTGGTAGAGCGTATTTTTCAGCGTCGTGCTGTCGTTGACCCGGTAGTCGATGATCGAGCGCGCCCAGATCGTGCGCTGCTCGTAACGGCCGTCGGCGACGTTGTAGTTATTGAAACGGTTGTGTTTGTCGATCTTCAGCTCGCCGGCCTTGGGGTTGAGCACCGGCGTGCCCCAGTAAGGGCTGTCTTCCTGTTCATCCTGGTATTCCAGGGCCAGGGTATGGGACAGGTCGGGAGTGAGGTCGCTGAGCAGGGAAAACGCCAGGCTCCAGGCCTCACGCTGGTCGCGGTCGATGTAGCTGTGGTTGGTGTTGCGGCTCACATCCAGGCGCGCGTAATGCTGCACCTCGGCGCCGGGCTCGGTCAGCGCGTGATTGACGCCGAATGCCATGCCGGTGGTGTCGTAGCTGCCATAGGTGAGCTGACCTTCGGCGGCCTGCTCTTCACGGGTGGCCAGCTTCGTCACATAGTTGAGCGAGCCGCCTACGGAGCCGGCGCCGTTGATCAGGGAGGAGGGGCCGCCCACCAGTTCCACGCGGTCATAGATCCAGGCATCCACGGGGCGGGCCAGGCCGGTGGCGACATTGATACCGTTGAACATCTGGGTGATCTGGCTGCTGGTAAACCCACGGTAAGAGACAAACCCGCCAAAACCCGGCGGCGCACTGGCGTTGACGCCGGGCAGGGTGTTGGCGGCATCGCGGAACGTCTTGGCACCATGGCGCTCGATGTCATTGCGGTTGGCAATGGCAACCGACGCTGGGGTTTCCCGCACGCTCAGTCCCAGACGCGACGCCACGCCGCTGGATTGATCCAGGGTGAGGCCGGGTTCGGCAGTTGATTCGCCATCAATGGTGGTCGGAGCCAGTTCGATGGCCCAGGCGCAGGCAGGCAGGCAGCCGAACAGGCCCGCCAACAGGGGTAGATGTTTCATGGTTGAATCCTGAAAAACTTGGCTTGAAAACAACGCACGACCGTCCGTCATTCCGTGTGGAACCGGTGGTCAGTGCAGATTGGAAAGCAAAGGGATCAGGCGAAGGCGGGGGGCGCGCGCGGGTTAGCCGTGGGCCAGGTGAAGCGGGCAGGGATATCAGCGGCCAGCACGACGGCCGGCGGCGGTGCATGGGGTTGTGGCACCACCGCCACATTCAGGTTGGAACTGAGCGCCGGGCCCATGCCGCCGGTGGAGCACAGCGGGCAACCAAACGCCTTGGACAGCGTCGGCAGGCTCTCATCGGTGGAGTTGGACGGCTTGGGCGCCTGGGTACGCGGGTCGACGGTACAGAACTGCCCGCCGATGCCATTGAGCTGCATCCCCACCATCTGCCCGTGACCGATACTGCAGGCGAATACATTGAACAGGACGCAGCAATAGAGCATCCAGGCAATGAGCGAGCGGTCGGCACGGGCGATTTTCATGGGGCGGCACTTTACCATCAGCCGCCGACGAAATGCCTGCAAAAAATCCCAGGGCGACTATCCTGTTTCGCACCTTTCAGGGAGAACCCGCCATGAGCTTTGTCATCGCACGATGGATCGTCGGCGTTTTTACCTGCATCAGCATGGTGCACTTGTACTGGGCTGCCGGCGGCAAACTCGGCAGCCTCGCCGCCATCCCCCAACTGCCCGGCGAATTCGCCAGCGGGCCTCGCCCTGCATTCAAGCCCTCGGCGCTGGGTACCTTTCTGGTGGCGATGGGCTTGGTCGGCATTGCGCTGCTGGTGTGCCTGCGGGCCGGGCTGTACTTTTCGGCGGTCTCCCATGCGGCGCTGCAATGGGGAATCAGCGCGATCGCCCTGCTGATGTTTGCCAGGGCGATTGGGGATTCGGAGTTGGTGGGTTTTTTCAAGAAGGTCGGCGGGTCACGGTTTGCGCGGTGGGATACGTGGTTCTATTCGCCGTTGTGCCTGGCGTTGGGGGTGGGATTGTTGGTGGTGGCGTGGGGTTAATGAGGGAGACACAACACACCGATCTACGCCGCCCAAATAAAAACTGCTCTCATTCTTGCCCGATTTGCCGACCTGGCCGTCATGGTTAATAGAACCTCTATTACCCAGGATTTCCCATGTCGCGCCTTGCTCGCCCCTTGCACCCACTGGCCTTGTCAGTGGCGTTGGCTTTCGCCGCCGTGCCGTTGCTGAACGTCCAATCCGCCTTCGCCGAAGAAAGCCGCAGCGCTGTACGCGGCTTCCAGATTCCGGCCGGTGACTTGAGCCAGGCGCTCAATAGCCTGGCCGAGCAGGCGGGCCTGGTATTGGCGTTTGATGCGAGCCTGACACGCGGCAAACGCAGCAATGGCTTGAGCGGGCAGTATGCCACCGACGAGGCGCTGACCCAGTTGCTCGCCGGCAGCGGCCTGCAGGCGCTGAAGCTCTCGGCCGACCGCTACCGCCTGGAAGCCATCCCGGATAACGGCGGCACCATGCAGCTGCAGGCCACCACCATCAGCGGCGCCTACCAGGCCGAAAGCCCTACCGGGCCGGTGTCCGGTTATGTGGCTACGCGCAGTTTGTCGGGCACCAAGACCGATACCGCGCTGATCGAGACCCCGCAGTCGATCTCCATCGTCACCAAAGACCAGATGCGCGCACAGAACGCCGAGAGCCTCAACCAGATCCTGCGCTACAGCGCCGCGGTCATCCCGGAAACCCGCGGCGCCACGGCGTCGCGTCTCGACCAATTGACCATCCGTGGGTTTGCCCCGGCCACTTACCTGGACGGCCTGCGCATGCCGTCGAGCCGTGATGCCTTGCCGCAAAAGGATGCCTTCGACCTGGAGCGCGTCGAAGTGCTGCGCGGCCCGGCGTCGGTGCTGTACGGGCAGGGCACGCCGAGCGGGGTGATCAATATGGTCAGCAAGCGCCCGCTGGATACGCCGTTCCATGAAGTGGGCGTCGAATACGGCACCTTTAACAAAAAGCGCACCACCTTCGATTTGAGCGGGCCGATTGACGATCAAGGCGTGTATTCCTACCGCGTCGCGGGGCTGTTCGACGATGCCGATGGCCAGGTCGATCACACCGAAACCCGTCGCCAATCGTTGTCCAGCGCGTTCACCTGGCGGCCGGACGAAGACACCTCGCTGACCTTGCTCGGGCATTTCCAGAAGGACCCCAAGGGCGCGTCCTACGGTTCGGTGCCGGCCTGGGGCTCGGTATTGCACAGCCCGACCGGGCGCAGCATCGACGTGGACTTCTACGACGGCGAAAAGAACTTCGAGAAAAGCGATCGCGAGTACTACTCCATCGGCTGGGCCTTCGAGCATCACGTCAACGATGTGTGGACGGTGCGCCAGAACGCGCGTTACCTGCGCAGCGAAGGACGCTATCGCAGCCTCTACAGCAACTACCTGCTGGCGGATTACCGCACCATCCGACGTTCCACCATTGCCAGTGACGTCGACATGGATGCCTACACCCTCGATAACCAGGTGCAGGCCAAATTCGACACGGGCCCACTGCAACACACCCTGCTGATGGGGCTCGACTACCAGAACACCAGCACCGACACCCTGTTGGGCTCAGGGACGTATACCGCCGGGCCGACACTGGATATTTTCAACCCGGTCTATGGCGCGGCCGTGCCGGTACCGGCGTACACCACCGATGGTACGTCGCGCAGCGAACAGACCGGGGTCTACCTGCAAGAGCAGATGAAGTGGGACAAATGGGTGCTGTTGCTGGGCGGTCGTTATGACTGGGCCAGCACCGACAGCACCACCAAGACCCTGCGCACCGGGGCCAAGAGCCAGTCCTCCCTGGACAGCAAGGCCTTTACCGGGCGTATTGGCCTGGTCTATCTCTTCGATAACGGCCTGGCGCCGTATGCCAGCTATGCGGAGTCGTTCAATCCGCAGTCGGGCACCGGTTACGGCGGTTCGGTGTTCAAGCCGACCGAAGGCAAGCAGTATGAAATCGGCATCAAGTACCAGCCGCCGGGCAGCAACAGCTTTATCACCGCGGCGATCTTCGACCTGCGCCAGACCAACGTCCTCACCACCGACCCGGACCCCACCCACTTGTGCGGCAGCGGTCGCTGCCAGAGCCAGGACGGCGAAGTGCAATCCCGTGGTTTTGAGCTCGAAGGCAAGGCCAGCCTCAACGACAACCTGGACATCACGGCGGCCTATGCCTACCTGGATAACCGCATCAGCAAGTCCAACAACACCGTGCGCTATGCGCCCATCAGCGACATCGGCGTAGGCCCAGCCATCAATGCCGAAGGCACCACCACTTATGCGGTGCCGCGTCACACCGCGTCGGCGTGGGCGGACTACACCTTCCACGATGGCAACCTCAAGGGCTTCGGGGCCGGTGCCGGTGCGCGTTATGTCGGCTCATCTTGGGGCGACACGGCTAACACGCTGAAAGTACCGGGCTACACCTTGTTCGATGCGGCGGTGCACTACGACATCCAGAACATCGTCAATCTCAAGGACAACCTGCGGCTGGCGCTGAACGCTACCAACCTGGCGAACAAAGAGTACGTCGCGTCGTGCTACTCGTACTCATGGTGCTGGTATGGCTCGCAGCGTACGGTGCAGGCGAGTGCCACCTACCAGTGGTAAGTACCTGGGCCTGTGTAGTGAGCGAGCTTGCTCGCGCTGGGCTGCGAAGCAGCCCCAAAACCAGGCACCGCGTTCTACCTGATACCCATAGGTGTATTGGTGGGGGGCCGCTTCGCGCCCCAGCGCGAGCAAGCTCGCTCGCCACAACAAGCGGGCTCATCACAGGGCCATCAGTTGTCATTCGGTTTCACCGATAAGGCAATTTAGTGGCCCCTTTGTAACAAAATCCTCGCCAGAATCGCTTTTATTTTCAGGTGGTTAGGTGAGGAAGCAAATGCGCACTGTTGGAATCATGCTGATCGCCTGCTCCCTGGCCGGCGGCGCGGCTGCCGTGCAGGCACGGGAGCTGCGCGAGGGTGACAAGTACATGTGCAGTTGGGGCGCCGGCACGGCTGCCAGGGCCCAGGAACTCAAGCTGTCGGGGGTGTCGTTGTACGCCGCGCGGCAGAAGATCCAGACCATCAAGTTCAATAAGTCCTGGATGCGCATGATGGCCATGGGCATCACCGAACAGACGTATGACAGTCGTTCACGGCTCAAGCCCGAAGCGATTCGCCAGAGTTTCTATCAGGATTGCGTGCGCTACAAAGTGGCACGCAAATGAGTGGCCAGCCCGCTTAGCGTGTCAGCGGCGAGCTGGCATCCTCCTGGAAATACACCTTTGCCGTTTCAATAAACCGCCGATTGGCCTGGGACAAATACTCACTGGCGCGCCAGCACAGGTTGAAGTGCATGAATTGTGCAGGCTCGAAAGACACACCCGTGAGCCCGACCTCCTGCTCTTGAACTGACCGCAGCAGGGTGGAAACCCCCATGCCGCTGCGGGTGGCGGCAATCACCAGCGGAACGAAATTACTTTCCAGGGCAATATTGAAACGCACGCGGGCATCGCTGCAAAAGGCATCCAGCAGGTGGCGTTGCAGGAAGGTGTTGTCGAAGACCAGCATGGGCTCGTCCTGCAATTGCGCCGCCGTGATCGAAGGTGCCCCTGCCAACGGATGCCTTTCGTGCATGCACAACACCATCTCATCACTGCCGAGCAGCACCGACTCCCAGTCCGGGTCAACCCGTCGCGACTCCAGCAGCGCCACATCAATCTGCCGTGTGGCCAGGCGTTCGCTGATGTCATCGGCACTGCCTTCCACCACATGCATGGCAATGCCGGGATAACGCGCGCGAAATTGCATCAACAGTTCGGGAATATGGCGGATGCCGTACATAGGCGGCACACCGATGCGGATCTCGCCGCTGTGCAGTTGAGTCAGGTCCTGCAGCTCGCGGCGGGCACCAGCCAAACCTTCCAGGCAGGCTTCGGCGCGCGCCAGGAACAATTGGCCTTCGGCAGTCACGCTGATTTGCCGCGTAGCACGGTTGAACAGGGCGACACCCAGTTCCTCTTCCAACCGACTGACTGCCATGCTCAATGCCGGTTGCGCCACATGCAGCGCCTGCGCGGCCTTGGTGAAGCTGCCTTGGCGGGCGATTTCGACGCAGTACTCCAGGGCTTTCAGGTTCATACGGGCTCGCATAACAAAAGTTGATGATTTGCTTAACAAATGGATATTTTCTGTGATGATGTCAAGTCTATAACCTGTCGGCATTCTTCTCCATGCCGGGTTCATCACAATGCGCAACCTTCGCCAGTATTGGCTCCTGACCCTCATCATCGGCGCCTTGGGCGGCAGCGTTGCCAGTTGGGCGGGGTGGCCGTTGCCCTGGGTGATTGGCTCGCTGGTCGCCGTGATGCTGAGCCGATGCGCCGGCGCGCGGGTGCCGGAAGTGCCCCACGGGCGCAAGATCGGGCAACTGATCGTGGCGGTGGCCATCGGCTGTCATTTCACCCTGCCGGTGATGCAGCAAGTGGCGACCCATCTTGGCCTGATCGTAACGGCAGTGATGCTGACGCTGGTGCTGGCCGTGTGTTCGGTATTGATCCTGCACCGCTGGGGCGTTTCATTCGGTACGGCGTTCTTCGCGTTGATGCCGGCCAATTCCACTGAGATGGTGCACCTGGGGCGCCAACGTCAGGCGGACACATCGTTTATCGCGGCGGCCCATAGCATTCGGTTACTGCTGATCCTGCTGGCGGTGCCCGCCGTCGCCACCTTTGGAATGCCGCACGTGGCTGTTCGTGTGCCGTTGCCGGTGATCTGGCCCTGGCTGGTGTTCATCCTGGCGATGAGCGGGCTGGCAGCCCTGGGCTTCCAGCGCTGCAAACTGCCCAACCCATGGACGTTCGGGCCGTTCCTGATCTGCGCGGTGGGAGTGGGCTGCAACAACCTGTCGATGAGCATGCCAGGCTGGCTCAGTGGCACCGGCCAGCTGTTGATCGGCTGCGCGCTCGGCGTTGCGGTTGACCGTGGTTTTTTCCTGCGGGCGCCGGGTTTTCTGTCGAAGGTGTTGCTGTTGTTGGCGGGTTCGGTAATTGCCACGGCCCTCGCCGCGTGGGGACTTGGCGCCTGGCTGGGCATGCCGTGGCTGTCGCTGGCCTTGGGCATGATGCCCGGCAGCGCGCCGGAAATGAGCCTGACCGCCGAGGCCCTGGGCCTGGCGGTGACGCTGGTGACCGCGATGCAGGTGATCCGGATGTTGCTGATCCAGGCGGCGTGCCTGCCGCTATTGAGGCTGCTGGACCGTACCCCGCAGGTGCGTACGCCGGCGAGTGCAGGCTCAGGGTTCTGGTAGGCCGTCGCTTACAAATCCACGACATTCACTGTGTTTCAATTTGCATACAATTGCGTCCTTCACTAAGGGGGGGCCGGTATGCAAACGCTAATTCGCGCGGCGACGCAGGACGATGTCGATACGCTGTTCGAGATCCGCACGTCGGTGGTCCAAAACCATTTGAGTATTGAGCAGATGGCTGAACTGGGCATCACGCCGCAGCTGCTGGCCGATAGCATGCGTGAAGCGCCCTGCGTATGGATTGCCGAAGTGGATGGCCAGCCAGTCGCTTTCGCCATGGTCGACCTGGCTGAAGGTGAGGTATTTGCGATGTTCGTGTTGCCGAGTCACGAGAACCTCGGGTTGGGCCGTCAACTGATGGCGGTCGCCGAAGCGGCGCTGTTTGAACACCATGACAGGCTGTTCCTGATCACCGACGGCCGCGACGAAATCCGCGCCAACGGTTTCTACCGGCACTTGGGCTGGTCGGTGGTGGAGCGGGTGGAGGGGGACGACGTTCGCTACCAGAAGAGCAGGGCAGGGTAAGCCGATGAGCCCGGCAGCCCGCCCATCGTCCACCAGCTTGCGCTCCCTCGCGGTCGGCGTGCTGTGCGTTGCGGTAGTGCTGGGGGGCTATTTCGTGCAACTCAACGCCAAGGCGGATCGCCAGCGCGAAGAAGCGGCCGAGCGTTTGGCACTTTGTCGACAGGTTGAGCGGGTCGCCAGTGTGGCCACATCCGGTGGCCTCGAACTTCGCGATACCTGCAAGCAATTGAGCGAGGGCGGATCGAAGAGTGTCACGCCGCCGTAACTTATAACCCTTTTTTATAAGTGGGAATAACGGCGGTAGTTGCACCAAAAAGTGGCACTTATATACTTCGTTACCTTAAAAAACATGTGGTTATTGAAGGACTTACACCGCTTCTAATCCGACGAAAGGATATAAAATTTTCTTGTTACAGCTTTTTACACTGGTTACTATAGCCGGGCGTTCACCTCCCACGGTTTATGCATTTTTAAATCCCAAGTTTCCATCAGCTACTTGGGATTTTTTTTGCCTGCGATTTGACCCGGCATCAAACTTCCCCGTCTGCAAACTCTGCGCGCATTCGCCCGTTGCGTTTGGCCTGGTAGAGCAACTTGTCGACATCTTCGACAAAACCCAGCATCGGGCTGTCGGGTTTGACGATGCGCGTACCCACGCCGAGGCTCAGGGTCAACAGGTTGGATACCGCTGAAAAGCCATGTTCGATCTGTTGCTGGCAGATCAGGTGCAGGCAGCGCTGTGCCACCTGTTTGGCCGAGGCTGCATCGGTTTCCGGCAGCAACCACACAAACTCTTCACCGCCGATACGTGCAATGAAGTCCCGGGGCCGGTTGGCGGCGAGTGACAGGGTACGCGCGACCTCGCGCAGGCATTCGTCACCCTTGATATGGCCGTAGTGGTCGTTGTACTGCTTGAAGAAATCGATATCCAGGATGATCAACGACAGTGGCAACTGGCTGCGCAGGGCGCTGGCCCATTCGCGCTCCAGCACGGTGTCGAACATGCGCCGGTTGGCGATGCCGGTGAGGCCGTCCTGATAGGAATATTCCTCGAGTTGCTTTTGCAGGCGCACCAGATGTTCTTCGGTCTTCTTGCGTTCACTGATGTCGAACATAAAACCAATCAGCGCCTCGACTTCGCCGTCCTTGCGCACCACATGCACCACGTCGCGAATCCACACGTAGTCGCCGTTCACCGTCAGCGCCCGGTAATCCGCCTCATGGTCCACCCCTGCACGGGATTGCGACACGCAGAAATTCACCACGTATTCGCGGTCGTCCGGGTGCATGCGCGAGACCCAGTCATCGACGCTGACCCAGCTTTGCGGGGTCCAGCCCAGCAGCGCTTCGATCTGCGGGCCGATATAGCTGAAGGTCATGGTCTGCCAGTCGATACGCCAGGGGATGGCCTTGGTCGACTCCAGCAGCGTGCGGTATACGTCGCTGTCGGGCTGGCTCGGAGGGGCGATGCTCATGGTGGACGGCTCGAATGATGGCTAAGTGCCCAGAGCGTCGTGTGATCGACGGTGGGAGTCAAGCGCTTGCCGAGGCAGCAGACGAGAGGTCGTGTGACGGGCATGGCGGCGGCCAGCTAGCCGATGACAGCATGGCTGGGCGCGTCCACTGCGCCGTAGTAACGCCAGCAGCAATGACGGTGTTCCGGCACGATCACGCAGCCGCTGAGACTGACGATCAGCGCAGCGGCAACCAGCAGGGTAAGTCGACGGTACATGGTGTTTCCTCTTGGTTTGGCCGGGGTTAATCCTTCAACGCGGCGACCGGCGAAAATCCGTCGCAATCCTTTCAGACATTTCATCAAGCCCCGCCAACCCCTGAGCAATACTGGTCTCGCACCCTGCTGAAAAAATCTGCGCAGCCCGCGACGGATTTTTGTGCACGCGCCGTTCAACCCATCAGCAACCTGCACTTTCGCGGGTTGCATGGAGGAGTTGCCATGAGAGCCCTGGCCACATTGCGTTTAACCGTGCTTGTTCCGCTGGCCCTCGCCGCGTTTGTCAGCACCCCGACGTTTGCCCAGACCGAGATCATTATCCAGCAGGCACCGCCGCCGCAACGTGTGGAAATGATCCCGGCCGAGCGCCCCGGCTATGCCTGGGACCGTGGCCACTGGCGTTGGGAAGGGCGCGGTTATGGCTGGGTACCGGGCCACTGGCAGCCAGTGATGCGTCATGCGCGCTGGGAGCCTGGTCATTGGGAAGCCCATGGCCCCAACTGGTACTGGCGCGAAGGGCATTGGATCCGCTGAACCCTGACCCTTGGCCCTGAGAACTGCCCGATTGAAAGACACTGATCCGGACGTTGAGCTGCTGGCGCGTATCGGCAATAACGAACCTGCCGCCGTCAATGAAATGGTGACGCGCAAGCTCCCGCGTTTGCTGGCGCTCGCCAGTCGGATCCTGGGGGACGCCGACGAGGCCAAGGACGTGGCCCAGGAAAGCTTCCTGCGCATCTGGCGCCAGGCCGCCCACTGGCGCAGTGGCGAGGCGCGTTTCGACACCTGGCTGCACCGGGTCGCGCTGAACCTGTGCCACGACCGCTTGCGGCGGCGCAAGGAGCGCCCGCTGAGCGATGAGGCGGCGGTGGAGGTGGCAGACAGCTCGCCATTGCCTGAAGAGCAACTGGAGACCCAGGACCGCAGTACACGCATGGCCGCCGCGTTGGCGGCCTTGCCCGAACGCCAGCGCGAAGCCATCGTGTTGCAGTACTACCAGGAGCTGTCGAACATCGACGCCGCGGCCCTGATGAATATCAGCGTCGAGGCACTGGAGAGCCTGCTGTCGCGGGCCCGACGCCAGTTGCGCAGCCAACTTGCCGATACACCCGGGCTTGCCCGCCCAGGAAGGGGAAAATCATGACACCCGAACGCTTTGTGTACCTGGCCGACGTCTATGGGGCGGACCTGCGTCGCTGGCCCGCGGCAGAACGGGCAACGGCCCAGGCGCTGCTCGACAACGGCAACGTCCATGCCCGTGTAGCCTTGCAGCAGGCGCGTTGGCTTGACAGCCAGTTGGACAGCCATCACCTGGCGTTCCCCGACCCGGCGTTGGTTCGGCAGATACGCCAATCCGCCCCACGCTCATTCTGGTCACGCTATGCCAACTGGTTATCGCCCGCCGGCCTTGTCGGTGCGGGCATTGCCGGCATCGTCACCGGGATGCTGGTGGCGTCCATGAGCGTGCCGCTGCCGATGTTGTCCTCCGACGTGCTGCCCAGTGTCTTTGATCAGGGCGACGCGGAAGTCGTCTTCAGCGTCAATGCCGAGGAAACCGAACAATGACCACCAGATCCCTGAAGCCGTGGTTGTTTGCCTCGATCCTGCTCAACGTATTTTTGATCGGTGGGGTGGGCGGCGGTCTCTACCATTGGATGGCCAACGCCCGGCCCGCCGAAGCGGTGGTCAACCAGCATGGCCTGCGCCAGGCGATGGTCAAGTTGCCGCCGGAGCGGCGCAGGGAACTGCGCCAACTGCTGCGCCGCAATCGCGACGACAGCCAGCCGCTGATCATGGCCGGGCGTGAGGCGCGGCTGGGGGTGATCAAGCAATTGGAAGCGCCGAGCCTGGATCGTGAGGCGTTGGTAGCGGAACTGGCCAAGGCACGGGAGGCCGATATGGCGCTGCGGGCGTTGGTGGACGGTACCCTAGCGCAGTTCGCCAATACCTTGCCCCAGGATGAACGGCAGCAGCTGGTGGAGGCCTTGTACAGGCGCGGGCAGGCAAAGGCCCAAGCAAAGTTGGCAGGCAAAGAACCTCGGTCGTGAGCAGGCTGATGGAACTGGAAATCTCAAAGTGCCACGAAGGTAGAGCTCAGAGAAACCTGACATTCCGTTGGGTAGAGCAACAAGGTAAAGAACGATGATCGAAAGCTCTAACGTACGTCCCGCGCAGGCTGCTGCTCAACCTAACTCTTTGGATGCAATCACCGATTTCGGCGGCGCACAGCCGGAGGACATGGCAGAGCAAACGCGGGTGAAACGCCCGGGAGAAGAATCGGCAGCAGGAAATGGCCCGTCCCAGATCAGTTTTTGAGTCTTGCCCCCAGCGGTGAGGGGAAGCGCCCTCGCCACTGATACCTCCGCCTGCCGCCCTTCACCAGGCCATGTGGGTGCCTTTGACACACACAGCGGCTGCCGCGGTCGACAGATCCTTTGTCGAACGGCAGAGAGCAAATGGCCTGGTCTAACGAAGGGGGCTGGATAACAGGTTGGGCGCTGTATTACAGACGCCGGAGAAAGGCTTTGACGATGTGCCGCGTGGCGTCGGTGGTGTCCAGTTGGTCCACGGCGCCATAGGCGTGCCACTGGCAGTCGACGATCTCGTTCAGCGGCCGCGCATCCGCGATATTCACCACCGAGGCTTCAAATACATGGTGCACGGTGTCGTGGGCCTTCAGCTCCTGCAAGTACAGCAGCCCGTCCACGTTCAATCCGGTTTCTTCTTCCAGCTCCCGTTCGGCCGCACCGACCGGGCGCTCGTCCCGTTCCACCTTGCCGCCCGGCAAGGCCCATTTTGACCTGGCCTTGCGCACAAAGAGGATATGCCCCTCGTGTTCGCAAATGACCGTTGCGCGTATTTTCATCGTCTGTGCCCCCGCAGCGGGATGAATGTCATAAAAGTGTAATGCAATTGTCATGCTAAGTGGTTATGGCGTGTCGGCGTGGGGATGTGGATACTGCCTGATTGATGAAAACGGACGAGGAAAACAGATGAGCAGCGTACGTTGGGGCATGATCGGGTGTGGCAGTGTCACTGAATTGAAGAGTGGACCCGCTTTCTACAAAGCGCCAGGTTCGGCGCTGGTGGCCGTGATGGGGCGGCGCGAGGAGGCCGTGCGCGATTATGCATCGCGACATGGGATTGCCCGTTACTACACCGACGCCCAGGCACTGATCAACGACCCCGAAGTGGACGCCGTGTACATCGCCACGCCGCCCGACAGCCACCTGGAATACAGCCTGATGGTGGCGGCGGCCGGCAAGCATTGCTGTGTCGAGAAGCCGATGGCGCTGAACGCCGAACAGAGCGCGCTGATGCAGCGCACCTTCGAGCGCGCCGGGCTGCACCTGTTTGTTTCCTACTACCGGCGCTCGCTGCCACGCTTCCAGCAAGTGCGCGCGTGGCTGCAGGACGGGCGCATCGGCACGTTACGCCAGCTGACCTGGACCCTGTGCAAGCCGCCGGCCGCCGAGGACGCCAGCGCCGCCAACTGGCGCACCGACCCGGCCATTGCCGGTGGCGGCTACTTTGCCGACCTGGCCAGCCACGGTTTCGACCTGTTCCAGTACCTGGCCGGGGATATTGTCGAAGTGGCGGGCTTTACTGCACGACAGGCCGGAAGCTATGCCGCCGAGGACGCCGTGACGGCCTGCTGGACCTTCAGCTCGGGCGCGCTGGGCATGGGCTGCTGGAACTTCGTCGCCGACCGCCGTGAGGACCGGGTCGAATTGATCGGCAGCCGTGGGCGCATCCAGTTCTCGGTCTTCGAAGACCAGCCGCTGCACCTGGAGGGCGAGACCAGCGAGGTGCTGGAAGTGCCATGCCACACGCATATCCAATGGCACCACGTATTGGCCATGAACGCGCATATTCGCGGCGAAGCCGAGCATCCGTCGCTGGCCATCGAGGCGTTGAAGACCGATCGGATCCTGGACAAGGTCCTGCAACGTAATCCCAATCTGCCGGGATGATTTTCCAAGGAATAGCTGAATGAAATACTGGATGGTCCTGTGGCTGGCACTTGCCACAACGGCGATGGCGGCCCCGCGTAGCCAAGGGACGCCTGGGGAATTTGATTTTTATGTGTTGTCGCTGTCATGGTCGCCGACCTTCTGCCTGACGCACCCGGACAACGAGCAGTGTTCGGGCAAAGGCTACGGCTTTGTGCTGCACGGCTTGTGGCCGCAATACGCGCGGGGAGGGTGGCCGGCGACCTGTGCGACGCAATCGCGCTTGAGCCGCGAAGAGATGGACAAAGGCGCGGCGCTGTTCCCGACGCGCTCGCTGCTCACCCACGAATGGGCCAAGCACGGCACCTGCAGCGGGCTGGAACCCTTGGCATACCTGGAGAAAACCGATGCGGCGCTGGGCGTGGTTGCCATCCCTGCGCAACTGCAACCGTTCAACACACCGCCGTCGTTGCCTGCCCGCGAGATCGAGGCGCTGTTTCGCGAAAGTAACCCGCGCATGGGCACCCATGGGCTGGCGGTGATCTGCAAAGGCAAGGTGCTGTCGGAGGTGCGTGTGTGCCTGACCAAGGACCTGGCCTTCGCCGGTTGCCCACGCAGTGTGAAAACCCAATGCCGTGATGGCGAAATCCGCATTCCCACGCAGCGTTGAACGCCGGCATCCACACACCTTTGCCCAAGCCACTGCACTAGGTCGAGATCCTGGCTGAGGATGGGCGGGTGTGTGGCGTCGAAGACTGTGTGATCCACGCCCCAGGGTGATTTTGTTCAATACCGATTTGACCCGGCCTTATACCGTGGAACCCTGTTTACGCCTCATCATAAAAAGGGAACCGCAATGAGCTTGATCATTTCCATGGCCGCCTTCGCCCTGGCCACGTCCATCACGCCGGGACCGGTCAACGTGGTCGCCCTGAGTTCAGGCGCGCGCTTCGGTTTTGTCGCCAGCCAGAAGCATGTGTTCGGCGCTGCCGTTGGCTTTACCTTGCTGTTGGTGCTGATCGGCCTGGGTTTGCACGAGGTGCTGGTGCGCTGGCCCATCCTGACCCAGTTGATCCAGTGGGGTGGGGTGGCGTTCCTGCTGTACATGGCCTGGAAACTGGCGGTGGACGACGGCCAGCTCGACGCGGAGGGCAGCGCGACAGCGCCATCCATGCTCTACGGCGCGATCATGCAATGGCTCAACCCCAAGGCCTGGCTGGCCTGTGTGGCGGGCATGGGCCTGTTTGTGGCCGACGGGGATGGGCGGCAAGTCTGGCTGTTTGCCAGTCTCTACCTGGTGATCTGCTACCTGTCGGTGGCGTGCTGGGCCTATGCCGGGACCTTTCTACGCCGTTACCTGGACAATCCCCACGGCGTGCGCCTGTTCAACCGCTCGATGGCCGCGTTGCTGGTGGCCAGTGTGGGTTATTTGCTGATGGCTTGAGCACCTCGCGGTATTGCCCGGGGGTGGCGGCGAAATGCTGCTTGAAGGTGCGCTGGAAGTGCGCCTGGTCTGCAAAACCGGCGGCGAGCGCTACGTCGGCGATCAACTCGCCCTTGCGCAGCTGGGTGCGGGCAAACTGGATGCGCTGGTTGACCAGGAACGCGTGGGGCGTCAGCCCGTAGTACTGCTTGAAGGCGCGGATCAGGTACGACGGCGACAGTTCGGCCGCCAGGCAGATGTCTTCGAGTTTCAACGCCTCGGTGCAGTGCGCACGGATGTACTCGGCGGCCCGCTCCAGCTTGTGGTTGACCTCGCGCATCGGTGTGGGTGAAGGGTTCAGGCGCTGCTGGACTTCGCTGAAGTAACTCACCAGTGCGCTCTGCTTTTGCAGCAATTCGGCCTGCTCGTTCACCAGCATCCGGTACAACGCCAGCAAGCCGCCGTACAGCAGCGGGTCACGGGTATGCGGCGTATTGAACGGGCGATAACCCTGGTCGGTGCTGAAGCCCAATTGGTACTGCAGCTCGGTCAGCCAGGGCGTGTCGAGGTACAGCATATGATAGGACCAGGGCTGGTCGTGGATAGGGTTGCAGGCATGCACATCGCCGGGGTTCATCAACACCACGGTGCCGGCGCTGATCTGGAATGTATCGGCGCCGTAATGGTAATAGCTGCGCCCGGTGGTGATCGCGCCGATGGAGAAATGCTCATGGGCGTGACGGGTGTAAGTGACCTTGCGCCCGTCGGCGATGGTGCGCGCTTCGATGAACGGCAGGCGCTCGTCGCGCCAGAAGCGCGGTGCGGCGGGGAAAGGGGCGGGCGGTGTCATGGGCGCGACTCCAGGGCAGTCAAGATCAGAAACGGATCGTTGCACAGACCCTGGCGTTTGGGTAGCCGATGGCTTAATAGGGTTTCAGATTGTGCAAACGCTCGTTTCGGCGGTTGTTGATCAGCAGGACCTTTTCCACATTGTTGAGGTTCTGCGTGGACTCACTCAGATCCCGGTGGTTACTGAGCAGGCACTGGTCAACGACCATCCTGGCAATCGCTTCGAGTCGTGCCGATTGCCAGGACTTCGGTATGGGGGCGGGGTCACCCTGGGTATCCGTTATGAGGGTGGCGTCCAGGGGATGGAGCAGGACCTGCGAACTGGCGCCCGCCACGGGTTCGGAACCGGTGAGATAAGCGCTCCAATCGATCTGCAACTGAACAGGGCCTGGGGCGACCGGGTCATTCAGCAAACCGGATGGCGGGTTGGCCAGCTGCGTGACCAGCATCTGCCTGGGAAGCAGTTGCAGCAGGTAGCGATCCCGCTGGTAGCGAACACGCAACAGGCATCCAAAATGTGCGGTGATCATCGTGTCCCGGGCAGCGGGGGACGGTTTGCGCAGCAGGTACAGTTCGATGTTTCCCTGCTCCAGGCTGACGCGCTTGGGCAGCGGCAGGCAGGCCAGCAGGTAGGCAATGCACACGATATAGCTCTCACGGATGGATTCGAGCGCGGCGTGGAAGTTTTCATCAGCGTTGTGGTCCTTGAGCGTTCTCAAGGATGGCGAAAACCTGTTGACACGTACCTGTGGCTGAATCGCCCTCCAGCGTTCAATGTGCTTTAACTCACCGGCCAGATACAGTTCGGCCAGGGAAAAGGAAATATCCTGGGTACTGACTTGCGGATAGCGAATACCGGGTGGAAGGAAGGGCGCCGGCATGAACACGGTTTTGTCCAGGTGAGCGTTATCCGGATAGACCTCACGCAGGTACCTCAATGCCGCCTCCTTCTGATCCGGATAGGGGGTGTGCAGCGATCCGAAGGCATCGTTGAGTGTGCGCTTCTGTTTCTCATAGGTGCGCACGGCGAGCTCGCCTTTAAAGGGCAGGTCCGTGTCCGTCGCATCCACCACGCCATTGGCACGCGCCCAGTCGAGGACGGGATCGACCGTAGGAGGCAGCGCCCAGAATTCCCGGTTGAGCGTCGTGGCAGGGTTATGGACCAGGGTCATGATGTTCTCAAGTGTCATGTACCGGCTGGCGCCAGGGGTTTTCAGCTCGATGAAATCGACGAACTGCTTGAACACGACCCAGTTCTGGTTACACAGGTAAGGCAAGGTTTCGGGGATGTTGCGCACGAGCAATTGTGGCGCGCTGCCACTGAGCAGCAAATGCGCGGCCAATGGGGCACCCTCCAGCAGCGTCTGGCGCAGGAGGGCTTCAAGATTGCTGCGCACCAGTGCACAGTTGTCACCCCAGTAGTAATCGGTATCGATGGCCAGCCCGCCGACCAGGTTGCGTTGTGTGCCGGCCTGTTCGTCCAGGCTCAGAATCAGCGCGCTGAGCAGCAGTGTTTGTCGACGCTGTTGTGGCGTTGTACCGTGCAGTGCGGCATCGGACCAGATGACGAGGGTGTCCAGGCGCTCGACCAATAGCTGGCTGCGCTGGCTCTGCACCATCTGGTTCAGCAGCATGTCCGCTTCGGCGCGGATCCTGGGGGCGCTCTTGCCCGCCCAACAAGGTTCGCCGAGCCACTTGAACAGGGGCGCTCCATGCGCCTGTGCAAACGCCTGTTGCGCTTCGTATACCTGTCGGCGTTGTGTGCTGGATAAGGTCAGCAATGACGGCTGCGGCTGGCCCAGGCCCTGCCAGTAGTTGCCCAGCCGTGGTGTCGCAGCCCTGACGGCCCTCAGGTAGTGCGCCGCCTGCCGGGCCTGCTCCGCTGTCTTCACTTCGGGCATGCGCAGGAACTTCATCAACTGCTTGAGGGTGGCCTTCATATCACTGCGCAGCTCGCCACCCAATTGTTTGGCCAGCTCCTGCAAGGGCGTGAGACAGCGCTTGAGCGCTCGACTGGAGACGATATCGTCCGTGAGGTTTCTGCGCCTGCCGTCCCTGTCGTCCGCGCCCACGTACCCCTCTTCGGTCAGCAGTACCAGCGCCTTTTCGTCGTCGATACCGCGTTTCACGCAAATGGCGACAAATGATCTGTGCTTGATCATCATCAGCAGTTTTTCGGCGCTCTCCTCCAGCAACTGGTAGAACATCGAGTCAGTGTCCAGCTCGACCGTATCGTCGAGCTCAACCTTTTCATCGGGTTGTTTGCCAGCGCTGACTCGCTCCAGCTCTGTCTGCAGCCGATTGAAGTTATTCAGGGCGCTCAGGCTGTTTTGTTTGCGCTTGAGCCATTGCGCATCCTGGGCAGCTTCACTGCAGTACGGCTGCCCAGGCACGGATGACTGGCGCAGGCGCGCGATCAGGGCGTGCACCTCGCTGGCCTGGAGGGGGACCTCGATGGCGTAGAAGTGCATGAGTTGCGCCAGGCTCAGGCTGTTATTGGAGGCCACCTGTTCTCCCAGCAACGACGCATATTGCGCCAGGCGAATCAGCCGACCCGCCACTGGCGCACCGCCCAGGTGTGTACGCAGGCTGATACTGGTCCCCTGGATCTGCGCGGGTGAGGCCCGCAGGGAGTGATCCTCGCCGGAATAAATAAAGTATTCATCGGGACCCAGCGCAGTTGGGAACGTCTGCGTGAACTCGATCGAATTGATCACGCTCTGCAGTAATTGCGCGGCTTCTTTCAAGGTGTGCGCTACGAAGGAGTCAGACCTCAGCGTGAGGCGCTGGCGGTAAGCGAGGTAGCTGTCATGGGGTTCATCCGTGGTTGCCGCGCTGGCCATGCATTGCTCGAGGTTATCGGCCAGTTGCAGCAAATCCAGGTGCTGTGCGTGCATTTCATGGCGTGTCGCCGACTGCGCGCGGCCATTGTCACCCATCGTTGGAAAGGCATGGTAGGCCTGCAGCTCATCGACAATCATCCGCGCCTGGATCTGGTTTTTGGGCAACGTGTAGCCGTAGAACGCCAGCGTCAACTCGAGTGGCAATTCAAACGTACTGTGGCCGTTTGGCAAGTCGATATAGGGCACGCCCAGCTGGTTGGGATCAAGGATCTCGGAGATGCCCAGGATCGGCACGGACACTTCCAGCCAGCCTGGGTCGTCATGAAGATGAAAGGCCCTGGGTGTCATTTGGTCCTCGTGAATGACATTGGCGTGCAGGGAGCTTCCCATGACCTTGATGCTTCGATACTCCAGGTGCCGCGCGTCGGCCCATGCCAGGAACACGCTCTGGTTGATAGCCTTGCCGAACAGCACCATCCATTGGCCAAGCCTGGAGTTGCGGTCGACCGCGATCAACGCGGGAGGCCCCAGCAGAGTCCAATTGTGCGGTAAGGCGGGCGACAGCAGCGCAACCAGGCTGTTGATCAGCTTCAGATCATCCTGGGTGGCAAACAAGACGGGGCTGGCAGGCAGTGGCTCGGTCGCCGCAGCGGCAATCAGCGGGGCAAATTCGTACATGAATGAAGTTCCGTTTCAAGGTTGCCCAAGAAAACGTTTCTTGGGCGGAACTTCATGGTCGAGGGTTTTTACCTGGGCTTGATAGCCTGCGCCATCCGGAGTTGCTGTAGGTCGAGTAGGCAGCCACGGTGATCCGATGGCGAGGCACGCCAACGCAGGAGGTGGGCGTGCTCATCGCTCAGAAGCGCTCCGGGCAGGGCACCAGAAAGGCCGCTTCCAGCAGTTGACGCGTATACCCATGCTGCGGATCAGCGAAAATCGCTCGCGCATCGCCTTGCTCCACCACCTGCCCCTGCTTGACCACCATCAGTTGGTGACTCAGCGCCTTCACCACCGCCAGGTCATGGCTGATAAACAGGTAGGTCAGGTTGTACTTGGCCTGCAGGCTGCGCAGCAATTCCACCACTTGCCGTTGCACGGTGCGATCCAGCGCCGAGGTCGGTTCGTCCAGCAGGATCAGGCGCGGCTTGAGCACCAGTGCGCGGGCGATGGCGATGCGTTGGCGTTGGCCGCCGGAGAACTCATGGGGGTAGCGATGACGGGATTCAGGGTCCAGGCCCACCTCCTTGAGCGCCGCGATAATCGCCGCTTCCTGCTCGGCAGCTGTGCCCATCCTGTGGATGCGCAGGCCTTCGCCGACGATCTCGCTGACGCACATGCGTGGGCTCAGGCTGCCGAACGGGTCCTGGAACACCACCTGCATTTCCCGGCGCAACGGGCGCACCTGTTGCTGGGTCAGCGTGTCCAGCTGCTGGCCTTCGAAACGAATCCCGCCCTTGCTGGCAATCAAGCGCAGGATCGCCAGGCCCAGGGTGGATTTGCCCGAGCCGCTTTCGCCGACGATGCCCAGGGTCTGGCCCTGGGGCAGGCTGAAGTTGATCCCGTCCACCGCCTTGACGTAATCGACGGTGTTGCGCAAGAAGCCCTTCTTGATCGGGAACCAGACTTTCAGGTCATCGACTTCCAGCAACGGCGGGCCGACTTCGTTGCTGGCCGGGCCACCGCTGGGTTCCGCCGCCAGCAATTCCTGGGTGTAAGGGTGTCGGGGCGACTGGAACAGCGTCTCGCACTCGGCCTGCTCGACGATGCAGCCTTGCTGCATCACGCAGACGCGGTGAGCAATACGCCGCACCAGGTTCAAGTCGTGGCTGATCAACAGCAAGGCCATGCCCAGGCGTGCCTGCAATTCCTTGAGCAACTCCAGGATCTTCAACTGCACGGTGACGTCGAGGGCCGTGGTCGGCTCATCCGCGATCAACAACTCCGGCTCATTGGCCAGGGCCATGGCGATCATCACCCGCTGGCGCTGGCCGCCGGACAATTCGTGGGGCAGGGCCTTGAGCCGTTTGTGCGGCTCGGGGATACCCACCAGTTCCAGCAGCTCCAGGGTGCGCCGGGTCGCGACCTTGCCGGTCAGGCCCTTGTGCAGGCCGAGCACTTCGTTGATCTGCTTCTCGATGCAGTGCAGCGGATTCAACGACGTCATCGGCTCCTGGAAGATCATCGCGATGCGGTTGCCGCGAATATGCCGCAGGGTCTTTTCCTTCAGGGTCAGCAGGTCCTGGCCGGAATAGGTGATGGTGCCGGACGGATGCCGGGCCAGCGGGTAGGGCAGCAGGCGCAGGATCGAGTGGGCGGTCACCGATTTGCCTGAGCCGCTTTCGCCGACCAGGGCCAGGGTTTCGCCGCGCTTGATATCGAAGCTGACGTTGTTCACCACACGGTGGTGATGCTCGCCCGTGACGAACTCGACGGAGAGGTCGCGGATTTCGATCAGATTGTCCTGATTCATCTCATTTCCTCGGGTCGAAGGCATCGCGAGCGGACTCGCCGATAAACACCAGCAAACTCAACATGATCGCCAGCACGGCAAACGCGCTCATGCCCAGCCACGGTGCCTGCAGGTTGGATTTGCCCTGGGCCACCAGTTCGCCCAGGGACGGCGAACCGGCCGGCAGGCCAAAGCCGAGGAAGTCCAGGGCAGTCAGGGTGCCGATGGCGCCGGTGAGGATGAACGGCATGAAGGTCATGGTCGAGACCATGGCATTGGGCAGGATATGGCGGAACATGATCGCGCCGTTCTGCATCCCCAGTGCCCGCGCCGCGCGCACGTATTCGAGGTTACGCCCGCGCAGGAACTCGGCGCGCACCACGTCCACCAGGCTCATCCAGGAAAACAGCAGCATGATCCCCAGCAGCCACCAGAAGTTCGGCTGCACGAAGCTGGCGAGGATGATCAGCAGGTACAGCACCGGCAAGCCCGACCAGATTTCCAGGAAACGCTGCCCGGCCAGGTCGACCCAGCCGCCATAGAAACCCTGCAAGGCGCCGGCGATCACGCCGATGATCGAACTGAGCACCGTCAACGTCAGGGCAAACAGCACCGACACACGGAAGCCGTAGATCACCCGCGCGAGCACATCGCGGCCCTGGTCATCGGTACCCAGCAGATTGACGCGCGAAGGCGGCGCGGGGGCCGGTACCTTCAGGTCGTAGTTGATGCTCTGGTAGCTGAACGGGATCGGCGCCCACAGGGTCCAGGCGTCCTTGGCCTTGAGCAGTTCCTGGATATACGGGCTCTTGTAGTTGGCTTCCAGGGGGAATTCGCCGCCGAAGGTGGTTTCCGGGTAGCGCTTGAGCGCCGGGAAATACCAGTCGCCGTCGTAGTGCACCGCCAGTGGCTTGTCGTTGGCGATCAGCTCGGCGCCCAGGCTCAGCCCGAACAGGATCAGGAACAGCCACAGCGACCACCAGCCACGCTTGTTGGCCTTGAACCGCTCGAACCGGCGGCGATTGAGGGGGGATAGATTCATCTCAATGCTCCCGGCTGGCGAAGTCGATACGCGGATCGACCAGGGTGTAGGTGAGGTCGCCGATCAGTTTCACCACCAGCCCCAGCAGGGTGAAGATAAACAGCGTGCCGAACACCACCGGGTAGTCGCGGTTGATTGCTGCTTCAAAGCTCATCAGGCCCAGGCCGTCGAGGGAGAAGATCACTTCCACCAGCAACGAGCCGGTGAAGAAAATCCCGATGAACGCCGACGGGAAGCCGGCGATCACCAGCAGCATCGCGTTACGGAACACATGGCCGTAGAGCACGCGGTGGTTGGTCAGGCCCTTGGCCTTGGCGGTGATCACGTATTGCTTGTTGATCTCATCGAGAAAGCTGTTCTTGGTCAGCAGGGTCATGGTCGCGAAGTTGCCGATCACCAGCGCGGTGATGGGCAGCGCCAAGTGCCAGAAGTAGTCGAGCACCTTGCCGCCCCAGCTCAACTCATCGAAGTTGTTGGACGTGAGCCCGCGCAAGGGGAACCAGTCGAAATAACTGCCGCCGGCAAACACCACGATCAGCAGGATCGCAAACAGGAACGCCGGGATCGCATAGCCGACGATGATTGCCGAGCTGGTCCACACATCGAAGTGGCTGCCATGTCGCGTGGCCTTGGCGATCCCCAGGGGGATCGACACCAGGTACATGATCAGCGTGCTCCATAACCCCAGGGAGATGGATACCGGCATCTTTTCCTTGATCAGGTCGATGACCTTGGCGTCACGGAAGAAGCTGTCGCCGAAATCCAGCCGGGCGTAGTTCTTGACCATGATCCACAAGCGTTCCGGCGCCGACTTGTCGAAGCCGTACATTTTTTCGATTTCCTTGATCAGCGCCGGGTCCAGGCCCTGGGCGCCACGGTAGCTGCTGGAGCCGGCCACCGAGACTTCGGCACCGCCGCCGGCAATGCGACTGGTGGCACCTTCAAAGCCTTCGAGCTTGGCGATCATCTGTTCCACCGGGCCACCGGGGGCGGCCTGGATGATGATGAAGTTGATCAGCAGGATCCCGAACAGCGTCGGGATGATCAGCAACAGGCGGCGAACAATATAGGCCAGCATTTAATCGCCTCCGCTCGCCGCATCGGCGTTGGTGTCGGTAGTCGTTTCCAGGGTGACGGCAGGTTTTACGTTGGGTTTTGCCCACCAGGTGGCGGTGCCCACGTCATAGCGTGGCGGGTTTTTCGGATGGCCGAGGTGGTCCCAGTACGCCACGCGGAAGGTCTTGATGTGCCAGTTGGGGATCACGTAGTAGCCGAACTGCAGCACACGGTCCAGGGCCCTGGCATGGGCGATCAGGCTTTTGCGCGAGTCGGCGTCGATCAGTTCTTCCACCAACTGGTCGACCGCCGGATCCTTGAGGCCCATGTAATTGCGGCTGCCGGGTTTGTCGGCACTGGAAGACTTCCAGAATTCCCGCTGTTCGTTACCCGGCGAAGTGGATTGCGGGAAGCTGCCCACCATCATGTCGAAGTCCCGGGAACGCACACGGTTGACGAACTGCGAAACGTCCACCCGGCGGATCACCAGGTCGATGCCCAGGTCCGCCAGGTTGCGCTTGAACGGCAGCAGGATGCGCTCGAACTCGGTCTGGGCCAGCAGGAACTCGATGGTCACCGGTTTGCCCGTGGTGTCGACCATCTTGTCGTCGACGATGCGCCAGCCGGCCTCCTGCAGCAATTGGTAGGCCTCGCGTTGCTGGGTACGGATCATGCCGCTGCCGTCGGTTTTGGCCGGCTCGAAGGCCTGGGTGAAGACTTCGGCGGGGATCTTGTCGCGCAGGGGTTCGAGGATCTTCAGCTCATCCGGGCCGGGCAGGCCGGTGGCGGCCATTTCGGAGTTTTCGAAGTAGCTGCGGGTGCGGGTGTAGGCGCCGTTGAACAGCTGTTTGTTGCTCCACTCGAAGTCCAGCAACAGGCTGATGGCCTTGCGCACGCGCACATCCTGGAACATCGGCTTGCGCGTATTGAACACAAAACCTTGCATGCCGGTAGGATTGCCGTTGGGGATTTCTTCCTTGATCAGCCGGCCCTCGGTCACGGCCGGAATGTTGTAGGCGTTGGCCCAGTTCTTGGCGCTGAACTCCAGCCAGTAGTCGAACTGCCCGGCCTTCAACGCCTCCAGGGACACGGTGCTGTCGCGGTAGTAGTCGGTGATGCGGTTGTCGAAGTTGTAGAAACCCTTGGTGATCGGCAGGTCCTTGGCCCAGTAGTCCTTGACCCGCTCGTAGCGGATCATGCGCCCGGCCTTGACCTCGGCCACCTTGTACGGCCCGCTGCCCAGGGGCACCTCCAGGTTGCCCTTGGCAAAGTCCCGCGTGGCCCACCAATGCTTGGGCAGTACCGGCAGTTGCCCGAGGATCAGCGGCAATTCGCGGTTGTTGGTGCGCTTGAACTTGAACAGCACCCGCAGCGGGTCTTCGGCGACCACTTCATCGACATCGGCGTAGTAGGTGCGGTAGATCGGCGAGCCTTCCTTGATCAATTCCTGGAAGGTGAACACCACGTCTTCGGCACGGATCGGGTGGCCGTCGTGGAACCGCGCTTCGGGCCGCAGGTAGAAACGCACCCAGCTGTTGTCCGGGGCTTTTTCGATCTTGCCGGCGACCAGGCCGTATTCGGTGATGGGTTCGTCCAGGCTCTGCATGGCCAGGGTGTCGTAGATCAGGCTGACGTTGTCGGCCGGCACGCCCTTGCTGATAAACGGGTTGAGGCTGTCGAAGCCGCCCATGCTCGACTCGCGGAAGGTGCCGCCCTTGGGCGCGTCCGGGTTGACGTAGTCGAAGTGCTTGAAGTCGGCGGGGTATTTCGGCGGCTCGTTGTACAGCGTCAGTGCGTGTTGCGGGGCGGCGTGGGCCGTGGTGCACAGCAACAGGCTGCCGAGCAGTACGTTGCGCAAATACATCATTGGGCTTTCTCCGAAGCTTTCAGCCACCATGCGCTCAGGCCCAGGCTGTAGGGCGGCGTGGTGACAAAGGCGAACCGGTTGCGGTACGCCAGGCGATGATAGTTGAGGTACCAGTTGGGAATGCTGTAGTGCTGCCACAGCAGCACCCGGTCCAGGGCGCGGCCGGCGGCCAGTTGTTCTTCGCGGGTCTGCGCCGCCAGCAGTTGTTCCAGCAGGTGATCGACAACGGGGTTGGCGATGCCCGCATAGTTCTTGCTGCCCTTGATCGCAGCCTGGCTCGAGTGGAAGTACTGCCACTGTTCGAGGCCGGGGCTCAAGGTCTGGTTGAGGGTGATCAGGATCATGTCGAAATCGAATTGATCCAGGCGTTGCTTGTACTGGGCGCGGTCGACGGTGCGCAGGCGTGCGTCGATGCCGATGCTGATCAGGTTCTCGACATAGGGCTGCAGGATGCGCTCCAGGTTGGGGTTGACCAGCAGGATCTCGAAGCGCAGCGGTTGCCCGTCCTTGTTGAGCAGGCGTTGGCCCGACAGCTTCCAGCCGGCTTCGCCCAGCAGCGCCAGGGCGCGGCGCAGGGTTTCGCGGGGGATGCCGCGCCCGTCGGTCTGGGGCAGGCTGAAGGCTTGGGTGAACAGGTTGGGTGGCAGTTGGTCGCGGTAGGGGGAGAGCATCAGCCATTCATGGCCGGTTGGAACCCCGGCAGCGGCGAATTCGCTGTTGGGGTAATAGCTGAGCGTGCGTTTGTAGGCGCTGCTGAACAGGGTGCGGTTGGTCCACTCGAAGTCGAACATCAGCCCCAGGGCCTCACGCACCTTGGTCTGGCTGAAGGTCGGGCGCCGGGTGTTCATGAACAGGCCCTGGCTTTGGGTCGGGATCTGGTGGGCGATCTGCGCCTTGATCACTTCGCCACGGTTCACCGCCGGGAAGTTGTAGCCATTGGCCCAGTTCTTGGCCTGGTGCTCGATATAAATGTCGAACTCGCCGGCCTTGAACGCTTCGAAGGCCACGTCGCTGTCGCGGTAGAACTCCACCTCGACCTTGTCGTAGTTATAGAAGCCCTGGTTGACCGGCAAGTCCTTGCCCCAGTAATCCTTGACCCGTTCGAACACCAACTGGCGTCCAGGGGTGACCTTGCTGATGCGGTACGGCCCGCTGCCCAGGGGCGGTTCGAAGGTGGTCGCCTTGAAGTCGCGGTTTTTCCAATAGTGCTGGGGCAATACCGGCAACTCACCCAGGCGCAGGATCAACAACGGGTTGCCGGCGCGCTTGAACACAAAGCGGATGCGGTGACGGTTGAGGATGTCCACCCGTGCCACTTCCTGCAGGTTGGTGCGGTATTGGGGGTGGCCTTCGGTCAGCAGGGTGCGATAGGAAAACGCCACATCATAGGCCGTGATCGGCTTGCCATCGTGGAAGCGCGCCTGCGGACGCAGGTTGAACACGACCCAGCTGCGGTCCTCGCTGTATTCCACCGACTGGGCAATCAGCCCGTAGCTGGAGGTGGGCTCGTCGCCGGACGGCGCGTACTGGCCGGTGCCGACCATCAACGGCTCATTCAGCTCATTGACGCCGTATTGCAGGAAGTTGGGGGTGGAAACCGGGCTTGAACCCTTGAACGTGTAGGGATTGAGGGTATCGAAGGTGCCAAATGCCATGACCCGCAAGGTCCCGCCTTTCGGCGCTGCAGGGTTTACCCAATCGAAGTGGGTGAATTTGGCCGGGTACTTGAGCGTGCCGAACTGCGTGTAACCGTGGCTCTCGGTTATTGTCGCGTTCGCACCAAAGCTCAAGGCCAGACTTATTAGTAGAAGGAGGGGACGCTTCAAGTCAGGGATCCGATCCAGGCGGCTTGGGCTTTATGATCGGTACAGTAACAGCTTGTTCCGGATGGAAAAAGCCAGTCGGGATGATGTAGAACCAATGTGGGAGCAAGCTCCCTCCCACATTGGTTCTCCGGGGTTCTTGAAACCTTAGCGCGGCCCGGAAACCACCAGCATCTGCCCAGGCTTCAGCGCCTGGCCAGTACGCGGGTTCCAACGCTTGAGATGTTGCATCTCGACGTTGAAGCGCTTGGCGACGATGTACAGCGAGTCGCCTTTCTTGACCTTGTACTGCACCGGCTTCTTGCTGTCGGCCTTGGCCACCAGCTTGCGGGTGTCCTGCATCACCAGGGTCTGGCCGACCTTGAGGGCCTGGCCGTTGAGTTTGTTCCAGCGCTGCAGGTCATGCACATCGACCTTGTTCGCCTTGGCGATCAGCGTGAGGTTGTCGCCACTGCGCACCTTGTAGCTGCGGGTGCGGCCGGCCACCCGAGCAGTCTCGACTTCGTCGAACACCTGCTTTTTCGGGCGCATCGCCAGCAATTCTTCCGGCTTCATCGTCGAAAGGGTGCTGGTGAGCAATTGTGCCTTGGAGCTCGGCACCAGCAGGTGCTGCGGGCCATCCAGGGTGGTGCGTTGCTTGAGCGCCGGGTTGAGCTGGAACAGTTCGTCTTCGTCGATCTCGGCCAGCGCGGCAACCCGCGACAGGTCCATGCTTTGCTTGACCTCGACCACTTCGAAGTACGGCGTGTTGGCAATCGGGTTCAGGTTGACGCCATAGGCCTCGGGGGCCAGCACCACCTGGGACAGCGCCAGGAACTTGGGCACATAGTCCTTGGTTTCCTGGGGCAGGGGCAGGTTCCAGTAGTCGGTGGGCAGGCCGAGCTTCTCGTTGCGCTCGATGGCCCGGCTCACCGTGCCTTCGCCGGCGTTATAGGCGGCCAGGGCCAGCAGCCAGTCGCCGTTGAACATGTCGTGCAGACGGGTCAGGTAGTCCAGGGCGGCGGTGGTGGAGGCGGTGATGTCGCGGCGGCCGTCGTAGGCGCGGGTCTGGCGCAGGTTGAAGTAGCGCCCGGTGGAGGGGATGAACTGCCACAGGCCGACGGCATCGCTGCGCGAATACGCCATCGGGTTGTAGGCACTTTCGATCACCGGCAGCAGCGCCAGCTCCAGGGGCATGTTGCGTTCTTCAAGGCGTTCGACGATGTAATGAATGTAGAGGCTGCCGCGTTCACCGGCGTTCTCCAGGAAGGACGGGTTGCTGGCGAACCACAGGCGCTGTTGCTCGATACGCGGGTTGACGCCCACGTTGTCCTGCAATTGAAAGCCGCGGCGCATGCGTTCCCACACGTCCTGGGGTACTTCTGGAGCAGGCTTCTCTGAAAGCCAGATGACGGGTTTCTGCTTGATCTTGGCGGTAAGGTTGGGCTTGGGTTGCACGGTGGATTGTGCGGCGAAATTTGTCGATTGGCAGCCCGCCAGCGTGGCGGACACAGCCACCGCCACAGCTTGAGCCAGGCGGGTCAATGCGTCTGAATGGTTGGATTTACGAATAGATGACGACATTGGCTGGAAGTAAGTTCCGGGCAAAAATGTCGGGCGATTCTAGAAAGCACTTTGGTTCCGGTCAACCATTCAGAAATTACGTATCAGATTGCGTCCCTTTAGAACTTATCTTTCCACGCCCTCAAGCTAGCAAATACCTCGGCCCCAGAGCGGTTGTCGCGGCCATTCCGTTCGTCCGCTTTTTGTTTAACGGATGTTTCAGAGGTACGCAGGAAGGGGTTGGTGCGCTTTTCCAGGGCCAGGTTGGAAGGCAGCGTCATCTCGCCCCGGGCCCGCAGTTGACGGACGTTTTCCACCCGTTCGGAGATGTCGGCATTTTGCGGTTCCACCGCCTGGGCAAACTTGAGGTTACTTTGTGTGTATTCGTGGGTGCAGTACACCAGGGTATCGGCGGGCAGGGCGGCCAGGCGCTCGAGGGAGGTGTGCATCTGTTCCGGCGTGCCTTCGAACAGGCGGCCACAACCGGCGGCGAACAGGGTGTCGCCACAGAACAGCACGCCTTGGTGGTAGAAGGCGATATGGCCCAGGGTGTGGCCGGGCACGGCATAGACGTCGAAGTCCCAGCCCAGCACGCTGATGCGGTCGTTATCCTGCAGCGCGATGTCCCGCGCCGGGATCGTCTCGTTGGCCGGACCATACACCTTGGCGTCGCTCACACCCTTGAGTTGCTCGACACCGCCGACATGATCGTGGTGATGGTGGGTAATCAGGATGTCGCTGAGGGTCCACGTCGGGTTTTGCTCGAGCCAGGCCAGTACCGGCGCGGCATCGCCGGGATCGACCACGGCACACCGTTGGGTCTGCGGGTCCTGCAGCAACCAGATGTAGTTATCGGTGAAGGCGGGCAGGGCACTGATCTGTATCATTCTTCGATTCGCCAAGCTGAACACATTGGTGCATCTTAGAACGTCTAGGCGAGTTGGAGAATGCAATGACTGATAAAGCGTTCGCCCAGGCCGATCCTGAGTGGCTGGCCCTGATCGGCGCAGCCCGTGAATGGCTGTCCGGGCCCATCGGGCAATTTCTGCTGGATGAAGAACGGCGCATGCTCGAAGACGAGTTGGGTCGTTTCTTTGGCGGCTACCTGGTGCATTACGGTCCGTCGGCCCAGACCCCGCCCGCCGCGCCCCAGGTGCAACGCAACGTGCGCCTGGGCGCGCCGTTGCCGGGGGTGGAGATTGTCTGCGAAGAACAGGCCTGGCCATTGAGCGAGCACGCCGCCGATGTGGTGGTGTTGCAGCATGGCCTGGATTTCTGCCTGTCGCCCCACGGTCTGCTGCGTGAAGCGGCGAGCAGCGTGCGCCCTGGTGGCCATTTGCTGATTATCGGCATCAACCCTTGGAGCAGCTGGGGCCTGCGCCATGTGTTCGCCCATGATGGCCTGCGTCAGGCGCGCTGCATCTCGCCATCACGGGTCGGGGACTGGCTGAACCTGCTGGGCTTCGCGCTGGAGAAACGCCGCTTCGGGTGCTATCGTCCGCCGCTTGCCTCGGCCAAGTGGCAAGGCCGCCTGGCCGGTTGGGAACGCCGCGCGGGCGCCTGGCAACTGTCGGGTGGCGGCTTCTATTTATTGGTGGCGCGCAAGATCGTGGTCGGGTTGCGGCCGGTGCGCCAGGTGCTGCGCCAGCCCATGGGCAAACTGGTGCCGATGCCGATGGCCAAGGTCAACCGCAAGCAAAGCGAACCGTAGAACTTTTTTGATTTCAGACCTGCCCGTCTTGATGGATGTAACCGATGACCGATAGCGTAGAACTCTTCACCGATGGCGCCTGCAAGGGCAACCCCGGCCCCGGCGGCTGGGGCGCCTTGCTGGTGTGCAAGGGCGTAGAGAAGGAGTTGTGGGGCGGCGAAGCCAACACCACCAACAACCGCATGGAACTGATGGGCGCCATTCGCGGCCTGGAAGAACTCAAGCGCCGCTGCAACGTGCTGCTGGTCACCGACTCGCAATACGTGATGAAAGGCATCAACGAGTGGATGGTCAATTGGAAGAAGCGCGGCTGGAAGACCGCGGCCAAGGAGCCGGTCAAGAATGCCGACCTGTGGCAATTGCTCGATGAGCAATGCAACCGCCATGACATCACCTGGAAATGGGTGCGCGGGCACATCGGCCATCCGGGTAACGAGCGCGCCGACCAGCTTGCCAATAGAGGTGTGGACGAAGTGCGGGGCTACAAGCAGAGCTGATGCTGGTTGACGTGTTAACATCGCGCTCCTTGACTCACACCACACTGCACACCACACCGTTGAGAGCTGAACCCTGATGGCCATCCGATCTGTTGTACTCGATACCGAAACCACCGGCATGCCGGTGACCGACGGCCACCGGATCATTGAAATCGGCTGTGTCGAACTCATGGGTCGGCGCCTCACCGGTCGTCACTTCCACGTCTACCTGCAACCGGACCGCGACAGTGACGAAGGCGCCATCGGCGTCCACGGCATCACCGACGAGTTCCTCAAGGGCAAGCCGCGTTTCGCCGAAGTGGCCGATGAGTTCTTCGAATTCATCAACGGCGCCCAGTTGATCATCCATAACGCGGCGTTCGACGTCGGCTTCATCAATAACGAATTTGCCCTGATGGGGCAGACGGATCGTGCGGATATTTCCAAGCACTGCTCGATCCTCGACACCTTGATGATGGCCCGTGAGCGTCACCCGGGCCAGCGCAACAGCCTCGATGCCTTGTGCAAACGTTATGGCGTCGACAACTCCGGCCGTGAACTCCACGGCGCCTTGCTCGACTCCGAGATTCTCGCCGACGTTTACCTGACCATGACCGGCGGGCAGACCAGCCTGTCCCTGGCCGGCAATGCCTCCGACGGCGCTGGCTCGGCGGAAGGCTCGGGCAACCGCCCTTCGGAAATCCGCCGCCTGCCGGCCGATCGCAAGCCCACCACCATCATTCGCGCCAGCGAGCAGGATCTGGCCGAGCATGCGGCGCGGTTGGAGGCTATTGCGAAGTCGGCGGGTGCGCCGGCGTTGTGGACCCAGCTAACACAACAATAGCCCTGCGTAGGTATGATCAAAATGTGGGAGGGGGCTTGCCCCGATAGCGGTGTATCAGCCAATCAAATATGAGCTGGCATACCGTCATCGGGAGCAAGCCCCCTCCCAGGGTTGACCTCCATTGCTTTCAGAATCTTCATTCGCGTCATCGTCCCCGAGCTTCTACCCTTGAGTGCATAGCCCTCAGGACTACACGCCCTCATGTACAAAGACCTGAAGTTCCCCGTGCTTATCGTGCACCGCGACATCAAGGCCGACACCGTTGCCGGCGACCGGGTTCGGGGCATCGCCCGGGAGTTGGAACAAGAGGGCTTCAGTATCTTTTCCGCCGTGGACTACGCCGAAGGCCGGCTGGTGGCGTCGACCCATCACGGCCTGGCGTGCATGCTGATCGCCGCCGAAGGCGCCGGTGAGAATACCCACCTGCTGCAAAACATGGTCGAGCTGATCCGCCTGGCCCGCCTGCGGGCGCCGAACCTGCCGATTTTTGCCCTGGGCGAGCAGGTCACCCTGGAAAACGCCCCGGCCGATGCCATGAGCGAACTCAACCAGCTGCGCGGCATTCTCTACCTGTTCGAAGACACCGTACCGTTTCTCGCCCGCCAGGTGGCCCGTGCTGCCCGCACATATTTGGATGGCCTGCTGCCGCCATTCTTCAAGGCGCTGGTGCAACACACCGCCGACTCCAACTATTCCTGGCACACCCCCGGCCATGGCGGTGGCGTGGCCTATCGCAAAAGTCCGGTGGGGCAGGCGTTTCATCAGTTCTTCGGGGAAAACACCCTGCGCTCGGACTTGTCGGTCTCGGTGCCCGAACTGGGCTCGCTGCTGGATCACACCGGGCCCCTGGCCGAAGCCGAAGCCCGCGCCGCGCGCAACTTCGGCGCCGACCATACCTTTTTCGTGATCAACGGCACGTCCACCGCCAACAAGATCGTCTGGCACTCCATGGTCGGGCGCGATGACCTGGTGCTGGTGGACCGCAACTGCCACAAGTCGGTGTTGCATTCGATCATCATGACCGGTGCCATCCCGCTGTACCTGTGCCCGGAGCGCAACGAATTGGGCATCATCGGTCCGATTCCCCTGAGCGAGTTCAGCCCGGAATCGATCCGCGCCAAGATCGACGCCAGCCCCTTGACCCGCGGCCGGCCCCCCAAGGTGAAGCTGGCCGTGGTCACCAACTCCACCTACGACGGCCTGTGCTACAACGCCGAGCTGATCAAGCAGCAATTGGGCAACAGTGTCGAGGTGCTGCACTTCGATGAAGCCTGGTACGCCTATGCGGCGTTCCACGAGTTCTTTGCCGGGCGCTACGGCATGGGCACCTCGCGTACCCCGGACAGCCCGCTGGTGTTCACCACCCACTCCACCCACAAGCTGCTGGCGGCGTTCAGCCAGGCCTCGATGATCCATGTGCAGGACGGCGGCGCGCGTCAACTGGACCGCGACCGTTTCAATGAAGCCTTCATGATGCACATCTCCACGTCGCCGCAGTACAGCATCATTGCTTCGCTGGACGTCGCCTCGGCGATGATGGAAGGCCCGGCCGGGCGCTCGCTGCTGCAGGAAATGTTCGACGAGGCCCTGAGTTTTCGCCGCGCCCTGGCCAACCTGCGCCAGCATATCGCCGCCGAAGATTGGTGGTTCTCCATCTGGCAGCCGCCGTCGGTGGCGGGCATCGACCGCGTCGCCACGGCGGATTGGCTGTTGCAGCCGCAGGATGACTGGCACGGCTTTGGTGACGTGGCCGAAGACTACGTGCTGCTGGACCCGATCAAAGTGACCCTGGTGATGCCCGGCCTCACGGCCGGCGGTGCCTTGAGCGAGCATGGGATTCCCGCCGCGGTGGTCAGCAAATTCCTCTGGGAGCGTGGGCTGGTGGTGGAAAAGACCGGGCTGTATTCGTTCCTCGTGTTGTTTTCCATGGGCATCACCAAGGGCAAATGGAGTACCTTGCTCACCGAGTTGCTGGAGTTCAAGCGCAGTTACGACGCGAATGTCAGCCTCGCCAGTTGTTTGCCATCGGTGTTTGCCCAGGGCCCGGCGCGCTATCAGGGCCTGGGTTTGCGCGACCTGTGCGATCAATTGCACGGCTGTTACCGCAGCAACGCCACCGCCAGGCACCTCAAGCGCATGTACACGGTGTTGCCGGAAATCGCGATGAAACCCGCCGACGCCTATGACCAATTGGTAAGGGGCGAAGTGGAGGCCGTGTCCATTGATGCCTTGCCAGGACGCATTGCAGCCGTGATGCTGGTGCCTTATCCGCCGGGCATTCCGTTGATCATGCCGGGCGAGCGCTTTACCGAGTCGACCCGGTCGATCATCGACTACCTGGCGTTTGCCCGGACGTTCGATAGCAGTTTCCCCGGTTTTGTTGCCGATGTTCACGGGTTACAACACGAAGATGACGGCAGTGGTCGTTGTTACACCGTCGATTGCATCAAGGGTTAAGGATGTTTATGCAAGCTGTAATGAACCCGAAGTATCCAGGGCTCAGTGTGCGGGTCGCCGACGAGGGCTTCGACGCCTATGTGTGGGGCAATGATTTCAGCTTTGAGGTCAGTGCCTATGGCGTGCCGGAGATGGGCAGGCGGGTCGATCAATGGCCCGTGGAGCGCATCGTGCCGTACCGCAAGTGCTATGGCATCGACCCGGAAGAATTCGCCAGTTTTCGCGATGCGCCGGACAGTGCGATCTTCATGGCCTACCTGGATGATCGTGCGGTCGGGCATATCGTGGTCAGCACCAATTGGAACGGCTTTGCCCACGTTGACGAGCTGGCGGTGGCCTTGCCTGCCCGTCGGCACGGGGTGGCCAAGGCGCTGCTGGATGTGGCGCAGTTCTGGAGCCGCAAGAAAAACCTGCCGGGCATGATGCTGGAAACCCAGAACAACAACTTGGGTGCCTGCCGTCTGTATGAGCGTTGCGGCTACGTGATGGGCGGGATCGATCACCTGCGCTATCGCGGCATCGACCCGCAAACCCGTGAAGTGGCGATTTTCTGGTATCGATTGTTCAAGACCGACGCCGAGCGGCGTTAACTTTCCAGCAGGCCCTGGGCCTTTTGCGTGACGATCTCCAGCAACGCATTCAGCGCAGGCGAGGTCACGCCATCCTTGAGTGTCAGCGCATATAGGCTGACCAGGATCGGCGGCGATACCGGGCATGTATCCAAACCCGCCTCACGCGCGCCAAACGCGGTGAATGGGTCGACTATCGCCAGGCCTTCGCCGGCTTCCACCATGCTGCGCATCATCTGGTAGGTCTGCACCCGTGTCTGCACCACCGGCAGCGGGCGCAGGGCTTGCAGCTTGGCGTCCAGCAGACGGCTGAGCGGGTCGTGTCCTTCAAGCCCGATCATCGCTTGCCCGGCCAGGTCCTGCAGCGCAATGTACTTCTGCTTGGGCTTGAGCCAGCCGTGGGGCGCCAGCAATTGCAATTTGCCTTGGGCCAGCACCGTGCTGTGGATTTGCGGATGTTCCGGGTCATGCAGGCTCAGGCCCACCTCGGCCTCGTGCAGCAGCAGGCTGCGCACGATTTCCCGGGTTGGCTGGCTCGACAGGTTGCACGGCGTGTCCTGGAAGCGTCGGCGCAGCAGCGCGATGCTCTGGGGCAGCAGTTGATTGGCCAGGGGCGGCGTGCACAAGGCGCGCAGGGTGGGGGCGTGATGGTGTTTCAAGCGGCTGGCCAGGCGTTGCACCGGTTCCAGGGCTTCGTACACATGGGCTATTTCTGCCTGCAACTCCAGGGTTTCCCGTGTCGCCTGCAAACGCCCGCGCACACTGGCAAACAGCATGAAGCCCAATTGCCGCTCGGCCTCCTTGAGTGCCGCGTCTACATCGCCCACGGGAAGTTGCAACCATTCGGCGGCGGTGCCGAGGTGTCCGGTCTGCAGGATGGCCTGAATCACTTCGATATGACGTAAACGCATGGCCGGAGTCTATGTGCAGCGCCGTGGGGATTCAATGGTGCATGCCGTCGTGCGCAAAAAAGACGGTGTGGGTCGCGTATGTCGCTGGCGTTCAGCCAGGACCTCACTAGAATGGCGAGTCTGATCATCAACGACCAATGCCGATTACCGGCACATACAACAAAAACAGGTCTGGTCTCCTATGCCTCTGCCCTCGACAGTTCTCGGGGTAACGGTCAAGCAACTGCTGGTCCTGGTGACCGTAGGGTGCGTGGCTGCTTATCTCTTCAGCAATCACGATGAATCAGCTCCGGAAAACCTCACGCTTGAGGCATTTATCCGTGCCCAGGAGCAAGTCGCCGCGCAGGTCGGCACGGTGCTGGGCATGACGCAGGTCAAGCAGGTGGTGGCGTATCCGGGGTACAACTCGCCGGGCTACAGGCGGGTGATGTACGCGGTGGAAGGCGAGCGGGGCCGGTTGATGGTGACGCTCAAGCAAGTGGACGGTGAGTCGGGGCTTGAAGTGACGGAAATTCGCAGCCCGTGACCGCCCGGCCCAGTCGATGCCGTCAATGGCCGGGACTGAGCAGGTACGCCTGGGCGATCAAGCTTATGAGGCGAGGACGGTCTGCGATTCGCGGACGATAATGGTCCCCGACTGAATCAGCTTGAACTCATCGCCTTCGAGTTTTTCTACCCGGTCGCCAATGGCCAGCTTGTAGGTGGTGGTGGGTGCCGAGCCAGCCAGGTCGCCTTGCGCCGGGTTGGATTCCTGGAACTCATGCACCGAATACACGCGTCCTTCTGCGTCTCTGGCATGAAACTGTCCGACTAGTACTGCTGCCATCTGTTTAGAACCTCTGGAGATAAACACTCAATTCGCGGTGCTGTAGACCGTCATAAAGAGGGGGAGTTTACCTATTGAAAAAAAATACTATTCGCTGACATTTTCAGACGGTTCCTACGCATCAAATCGCGGGCCAAACGTCTGGAGGATTATCAAAACCTTCTGGTGAACGCACTGCGAAGCCTTTATAACTACAAGCTCCCTTAGTCAGACGTCGAGAAACCCAATGAGCAAGGTCTACACGATTGCCGTCCTGGTTGGCAGCCTGAGAAAAGACTCGATCAACCGCAAGGTCGCCCTGGCACTGGCCGAAATGGCCCCCGCCAACCTGAAGTTGAACATTGTGGAAATTGGCGATTTGCCGCTCTACAACGAGGACATCGACGGGGCATCGCCGCCCGCAGCCTACAGTACTTTCCGTCAGCAGGTACGTTCATCCGACGCGGTGTTGTTTGTGACACCGGAGTACAACCGCTCCGTACCCGCGCCGTTGAAGAATGCGATTGACGTCGGCTCCCGTCCTTATGGCCAAAGCGCCTGGAGCGGCAAGCCGGGGGCGATCATCAGCGTATCCCCGGGCGCCGTTGGCGGTTTTGGCGCCAACCACCATCTGCGCCAGTCCCTGGTGTTCCTCGATGTGCCATGCATGCAGCAGCCGGAAGCCTACCTGGGCGGAGCGGGCAGCGTGTTCGATGACGCCGGCAAGGTGTCGGAAAAGACCAGGCCGTTCCTGCAGGCATTTATTGATGCCTACGGCAAATGGGTAGAAAAACAGACAGCTTGAATCTGCGCCATTGTCCACTGTGGGAGGGGCAAGCCCTGACGCCAGTCAGTTAAGGATGAACACTGTAACTGTGGTGAGCGGGCTTGCCCCGCGCTGGGCTGCGCAGCAGCCCCAATAAGAGCGCTGCAGTGTGCCAGGCAGGTCCGGGGCTGTGTTTTGGGGCTGCTGCGCAGCCCAGCGCGGGGCAAGCCCGCTCACTACAGGTTTTGGAGTTAGGGCGTGCCCCCTCCCTCAGTGTTGGATCAGCGCAACCAGTTAGTCCGCGCCAACTCGATCACTTCATCTCCACGCCCACTCATCACCGCCTTGAGCATGTACAGGCTGAAGCCCTTGGCCTGTTCCAGCTTGATGCTCGGCGGCATCACCAGTTCCTGGGTGGCCGTCACCACATCCACCAGCACCGGGCCATCATGGGCCAGGGCGCGGCGCAGGGCCGGTTCCAGGTCTTCGGATTGCTCCACGCGAATGCCGAGGATGCCCATGGCGTTGGACATGGCGGCGAAGTCCGGGTTTTTCAGCTCGGTGCCGGCATCCAGGTAGCCCGCGGCCTTCATTTCCATGGCGACAAAGCCCAGGGACGAGTTATCGAACACGATGACTTTGACGGGCAGGTTCAACTGCGCCAGTGAAATGAAATCCCCCATCAGCATGGCAAACCCGCCGTCGCCGGACATCGAGATCACCTGGCGCCCAGGAAAGGCTGCCTGCGCACCGATCGCCTGGGGCATGGCATTGGCCATGGAGCCGTGGTTGAACGAGCCGATCAGGCGACGCTTGCCGTTCATCTTCAGGTAGCGCGCCGCCCACACCGTCGGCGAGCCCACGTCGGCTGTGAAGATTGCATCGTCGTCCGCCAGTTCGCTGAGCAAACGCGCCACGTACTGCGGGTGGATCGGCCGGTTGGCCTTTGACGGTTGCGCCAGGTCGTCCAGGCCTTGGCGGGCTTTTTCGTAGTGCTTCAGCGAGGTCTCGAGGAAGCTGCGGTCGGTGTTGCGGGTCAGGCGCGGCAGCAGCGCGTCGAGGGTCTCGCTCACATCGGCAGCGATGCCCAGGTCCAGCGTGGCGCGACGGCCCAGGGCCTGCGGGTTGCGGTCGACCTGGATGATTTTGGCATCGGCGGGGTAGAACTGGCGGTACGGAAAGTCAGTGCCGAGCATGATCAGCGTGTCGCAGTCGAGCATGGCGTGGTAGCCGGAGCTGAAGCCGATCAGGCCGGTCATGCCCACATCGAATGGGTTGTCCCATTCCACATGCTCCTTGCCGCGCAGGGCGTGCACCACCGGTGCCCCCAGCGTGTCGGCCAGGGCCACCACTTGATCGTGGGCACCGGCGCAGCCACTGCCGCACAGCAGGGTGACTTTCTCGCTGCTTTCAAGGATCTCGGTCAGGCGCTGCAGGTCCTGTTCCGCCGGCAGGGTGCGCGGTGCGTGCAGGGCCGGCCAGGGCTTGAGCTTGTCTTCGACTTCCAGCAACGATACGTCCCCCGGAATCACCACCACCGCCACGCCGCGGTTGAGGACCGCCGAACGCATGGCACGGTGCAGCACGTGCGGCATCTGTTCGGGGTTGGTGACCAGCTCGATAAAGTGGCTGCACTCCTTGAACAGTTCCTGGGGATGGGTCTCCTGGAAGTAGTTCAGGCCGATCTCGGAGGAGGGGATTTGTGCGGCAATCGCCAGCACCGGCACATGGTTGCGATGGCAATCGAACAGGCCATTGATCAAGTGCAGGTTGCCCGGCCCGCAGCTGCCGGCGCACACCGTCAGTTCACCCGTGGCCGCCGCTTCGGCACCGGCGGCGAAGGCGGCGACTTCTTCGTGGCGCACGTGCATCCACTCGATGCTGTCCATGGTGCGCAGGGCGTCGGTGAGACCGTTGAGGCTGTCGCCGGTCAGGCCCCAGATGCGCTTGATCCCCGCCTGTTCAAGGGTGGTCGCCAATTGCTGGGCCAGGTTGATTTTCGCCATGAAGAACTCCAATCGTCAGTGAGGTTAAAAGCGGCTGATCAATAGGGGACAGTTCGATCACGGCGAATGCTCCGCCTTTAATGTGAAGATTGCGTCATGGACGCGCGGTATTGCCGGGTGCGCCGGGCGATAAACCACTGGTCGCGCACCAGCGCCAGCCAGGGGGGCGCGCCAGCGGTCAGTGCAGGGAAAGGAACTGGCTGAGCAAGTAGCCGTGCGCCTCGTGGATCTGCGAAGCGAGCGGCCCTTGATCTTGCTTTAATCTTGATCTCAGGCGGGCCCCCAAAAAATCACTGTCGGATTACGGGCACACCGAGCCTGGGCGAGGTGCCGAGTGGTGGGGCGAAGCGTTTTTGGTGGACTTTTGGCGCTCTTCCAAAAGTGACCCGCTGTAAGAGCGGAACCCTAAGTAGCCGTTGCCGCAGCAACGGATATGTACTCATTCCAACCCAAGCACATGGTCGGCCCAGAGGCCGCCATCGGGGGCAAGTCGAATCGTCGCACCGCCCCTCCCACATTTAGCGCGGGGCATCAGTTAGAGAGTCGTCAGCTCCCGAGCCGTCACGGGAGCAACCCCCCACCCCACATTTGATACTCAGCGACGACGGAACAGCGGCAGCGGTTCATCCGTTGCTGCCTGGTACGTCACCGAGAAGTCCTTGAGGCTTTCCAGCGCCTCGTACGGGTCTTTGTCGGCGCGCAAGGCGAAGGCATCGAACCCGCAACGGCGCAGGTAGAACAGCTGGTCGCGCAGCACGTCGCCAATGGCCCGCAGCTCGCCTTTGTAACCGTAGCGGTCACGCAGCAAGCGTGCGTTGGAATAGTTGCGACCGTCGGTGAAGGCCGGGAAGTTCAGGGCGATGACCTGGAAGTGTTCCACGTCAGCGCCGATCTCTTCGGCTTCTTCATCGGCGTCCAGCCACACACCCAGGCCGCCGTCGCGAGCCTTGAGGGCGTGGCCATGTTCGCGCCACAGCGCCAGCGGCACGATCAGGTCGTCGCAGTTGGAAATGCCGTCGAAGCTCGCGTCCTTGGGCAAAAGGTGCCAGGTTTCGTCGAGGACTTCGTTGTTCTTAATGATTCGCTGCATAGACGCGCTCCTTGAACAGGTCAATGCCGATGCGCTGGTAGGTGTCGATGAAACGCTCATCTTCGGTGCGCTGTTCGATGTACACGTCGATCAGCTTGCCGATCACCTCAGGCATGGCTTCCTGGGCGAAGGACGGGCCGAGGATCTTGCCCAGGCTCGCATCGCGGCTGGCGCTGCCACCCAGGGACACTTGGTAGAATTCTTCGCCTTTCTTGTCCACGCCCAGGATGCCGATATGGCCGACGTGGTGGTGACCACAGGCGTTCATGCAACCGGAGATGTTCAGGTCCAGCTCGCCGATGTCGAACAGGTAGTCCAGGTCGTCGAAACGGCGCTGGATCGATTCGGCAATCGGGATCGACTTGGCGTTGGCCAGGGAGCAGAAATCGCCGCCCGGGCAGCAGATGATGTCGGTCAACAGGCCGATGTTCGGCGTGGCGAAACCGCCTTCGCGCAGTTCGCCCCACAGGGTGAACAGTTGGCTCTGCTCAACGTCCGCGAGGATGATGTTCTGCTCGTGGGAGGTGCGCAGTTGGCCAAAGCTGTAGCGCTCGGCCAGGTCGGCGACGGCGTCCAGCTGCTTGTCGGTGATGTCGCCCGGTGCCACACCGGTCGGTTTCAGCGACAGGGTCACCGCCACATAGCCCGGCTTTTTGTGCGCCAGGGTGTTGCGGGTGCGCCAGCGGGCAAAGCCCGGGTGCTGCTGGTCGAGCGCTACGAGCTCGGCGTCCTGATTGCTCAGCGCCTTGTACTCGGGATCGACGAAGTGCTTGGCCACACGGTGCACTTCGGCTTCGGTCAGGGTGGTCTGGCCGCCGCGCAGGTGCTCCATCTCGGCATCGACTTTCTGGGCGAACACCTCAGGGGTCAGTGCCTTGACGAGGATCTTGATCCGCGCCTTGTATTTGTTGTCGCGACGGCCGTAGCGGTTGTAGACCCGCAGGATGGCGTCGAGGTAGCTCAACAGGTCCTGCCACGGCAGGAACTCGTTGATGAACGCACCGACCACCGGGGTACGGCCCAGGCCGCCACCCACCAGGACACGGAAACCCAGCTCGCCAGCCGCGTTGTACACCGGCTCCAGGCCGATATCGTGTACTTCGATGGCGGCACGGTCCGAGGTCGAGCCATTGATGGCGATCTTGAACTTGCGTGGCAGGTAGGCGAATTCGGGGTGGAAGGTGGTCCACTGGCGGACGATTTCACACCACGGGCGTGGGTCGATCAGCTCGTCGGCGGCAACCCCGGCGAATTGGTCGGTGGTCACGTTGCGCAGGCAGTTACCACTGGTCTGAATGGCGTGCATCTGCACGGTGGCCAGTTCAGCCAGGATGTCCGGCACATCTTCCAGGGCCGGCCAGTTGAACTGTACGTTCTGGCGGGTACTGATGTGGGCATAGCCTTTGTCGAAGTCGCGGGCAATCCTGGCCATCATGCGGGTCTGGCGCGAAGTCAGTTGGCCATAAGGCACAGCCACCCGCAGCATCGGCGCAAAGCGCTGGACATAAAGGCCATTTTGCAGGCGCAGAGGGCGGAACTCTTCTTCGCTCAGTTCACCTGCTAGGTAGCGTCGGGTCTGATCACGGAACTGCTTGACGCGGTCCTCGATGATGCGCTGATCGTATTCGTCGTATACGTACATATAGGTCCTGTTCTCGGCAAATCTGCGCGCACGGCCGCGCACTCCCAACGGAGCCGGCGCACGATACCAGTTTGCGTTTATGCGCAAAAGTGATGTTTGAGTATATGCACATAACCAAAATGACTAATGAGAAAGGTTATCGCGATACCCACATTTGTCATGCGGGCAATCGTGAACTTTACTGTGATCGTGTTTGAGTGCAATCACCTATAAAACCGACAAGAGGCGATGCAATGAGCAATCCGACCAAAGCCCGTAAACCTGACAGTACCGTTGATGCCTGGGCCATTCTGTTCCTGATCATTCTGGTGGTGGGAACGGCCGTTTTCTGGGTCAGCCACCAATAAAGGACGTTGATTGAGCCTCGATTGGTTCAGGCATTGCCACTATCATGGCGGCCTATTTTCGAGGCTCAAGCATCCATGTTGAAGGTGTTGATTACGTGTGTCTGGTTGCTGGGATCGACGTATGGGGTGATGGCTCATGCAACGTCGGTGGTGTTTCTCAACCCGGGCATGTCGACGGAAACCTTCTGGGTCAGCTACGCGCAATTCATGCAGGCCGCCGCCAAGGACCTCGGCCTGGACTTGCGCGTGCGTTATGGCGAGCGTGATGCCGGCAACACGCTGGCTCAGGCGCGTGAGGTGCTGCAAGGCAGCCAGCGGCCCGATTACCTGGTGCTGGTGAATGAGCAGTACGTTGCACCGCAGATCCTGCGCATGGCCGAGGGCAGTGGCGTCAAGCTGCTGCTGGTGAACAGCGCGCTGACATCCGATCAGGCGCAATTGCTGGGAACCCGCCGTGGCATCCGTTTGATCGGCAGCCTGGTGGCTGACGATGAACAGGCTGGCTACCTGATGCTCCGTGATCTGTTGCGCCAGCACGGTCCGGTTGCGCCGGGCGAGCCCCTCGACCTGTTGGCGTTTTCCGGGACCAAGTCCACCCCGGGGGCGCAATTGCGTGAGCGCGGCATGCGTCGGGCGCTGGCCGAGCATCCCGAGGTGCGCCTGCGTCAGTTGGTCTACGGCGAATGGAACCGCGAACGCGCCTTCGAACAAGCGACGCAACTGTTCAAGCGCTACCCGCAGACGGCGCTGGTGTGGTCGGCCAACGATCAGATGGCGCTGGGCGCCATGCAGGCGCTGCAGGGCAGTGGGCGGTTACCGGGCAGGGACGTGCTGTTCAGCGCGGTCAACAGCTCGCCGGAGATCCTGCAGGCACGCCTGGATGGACGCTTGTCGTCCCTGGTCGCCGGGCATTTCACCGTGGGCGGCTGGGCCATGGTGTTGGTCCATGACGATGCCAAGGGCCTGGACATTGGCGCCTATGGCGGACGCGACCGGCAGTTGGCGCTATTCCAATTGATCGATGCCGGCCAGGCGCGGCGCTTGTTGGGGCCGACACCGTCGGTGAATTTCCGCGCGTTGTCCGCCCAGGACAAGCCCGTGTCCTATCGTTACCCGTTCAGCCTGCACCTGCTGCTGCGCTAGACGCCGGCCAGGTGCAGCACCAGTTTGACGATGCCGAACAGCGTCAAGGCGAATACTGCTGTGAACAGAATGCCCAGGATCACGAAGTGGCTGGGCTTGCCGTGGGTGAAGTCGCGGGCGCGATTCTTGCCGCTCTGCACGCCAAACGCAGCGGCCATGACGCTGTGGAGCATCTGCCAGAAGGTCGGCGGCTTGTTGTTGACTGGATCGTCCATACGTCCCTCGACACAAGGTGTGTGAGGGACAGCATAGACAATCCAGGCCGGCTTAGTTGTCGTAGCCCAGGTTCGGCGCCAGCCAGCGCTCGGTCACGGCCAGGTCCTGGCCCTTGCGCGCGGTGTAGCTGGTCACCTGGTCCTTGTCGACCTTACCGACGGCAAAGTACTGCGCCTGCGGGTGGGCGAAGTACCAGCCGCTGACCGCCGCCGCCGGGAACATCGCATAGTGCTCGGTGAGGAACACGCCGCTGCGCCCAGCCTGCATTTCGCGGGCCTCGGGGTCGAGCAGTTGGAACAACTGGGCTTTCTCGGTGTGGTCCGGGCACGCCGGGTAACCGGGGGCAGGGCGGATGCCGCTGTACTGCTCCTTGATCAGCGCCTCGTTGTCCAGTTGCTCGTCCTTGGCGTAGCCCCAGTGTTCCTTGCGCACCTGCTGGTGCAGCCACTCGGCACAGGCCTCAGCCAGGCGGTCGGCCAGGGCCTTGACCATGATCGAGTTGTAGTCGTCACCCGCGTCCTGGTAGGCCTTGGCCACTTCCTCGGCGCCGATGCCGGCGGTGGTGATGAAACCACCGATGTAGTCGGTCACGCCGCTGTCCTTGGGCGCGACGAAGTCGGCCAGGGAGAAGTTCGGCTTGCCGTCGGTCTTGATGATCTGCTGGCGCAGGTGGTGCAGCCTGGCAATCGGCTGGCCGTCTTCGCCGTAGACTTCCAGGTCATCGTCCTGCACCTGGTTGGTCGGCCAGAAACCGAACACCGCACGGGCGCTGATGAGTTTTTCGTCGATCAGTTTCCTGAGCATTTCCTGGGCGTCGGCGTACAGCGCGGTGGCGGCTTCACCCACCACTTCATCGGTCAGGATGCGCGGGAACTTGCCGGCCAGGTCCCAGGAGATAAAGAACGGGGTCCAGTCGATGTACTCGGCCAGGACGTTGAGGTCGATATTGTCCAGCACCCTGGAACCGGTGAAGGTTGGCTTGACCGGCGCGTAGGTGCTCCAGTCGAACTGCGGCTTCTTGGCGATGGCCGCCGGGTAGCTCAGGCGTTCGGTGCGCGCACTGCGGTTGGAGGTGCGCTCACGCACGTCGATGTATTCCAGGCGGGTCTTCTCGACGAAGCCGGCCTTCAATTCCTTGGACAGCAGCTGCGTGGCCACGCCCACCGCACGGGAGGCGTCGGTGACGTAGATCACCGCGTCGTTGCTGTACTTGGGCTCGATCTTCACCGCCGTGTGCGCCTTGGAGGTGGTCGCACCGCCGATCATCAGCGGCAGGTGGAAATCCTGGCGCTGCATCTCGCGGGCCACATGCACCATCTCGTCCAGGGACGGCGTGATCAGGCCGGACAGCCCGATAATGTCGCACTTCTGCTCCTTGGCCACCTGCAGGATCTTCTCGGCCGGCACCATTACGCCGAGGTCGACGATGTCATAGCCGTTGCAGCCGAGTACCACGCCGACGATGTTCTTGCCGATGTCGTGCACGTCGCCCTTCACCGTGGCCATCAGGATCTTGCCCTTGGCTTCCGGCTTGTCGCCTTTTTCCAGCTCGATGAACGGGATCAAGTGGGCCACGGCCTGCTTCATCACGCGGGCGGATTTCACCACCTGGGGCAGGAACATCTTGCCGGCGCCGAACAGGTCGCCAACGATGTTCATGCCGGACATCAGCGGGCCTTCGATCACTTCGATCGGGCGCGCGAACGACTGCCGCGATTCTTCGGTGTCTTCGACGATATGGGTGGTGATGCCCTTGACCAGCGCGTGTTCCAGGCGCTTGTTGACCGGCCAGCCGCGCCATTCTTCGGTCTCGGCTTCTTTTACGCTGCCGTCGCCCTTGTACTTGTCGGCAATGGCGAGGAGGGCGTCGGTGCCTTCCGGGGTGCGGTTGAGGACTACATCTTCCACGGCATCGCGCAGCTCGGCCGGGATCTGGTCATAGATCTCCAACTGGCCGGCGTTGACGATACCCATGGTCAGGCCGTTGCGGATCGCATACAGCAGGAACACCGAGTGGATCGCCTCACGCACCGGGTTGTTGCCACGGAACGAGAACGACACGTTGGACACGCCACCGGAGGTCAGCGCATACGGCAGCTCGTCGCGAATATAGGCGCAGGCGTTGATGAAATCGACGGCGTAGTTGTTGTGCTCTTCGATGCCGGTGGCGACCGCGAAGATGTTCGGGTCGAAGATGATGTCTTCCGGCGGGAAGCCGACTTCATTGACTAGGATGTCGTAGGAGCGCTTGCAGATTTCCTTCTTGCGCGCTTCGGTGTCGGCCTGGCCGGCTTCGTCGAACGCCATCACCACCACGGCGGCGCCGTAGCGCTTGCACAGCTTGGCGTGGTGAATGAACTGCTCGACCCCTTCCTTCATGCTGATGGAGTTGACGATGCCCTTGCCCTGGATGCACTTGAGGCCGGCTTCGATCACTTCCCACTTGGAGGAGTCGATCATGATCGGTACGCGGGAGATGTCCGGCTCGCCGGCAATCAGATTGAGGAAGGTCACCATGGCCTTCTTCGAATCGAGCATGCCCTCGTCCATGTTGATGTCGATCACCTGGGCGCCGGCTTCCACCTGTTGCAGGGCGACTTCCAGGGCTTCGGTGTAGTTGTCCTCGCGGATCAGGCGGGCGAAACGCGCAGAACCGGTGATGTTGGTGCGCTCGCCGACGTTGACGAACAACGAACTGCGATCAATCGTGAACGGCTCCAGGCCCGACAGACGGCAGGCCTTGGGGATGTCCGGGATGGGGCGCGGCGCGTAGCCGGCCACGGCCTTGGCGATGGCTTCGATATGGCCCGGGGTGGTGCCGCAGCAGCCGCCGACGATGTTGAGGAAGCCGCTCTGGGCGAACTCTTCGATGACCTTGGCGGTTTCCGACGGCAATTCGTCGTACTCGCCGAATTCATTGGGCAGGCCGGCGTTGGGGTGCGCGGACACATGGGTATTGGCTTTGTTGGACAGCTCTTCCAGGTACGGGCGCAGCTCGCTGGCGCCGAGGGCGCAGTTCAGGCCCACGGAAATCGGCTTGGCGTGGGCGACCGAGTTCCAGAAGGCTTCAGTGGTCTGGCCCGAGAGGGTACGGCCGGAGGCGTCGGTGATGGTGCCGGAGATCATGATCGGCAATTCGATACCGAGCGCTTCGAACACACCCTGCACGGCGAAGATCGCGGCCTTGGCGTTGAGGGTGTCGAAGATGGTCTCGATCAGGATCAGGTCGGCACCGCCCTTGATCAGGCCTTGGGTGGCCTCGGTGTAGTTCTCCACCAGTTCATCGAAGGTGACGTTGCGGTAGCCGGGGTTGTTCACATCGGGCGACAGCGAGCAGGTGCGGCTGGTCGGGCCGAGGACGCCGGCGACGAAACGCGGCTTGGCCTGGTTCTCGGCGGTCTTGGCATCGGCGATCCTGCGCGCCAGGCGTGCGCCTTCGACGTTCAGTTCATAGGCCAGTTCTTCCATGCCGTAGTCGGCCATGGAGATACGGGTGGCGTTGAAGGTGTTGGTTTCGAGGATGTCGGCTCCGGCATCCAGGTAGGCCTTCTCGATCCCGCCGATCACGTCCGGGCGGGTGAGCACCAGCAGGTCGTTGTTGCCCTTGACGTCGCTCGGCCAGTCGGCGAAGCGTTTGCCGCGGTAGTCGTGTTCTTCCAGTTTATAGCTCTGGATCATCGTGCCCATGCCGCCGTCGAGGATCAGGATGCGTTCCTTGAGGGCGTGGTGAAGGGCTTGCAGACGAGCGCTACGATCGGACATGGGACTACTCTGGTCAGGCATTACGGAGGGCGTGGATCATAACAAACCTGTGCGGATTTGCGGCATGTCCGGGTTTTGCATGAATATCGCTCATGTTGAGAGGGGGCATGGCCCGGTAGAATCACCGCCACTTTAAACCGCACGCCTTGAATCGGGACCGGATACATGTCACTTCGTCTTATCGTCAGCGCCGTCCTGGCATTGATAGCCAGTACCGCTCTGGCGGAAGGTCCCCCCCAGGCGATCTCCTATACGCGCGATATTCAACCGATCTTCACCGAGAAGTGCGTGGCTTGCCATGCGTGCTACGACTCGGCCTGCCAACTGAACCTGGGCAGTGCCGAGGGCGCGGCGCGCGGTGCGACCAAAGTGCCGGTGTACGACGGCGAGCGCAGCCAGGCCACACCCACCACGCGCTTGTTCTATGACGCCTTCGGCAAGCAGGCGTGGCAGCAGAAGGGTTTTTATTCGGTTCTCGACGCCCAGGGCAGCCAGGCGGCGCTGATGGCGCGCATGCTGGAGCTGGGGCATACCGCAGCGCTGAAGCCCAATGCCAGGTTGCCCGAAGAGATCGTATTGGGCCTGAGCCGCGAAAACATGTGCGCCACGCCGGGCGAGTTCAACGCCTATGCCGGTGCTCATCCCAAGGAGGGCATGCCGTTGGCGGTCACCGGCCTGAGCGACCAGCAGTACCAGACCCTGCAACGCTGGCTGGCCTCCGGTGCACCGATTGACGAGCAAGGTGTGGCCCCCAGTGCCCAGGAAGCCGCGCAGGTGCTGCAATGGGAAAGCCTGTTCAACGCCCCCGGCGCCCGGGAAAGCCTGGTAGCCCGTTGGCTGTTCGAGCATTTGTTTATTGCGCATCTGTATTTCGAAGGCGGTGAGCCGGGGCATTTCTTCCAGTGGGTGCGCTCGCGTACCCCCAGCGGCCAGCCGATTGACCTGATCAACACCCGACGTCCCAATGACGATCCCGGCACCCGCGTGTACTACCGCCTGTGGCCCGTACAAGGGGTGATCGTCCACAAGACTCACATCACATACCCCCTCAGCGCAGAGAAAATGGCGCGGGTCAAAGCCTTGTTCTACAGCGGTGACTGGCAGGCCAGCGCCTTGCCGGGCTACGGCCCCGGCCGCCGTGCCAACCCTTTCGAGACATTCGAGGCGATTCCGGCCCAGGCGCGCTACCAGTTCATGCTGGATAACGCCGAGTACTTTGTGCGCACCTTTATTCGCGGGCCGGTGTGCCGCGGGCAAATTGCCACGGACGTGATCCGCGACAATTTCTGGGCGTTGTTCCAGGCGCCCGACCACGACCTGTACGTCACCGATGCGCGCTATCGCGGCCAGGTCACGCCGTTGCTGGCGATGCCAGGGCAGAATGACGATGTGGGCAGTGTGCTCAGCCTGTGGCTCGAATACCGCGATAAGCGCAACCAGTACGAAGCCCTGCGGCGAGACAGCTATGCCGAGTTGCCGGCACCCAGTTGGTCGACCCTGTGGGCCGGCAATGACAATGCCCTGTTAAGCATCTTCCGCCACTTCGACAGCGCCTCGGTCAATAAGGGCCTGATTGGTGAAGTCCCGCAGACACTGTGGTTGTTCGACTATCCGTTGCTCGAGCGCACCTATTACCAACTGGTGGTCAATTTCGATGTGTTCGGCAACGTATCGCACCAGGCCCAGACCCGGCTGTACTTCGACCTGATCCGCAACGGTGCCGAGCAGAACTTCCTGCGCCTGATGCCGGCCGATAGCCGCGATGCGTTTATGGATGATTGGTACCAGAACAGCGGCAAGATCAAGCTGTGGCTGGATTACGAAGCCATCGACGACGACACGCCTACTGCCTTGCACCTGGATAAAAAGGACCCCAAGCGCGACTTCGCCAACCAGTTGCTTGCCCGCTACGGTGACCTGAATGCCAGCCCGGATCCGATCAACCGTTGCGGGGGCGCGTTTTGTTCGCGCGACGGTATCGACCCGGCGCTGCAGGACGCCGAACAGGCGCTCAGCCGCCTGACTTCACGCCCTGCGGCGGGGCTCAAGGTGATTGACCAGTTACCCGAAGCGACGATGCTGCGCGTCGAAACCGCCAGCGGCAAGCGCGTGGTCTACAGCCTGCTGCGCAATCGTGCTCACAGTAACGTGGCATTTCTGCTGGGCGAGGCTTATCGCTATCAGCCGGGCCTGGACACACTGACCCTTTACCCTGGAGTGCTCAGCAGTTACCCGAACTTCATGTTCAACATCCCTGCCCAGGAAGTGCCCGAATTCGTCGCCGAAATGGAGCGGGCCAAGGACGCCAATCGCTTTGAGAAAATTGTCGACCGCTGGGGCGTGCGCCGCAGCCACCCGTTGTTCTGGCAGTATTTCCACGATTTGTCCCAGTACATCCGCGAGACGACGCCGGTGGAAGAGGGGGTGCTGGATATGAACCGTTATGAAAACCTCTGACAGAGGTCAGCGTCTTTTCCGACAAAATTACTCGGACTTTGTACCTGCGTAATATTTTGGCGTAAACTGCCGGCAAGCCTGTGAGGAGTTTCCATGACTGCCATAACCATTACCGACGCCGCCCACGATTACCTGGCTGACCTGCTGTCCAAGCAGAACACCCCGGGTATCGGCATCCGCGTCTTTATCACCCAGCCTGGCACCCAGTACGCCGAGACGTGCATCGCCTACTGCAAGCCCGGTGAAGAGAAACCTGAAGACACCGCCCTGGGGCTGAAAAGCTTCACCGCGTATATCGACAACTTCAGCGAAGCCTTCCTGGACGATGCCGTGGTCGACTACGCCACCGACCGCATGGGCGGCCAATTGACCATCAAGGCGCCCAACGCCAAGGTGCCGAACGTCAACGCCGACAGCCCGGTCAACGAGCGCATCAACTACTATCTGCAAACCGAGATCAACCCTGGGCTCGCGAGCCACGGTGGTCAGGTCAGCCTGATCGACGTCGTCGAAGACGGCATTGCCGTATTGAAGTTCGGCGGCGGCTGCCAGGGCTGCGGCCAGGCAGACGTGACCCTGCGCGAGGGCATCGAGCGGACCTTGCTCGAGCGTATTCCGGAGCTCAAGGGCGTCCGTGACGTGACAGACCACACGCAGAAAGAAAACGCCTACTACTGAGTAAGGTGTTCACTGCGAACAAAAAACGGCGCCCGTGAGCGTCGTTTTTTATTATTAAAATTCAAACAGTTATGCCATCTATCTAACAAGTAGGATTAAGTGTGGGAGGGGGCAAGCCCCCTCCAAAATTTTTTGTATTTAGTCATTTAAATCAATGGATTGCTTTGATTTTTTGAAGTAAATCATCAAGGTCGATAAAGGTGCGCATGCCCTACCCGATACAACGACGACTCACTGAAACTATCACTCGCCAGTACCCGACCTACCACAATCAACGCCGTACGCCGAAAGCCCTTGGCGGCGACTTTGTCGGCAATATCGCTGAGCGTGCCGACGGCCCAATCCTGATCCGGCCATGTCGCCCGGTGTACCACGGCAATCGGGCAGTCTGCTCCGTAGTGCGGCAGCAGTTCGGCGACGATCTTCTCCAAATGGTTGACCCCCAGATGAATCGCCATGGTGGTGCCATGCCGGGCCAGGCTGTCGAAGTCTTCCCCGGCCGGCATGCGGGTTTTATCGGCGTAGCGGGTCAGGATCACGCTTTGGGCGATGTCCGGCAAGGTCAGTTCGGTCTCCAGCAACGCTGCGCAGGCGGCCACTGCGGTGACGCCGGGAATGATCTGGAAGGGGATGCCCAACTCGCGCAGGTAACGGATCTGCTCGCCAATCGCGCCATACAGGCTCGGGTCGCCGGAGTGCACGCGGGCCACATCCTGGCCGTTGGCGTGGGCGGTCTTGATCAGTTCGATGATCTGTTCCAGGTGCAGTTCGGCGCTGTTGACCACCTGTTGCGCCTGATGACCCTCCAGCACCGCCGCCGGCACCAGCGAGCCGGCATAGATGATCACCGGGCAACTGCGGATCAGGCGTTGGCCTTTGACGGTGATCAATTCCGGATCGCCGGGGCCGGCGCCGATGAAGTAGACGGTCATGGAGGATTCCTGTGGAAAAACGGGCGAGCATGAAGATTGCTCATGATCGGGATGGGCGATTATCGGGATTTTAGCCGGCGCAGGCCAATGCAAAGGTGGCCTGGGCGTTTTTCTGGCGGGTGATCAGCAAACGGGCAGGGCCGCCGCAGAGCTGTTCGGCCAGGGCCAGGGCGGCACTTTCGGCGATGCCGTAACAGCCGGTATGGGCGAAGGCGACCGTGGACCTGTGACTCAGCCTGGCTTCATAAGCCGCCAGTTGCCCGGCGCTGAAACACTGCAACGGCAGGTTGAGCAACCGGGCCAGGGCGAGTAATCCGGGCTCATCCTGCCTGCGGTCAATACTGGCCAGCGCGCTGACACGCTGACGCTCGATCCCGCCTGCGGCGAGGGCGCTGTCGAACAGCGCCAGCAGGGTGTCGACATCACAACCCCGCTGGCAACCCAGGCCGACCACCAGGGTCATGCCGAGTATTGATCGTCGCGGTTGCGGCGGAACAACCAGGCACTGATCAGGCCAAGGGCCAGCCAGAACGCCACGTTGGTCAACTGCGAAGCGATCTTGAACTGCGCTTCGAGGGCTTCCGGCGCCAGCATCGAATGGGTTTCCGGCTGCGGTGCACCGATCACATGCGGCACCACCAGGATCGCCACGCCCAGGACTTTCAGCAGCCAGTTGCGACCAAACACGATCAGCGCAATCCCGGCCGCCGTGGAGGCAGCGGTGCCGATCCACCAGATCTGCCGTTGCGCCAGGTCAGCGGCGGCAGTGCCCGGCAGCTCCGGTGGCAGGCCCAGGGTGGGCGCCAGCACAAAGGTCGCGTAACCGGCCAGGCCCCACAGCAAGCCTTGGGTCGTGCGGGTCGGTGCGCGCAGGGTGTAGAGGCCGGCCAGCATCAGGGCGAAGCCGACGGCCACCACCAGGTTGCCGCCGGTGGTCGACAGCACGCGCTGCCAGCCGTCTTCCGGCTCCCAGGCTTCGGCGTCGTGGGTGTGTGCGGCGGCGCCAGCGGCGTGCTCACGGGCCACTTCAGTCGCGGCCGGGGCCTTTTCAAAGGTTTCCGCCTGCAGAATCAGCGGAGCGACCCAGAAGCTTTGCAGCAGGGTCAGCAGCAGGGCGGCCAGCAGGCCGGTGAACCCTGCGGTTTGCGCAATACGCTTGATCATGTCGGCAGGCCTCAGTGGCACGGGAACGCGGCGCTGTGGCGGGTATCGTGGGCGGCGTTGTGCACCGCCTCGATGTGCGAGAAACCGGCGAAGTACACCAGGCACGCGCCGAGGATCGACGCACCGATGGCGGCGGTCAGGCGTTGGCTGAGGGTGGCGGAGCTGCTGGCGGTGTGCGAGGTGCTGCTGATGATCGACATGGCGCGTCCCTTTCAGGTGTCAAGGTGACACGAGCGCATGCAAACTCCGCGAGCCAGGCACGCAGGGTTTTAACAGCGCCCGCCCACCGCGGGTTTGTTATTCGATGTTATTCGGGCCGGTCTCCGGGCTTGCGAGGGACACTGGGTCTATAAAGCGTCGCCTTCCCATGCCGTACAGGCACAGTGGATCTGACGCTTCACTCGCTTACCGTTGCGGGGGCAGCACCGGACTCGTCATGACGCCATGACTCACCGGTTTCCCGTTTCACCCTGTGAAGGGCACCCGAAACAAGATGTGTAGGAGAGCATGGGCCGGGGACGGTAGTCAAATGCGGCGAGCCCCTGTAGCCTTGCACCCTCGAGGTCTTCGGCCCAGGCCGAAGCTAAGAAGGGAACGCGGTCCAAGCCGCGGCTGCCCCCGCAACTGTGAAGGGTTTATCTGACTGCCACGCCACTGCCACTGCGGCGGGAAGGCGCAGTCGGCGCCGGTCGCAAGACCCGCAAGCCCCAAGCCAGGAGACCTGCCTCGCCACCGATTTTCCAATTCAACCGGGCGGGGTGATCCGGTGACGAAATCCGCTTCTGCGCGCCGCCGCAGTGCCTATCGTCCCGTATGCCCGCCCCAAAGGGCATCCGATGAAAACACTGGCCAAACTCCCCGTCACCATCGTTACCGGCTTCCTTGGCTCGGGCAAGACCACCTTGCTGCGCCATATGCTCGACAACGCCCAGGGCCGTCGCATTGCGGTAATCGTCAACGAGTTCGGCGAGTTGGGCATCGACGGTGAGATCCTCAAGCAGTGCTCCATCGGCTGCACCGAAGAAGAGGCCAACGGCCGTGTGTACGAGCTGGCCAACGGCTGCCTGTGCTGCACCGTGCAGGAGGAGTTCTTCCCGGTGATGCGCGAACTGGTCGCCCGTCGTGGCGACCTCGACCATATCCTTATCGAAACCTCGGGCCTGGCCCTGCCAAAACCCTTGGTGCAGGCCTTCCAGTGGCCGGAAATCCGCAGCGCCTGCACGGTTGATGCGGTCATCACCGTGGTCGACAGCCCGGCCGTGGCCGCCGGCACGTTCGCCGCGTTCCCGGATCAGGTCGATGCCCAGCGCAAACTCGACCCGAACCTGGACCACGAATCGCCGCTGCACGAGCTGTTTGCCGACCAACTGGCCAGCGCCGACCTGGTGATCCTCAACAAATCCGACCTGATCAGCGCCGAAGACCTGGCCCGTGTGCGCCTGGAAGTCGCCGAAGAGCTGCCGCCGGCGGTGAAGATCATCGAAGCCAGCAGCGGTCGCCTGCCGTTGGACGTATTGATCGGCCTGGGCGCGGGTTCCGAAGAACATATCGACGCTCGCCATAGCCACCACGATCATCACCACGAAGGTGAAGACGAGCATGATCACGACGCCTTCGATTCCATCTCCATCGACCTGCCCCAAGCCGACGAAGCGCTGCTGCTCGACGCCCTGAACCAGTTGGTGGTTCAGCACGGTATCCTGCGGGTCAAAGGCTTCGCCGCCATCCCGAACAAGCCGATGCGCCTGCTGATCCAGGGTGTGGGTACGCGTTTCGACAAGCACTTCGACCGTGCCTGGGGCGCCGACGAAGCGCGCATCACACGGCTGGTGCTGATCGGCCAGGCGCTGGACGCGGCGGGCCTCGAAGTGCAACTGCGCGCTGCCCTCAGCGTTTAACCCATGCACCTGCTCAGGACTCAGCCCGGTGGTTTCGTCGCGGACGACAATATTGCCGACCTTGGCCAAACCCCCGCCGAACTGGTGATCCTGTGCAGCGGCGATTCCAGCCTGGCGCTGCTGGCCGAAGCGGCCCAGCAGTTGCCCGAGGATTACCCCAGCCTGCGCCTGGCCAACCCGATGCAGGTGCAGAACCACGCTTCGGTCGATTTGTATGTCGACGAGGTGCTGCGCCACGCCAAGGTCATCCTGATTTCCCTGCACGGCGGCATCGGTTATTGGCGCTACGGCATCGAGCGCCTGGTTGAGCTGGCCGAGCGCGGCGTTACGCTGATCCTGGTGCCGGGGGATGACCGCCCGGACCCGGAACTCAGCGGCCTGAGCACGGTGAGTGCCGAACAGCGCGACCGCCTGTGGCACTTCCTGCGCCAGGGCGGGCTCGCTAACGCGCTGGATTTTTTCCGCTGCCTGGCCAGCGGCTACTTGGACCGCGATTACCCGTGGGCCGAGCCGCAGACCTTGCCGCGCACCGCGATCTATCACCCGCACAAAGCCAACCCTCGCCTCAATGACTGGCAGACCGATTGGCACGCGGATTGGCCCGTGGCGGCGGTGCTGTTCTACCGCTCGCACCTGCAGGCGGCCAATACCGGTTTTATCGATGTGTTCTGCCAGCGCTTGCAGGCGGCGGGCCTTAACCCGTTGCCGATGGCGGTGGCCAGTTTGAAAGAACCCGGCTGCCTGGCGGTGGTCGAGGACCTGCTGGATGAGGTCGGCGCGGCGGTGATCCTGAACACCACCGGTTTTGCCCAATCCAGCCCCGAAGCCCCGCATCTGCGTCCGTTTCGTCGCAATATCCCGGTGATCCAGGCGATCTGCGCCCAGGATAACCAGCCGGGCTGGCAGGCCAGCGAGCAAGGTCTTGGCCCGCGCGACTTGGCGATGCACATTGCCTTGCCGGAGCTGGACGGGCGCATTATCAGCCGTCCGATCAGCTTCAAGGATCTGGCCTGGCGCAGCGAGCGCAGCCAGTCGGACGTGGTGTGCTACCGCGCAGCGCCCGAACGCATGGATTTCGTCGCCGAGCTTGCGCGCCGTTGGGTCGAGCTGGCACGGGTACCGAATGAGGATAAACGCATCGCCCTGATCCTTGCCAACTACCCGACCCGCGACGGCCGTATCGGCAATGGTGTGGGCCTGGACACCCCGGCCGCCGCGCTGAATATCCTGCGTGCCCTGCAGGCCGAAGGCTATCCGGTGCCGGATCAACTGCCTGAGAGCGGCACTGCACTGATCCATGACCTGCTCGGCGGCGTCACCAACGACCTCGACAGCCTCGACCTGCGCCCCTGTCATCAAAGCCTCGGCCTGGACGACTACGAGGCGATGTTCAAGCGTTTGCCTGAATCCAACCGCCAGGCGGTGCTGGAGCGATGGGGCGCGCCGCACAACGATCCAATGTTCCGTGACGGCCGCCTGATGATCGCCGGCCTGCGCCTGGGCCAGACCTTCGTCGGTATCCAGCCGGCCCGGGGTTACCAGGTGGATGCCAGCGCGGTGTACCACGACCCGGACCTGGTGCCGCCCCATGGCTACCTGGCGTTCTACTTCTGGTTGCGCCACACCTACGGTGCCCATGGCGTGATCCATGTGGGCAAGCACGGCAACCTCGAATGGCTGCCGGGCAAGGGCGTGGGGCTCTCGGAAAACTGCTGGCCGGATGCGCTGCTGGGACCGCTGCCGAACATCTACCCGTTTATCGTCAACGACCCGGGCGAGGGCGCCCAGGCCAAGCGGCGCACCCAGGCGGTGATCATCGACCACCTGATGCCGCCGCTGACCCGCGCCGAAACCTACGGGCCGCTGCGGGACCTTGAGCTGTTGGCGGACGAATACTACGAAGCCCAACTGCTCGACCCACGCCGGGCCCGCGAGCTGCAAAAAGACATCCTCAAGCTGGTGCGCGAAACCCGCATCGACCAGGAGCTTGAGCTGGATGGCGACGCCGATGCCGCTATCTGGCTGCCGCGCCTCGACACCTACCTGTGCGACTTGAAGGAGTCGCAGATCCGCGACGGCCTGCACATCTTTGGCGAATCCCCCGTGGGCCGCTTGCGCATCGACACCTTGCTGGCCTTGCTGCGCATCCCGCGTGGAGACGGCCGTGGCCCGCAATCGAGCCTGCTGCGCGTGTTGGCCAAGGCGTTCGCGCTGGGTTTTGACCCGCTGGACTGTGCCCTGGCCGAGCCCTGGACCGGGCGACGCCCGGCAGTGTTGCAGAAGATCGATGGGCAGCAGTGGCGCACCGCCGGGGATACCCGCGAGCGCTTGGAGTTGTATGCGGCGCGAATGATCGAGCAGGCGTTGGAAGGGCCGCTGGAACAGCTGGAAGAGCCCGGCTGGGAAGAGGTGAAGGCGGTGATCGAAAGCCTGCGCATCGTCGTGGCGCCACGCCTGGATGCCTGCGGCCCGGCGGAAATGCACGGCTTGCTGGAGGCCCTCGGCGGGCGCTTTGTTCCGGCCGGCCCAAGCGGTGCGCCGAGCCGGGGGCGCCTGGATGTGCTGCCGACCGGGCGCAATTTCTTCACCGTCGATGTGCGTAACCTGCCGACGACCACCGCGTGGCGCATCGGCTTCCAGTCCGCCAACCTGATACTTGAGCGGCACCTGCAGGACCACGGCGATCACCTGCGCCAGCTCGGCCTGTCGGTGTGGGGCACGGCCACCATGCGCACCGGTGGCGACGACATTGCCCAGGCCATGGCGCTGATGGGCGTGCGGCCGGTGTGGGCCACCGGCAGTCAACGGGTGGATGACTTTGAAATCCTGCCTATCAGCCTGCTGGACCGCCCGCGCGTGGACGTCACCTTGCGCGTGTCCGGGTTTTTCCGCGACGCCTTCGCCAACCTGATCCGCCTGTTCGATGCGGCGGTACAGGCGGTGGCGGCCCTGGATGAGCCGGACGACATGAACCCGCTGGCCGCCAAGGTGCGCAGTGAGCGCGCGGCGTTGCTGGCCTCCGGCCTGGATGCAGAGGCCGCAGCGAAACAGGCCGGCTGGCGTATCTTCGGGGCTAAGCCCGGTGCCTACGGCGCGGGCGTGCAGGGCGCCATTGACGGGCGCCTGTGGCAAAGCCGCGAGGACCTGGCTGAGGTCTACCTGAATTGGGGCGGCTACGCCTATGGCGGCTCCGACGAAGGCACCGCTGCTCGTGCACAGTTTGCCCAGCGCCTGAGCCAGGTGCAGGCGGTGTTGCAGAACCAGGATAACCGCGAGCACGACCTGCTCGACTCCAACGACTACTACCAATTCCAGGGCGGCATGCTCGCCGCCGTGGAAACCCTGAGCGGCGACAAGGCCGCCAGCTATCACGGCGACCATAGCCAGCCGGACCTGCCGAGGATTCGCACCTTGAAGGAAGAGCTGAACCGGGTGATCCGTTCCCGCGCCGCCAACCCCAAGTGGATCGACGGCGTGAAGCGCCATGGCTATAAAGGTGCGTTTGAAATGGCCGCGACCGTGGACAATCTGTTCGCCTTCGACGCGACCACGGCGCTGATCGACGATCATCAATATGCATTGCTCGCCGACGCCTACCTGCTGGACCCTGACACCCGGGCCTTTGTGCAGCAGCACAACCCCGCAGCGCTGCGTGATATGACCGAGCGCATGCTCGAAGCCCAGCAGCGCGGTTTGTGGCAGGAACCGGGGGCGTATCGCGAGGCGTTGGAAAACCTGTTGCTGGATATAGAAGAAGACAGCTAGAACGCGAGATGCGGCTTGTTGTGGCTGGCGGGCTTGTTGTGGTGAGCGGGGCAAGCCCGCTCACCACAAGTAGCTTGCTCATGACCGGGTGATTACTTGTACAGCAGAATTTAAAGAGAGAACGGATGACCGATATTCCCCATTTCCCGCTGTCCGCCGTGGTCGCTGCCGACGACCTGAAACTGGCGCTGTGCCTGACCGCCATCGACCCGAAGATCGGCGGCGTGCTGATCGAAGGCCCGCGTGGCATGGCCAAATCCACCCTGGCCCGTGGTCTGGCGGATCTGCTGGCCAGCGGCCAATTCGTCACCTTGCCGTTGGGCGCCACTGAAGAGCGCCTGGTGGGGACCCTGGACCTAGATGCCGCGCTGAGCGAAGGCCGCGCGCAGTTTTCCCCTGGGGTGCTGGCCAAGGCCGACGGCGGCGTGTTGTATGTGGATGAAGTCAACCTGCTGCCCGATCACCTGGTGGACCTGTTGCTCGACGTCGCCGCCAGCGGCACCAACCTGATCGAACGCGACGGCATTTCCCATCGCCATTCGGCGCGCTTTGTGCTGATCGGCACCATGAACCCGGAGGAGGGCGAGTTGCGCCCGCAGTTGCTGGATCGCTTCGGTTTTAACGTGGCGCTGAGCGGGCAGACGCTGCCGGCCGAGCGCGGGCAGATCATCCGGCGGCGCCTGGATTTCGACAGTGACCCCGCCGCGTTCTGCACCCAGTGGGCCGGGCAGCAGGCGGCGTTACGCGAGCGCTGCACCCAGGCGCGGGCGCGGCTGGACAGTATCGAGCTGGATGATCAGGCCCTGGCGCAGATCACCGAGCGTTGCTTTGCCGCCGGTGTCGACGGCTTGCGCGCCGACCTGGTCTGGCTGCGCGGCGCCCGGGCCCATGCGGCGTGGCGGGGCGCGGATACCATTGCCGAAGAAGACATCGAAGCGGTGGCGGAATTCGCCTTGCGCCACCGTCGCCAGGCGCAATCCCCACCGGCCAGTCCACCCAAGCCAGGGCAGGCGCCGACACCCTCGGACACCTCGCCCGGCCAAGGCCAATGGGGCGATATGCCCGCACCGGCCCTGCCTACTGGCACGCGCCGAGACGTGCCCACCTGGCCAAAAAAGCCCTAGGCATTCGCCCCCGACCTGACGCGGGGGCGGATGCCCGGCCCAAGGCGGGGCGACTGGACAACGGCAGGCAGGGCAAGGCACGCAGCGCACAGCTGGGTTCGATCAACTGGCCGGGCACCTTGCTCGGCGGCCGGCCGCACTCCCGTGGAGACCTGCGCTACCACCTGCGCAGCCGCTCGGCCCATGAGTTGTGGCTGGTGATCGTGGATGCGTCGGCGTCCACGCGGCGGCATCGTGCATTAACCGACGCCAAGGGCTTGCTCGCCCAGCTGTTTGACGATGCTTACCGGCAACGGGCGCGCATAGCGTTGTTGACCGCCAGCGGCCAGGCGCCGAAGTGGCAGGTACAGGGGTTGAAAGCTGCGAAAGGCCTGGCGGGCTGGCTGGATCAGTTGGGCGCGGGCGGTGGTACGCCGTTGCTGGCGGCGCTGACCGAGGCCGGGCATTGGCTGGTGGCGCGGCGCAAGCGTTATCCGGCCGAGCAGCAGCGTGTACTGGTGATTACGGATGGGCGGCTGAAGGACATTACCGGGTTGCCGTTACTGGCGTGTGCGGGGTTGCTGGTGGATATCGAGCGCGGGCCGATCAGGTTGGGGCGGGCCCAGGAGCTGGCGGTGGGGTTGCAGTTGGATTATCGGCATATCGATGAGTTGTAGTGGCGGTACCACAGCCATCGGGGGCAAGCCCCCCTCCCACATTGGATCGAGTACACCCTTTGGAATGCGGTCAGTGTGGGAGGGGGCTTGCCCCCGATGAGCATGGGTATCTACACAACTCTTAAAGGCTGACACATAACTCTGTGGTGAGCGGGCTTGCCCCGCGCTGGGCTGCGAAGCGGCCCCAATAAGGTCACCGCAGAGTGCCAGAATCAATCGAGGTGAAGGTTTTGGGGCTGCTTCGCAACCCAGCGCGGGCGGTGCGACGATTCGACAAGCCCGCTCACCACAGAAGCCTAATTGCCATAGATTCCGTATTCACTGGAAGTTGTGTAGATACCCATGCCCCGATGAGGCCCTCACATACACCACACACTCTATCAACCAGCCCCCGGCACATTCGGCCAAAGATCCGCCACCAGGAACAAGCGCTCGGCTTCCTCCCAATCCGCGCCGTTCTGCACCATGCGCACCAGCAGCTGCGCAGGCGCCATCGGATCAAGGTCTGCCAGCCAGGCCCGCATCTGTTCTTCACTCCACACTTCATCCGCCGGGTAATGCGCCGGCGCCAGCCACGCGTGCCGGGGCAACGGTTGCCAGCGGCCTGGCGCACTGGCGCTGACAAAATCCCGCCAGTCCCGCTGATGCAACCAGCGCCCGCGCAGATGCTGCGGGTGTGCGCCTTGGGGCGGTTCGGCCAGCCCAGGCCAGGGATAGAGCAAATACCCGCCGAGCCACAGGTGCGCATCAAACTGCTGAATATCCAGGGCTGCCAACACCTCGCGGCTTTCTGCCCGCGCCGAGATCGGCAGTTGATGCTGGGCCAGGTGCGCCAGCTTGCGGTCCAGCCGATCGTGGCAGCCTGGGCCCAGCCATTGCGCGGTGTCCTGGCCGTTGCCGTCCTGCGGGCCCAGGTAGAGTTTGATCGCCAGTTCCAGGTGATGCACGCCATTGCGGTCGCGCAGCAGCATGTCCAGTTCGCCCAGTGTGTGCCCGGCGCGGCGGATCGGCAGGTTGGCGGCGAGCAACTCCACCCCCGGCGCATGCTGCACGGCGAACTGCCACAGGCGTTCGTAGTACAGGCCCAGGCGCCGGGTGCGTGACAGGCTCAACCAGTGCTGCAAGGCGCGGCTGTCCTGGTCGAGTGCGCGTAGCCAGTGTTCAAGACGGTCGGGCGCCTGCACCCAGTCGCTGCCCGCCAGCGGGTGGCGCTGTGGCCACGGTGTCTGCGCGAGCATCGGCGGGGCAAGCATCACCCACGCCAGGTCGCGCACCTCGGGGTGGCGCAGCTGGCGGGGCAGGTTGTGCAAATCCGGGAACACAGTCATGGTCCGAGCATAGCCTTTTAACCGTTGCGCAGGGGGCTGAGAACCGTTGTCATCAAGGCTTCACGGCGACAAAGGATTTTGCCTCACGCGGCCTTTCGCCCATAATCGTTTCTTTTTTGCCACACCCCACGTCCCGCAGGAGCCCCATGGAGCACTTTCGCAATATCGGCATTATCGGTCGCCTGGGCAGTACCCAGGTGTTGGACACCGTCCGCCGGCTGAAAAAATTCCTGCTGGAACGCCACCTGCATGTGATCCTCGAAGACACCATCGCCGAAATCCTCCCCGGCCACGGCCTGCAAACCTCCTCGCGCAAGATGCTCGGCGAAGTCTGCGACATGGTCATCGTGGTCGGCGGCGACGGCAGCCTGCTCGGCGCGGCCCGGGCCCTGGCGCGGCATAACGTGCCGGTGCTGGGGATCAACCGTGGCAGCCTGGGGTTTCTCACCGATATCCGCCCCGATGAGCTGGAAGTCGAAGTGGCCAAGGTGCTCGACGGCCATTACCTGGTGGAAAACCGCTTCCTGCTGCAGGCCGAAGTGCGCCGCCACGGCGAAGCCATCGGCCAGGGCGATGCGCTCAATGACGTGGTGCTGCACCCGGGCAAATCCACGCGGATGATCGAATTCGAGCTGTATATCGACGGCCAGTTCGTGTGCAGCCAGAAGGCCGACGGCCTGATCGTCGCCACGCCCACCGGCTCCACCGCCTACGCGCTGTCGGCCGGTGGCCCGATCATGCATCCCAAGCTCGATGCCATTGTGATCGTGCCGATGTACCCCCATATGTTGTCCAGCCGGCCGATTGTGGTCGATGGCAACAGTGAGCTGAAAATCGTGGTGTCCAAAGACATGCAGATCTACCCGCAAGTCTCCTGCGACGGGCAGAACCATTTCACCTGCGCCCCCGGTGACACCATCACCGTGAGCAAGAAGGCACAGAAGTTGCGCTTGATCCACCCGCTGGATCACAACTACTACGAAGTGTGCCGCACCAAGTTGGGCTGGGGCAGCCGCTTGGGGGGTGGAGGCGACTGATGCTCGATCCCGCGCGTAGCTACGACCTGATTGGTGACGTGCACGGTTGCGCTCATACCCTTGAGCACTTGCTCGACCAGATGGGTTACCACAAGCAGGGCGGCACCTGGCGCCATCCTTCGCGCATGGCGGTGTTCCTCGGCGATATCATCGACCGTGGCCCACGCATTCGCGAGGCGCTGCATATCGTCCACGACATGGCCGAGGCCGGCCAGGCGCTGTGCATCATGGGCAACCACGAGTTCAATGCCCTGGGTTGGGCCACACCGGCGCCGCCGGGCAGTGGCAGGCAGTTCGTGCGCGAGCACACCCCACGGCATGAGCGGCTGATCCACGAGACCCTGACCCAGTTCGAGCAGCACCCGGCCGACTGGCACGACTTCCTCGCCTGGTTCTACGACATGCCGCTGTTTGTCGATGCCGGGCGCTTCCGCGTGGTGCATGCGTGCTGGGACGACGGCTTTATCCAGCCGCTGCGCGCGACGTTCCCGGATGGCTGCATCGACCGGCACTTCCTGCAGGCCGCCGCCGTGCCCGGCAGTTTTGCCTGCAACGCCTTCGACCGCCTGTTGCGCGGCACCGATATGCGCTTGCCGGACGGCCTGACGCTGACCGGTGGCGATGGCCTGACGCGCTCGTTCTTCCGCACCAAGTTCTGGGAAGACGACCCTAAGACCTACGGCGACATCGTATTCCAGCCCGACGCACTGCCGGAGCCGGTGGCGCGCACGCCATTGTCGCCCCATGAAAAGAATTCCCTGCTGCGCTACGGCGCCGACGAACCCTTGCTGTTCGTCGGCCATTACTGGCGCAGCGGCAAACCGGCGCCGATCCGCCCGAACCTGGCGTGCCTGGACTACAGCGCAGTGCTGTACGGCAAGCTGGTGGCGTACCGCCTGGACCAGGAAACCCGCCTGGATCCGCGTAAATTCGTGTGGGTCGACGTTGAGCGACCCGAGGTGACTGTATGAGTGCCGTGCCCGTATTGCGCTTGCCGTTGAGCGTCGACCTGGGCGGTTTCGTGAAACTGCTGCAACGCATGCAAGTGCCCCATCGCGTCAGCGAGGAAGCCGGCGAGCAGGTGTTGTGGGTGCCCGAGACCCTCAGCGATGACGTGCGCGTGCTGTACCAGCGCTTTCCCGCCGGTGACCCGGACCAGCAACTGGATATTCCCGAACAGGCGCCGGTCACACGTCCGGGCTTTGTCCAGCAAGTGCGCCATAGCCCGGTAACGGCGCTGGTGCTGCTGGCAAGCATCATTGTCGGCGCCGTGACCTTACTCGGTGAAAACCTGCAAGCCATGAGCTGGCTGACCTTCCTGCCGTTCCGGGTGATGGGCGAGTACATCCAGTTCACGCCGTTCGCCGACATGTTGGCTTCCGGCCAATGGTGGCGGCTGTTTACGCCGATGCTGATCCACTTCGGCATCCTGCACCTGGCCATGAACGGCATGTGGTACTGGGAGCTGGGCCGGCGTATCGAAGTGCGCCAGGGCAGCATCAACCTGCTGGGCCTGACCCTGTTGTTCAGCCTGGTCTCCAACTACGCGCAATATGCCTACGGTGGTCCCGGCCTGTTCGGTGGCTTGTCCGGCGTGTTGTATGGCCTGCTCGGGCATTGCTGGATCTTTCAACTGCTCTCGCCCAACCCGGCCTATCGCTTGCCCCGTGGGGTGCTGGTGATGATGCTGGTGTGGCTGGTGTTGTGCCTGTCGGGGCTGGTGTCGATGATCGGCTTCGGCGAAATCGCCAACGCTGCCCATGTCGGCGGCCTGGTTATCGGTTGCCTTACCGGTTTGCTCGGCGGTGTGTATAACCGTCGCAAATCCTCTCTTTGATAAGGAAGAGCCTTATGTCCTCTTTTGCTGAAATGATCGAAAACATCACCCCGGACATCTACGCGAGCCTCAAGCTCGCCGTGGAAATCGGCAAGTGGTCCGATGGCCGCAAGCTCAGTGCCGAGCAGCGCGAGCTGTCCCTGCAGGCCATGATCGCCTGGGAGATCCAGAACCTGCCGGAAGAGCAGCGCACCGGCTACATGGGCCCGCAGGAATGCCAGTCGAAATCGACCACCGTGCCGAACATCCTGTTCAAGTCGGATGCGATCCATTGATTGAAATTGGTCGCGGTGCAGTCAGCAAAATGTCGGCGCAACTCGGTGAACCGACCGTTCAATACGCGTTTCGCCTGGGCGATACCGAGGTGCCGGTCAACCCCCTGATCGGCACCCATGTGCGCCTGGAATACCTCGGCGCCATTCATTGCAGCCATTGCGGTCGCAAGACCAAGACCAGCTTCAGCCAGGGCTATTGCTACCCGTGCATGACCAAGCTGGCCCAGTGTGACCTGTGCATCATGAGCCCTGAGCGTTGCCATTACGACGCCGGCACCTGCCGTGATCCAGGCTGGGGCGAGACTTTCTGCATGACCGACCACGTGGTGTATCTGGCCAATTCGTCGGGCATCAAGGTCGGCATCACCCGTGCCACCCAATTGCCGACGCGTTGGCTGGACCAGGGCGCCAGCCAGGCGCTGCCGATCATGCGCGTGGCGACGCGCCAGCAATCCGGGTTTGTCGAGGATGTATTGCGTAGCCAGGTGGCGGACAAGACCAACTGGCGTGCGTTGCTCAAGGGCGACGCGGTGGCGGTGGACCTCAAGCAGGTGCGCGACGAGTTGTTCGCCTCCTGCGCCGATGGCCTGCTGCAATTGCAGGAACGCTTTGGCCTGCAGGCCATCCAACCGGTAACCGACCTCGAACCGTTGGAAATCCGCTACCCGGTGGAGCAGTATCCAGCCAAGATCGTCAGCTTCAATCTGGACAAGAACCCGATTGCCGAAGGCACGCTGCTGGGGATCAAGGGCCAATACCTGATCTTCGACACCGGCGTGATCAATATTCGTAAGTACACGGCCTACCAGCTCGCCGTGCATCAGTAGAAGGATGCCACCCATGCGCACCGAACAACCGAAGATGATTTACCTGAAGGACTATCAGGCGCCGGACTACCTGATCGAAGAGACGCACCTGACCTTCGAGTTGTTCGAGGACCACAGCCTGGTCCACGCGCAGCTGGTGATGCGCCGTAACCCTGAGCGTGGCGCCGGCCTGCCGCCGCTGGTACTCGACGGCCAGCAGCTGGAGTTGCTGACCGTCAACCTCGGCGACCAGGAACTGAGCGAGGCTGACTACCAGCTGACGGACAGCCACCTGACCCTGCATCCGACCCGCGAAACCTTCACGGTCGACACCAGCGTGCGCATCCACCCGGAAACCAACACCGCCCTGGAAGGCCTGTACAAATCCGGCAGCATGTTCTGCACCCAGTGCGAGGCCGAGGGCTTCCGCAAGATAACCTATTACCTCGACCGCCCCGACGTGATGAGCACCTTCACCACCACGGTGATCGCCGAGCAACACCGCTACCCGGTGCTGCTCTCCAACGGCAACCCGATTGCCAGCGGTCCCGGCGAAGACGGCCGCCACTGGGCGACCTGGGAAGACCCGTTCAAGAAACCCGCCTACCTGTTCGCGCTGGTGGCCGGTGACCTGTGGTGTGTCGAAGACAGCTTTACCACCATGACCCAGCGTGAAGTGGCACTGCGCATCTACGTCGAGCCGGAAAATATCGACAAGTGCCAGCACGCCATGACCAGCCTGAAAAAATCCATGCGCTGGGACGAAGAAACCTACGGTCGCGAGTATGACCTCGACATCTTCATGATCGTGGCGGTCAACGATTTCAACATGGGCGCCATGGAGAACAAGGGCCTCAATATCTTCAACTCCAGCGCCGTGCTGGCCCGCGCCGAAACCGCCACCGACGCCGCGCACCAGCGGGTCGAGGCCATCGTTGCCCACGAATACTTCCACAACTGGTCGGGCAACCGCGTGACCTGCCGCGACTGGTTCCAGCTGTCGCTGAAGGAAGGCTTTACCGTGTTCCGTGATTCGGGCTTCTCCGCCGACATGAACTCCGCCACGGTCAAACGCATCCAGGACGTGGCCTACCTGCGTACCCACCAGTTCGCGGAAGATGCCGGCCCTATGGCCCATGCGGTGCGCCCGGACAGCTTTATCGAGATCTCCAACTTCTACACCTTGACCGTGTACGAAAAAGGCTCGGAAGTGGTCGGCATGATCCATACCTTGCTCGGCGCCGAAGGCTTCCGTAAAGGCAGCGACCTGTACTTCGAACGCCATGACGGCCAGGCCGTGACCTGCGACGACTTTATCAAGGCCATGGAAGACGCCAACGGTACCGACCTCAGCCAGTTCAAGCGCTGGTACAGCCAGGCCGGTACGCCACGCCTGGCGGTGAGCGAGTCCTACGACGCTGCGGCCAAGACCTACAGCCTGACCTTCCGCCAGAGCTGCCCGGAAACCCCGGACAAGGTCGAGAAACTGCCGTTCGTGATCCCGGTCGAGCTGGGCCTGCTGGACGGGCAGGGCGCGGGCATGGCCTTGCGCCTGGCCGGTGAAGCCACGGCCGGCGCCACGTCCCGTGTGATCTCGGTGACCGAAGCCGAGCAAACCTTCACCTTCGTCGACATCGCCGAACAGCCGTTGCCGTCGCTGCTGCGTGGTTTCTCGGCACCGGTGAAACTGAGCTTCCCGTATAACCGCGACCAACTGATGTTCCTGATGCAGCATGACAGCGACGGCTTCAACCGCTGGGATGCGGGCCAGCAGCTGTCGGTGCAGGTGTTGCAGGAACTGATCGGCCAGCATCAGCAGGGCCAGGCGTTGCAGATGGACCAGCGCCTGATCACGGCCTTGCGCAGTGTGTTGAGCGACGAAAGCCTGGACCAGGCCATGGTTGCGGAAATGCTGTCGTTGCCGGGCGAAGCCTACCTGACGGAAATCAGCGACGTCGCGGACGTGGATGCCATCCACGCCGCGCGTGAGTTTGCGCGCAGGCAACTGGCTGACAACCTGCATGAGCCGCTGTGGTTGCGTTACCAGGCCAACCGCGAACTGTCCAAGCAGACGCCTTATGTGGCGGCGGCCGAGCACTTCGCCCGGCGTGCCTTGCAGAACATCGCGCTGTCGTACCTGATGCTCAGCGGCAAGCCCGAAGTGCTGGCGGCGACCCTTGAGCAGTTCGACACCAGCGACAACATGACCGAGCGCCTGACCGCGCTGGCGGTGCTGGTGAACTCGCCGTTCGAAGCGGAGAAGGCCCAGGCGCTGGCGGTATTTGCCGAGAACTTCAAGGACAACCCTTTGGTCATGGACCAGTGGTTCAGCGTGCAGGCCGGCAGCCCGTTGCCGGGCGGGCTGGAGCGGGTCAAGGCGTTGATGGAGCACCCGGCGTTCACGCTCAAGAACCCGAACAAGGTGCGTGCACTGATCGGCGCGTTTGCCGGGCAGAACTTGATCAACTTCCACGCCGCCGACGGTTCGGGCTACCGCTTCCTGGCGGACCTGGTGATCCAGTTGAATGCGTTCAACCCGCAGATCGCTTCGCGCCAGTTGGCGCCGCTGACCCGCTGGCGTAAATACGACAGCGCGCGCCAGGCGTTGATGAAGGCGGAGCTGGAGCGCATTCGTGGGTCGGGTGAGTTGTCCAGCGATGTGTTCGAGGTGGTGAGCAAGAGTCTTGCTTAAATAAATCGCTTCGGTAAAAAAAAACGGCCTGTTCAGGCCGTTTTTTTTGCCTCGGAGCTTCGTTCAAGGAGCGCTTTTTTGCTGCTGACGTTTCCTGGCAGAAGGCTCTGCTAAGCTGCGGCACTTTTTCTTATTCGGTGGGATCAACGTGTCGCGTACCACTCGTTTACTGACGTTGTTGCAGGCCCTGCGAGGCAAGAAACGCCCGGTGACCGCCGCCGTGCTGGCGGCGCAATTGGAAGTGTCCGAGCGTACGCTGTACCGCGACATTGCCGAGTTGACCGCCCTGGGCGCGCCGATTTTCGGCGAGGCCGGGGTAGGGTATGTGCTGCGCAGCGGCCTGTTTTTGCCGCCCTTGATGCTCAACGCCGAAGAAACCGAAGCGATCGTGCTGGGCTTGCGTTATGTGGACCAGCGCGGCGATGACGTGCTCAGCCGTGCCGCCGCCAACGCCTTGGCGAAAATCGCTGATGTGCTCGACCCGGCGGCGCAGGAAGCCTTGCGCAACCCGACGTTGCTGCCCGGCCCGCCAGGGTTTGGCTACCCGGAAAACCGCGTGCCGCTGGATGTATTTCGCGAAGCGATTCGGCATCAGGACAAGTTGCATATCGACTACGCGGATGCCAGCCAGACCCAGAGTCAACGCCTGATCTGGCCCCTGGCCCTGGGGTTTCTCAATGAGGTGCGGGTGATCGTGGCCTGGTGTGAGCTGCGCGGCGCGTATCGCACCTTTCGCACCGACCGCGTGGCGAGTGCCGAGGTCGTCGGCGAACGCTATCCGGGGCGGCGCAGCGACTGGCTGCGGGCCTGGCGCAAGCTGATGGAGCAGAATGAATCCGGGCCGTTCACTCCTGACAAAAACTGACACACCCCTGGCTTAGCATGCTGCTACCACCACCTGAAAAGGAGCTTTGCCATGTCCCAGCCTGAATTGGCCCCCGCCATCGCCGCCTATATCGCGGCGACCAATACCCGCGACACCTCGGTCATTGCCCAGTGTTTTGCCGACGATGCCAATGTGTTCGATGAAGGCCAGCACCAGGTGGGCACCGCCGCCATTGCACGCTGGATGGAAGACACCGGGCGCCGCTACCAGCCGCGTGTCGAGGTGCTCAAGGTGCAGCACCGTACCGGCAAGGTGCTGGTCAGCAATGTGGTCTCCGGCAATTTTCCCGGCAGTCCGCTGGAGTTGCGCTACACCTTTCGCCTGGACGCGCAGGGCAAGATTTCACGGCTGGACATCTCCCTGTAGGTCATAATCGCGGGCATGACTTTCGACTCGCCCCTCGCTGCTTACCAACACGCCATTACCCAACAGGGTTTCGTTGCCGACGACGCCCAGCGCCGGGCGGTGGATGCCCTGCAAGCCTGCCATGCAGCCCTGCATCAGGGCCGTTCGCCCGTGACTGGCGTTTACCTGTGGGGGCCGGTGGGCCGCGGCAAGACCTGGTTGATGGATCAGTTCTACCAAAGCCTGCGGGTGCCCGCACGGCGTCAGCATTTTCATCACTTCATGGGCTGGGTGCATCAGCGTCTGTTCCAGCTCACCGGCACCCATGACCCGTTGCAGGCCCTGGCGCGGGAGCTGAGCCGGGAGGTGCGGGTGTTGTGTTTCGACGAGCTGTTCGTCAGTGACATCGGTGACGCGATCATCCTCGGCCGGCTGTTCCAGGTCATGTTCGAGGAAGGTGTGGTGATGGTCTGCACCTCCAATCAACCACCGGCCCAGCTGTATGCCGATGGCTTCAATCGGGAGCGCTTCCTGCCGGGCATTGCGGCGATTGAGCGGCATATGCACGTGGTGGCGGTCGACGGTGGCGAGGATCATCGCTTGCATCCAGGTGTGGGCCGGCAGCGCTATTGGGTGAACCAGCCCGATGCGCTGGCGAACGTGTTCGCACAATTGGCCGAAGGCCAGACGGTGAGTCTTGGTCCGGTCACCGTCGGCCATCGTTCCATCGTGTGCGTGCAGGCCAGTGACAGCGTGCTGTGGTGCCGCTATGCCGACCTCTGCGAACAACCCCTGGCGGCAATGGATTTCATCCTGCTGTGCGACCGCTTCAAGGCGATCCTGCTGGGGGAGGTGCCCAACCTGAGTGCGCAACAGCGCCCAGGCCGGATTGCCCGCGGCACCGAGGATGGGGTCGAGCGCGTGGTGGCCGGTGATCGCGAGTTGCCGCAGTTGTCGGTGCACGACGACAGTGTGCGTCGCTTCATCGCCCTGGTGGACGAGTGCTACGACCGCAAGGTGCCGCTGTTCATCGACGCCCAGGTGCCGCTGGAGCGCCTGTATACCAACGGTTACCTGGCGTTTCCTTTCCGTCGCACCTTGAGCCGCTTGCAAGAAATGCAGCTGCAGCGCTTCAACTGAGACCTGTACGAAAAAAGCCCTGAATGGACACTTTGGGGGTTTTTAATGCCAAAGCCTTCGCGCTTTCGGGCGCACATTTGTAGTTAATCTCCTTCATCTGGTGCTGACTCCACGCTTACAATCGTGCCCCTCAAAGGGAACCGGTTCCCTTGTAGTCGTGATCGAGGACGGAAATGGACACCCCAGATATCCTGGTGCTGCAAGCCAGCTACACCAATCCTGTACATGCCGAAGCCATTGCCAAGGTGCTTAACCATTACGCAGAAGACCCCATGGGCGGCGGCCATAGCCTGCCCGCTGATCTACTGGAGCAACTGCCGGCCGAGTTGGCCAAACGCCCCCATGCGTTCAGTGTGCTGGCGTTTGTTGGCGGTGAGCCGGCGGGGCTGGTGAATTGCTTTGAAGGGTTTTCCACCTTTGCCTGCCGCCCCTTGGTCAACGTGCACGACGTGGTGGTGATGAATGAGTTTCGCGGCTTGGGGCTGAGCCAGAAAATGCTGCTGAAGGTCGAGGACATCGCCCGCCAGCGTGGTTGCTGCAAGATCACCCTGGAGGTGCTGGAAGGTAATGCCGTCGCCCAGTCGGCGTATCGCAAGTTTGGTTTTGATGATGCGAAGTTTGATCCCGCCCATGGACGCATGTTGTTCTGGAACAAGCCGCTTTAATAAATAACCGGCGAAAAAAAGGGCGCCAGCGGAGGGCGCCCAATAAACCTTTGCCAACGGAGCGGTATGGCCCAGGGTGTTACGGATTAACTAACGATTAACTTAACTCTTGGGTTGTTCCTGTTCGGTCGTGTTGGTGTTCGGTGTCTTGCCGTCGGCGGACGCCGTTTGTTCAACCGTGCCGTGAAGCGTCTGCTGCGTGAAGGTGAAGTTGTTGTAGAACTCCTTCGAGCGCTCCGAGCCGCCTTCGGCAAACGCGGCGGCGGAGCCCAGGGTCATCAGGCTGGCAAGCATCAAGGTCGAGAGTTTCATCTGTGTTTACTCATTAAGTGTGATCGGTTATCTGCTCTGTCCTTGATCAGAATCGTGGGGCGATTCTGGTGCGGTCTTATTAAGTGGGAATTAACGCGAGAAACATCCGAAGTTAACAATATCGTTAACTTCGGATGGTCGGCTTTAAAGCTTCCAGTCAACGGCCAGCGTAATGGCGCGTGGGTCGCCCCAATACACGCCGTTATAAAAACCGACGCGTTCGTAATACTTTTTATCGAACAGGTTGTTGACGTTAAGCGACGCTGAGACGTGCTCGTCGAATTGATAGCGGGACATCAGGTTGACCACCGTGTATGCCTGTTGTGTGATCTTCGCCCGTTCGGTCACCGGTGTGTTGCCGACGCGTACCCCTGTAGGTCGATTGCTCCAATCGTAAATGTCGCTCTGCCAGTTCACCGCGCCGCCGACCGTAAGGTTGCGCCATGCCCCCGGCAAACGGTAGGCGCTGGACACTCTCAGCAGGTTCAGCGGCTGCCCGGTGTTGTTGCGTTTGCCCGAGCCGTTGACCGAATGGGTGTAGGTGTAGCCGGCCGTCAGGTTCCAATCGGGCATGATTTCCCCGGCAGCTTCCAATTCGAAGCCGTTGACCTTGTTACCTTTGCCGCCGGACTTGTAGTACTCCTCGCCGGTGGTCGGGTTCCGCTCCACCGAATCGTCCCGCTCTGCGACGTTGTCCTGGGTGCTCCAGAAATACGCCGCCGCCAGGTTCAGGCGCTCCTCCAGCACGCTGCCCTTGAGGCCCACCTCGTAGTTGCTGCCGACCACGGGCTCCAGGTACTTCTTGTTGGCATCCCGCAGGCTCTGGGGTTTGAAAATGTCGGTATAGCTCGCGTAGACGGTGTACTCCGGCGTCAGGTCGTAGAGCAGGCCGGCGTAGGGCGTCCACATATCATTGTGGGTCTGGGAGGTCTTGTTGGTGGCCGTCAGTTGGTCGTTGGCGTTGTATTCGGGGGCCGCGCTTTTCAGTTCCCAACTGCCATAGCGGCTGCCCAGCACTGCATGCAAGCGGTCGGTGAGGCTCAGTCGCGTGGCCAGATAGCCAGCCTTCTGTTGCTTGCTGCTGTGCTCGCCCTTGAGGTCGGTGACGGTGTCGCCGAACTTGGCGATCCCGCCCATGTATTTCCAGTCTTCGATGGTGTAATAGCCGGCGGGTAGGTTGCTGCGCATCACGGGGGAGACGTCCCGCTGCGTGGCCTCGCCATAGCCCATCATCAGTGCATGTTCGCGGCCCAGCAGTGCATAGCTGCCGGCGAGGTTGAGGTCGACGGCCTCCATTCTCGATGTGCCGCGCATGTGGCTGGCCCAGGCGGTCATGCCGCTGCGGTCATCGTTGGGGAACCCCGCACCGCCGTAGTACACCTTGCCATCCGTGTCGCTCTGGCGATGGGTGTAGGCGGCCTTCACGTGCCAGTCGCCGCCCAGCCGATGGTCGAGGGTTGCGAAGGTGGTCTTGTCCGTCAGCGGCCAGGAACTCCAGTGCGCCGCCATATTGGTGGAGCGCGACAGCCCGGCCTTGCCGCCCTCGCTGTTCCAGTACGGCACGGTGCCCCATGAGGTGCCCTGGACCTGCTTGTTCTGGTAATCGAAACCTACGGCCAGCACGGTATCGTCGGAAAGATCGCCTTCCAGGATGCCGTAGCCGACCGCCCGCTGCAGGCCATAGTTGTCGCGGAACGATTGGCTGTCACGGTAGGCCAGCACCGTACGCCCGCGCAGCTTGCCGTCGAACGCCAGCGGGCCGCCCACGTCCACGTAGCTGTAATAGTTGTCATGGCTGCCGGCGCTGACGCCGGTTTTCGCCTGCCATTGGGCCGTCGGGCGCTTGCGCACCATATTGATGGTGGCCGAGGGGTCGCCGGCGCCGGTGGTCAAGCCCGTGGCACCGCGTACCACCTCGATGTGGTCGTAGATAATGGTATCGGCGTCGGACTTCATGTAGCCGAAGGTATTGAGCATCCCGTCAATCTGGAAGTTGGTGATGCCGTAGCCGCGGGAGGAATAGGACACGCGGTCGGAGTCGTTATGCTGGACGTTGATCCCGGTGGTCTGGCGCAGCACGTCGGTCAACGTGTTGAGATTGAAATCATCCATCTGCTGGCGAGTGATCACCGAGATCGATTGTGGGGTTTCCTTGACCGACAGGTTCAGGCGGGTGGCGGTGCTCATCGAGCCGGTGGTGTAGGCGCCTGTGTGTTCGGTGGTGGCGCCCAGGCCTTCGGCGGAGATGTTGGTCGCGCCGAGTTCGAGCGGGGTGTGTTCAGGGTCGGTTTCAGCCAGCAGGGCCGGGCTTAGGGCGGCGCCGCACAGGCCGAGCGTGAGGGTCATGGAGCGGGTAAAAGGCGCGAACATCGCGGAAGACTCCTTGTCGTCTTTGCGGCCACCCCGGAAAGGGAAGGCCTTGGCTCAAAGACGAAAGGAGCGGTGGAACTTTAGGGCTAAACGAGAATGATTGTTATCTTTCTGTTACAAGGCCGGCGGTTCCTGCAGGACCACATCGGTCGGATTAACCTTCTTGGGCTTGATCAGGCTGAAGTCAATCAAGGCCTTTTGCGGGCGCATGTAGGGGTTGCCGATCATCAGCGGGCGCGGCGTGAAGCTGTCGCTCACGACGCTCTTGCTGCGGTCCAGTTCGTTGAAACTCAGCCCGGCGAGGTCGGCCCAGGTGTGGATCAATTGCGAGCTGCTGTAAGGGCGTTGCAAGTCGCCGGCAAACTTCCAGTCGTGGGTTTCGCGCCATTTCGGCGAGGCATAGGCCATGAACGGAATGGTGTACATCGGCGCCGTCGGCTTGCCTTCGTTACGCCCCAGGGTGGCGTGGCCGGCGGAATCGAATACGTCTTCGCCGTGGTCCGACAGGTACAACAGGAAGCCGTTGGGATCGGTCTTGGCGTAGTCCTTGATCAGGCTCGACACCACGAAATCGTTGTACAGCACCGCGTTGTCGTAGCTGTTGTAGGTGGGCAGTTGATCGTCACTGATCCCGGCAGGTACGCCCTGGCGGTCGGTGAATTTGTCGAAGGTCGGTGGATAGCGGTACTGGTAGCTCATGTGGGTGCCGAGCAGGTGCACCACGATGAACTTGCGCTCGGCCGGGTCGGCCAGGGCCTTGGAGAATGGCTCCAGGACATCGCCGTCGTATTGGCGGGCGTTCTGGTTGCGATTGTTGTTCAGGTACACCTGCTCGTCGGCCTGTTCGGAAAAGGTCGTGAGCATGGTGTTGCGCTTGGTCATGGTCTGCTGGTTGGTGATCCAGTAGGTCTTGTAGCCGGCCTGTTTCATCACGCTGACGATCGACGGTGTCTTGAGGTAGAGATCGGGGTTCTCCTCATCGGCGAACGTCAGTACCTGTTGCAGCGCTTCGATGGTATAGGGGCGCGGGGTGATGACGTTGTCGAATACAGCCAGCTGGTCGCGCAGCTTGTCCAGTTCCGGCGTGGTGTTGCGCGGATAGCCGTAGAGACTCATGCGTTGACGATTGGTGGACTCGCCGATCACCAGCACCAGGGTCGAAGGCTGGCCGGCCATGGTGTCCTTGAGGTTGGTCAAGGGGGGGATCTGGCTGGCGCTGTCGAGCATGCCTTGCATGTTGTCCAGTTGTTCGGTGTAGCGGCGGTAGGCAACGATCATCTGCCAGGGCACGGCCGGTTCGATGCGCGACTCGAAGCGGTCGATGGCGTCGTCCAGGGTGTCGCTGCGGGCTATCTGCTTGACCAGCGGGTAACCGATGATCGCCACCAGGATCGCCGTTGCCGCCACCAGGGCCTGGCCGCGCGGCAAGTATACCGGGCGTACCCGGGTCCACAGGAAAATAGCCACGGCGGTGTGGGCAATGAACGCCAGCACGATCCACCAGGCGAAGTATTGTGTGGCGTACTCGCCGGCTTCGGAGATGTTCGACTCGAACATGATGAAGATGACGCTTTGGGAAAATTCCTGCTGGTAGATGAAGAAATAACCCAGGCTGGCCATGGAACAGGCCCACAGCACCACGCCGATCAGGGCAGCAAGCAAGCGCGTACGGCGAGGGAATACCAGCAGGGGCGCGAGCCATATCGCGCTCATGAAGAAGGCTTGGCGAAAACCACTGAAGCCGGAAGTGCCGCTGAGTTGGATCAGCAGTTGGGTAATGCCGGAGAAGTACCAGAAAAACACGAATAGCCAGCCAAGACCGGCCCAATCAAAGCCTTTCGCAGACTTGCTGCTGCGTTCGAACATCGCCATCCAGCGCTCCAACCCGGTAATTTTTCAGTTGACGCGCAGGGCTGCACGCAACAGAGGCCACCCTTGCATGGGATGGCCCTTGGGGGCGGGAGTATCGGGAAGGGCATGTGAAAACTTTGTGAGATTTATGTAGCCGTTATCTTACAAAGTGATGACGGGCTCAGCAGAGCGCGGGCTGCGCACCGGAAGGCTGGTCCAGCTGGGCTTGAATGATATGGGCACGCAGGCGCATGACCTCAAGCTGCAACTGATCGCGTTCGTCTTTCAACTGGCGCAATTCATCGCGACGGAGTGTGACGTAGAGGGTCTGTGGAGGACGGGTCATCTGTGCTGTGCTCATTGCTTGCCTCGCAAATAGCCGGTGTGTCGCGGTGTGCCAGAACGCTTGAGTCGAGGTTCTCGGCAACAGTCGGAAGCAATTCTGAATTCTTTTTCCCATCAATGGAACTTTTTTATTTTTGGTGGTCATGTGACTTTCGGAGGCGTGATGGTGAAACGATGGCAATTTTTTCCCATGAAACTACACGGATCTGCCCTGGACTAACCCTCATTAGCCTCATTGCGCTATAAACTATGTCACACATTTATTCAGTAGTTGGGAGCATCAGCACATGCAACTGGGGATTATCGGACTAGGCCGCATGGGCGGGAATATTGCACGGCGCCTGATGCTCAATGGGCATACCACCGTTGTTTACGACCGTAACGAAGCATTTGTCAAAGGTTTGAGCGAAGAGGGCGCCACCGGCGTTGCCGACCTGAAGGCCCTGGTGGCCGGGCTGCAGAAACCCCGTGCCGTCTGGGTGATGTTGCCGGCAGGCGACCCCACCGAAAACACCATCAATGAACTCAGTGAGCTGCTGGAAGACGGTGACGTGATCATCGACGGCGGCAACACCAACTATAAGGATGACGTGCGTCGCGGCAAGGCCCTGGCGCAAAAGGGCCTGCACTATGTCGATGTCGGTACCTCCGGCGGGGTCTGGGGCCTGGAGCGTGGCTACTGCATGATGATCGGCGGCGACACCGAGACGGTGCAGCGCCTCGACCCGATCTTCGCCAGCCTGGCACCGGGCCTGGGCAACATCCCGCGCACCAAGGACCGTTCCGCGTCGGCTGACAAGCGTGCCGAGCAGGGCTACATCCACGCCGGCCCGGCGGGTTCCGGGCATTTCGTCAAGATGATCCACAACGGCATCGAGTACGGGATGATGCAGGCGTTTGCCGAAGGTTTTGACATCCTCAAGACCAAGAACTCGGAAAACCTGCCCGAAGACCAGCGCTTCGACCTCAACGTTGCCGATATCGCCGAAGTCTGGCGCCGTGGCAGCGTGGTCTCGTCCTGGTTGCTGGACCTGACTGCCGACGCCCTGGCCACCGACCCCAAGCTGGACGGTTACTCCGGTTCCGTGGCCGACAGCGGCGAAGGCCGCTGGACCATCGAAGCCGCCATGGAACAAGCCGTGCCGGTGCCGGTACTGTCCACGTCGTTGTTCGCGCGGTTCCGCTCGCGCCAGCAGAGCACCTACGGTGACAAGATGCTGTCTGCCATGCGCTTTGGCTTTGGCGGCCACGTGGAGACTTCCAAAAAATGACCGCCAACGGCAAGAAACTCAAGGCCGAACCTGCTCCACCCACCACCCTGTTTCTGTTTGGCGCCCATGGCGACCTGGTCAAGCGCCTGCTGATGCCGGCGCTGTACAACCTCAGTCGTGATGGCTTGCTGGGCGATGGCTTGCGCATCGTTGGCGTTGATCACAACGCGATCAGCGATGCCGACTTCGCCAAGAAACTCGAGGACTTTATCCGCACCGAGGCCGCGAGTAAGGTCAAGGGCAATGGGGATAACGCCCTCGATCCGGCATTGTGGGCGCAACTGGCCAAAGGCATCAGCTACGTCGAGGGCGATTTCCTCGATGACAGCACCTACGCCGACATCGGCAAGAAGATCGCTGCCAGCGGCACCGGCAACGCGGTGTTCTATTTGGCCACCGCACCACGCTTCTTCAGTGAGGTGGTGCAGCGCCTGGGCAGTGCGGGCCTGCTGACGGAAACCGATGACAGTTTCCGGCGCGTGGTGATCGAGAAGCCCTTCGGCTCCGACCTGGCCACCGCCGAAGCGTTGAACGCCAGCCTGCTCAAGGTGATGAGCGAGAAGCAGATCTATCGCATCGACCATTACCTGGGCAAAGAGACGGTGCAGAACATCCTCATCAGCCGTTTCTCCAACGTGCTGTTCGAAGCGTTCTGGAACAACCACTATATCGACCACGTGCAAATCACCGCCGCCGAAACCGTCGGCGTGGAGACGCGAGGCAATTTCTTCGAAAAAACCGGCACCCTGCGCGACATGGTGCCCAACCACCTGTTCCAGCTGCTGGCGATGGTGGCCATGGAGCCCCCGGCCGCCTTTGGTGCCGATGCGGTGCGCGGTGAAAAGGCCAAGGTCATCGGCGCGGTACGCCCGTGGTCCCTGGAAGACGCGCGGGCCAACTCGGTGCGCGGGCAATACACCGCGGGCGAAATCGCCGGCAAGCAACTGCCCGGCTACCGCGAAGAAGCCAACGTCGCTCCCGACAGCAGCACCGAGACCTTCGTCGCCCTCAAGGTGATGATCGATAACTGGCGCTGGGTCGGCGTGCCGTTCTACCTGCGTACCGGCAAGCGCATGAGCGTGCGCGACACCGAGATCGTGATCTGCTTCAAGCCGGCGCCCTATGCGCAATTCCGTGACACCGAGGTGGACGAGGTCAAGCCCACCTACTTGAAGATCCAGATCCAGCCCAATGAAGGCATGTGGTTCGACCTGCTGGCGAAAAAGCCCGGGCCCACCCTCGATATGGCCAACATCCAGCTGGGTTTTGCCTACAAGGACTTCTTCGAGATGCAACCGTCGACCGGGTATGAAACCCTGATCTACGACTGCATGACCGGCGACCAGACCTTGTTCCAGCGCGCCGACAACATCGAAAACGGCTGGCGAGCAGTGCAACCGTTCCTCGATGCATGGAAGGAGGACGACGGGATCCAGACCTATAAGGCCGGTGAAGACGGGCCCGCAGCGGCTGATGGGTTGCTGGCGCGCGATGGCCGCACCTGGCACTCGCTCGGATGAGTGACGCAGCGATTCATCCCATCCGTTTTATCCTCAGCGACGTGGACGGCACCTTGCTGCATCCGGATCATCGCCTGAGCCAGCGCACCGTCGACGCGGTGAGCGCCCTGCGCGAGGCCGGGGTGTTTTTCAGCCTGGCCAGCGGGCGACCGCCCAAGGCCATGCTGCACCTGATCGAGACATTCGGGATCGATGTGCCGGTGGCGGGCTTCAACGGTGGCACCTTGATCAACCCGGATGGCAGCATCCTGGTTGCCCACCATTTGCCAGCGGAGGCGGCGCTGGTGACCTTGGCGCTGTTCTCGGCCGAGCCGGATGTGGAAGTCTGGGTGTTTGCCGACGGCGACTGGCTGCGCCGTGGTCCGCCAGGGCCGGTGGAACCGCGCGAAGCCCATGGCCTGGGGTATGGGCCGGTGGTGGTGGAAAGTTTCGAACCCTACCTGGAGCGTATCGACAAGATCGTCGCCGCGAGCAACGACACCCAATTACTGGTGACGTTGGAAGCGCAATTGCAGCCCAAGGTCCAGGGCTTGGCCCAGGTATCGCGTTCGCAGCCGATTTATTTGGATGTGACGGCCATGCTGGCCAACAAGGGCGAGGCGTTGAAGACCCTGGCGGCGCACCTTGGGGTGCCGCTGGAGCAGACGGCGGCCATCGGGGATGGGGGCAATGACCCGGCGATGTTTCAGGTGGCGGGGTTGTCGATTGCCATGGGGCAGGCGGAAGAAGCCGTCAAGCGCCAGGCCAGCGTGGTCACCGGCAGTAATGTCGAGGAGGGCGCTGCGGAAGCAATCGAACGGTTTATTCTCGCGGCGCGATAAGCGTCTTAAGTTCGATTGTGCAACTTGCGATCACTGTTTTGCAGTGATCGCAAGTTAGCCGCGATTTACTTCGGCATGGCCCAGGACTGCAACTGGTAGCCATCTTTGTCGAGTTCGGCGCGGGCCCGCAACAGCAAGTCTTCCAATTGCGCCGGGTCGCTATAGGTGTTCGACGACAGCTGTTTGCTGCCGATACGGTTATTGGTGCGGTCGATGACACTCAGGCTCAGGGCGCCATTGCCATCGTGCCAGGCCACGCATTGAAAGGGCTGGAAAGCACGGTCTGCGATCAAAAGAGCTTCGTTGATGCGGAGCGGGGCGTTCATGTGGGTCTCTCTCTAAATGCCCATTCAAGTGAGTACCGGCGGTTGGGCTGACCGTGCGGCGGGTTACTTGTACTGATGCGCGATGACGGGGTACGGGTCACATGTTAGAGCAACAAATTTCAACTTTTCCTGATGGACGTCATGTAAGCGGCTGTTTTGAAAGCTGATTGAAAGTTTTGCGAAGACGCAACTTTTTGACCTGCAAACACGAGTAGTGGCTTTTTGTCCGCACTTATAGCGAAACGATACAAGCACGCTGTCAAGATCTTGCTAGGGTTATCGGCAACCATTACAAACTGTTGTTTCTAAATAACTTTAGTGATTTTTGACGCCAAGGATCAGTCATGGGTGTGCCCCTCGTCCAACGTCGTTTGCTCGTGGTTGACCCCTGTGACGACTGCCACGGGTTGCTGCCCGGTTTGCGTACGGCCGGGTGGGATGTCGACAGCTGCACATTGGAATCGGTAGGAGAGCGCTCATGCGATGTCGGCCTATTGCGCCTGCAGCCCTATCATCTGGAGCGGCCCGAAGCGGTCAAGGAACTGATCAGCCGCAGTGGCACCGAGTGGATCGCCGTACTCAGCCAGGATGTGCTGCGCCTGCAAAATGTGGGGGACTTCGTCTGCGAGTGGTTTTTCGACTTCCATACCCTGCCATTCGACGTGGCGCGGGTGCAGGTGACCCTGGGCCGCGCGTTTGGCATGGCGCGCCTGCGTGGCAAGGGTCACACCCCGGTAGATGAAGGGCACGAGTTGCTGGGGGAAAGCCGCCCCATTCGTGAGTTACGCAAATTATTGTCCAAGCTGGCGCCCACGGAGTCCCCGGTACTGATCCGTGGCGACAGCGGCACCGGCAAGGAGCTGGTGGCCAAGACCCTGCACCGCCAATCCCAGCGCCATGCCAGGCCCTTTGTCGCGATCAACTGCGGCGCCATTCCCGAACACCTGATCCAATCCGAACTGTTCGGCCATGAGAAGGGCGCGTTTACCGGTGCCCATCAACGCAAGGTCGGGCGCATCGAAGCGGCCCATGGCGGCACCCTGTTCCTCGATGAAATCGGCGATTTGCCCATGGAACTGCAAGCCAACCTGCTGCGCTTTCTCCAGGAAAAGCAGGTCGAGCGGGTCGGCGGCAGCCAGCCGATTCCGGTGGACGTGCGGGTGTTGGCGGCCACCCACGTCGACCTTGAAGCGGCCGTCGCCAAGGGGGCTTTCCGCGAAGACTTGTACTACCGGCTCAATGTGCTGCAGGTGGTCACCGCGCCCTTGCGCGAGCGCCATGGTGATGTGGCGATGCTGGCCAACCACTTTTCACGCTTCTACAGCCAGGAAACCGGCCGCCGCCCCCGCAGCTTCAGCGATGACGCCCTGGTGGCCATGGGGCAACACCCGTGGCCGGGCAATGTGCGCGAACTGGCCAACCGCGTGCGCCGCGGCCTGGTACTCGCCGAAGGGCGCCAGATCGAAGCCGCCGATCTGGGATTGCTGGGCGAACAGGCAATTTCGCCACCCATGGCTACACTGGAAGACTATAAGCACCGTGCTGAACGCCAGGCGCTGTGCGATGTGCTCAACCGGCACAGCGACAACCTGAGTGTCGCGGCCCGTGTGCTGGGGATTTCCCGGCCGACGTTCTACCGGTTGCTGCACAAACACCAGATCCGCTAGGGCGGGTAAACCGAAAAGCCCCGCAACGACCCTTATCGTTGCGGGGCTTTTCCTTGTGCACCGGATTCTGTAGCGGTCGGGTTAGAAGTAATACGGGAATTTCAGGCTGAACGTAAAGTCCGGCGCATCGTCCGTCATGCCGATTGCCAGGTTCGGCACGATGGTCAGGTTATCCGACGCGGCAATGGTCATCCCCACGTTGAAATAACCGGCGTTGGCATCGCTGGAAACCACCGATTGCCAGTCGCCGCCGTTGGGCTTGAGCCTGCTCTTGCGCTGCACCAGGTCGGACACCGAGAACGACATACTCATCTTCTCGTTGAGGGCAAAGGCCACGCCGACCCCGAACTGGAAGCTGTCGCCCAGGCTGACCTTGCCGCCGACCTTCTGGTTGACGTCACTGCTGATGTCATCGAAGGATTCTTCGAAGTTATGGGTATAGGACAGCGAGCCGAATAGCACGGCAGGATCGAAGGTCTTGACCAGGGAAATGCCCGGTGTGATGGACCAGACCCCGTTGCCGGTGGGAAGGCTTTCGGGCACGAACAGGTTGTCGTTGCCGGGCGTATTGATCAGCTTGATACCAAACGGTTCTTTGCCGGTGGGCGCCTTGACCCGCACCGATACCACCGCATCCGGCAGGGTGGGGGTTTCGTCGAGGAACTTGTAGGCCACGCCGAAGTTGACGTCGCCGATGGTCGGGTCGCGCGTCACCGATTGTTCCGACGTCGCGGTGCCGTTGTTGCCGGCACCGGCAGACTGGTAGGTCGACTCGCGGTACACCACCGGCACGTTCACATCGAACTGCCAACGGTTATCGACGTTGTAGCGCCCGGTCAGGTCCAGGGTCCAGTTATCGGACTTGATGCGGTCCAGGTTGATATTGCCGAGGAAAATCGAGTCCAGCGCCAGGAACCCGTTGAGGGTCAACTGACGGGCGTCGTAACGGGCATAGGTGACGCCGGTTTCGAAGCTGAACTTGCCATTGCCGAAAAAGCCGCTGGCTTCGTTATAAAGGTTGCTGACACTTTGCGCCGGGGCGGAGTCGTCCTTGAGGGACTGGCCGTAGGAACTGCCACCACCCCCTCCAGCGCCACCGGATGCAGCTGCGGCACCCGTGCCCGCGACGGTGGTGCCGTTGGCTTTTTGAAAGTCTGCCGGGGACTTGGCCAGACGTTTGGGGGCCGGTGTGGCCGGTTGGTCTTCGACCTGACGCACGCGCTGCTCCAGCACGGCCAGCGCTTTTTGCTGCACTTCGTACCGCTGCTTGAGTTCCAGGAGTTCCTGTTTGAGGGTTTCGATGTCGCTATCTGGCGCTGCATACAGAACGGATGCGGGCAAGAGCGTACTTAAACAGATCACAGCACGGAGCGATAACGATCGATGCATGAAATAAGCCGTCCTTTTCTAATGCGTAAGTGTCGACGGTCAGCGTAGTTCAATAACCGAGCGTGCGTAGGGCTTTGAGTTGATCCAGATTGCAGTTCAATGCGCCGTTGTTCAAACCGTTGTTGTTCATCACTACGTTGAGTTGGGTCATGTTGTTGACGAAGTTAGTGTTGCCAGTCAGAACCGTGCCTTGCAGCACATTCCCACCACCGATCTGCTGCAGGCTGTTGCCCTGGTTGTGGTTGGCCTGGATCGCCATCTGCAAGCCACCGTTGTTGGCCGACACGCTCACGCGGCCTGCTGCGCTGTCACCGGTCACCGTACCGCCGGCGACCAGCACTTGCCCCGATTGCACGATGTTGGAGGGCGCAAAACCGTTCTCGACGGTGATGCCCACATTGTTATAGGCGGTGTTGCCATCGCCGGCGGTACGCACGCTTTGTGTCACACCCTGGCCGCTGCCCAGGCCGGCGCCGCCGGTGACCGTGCCGGTGCCGGTGTTCGGGTTCGTGCCGTTGCCGGTCGAGCCGGTGGTTTGTACGTAGAATTGCGGGGTGATGGTCGACGAATCGATCTGCATGCTGGCCTTGCCGGTGATGGTGTCACCCACGGCGTTGGTCCAGGTGCTGCTCATGACAATGCCGAAGCTGATGATCCGCCCCGGCATCACGTAACGACCGCGCAGGTCGGCCATTTCCGAATCCTTGAGCTCGATGGGTTTGAACCCCGACGAAGCATAAGCGGGCATTGAGGCTGCCAGACACAAGACCGTCAGCCAACGGGAAGTGTTCATCTTTTGCTCCTGGAGCGTCCTGCCCCTTATTGCGCTTCTTAGAAGAAGTCGCTCTGGATAAAACCGAAATCCATCAGCTCGGCATCGCCTACGGGCCTGAACTCATTCAACTGGTTCTTGGCGGTCAGTGGCGTGGGCGGGTCGAGCAGGGCGTTGGCCTTGTCGTAACCTTCACCCAGCACGGCGAACACGATGCCGTTCCAGCCCTTGACGAAGTCATCATGGGAATAGCGCTTATGGCCCAGTACCGGGTCGCCGATATAGACCCAGTCCTTGTCGGCCCGCTGCATCACCACGAAGTGCTTGTAGCCACGAATTTCCAGCAGGACCACCACGGGGATCTTTACGGTGACCAGTGTTTCTGGCGCGATTTTGTAGCCCCGGGCACGCATGCCGATGCTTTCGAGGTAGCGCTTCATGTCCAGCATGGAAAAGCCCTGGGTACGCACCAGGTCCTGGTCGGAATTGACCAGCATGCCTTTGATGACGTGATCTTCGTCTACATCCAGCCAATAACCCTGGCGCAGAATGGTAGCGAGTGCCGCAGCACCGCAGCTGAAATCGGTTTTCTGTTCCACCAGGTTGGCGAACCGGCGTTCACGAATACTCTCGACCTTCTTGTAGATCACTGCACCGCCAGGCAGGGCGGAGATCGCCATGGTGCCTGCCCAGGTCGGGCCGGTGAGCAGCATCAGGAGGGTGAGGGTCGCGAGGCGCATGATCATGTGACCTGCTGGACACTGGAATAAAAAAGGGCCTTGTTGCCAAGGCCCCGTTGGATCAGAAGCGCACGCCGCTGGCGCAGACGCTGCAACCTTGACCGATCGACAGGCTGTTGCTGCCTTGGTTGCCCGAGCCGGATTGCAGGTTCACACCCACGTTGCCGGAGTTGCGGTTAACCGAGTTGTCGAGGCTGGAGTTGTTGGACACGTATTGGGCTTTGCTGCCATGGCCATACCCGTAGCTGGTAGCGGCAGTGTTCAGGTAGCTGTTGGCGAGCGAGTTTTGCTCGGTGTTGGCGGCCGCTGCGATGTTTTTGCCATCAGCGGTGGTGATTGCCAGGTTGTTTTTACCCTGGTTGCCTTGACCGGCCTGGCCGTTGTAACCCAGGTTGCCGGAGTTCCCGTTAGCCGAGTTATCCAACGAGGCGTTGTTCTGGGTGCCTTTGTTGACGAAGTTGTTGAGCCCGCTGTTTTGATTGACATCGACGACAGCGAATACCGTTGCAAAGTCACCTTTGGCACTGGAGATGGCGCCGGAGTTGTCGGCCTGGTTACCACTGCCCGCCTGTACGTTGACCCCGGTGTTACCGCTGTTGCTGGTTACCGAGCCGTCGGCAGAGGCGTTGTTTTCGGTTTTGGTGTCATCGAACTTGTTGCCCACGCTGTTTTGCACATCGGTCACGACAGAGGCAACCACACCGGTGGGTTGAGGTGCAGGGTGCCAGCCACCACCTGCTTGAGCAGCAGCAGCCATGAGTGCGGCCAGTGCGAAAACCAGTGGTTTCAGAGCCATTTGAGGTTTCATGGTGTTTCTCCTTGCTTCTAATTAGTTGGTTAAGTGTTGGTACGGTCTAACAGTGCTACCAAGCGTTTACTTGATAGTGATGCCCAGGGTGTTAGCCACTCGGTTCCCCACCCCGGCACTCTGGTTCACCTGAATCACTCCTCGGCTGCCTGTGAAGGCCTGGTCGCTCGTAACGACAAGGCGGCTGCCAGTGGTGGGGGTGAGCCCTGAGTCGGTTGCCAGCGTCGTGGTGTTCTGTTGCAACAGGACGCTGTCATCGATGCTTTGCGGGCCAGGGTTGATGCTGATCCGCACGGCATTGATGGATTGGTTATTGGCCCCGGCGGACTGGTTGATGCCCAGTACACCGTTGCCGTTGGTAAATGAGCTGCCCTGGATCGCCGCCCTGGCGTTCAGGGACGGGTCGACACTGCCGTCGAGGCGCTGGATGTTGACGTTGGTGGCCTGGCCACCGAGCGCGATGACGCGGCTGTTGGACATTTGCTGCTGGTTGCCGGCCGCCTGGTTGATCGACACGACACCCTGGTATTGTTGGCCGCTGTTGTGGATCACCGCCGTGTCGTCGGCGAATGCCGGGGCGCTGGCCAACAGGGCGAGAACGAGCAGGGAACGATTCATCACTTGCCCCCCAGCATGCTGCCGATGTTATTCAACGGCGCCATGCCGCGCTGGACCGAGTCGCTGATCTGCCCGCCCATGCTGCTGCCCGCACCGTGGCCGGCGGCAGAGCCGGCCCCCAAGGTGGACATGCTGTTTTGCGTGGCGTGCAGGCCGGTCAAGGTGCCGTTGGTCTGAACTGCGCGGACAATGCTTGAGCCGCTGCTGATGCCGCCGATATCCATATCACTGAGCTCGCCAGTGGCACCGATGATGTCCCGGCTGGGGTTGGCGTTGGCGGTGGTGGGGTAGGGGTCTTTACCGAAGGCGGCGCGGCCGTACATATGAGCCTGTACGTTGCGCCCTGTCACGATCACGCCATCCTCTGCAAAGCTGGGAACACTGATGCCGACGCTGAGTACACAGCTGATCAGCAGCACGTTCATCGAACCTTGAGTGAGTGTGGCCACGGCGGCATTCCTTATTCGTCGCGCTGACCCTAAACAGCGCTGCAAGGGATAGAGCAGAAGCCGTGCCGCTTTTTATTTGCCGTTGTTATTCAATGGCTTGGATTTGTTTGTGGGCGAAGTGATGTCAGTGCTGTTTCAGCGCTGAGACACCTGCCTCCAAGGCATACACACAGCGGCATACCACAAACGATTCACCAAGCTGTATCAGCGCTGTAACACTGCCTATGACAAAACGATGAATCCGCACCACACGGGCGGTCCAGGGGAGTCGAGTGTTTCAAAAATGGACACTTCAGGCGCAACGATGCCCCGGCCGGGGTGCAGGCTCAGCCTTTGGGGGATTTACGCGGGATGGAATTGAGTACGGGGTTGCCATCCTGGTTCTGCGTCAGATAGACCGGCAAGACCTTGGGCAAGGAGGGGATGAGGTTATTGACCTCGGTGATGTTGTAGATGCCACCGATGCGAATCGTCCCGGTGTTGGCGTCTGCCAGCATCACCGGTCTGTTCAGGTAGCGGTTGATCAACGGCAACGCATCCACCAGCGCCAGGTTGTCGAGCACCAGCTTGCCCTGGCGCCAGGCCAGGGCGCTGTCATTGGCGGTGATTGCCTGTATACGCGGCGTTGCATCGCCCTGTTGGTAGCTGGCCTGCATGCCCGGCGTCAGGGGCACGCTGCCGTGTGACGAGTCGCTGGCAATCTGCACCGAGCCTTCGAGCAACATCACCCGCACCTGGTCTTCATACTTCCAGACGTTGAACTGGGTGCCCGTGACGCGCACCTGGCCTTCGCCTGCGTGCACGATAAACGGATGCGCGCTGTCATGGCTGACCTTGAAGAACGCCTCACCCTTGTTCAACGTGACGCGGCGCTGATCCTTGTAGTTGCTGTAGACCAGCTCGGTGCCCAGGTTGAGTTCCACCTGGCTGCCGTCGCCCAGAATGACTTGGCGCAAGCCGTTGGCGGCCTGGAAACGTTCATAGGAACTCGGCAGCCAGCCGGCTTCCCAGCCAGTGAAAGCGGCCAGGGGCAAGGCGACCAGGCAGATCGCGGCCGCTACTGCATAGGTGCGCAGCCGGCTGCGCGGCTTGAACGGCACCACCACCGACGGGATCTCGTGGCGCGGCAGGTGGTCGGCGACGTCCCAGATTTCCAGCATGGCCGCGTATTCAAAGGCGTGCAGCGGATGGGAGTCATGCCATTGCGCAAAAGCCTGACGTTCATCCGCTGTGCAATCACTGGCGTGCAGGCGCATGCACCAATGCGCGGCGGCGTCGGTGATGGCGTCATATTCGGCTTCTGAAATGGACTTTTCGCTCATTAACTCATCCTGATTTCGCACATTCTAACCTCCCGAGGTGGACCGCGAGAACAGGCGTCATGGCGATTGCACATCAATTGGAACTTATTCTCGTTTGGGAGTACCTAAAAATCAGGACATTCCCACAATGGAGTACGAAAATGCTGAAGAAAACCTTAGTCGCGCTGTGTGCAACCACTGCTCTGCTTAGTGCGGGCGCTGCCCTGGCCGATAAGCCAGGCGCAGGCTGGATCACCATCGAAAAAGCCATCGACGTTGCCAAGACCAAGGCGGGTTATGTCGAGGTCTATGCGGCGGAAGCCGATGACAATGGCTACTGGGAAGTCAAGGGACGCAAGTCCGACGGTACCGTGTACGAAGCCCGTATCGATGGGGCCTCCGGCAACATCCTGCGCGACCAGAAAGACTGACGTACCTGCCGGGAGCCTGCTCAGGCTCCCGCATCCAGCTCTCGCCCGAGTTGGCTGATCAGGTAGGTGACCGAATCGGCATTGGCCAGAATCGTGTCGATTCGTTTGTCTGCATTGCTCATGAACATGTCCCGTGCCTCATTCAGGGTTCGGCAGCCGGTGATGCCGAGGACTTTATCTTTTTGCGGTGTGGTCGCCCGACTGCTGCCGAAATCCTCCCATTCTTCGCTGAACTCATCCCAGGTTTTGAACAACAGCGTGGCGGGCGTCAGCGTGGACAGCGCGGTATCACGCAAGTCGGCCAGGTCGGTCTGCATCAGCCTGGCACCTTGGATCTTCACATTAATCAGGTCGTGAAACGGGCGCATGCTGTCCAGGTAGGCCAGGTCCTCAGTCAAGGATTTGATGTGCGATATCTCGTGAATCAGCACCGTTGCCCGTGCGTGGGCCGAGATGTTGAACGGCGTGGTCAGGCGGTTTTGATAGTTATCCAGTGGGGGGTCGAAAAAGCGGTCGAGCAAATAGATTTTCTGCTCCTGGTCATCGGGCAGCACAAAGGCAAAGGTGTTGCGCGGGCTGTAGCGATGGGTGCCGCTGACAAACCGCATCGAATCGGGGCTGATGAGGGTATGGTTCGTCAACTCATCGAGTATCTCGTCGACCCGTCGCTCGACTCGCTGCACCTGCTCGGGCGTCAGCGTGACGATGCCGAACAGTTCGCTGAAGAACCGCCCGAGCCGGCTATTGGGGGCCAAATGTGTCGCGAAGTGCAGCAGGTTGCGTTTGCAGTTGACCGAATAGTACGTCGCGACATTGAGCGCTTCATCAATGCACTGGGCCTTCCAGTTGGATAGCGTGGCAATCTCTCGTATGCCCACCGCTTCGATATTGATGGCATCGCGCTCGGCTGCACGGGTGGTGAGTTTGCCGGCGTAGCGGCTTAACGTTTTGCCGTAGCGCGGGTAATGCCGGTCGAGGTCCAGTGTCCACACCCCCTGGGTGTTGCACTGCACATAGGGGCCCGGTAGCTCGTCCTTGATCAACCGCCAGTGTTTGCCGGCTTGTTTTATCGGATAAACCTTGCCCGACAAGGGGATGAACTGCCGCGTGCCGGCCTGATCCCTGTAAAGGCCGGTAGGCTTGCCTGGGGTGAGGTCCGCCAGCGCAATATCGTGGTCTTCGAATACTTGCAGGTGTGTCCGTGCGGGTGCGGTCAGGTCCAGGTCTGCCAGGGTATCCGCAGCAGGCGCGGGGGCTTGCAACCACTGCTCAACGGGGGGCGGCTCCGTGACTGGCGCGTCCTGGGGCAAGAGCTTGTCCAGCGCCTTGCGCAGCGCGGCCAATTCGGCCACTCCGCCGGCAAAGGCCTTGAGCGCGCGTTGCCAGCGGTGCTGTTGCAGGTCTTCTGCGGAGGCCAGGAACAGTTTGTAGCTGCGCCACACCACTAGCGGGTAAGCAAGTTTACCGGCCATGAACTGCAAACCCTTGGGAATCTCCCGGGTCAACAGGCTGGTGATCCCGTCCCATTTGACCTTGCCCGACTCAGAGAACTGGCAGGCGAGCATCTGCAGCAGCAACTCAATATTGTCCTTGAACAGGCGCTTGAGCAGGTTGCCGACAATCGGGTTGGCACCCACACGGATTTCCGAAAGCCCATGACGCCAGTTCTGGCTGAGCAAATTGCGGTAAGTGGCTTGTTGCGATTCTTCCAACTGGCTGACCACCCACTCTTGCAGCGCCCCGGGGGTGGTGAATTCGCTGATGAACGCCGCTTCATTTGCGTATTCCTTCAACAGGTGGCTGGGGCTATAGGGCGCATACAGGATCAACGGGCCCGTCGCGCCGCCCTTCGGGCCGATCAGGTAGCAGCCCAGAGCCTTGACCAGCGCCGCCCCCGGCGTGGCGATCAGTTCGAGCGGGCGAACCATCGCCGTGACGCCGCTTACGCTGTTGCGCGCCAGGGCATCGGGCATATCAAAGACTTGCTGGATAAAGCTCCAGGCTGATGCCGACAGGCGCTCCTGAAGTGTTTGTTCATGGGCGTATTGCAGCAATTGCCACGGCAGTTGCCGACAAAACAATCGACGACGGCGACGGGTGTCTTCGGTCTGGCCCTTGAGCAGGGTGGTCAGCTGTGTCTGGTAGAGACTTTTCAAGTCCAGTTGGCGCACCAGTTGCACCACGGTGCTGCCATCGAGTGCTGCTGGCAAGGGCGTGTCTGTACGCGATCGCGGCCGGATATCGTCAGCGTTCAGTTCAGGCAAGTGCCGCAGGGCGAAGTCGGTCAGGGTCTGGGTGTGGTTTTGCAGGTCGATACGGCCAGGTATCAATATGGCGTCGGGGTTGACCACTTGCCCGGGAAACCGCGCATTGAGCAAGGTAGATAAGCTACTCAGCACCTGTTCGCGCATGGGTGTGAGGCCGTGCAGGTAATCCTGCTCATCCGTTACGCTGGCGCGGTATTGCTCAAGCAGTTCGGCATGCAGGATTTGTTCATGTGGCCGCGCCATCCCCAGCCAGACCGGCAGTGCCTGTTGATGGATCATGGCACGTGCAATGGCCATCGCCCTGGGCAGGTTGGTCGGTGTGGCCTGGCGGATAAAACTGTCCATGAAGTCCTGAAAGCGTTGAGCGTTCAATTTCATCGACAGTACATGGTCGATCTTGTCGCGCATGAAGTCGCTGTAAGTCTGTTGGCGATTGTGCAGCAGATGCTCGTCGATACGTTGCAGGGGGCCGAGCCGATAGGACTGGTGGGGTATGCGCTTGGAGGGCCTCAGGTTCTCGATCAGCGGTAACCGTGCGGTGGGGCTCAGCAAGCGTTGTTCCAGCACTTCGCGCAAGACGTTGAACGACGCAAAGGCCTCATAGCCGGCACGCGGCGTCCACAGCATTGCCAGCCCTGAATGGTCGGGGTCGGTGCCACCACGCTCGGTCAGTACAAAACAGTTGGTCAGAGCTTCGGGTACGGCGTCAGCCCCGAGGTTGAGGGTCAAGCCAAACGCGTCAGGGATAAACCCGTTGAGGCCACGCCGGGTGAGTCGGGTCATGTTTTCGGCGTGAAGGGCGCTGTCCAGCAGGTCGAGGCAGGCGACCGGCAGGCTCTTTTGTAATCGCCTCAGTTGTGCTTCACCGCTGAGCCCCAGCAACATGCCATGGCTCAGGTGCGCGCGGTTATGTTCCAGGAGTAGATGCGGCAGCGTCCGCAGGTCATGTTCTGCAAAGGTGGTCAGGACCTGCTCGATCACCGCATTGAAGCTGTTCGTGGTCAGGTTGTGCAGTTGGTTGGCGACGCCTGAGCGGCGCTTGCCGTAAAACCAGGTCAGGGGCGAGTCGGTCAAGGCCTCGGCTTGCTTGGCCAGGCGCGCAATAAAGTGCTCCACCATGCTTGTCGACGCCAGGGGCAATCGCTCTTCGCGCTCGCTGGCTGGCGTGGCGTAGCGGTTGATGTAGACGTTGTCGGCTTTGAGGCTCAACTGTCTTTTGCCCAGCTCGACGTTCAATGCTCGGCCCACCAACTCGCGCAGGGTCGGGTGTTTGCTGCGCTCCATCGCCATCGCCGCCTCGACCGTTTCCAGCGTCTTCAGCTGTGCCTTGGCCTTTTCGGCATGGACGGTAGAGGGGCGGCCGTTGCCGCTGGTGATGGGATGGACGGACCAGCGCCCGCCGGCGTCCAGCGCCTGCAAACGGCTGTCGAGCATGGTGCGCACGTCCAGGGCATTGTCGAGCAGCGCGGCCAGGTCGATCTCACCTGCGCTACGCCGATAGAGCCCCAGCGCATATTCCAGGTTGTCGAACTGTTTGGCGAGAATGTCTTCGACCATCTCCTGGAACGCATCGCCCGCCACCGGCTTGCCGGTCACTTCTATCTGATCACTGCCAATGAACACGCTACGCTCGTCCAAGGAGAGGAAATTGAGCAACTCATCTTCATGCCCTGCGGTTTTGAGCAGGGTCAACAGGATGTCCTTCAGATCATCGATGTCCTTGAGCACCTGCAAGCCGCGTGATTGCGTGTAGAGGTACGCGTGGGCATTGCTGATCATCAAGGTGCCCCCAAGATGGACATAGTGCTGAAAGGGCGCATGGATGCGCACCCTCTCGACGTTCAGGTGGTGGGTATAGGCCGCGCGCGCGGTCTTGTCTGCCAGGAACAGCGCGCGCAGTTGCTCGCTTTCTTCGCTGCTCAGGATCATGTCCTGATGCTTGAACAGCAGGTCTGCGCGACATTTGTCACTCATGACGCGGGCGCAAAACCGTTGGCGCGACTGGTCCGCGTTGACCTCTTGGTTCCAGTACGACTGGAGCAGGCTGTTCAATAGCTTGGAAAGAATGCCGCTGGTTTGCTCGACCACGCTGTTCCATCGCTGCTGGTCCTCGGCCAGTTGCTGCTGGCTGAAGGCTGTGGTGTTTCGGCCGATGTTGAAGAACGAATGAGTCTGGTCGGTTGGCCAGGCATGCCTGACATAAAACCGCAGCAACGCATCACGCAAGGGAAGCGAGTCGACCCAGCGGGCCTCTTCGCCCGTGGCCGGGCGGCTGAAGAAGTTCACGCGAGTGTCGGCCGGGTTCAACCCTGGGAAATAGGAGCGGGCCATGATGCCGAGCAAGGTGTCGAGCATGTCGTTCAGACCGGGGAGCTTGCGCAGTTCATCGAGCATCGCCCGTACATTTTTTTGCTGGTTAGCCAGGATGATCCTCTGTTGGTCGGCCATCACGGCGTCCGCAATCGTGGCGGTGGTCAGCGTCAGGCGTACGTTTATCGGCAACGCGTCCCGTTCGGCAATGGACAGAAACTGGAGCAACTCGCTGCGCCTGCTCGGTTGCGTCAAGCGTTCCTGCACCTCGCCAAGCAGGCCGGCACGGCTGTCGAACAGTTCCAGGCCACCGTAGGGGGTATAGAGCACGGCTTTGTTGTCGTCCGGCGTCGGGCTCATCATGAACGCGCCCGCCAGTGGGATGGCGGGTTGACCGCCGGGGTTGATCAACAACCGTTCTACGTGCATGGGGTTGCCTTGCACCGCGGGGTCCTGGCGGGCTGCGTCGGTGGCGTAGTACAGCGTGTGCAACCATTCAAGGTCCTTGACCGTGAACCCCAGGGCACGCTCCCGTGGTGTCGGCTCATTGCGTTTTACGGGAAGCAGGAACTCGTCGAAGAAGTAGGGCGGGATGACCGTCGACATAGGGCACTCTCCATCAGATAGACGTTTACGAGCGCCCACGTTAAGGATTGCGCGGGAGTGCAGGGGGGTAGATAACTCGCGATCAAACCGCCGCAGACGTCAAGCGCCCGTTGACAGCAGGCACCTGAGGCGTTGTTTAATCGGGGGTCTGGATTCTTGTTGTCTCTTCCAATTATAAAATCGGAGCTACAGATGTCTGCCCAGTCCCCGATAGTTGACAACGCTACAGCGCTCATCGGTTTCAACGACCTCGTGGGTTTGTTGCACGCGGTATTCGTGAAGCACGGCACTTCGCCGAACGTCGCCGCGATCCTGGCGCATAACTGCGCCGGCGCCGAACGCGACGGTGCCCATAGCCACGGGATCTTCCGTATTCCCGGTTACCTCAGCACCCTGGCCAGCGGCTGGGTCGACGGCAAGGCCGTGCCGGTCGTCACGGACGTGGCGTCCGGCTTTGTGCGGGTCGACGCCGGCAACGGGTTTGCCCAGCCAGCGTTGCAGGCCGCCCGTTCGCTGCTGGTGGCCAAGGCGCGCAGTGCCGGCATTGCGCTGCTGGCGATCCACAACTCCCATCACTTCGCCGCCCTGTGGCCCGATGTCGAACCGTTCGCCGAAGAAGGCCTGGTGGCGCTGAGCGTGGTCAACAGCATGACTTGCGTGGTGCCCCATGGGGCCGACCGGCCGTTGTTCGGTACCAACCCCATCGCGTTCGCCGCACCGCGTGCCGACGGCGCACCTATCGTCTTCGACCTGGCCACCAGCGCCATTGCCCATGGCGATGTGCAGATTGCCGCGCGCAAGGGTGAGCGCTTGCCGCCGGGCATGGGGGTCGACAGCCTCGGCCAGCCCACCACCGACCCCAAGGCTGTGTTGGAAGGTGGCGCGTTGTTGCCCTTTGGCGGGCACAAGGGCTCGGCGTTGTCGATGATGGTCGAGTTGCTGGCAGCGGCCTTGACCGGCGGTAACTTCTCCTTTGAGTTCAACTGGGCCGACCATCCGGGAGCGCGGACACCCTGGACCGGGCAATTGCTGATCCTGATCGACCCAAGCAAAACCGCCGGGCAGAACTTTGCCGAGCGCAGCCAGGAATTGGTGCGGCAGATGCATGCGGCGGGGCTGCGGCGGTTGCCGGGGGATCGACGTCATCGCACGCGGGCGAAGTCGTTGGAGGAGGGCGTGATGGTGGATCTGGAAGCGCTGAACCAGCTGCGGGACTGGGCTACGTAGAGGCTGTCTATCCCGCTCCGCGCAATTCCGTAGCAGCTGCCGAGCGCAAGCGAGGCTGCGTCGGCCTCGCCCCGAGCTTGAATCGGCAGTGCGCCTGACGCAGCCTCGCTTGCGCTCGGCAGCTGCTCCGCACGCATAGCGCTATACGGACGATGTCAGTTACGGCGACCCAACAACAGGCCAACCACCAGGCCGAAGCCTGCGGAGATCGCGACGGTCTGCCATGGATGGCCACCGATGTAGGTCTCGGTGGCATCGACTACTGGCTTGCTACGCTCGCGCACGTTGGATACCGAATCCAGTGCCTGCTTGAGTTTGATGGCGACCTGTTCGCGCAGGGTTTCGCCTTCTTCGCCCACCAGGGCAGCGCTGCTTTTGAGCAGCTTGTCCGATTCTTCGATCAGGGCCGTCAGTTCACTGAATGCTTGATCCTTGATTTGATCTTCAACAGCTTGGGCGGCAGTTTTGCGGGCCATGGGTGTGACTCCTTGCAAGTGAATGTGACAGTGAACAATGGAGTGCCGGGCGGCGGCAAAAGTTGCAGTTTTTTTGCCGGGTCGGCACTGGCGAACGAAATCCGAATCCGGAAAAATCGACCTACAGTGTAAGATGTCGTCTATTTGTGCAGCAGGAATTTCAACATGAGCTTCAATCTCGCCAACAAGACCCTCGCCGAACGCGCCGAGCTGGAAGATGAAAAGTCCCGCCTCTATGACCTGTGGCAGACCAACCTGGGCAAGGCCAAGGGCGAAGCCGCGCGGTTGTTCGGTGAGCGCGCCAAGCGCAAGGGCAGGTGGTCCGAATGGGTCCGCGCCGAACTGGACGGCATGTCGCCACCGGAGTTTTCCAACATGGTACGCAGTGAAGTCAACAAACTGATGGCGGCGGCGAAGTAAAGCCGGCGGCAATCGCTTCGCGTACTTTAAGCAACATCGGATCAAGCTGGGCCTGGGTGCGCCAACCCAGTTCCACCGGGTATCGCGGCAGTGCCAACGGGCAGGGCAGGACCCGCAGACCGGTCATCTCGGCGATGGCCTGCGCCGCATGCCCGGGAATGGTCGCTACCGCCTGGCTGCCCTTGAGCAGAAACGGCAGTGCGGCAAAATGACTGGTCGAGGCGCACACCTGGCGGCTCAGGCCCTGCGCTGCCAGCCCTTCGTCGGTGATGCCGATGAACCCGCCTGACGACACCAACACATGCTCGCGGGTGACAAATTCATCCAGGCTGAGGCTTTCCTGGCCTGGCGCCAGGCTGCGTGGGTCCACGACGCAGCGATAATCCCCCTCTCCCAGTACCTGCCGACTCAATCGGCTTTGCGCAAAGCCGCCCGCGGTAATTGCCAGGTCCAGGGTGCGGTCGAGCAGGGCGCCGGCGACGATCTGACTGTGGGTCTGGCGAAAGATCACCCGCAGCTTCGGCAAGCGCTGTGCGATGGTGTCCATCAACCGGCGGCCATAAGCAATTTCGAAGTCGTCGGACAGGCCCACCACCACCGAGCGGCCTTGATAGTTCGGGTTGTCCGGATTGACCATCGCCAGGCTTTGCCGACAGCGCTCCAGCGCCTCACTGATCACCGGTTTCAATTGGTTGGCCCGCAGCGTCGGCGCCAGGCCACGGCCGGTGCGCACAAACAATTGGTCGCCATAGACGTCGCGCAGACGTCGCAGGCCTGCACTGATGGCCGACTGCGTGACACCCAGGCGCAATGCCGCGCGGCTGGCGCTGGACTCATCGTGCAGGGCTTCGAAGGTTTTCAGCAGGTTCAGGTCGACCTGGGCGATATTCATCTGGCTCATATCATTCAGCACTGAGGTGGGCTTTATTCATGATCGAGCCTGGCGAGAGAATGGGCAACCCCCTTATCTGGAGTGATCGTGATGCCCGTTTCTACTGTGGCGGCCCTGCAAATCGGTTCCCTGCCTGGCGGCAAGGCCGAGACCCTGGCGCAAATCCTCGCCTATGAAGACGAGATCCTGCGCAGCGGCGCGCAATTGGTGGTGATGCCCGAAGCGCTGCTCGGCGGCTATCCCAAGGGTGAAGGGTTTGGCACCCAATTGGGCTATCGCCTGCCCGAAGGCCGCGAAGCCTTTGCCCGCTACTTTGCCAACGCTATCGATGTGCCAGGCGCCGAGACCGAGGCTCTGGCCGGCCTGTCGGCACGTACCGGCGCCAGCCTGGTGCTGGGTGTGATCGAGCGCAGTGGCAGCAGTTTGTATTGCACCGTGCTGTATGTCGAACCCACGGGCGGCCTGGTGGCCAAGCACCGCAAACTGATGCCCACCGGCACCGAACGGCTGATCTGGGGCAAGGGCGACGGCTCGACCTTGCCGGTGATCGACGCGGCGGCAGGGCGTATCGGCGGTGCGGTGTGCTGGGAAAACATGATGCCGCTGCTGCGCACCGCGATGTACGCCAAGGGCGTCGAGGTGTGGTGCGCGCCGACGGTGGATGAGCGCGAGATGTGGCAGGTGAGCATGCGCCATGTGGCGCATGAAGGGCGCTGCTTTGTGGTCAGTGCGTGCCAGGTGCAGGCCTCGCCCCAGGCACTGGGCATCGAGGTCGCCAACTGGCCTGCAGAGCGCCCGTTGATCGCCGGCGGCAGCGTGATTGTCGGCCCGATGGGCGACATCCTGGCCGGGCCACTGGTGGGGGAGGTCGGGCTGCTGACGGCGCAGATCGACACCGATGACCTGGTGCGAGCGCGGTACGACTATGACGTGGTGGGGCATTACGCCCGCCCGGATGTGTTCGAGCTGGTGGTGGATGAGCGGGCCAAGCCAGGCGTGCGCTATATCACGGACTGAAACACGGTCGAAATGTGGGAGGGGGCAAGCCCTAACGCCGTTCAGTTAATCCCTGTAGGAGCGAGCTTGCTCGCGAAAAACGCTCAGGCAACGCGTTCATTCTCGATAAACGCGGTGGCCCTGAGTGCTTCGCGAGCAAGCTCGCTCCTACAAAAAGCCAACTGAACGGCATTCTGGCAAGCCCCTTCCACCTTTGGCTCTCTCAGCCTTTGGGCGATTGGGTTTCCAGCCATTCCTCGCGGGTCATTTCCCAGACAGGATCAGGCGTTCGGTAAAGAGTGTCGGTTGCATGGTGTCATTACTACCAAGTCGCGGTATTCGGCAAGTCCAGCGTGCCACGGTCTACAAAGCGCATCGTGCCGAACAGCCCGCCCGCCAGTTTGCCCCGCAGCACGTAGGGCAGGTTGTTCAAGCTCTGGGTCTGGCTCAGGCCTAAGGTCTGGCGCAGCACGGAAAACGCCGAAACGCTGACCGGCACCATCAGCACGGTTTCGGAAAAACGCGGGATGCTGCCGCGCTGGTCACTCACCCCCGACGCCAGCGGCCGACCATTGACCTCCAGGTCGAGGGCCACGCCGTTGTAGTCGATCGCCGTTTCATTGGGGTTCTGCACCCGCAGTTTCACGGCGAAGCGCACTTCCAGGTCCTGGCTTTGCAGCGGCTCGATGCCCACCACATTGATATTCACCGGGTCGCGGTTGGGGAACAGCGCACAGGCGCTCAAGCTCAGCAGTAGCAGCGATAGAACCATGAGCTTGCGCATGCAAAGGGTGCTCCTATTTCGTGACGTCCGGGTCCTGCATCACTTTGAGGGTAGAGGACTCCGGATCAAATTCATCTTCCTGCAGCTCTATGAACGCTTCCGGCAGGAAAATGTTCAGCAGGATTGCACAGAACGCGCCCACAGTGATCGGCGACTCGAAGATGTTGTGCAGCGCCTTGGGCAGGTCGCGCAACACTTCCGGCACGGCGGCCACGCCCAGGCCCATGCCCAGGGAGATCGCCACGATGAGCACATTGCGGCGGTGCAGCCCGGCTTCGGCGAGGATCTTGATGCCGGCCACCGCCACGGTGCCGAACATGATCAGGGTCGCGCCGCCCAGCACCGGCTTGGGCATCAGTTGCAGCACCGCGCCGATCATCGGGAACAGCCCCAGCAGCACCAGCAAACCCGCGATGAAGTACGCCACGTAGCGGCTGGCCACGCCGGTCAACTGGATCACGCCGTTGTTCTGGGCGAACGTCACCATTGGCAGGCTGTTGAAGGTCGCCGCCATCGCCGAGTTGAGGCCGTCGGCCAACAGGCCCGACTTGATGCGCTGGATGTACAGCGGGCCCTTGACCGGCTGTTGGGAAATCATCGAGTTGGCCGTCAGGTCACCGGCTGCTTCCAACGGCGAAATCAGGAAGATCACCGCCACCGGGATAAACGCCACCCAGTCGAACGAGAAACCGTACTTGAAGGGCACCGGCACGCTGATCAGTGGCACGTGGGGCAGGGCGGCCAGGTCGACACGGCCCATCCACCACGCCACCACAAAGCCCAAGGTCAGGCCGATCACGATGGAGCCCAGGCGCAGGAACGGGTTGTTGAAGCGGTTGAGCACCACGATGGTCACTAGCACCAGTGCTGCCAGGCCCATATTGCTCGCGGCGCCCAGGTCGCTGGCGCCAAAACCGCCAGCCATGTCGGTGACGGCCACCTTGATCAGCGACAGCCCCATCAAGGTGATGATGGTGCCGGTCACCACCGGGGTGATCAGCTTGCGCAGCTTGCCGATGAACTGGCTGAGCACCACTTCGATAAACGCCGCGAAAAAGCAGATGCCAAAGATCGTCGAGAGGATCTCATCGGTGCCGCCGCCCCGGGCCTTGACCATGAACCCCGCGCTGAGAATCACGCTGATAAACGAGAAACTGGTGCCTTGCAGGCACAGTAGCCCCGACCCAATGGGGCCGAACGTGCGCGCCTGGACGAAGGTGCCGAGCCCCGACACAAACAGCGCCATGCTCACCAGATAGGGCACTTCGCTTTCCAGACCGAGCACACCACCGACGATCAGCGTCGGGGTGATGATGCCGACAAAACTGGCCAGCACATGCTGCAACGCGGCAAATATCGCCGCACTGAAATGCGGGCGATCCTCCAGGCCGTAGATCAGGTCGGATTTATAGCGGGGGCGGGGGGCTTGAGCGTCAGACAAAATGAGGGCTCGGGTCAGAAAATGGAGGCGCAGGATGCCAGAAACGGCCCAGCGTCAGAAGTGTAAAAAAATATTTATAAAGACCCTGCATAAAACCCCGATTCCTGCCGATACTGCTTATAGGCCCATCTATCAAAAACAACAGTGATGGCGGTGTCAGGCAGTGCGTTGACGCTGGCTGATCGTTTCGTGGCATGGACGCGCGCCGCCACTCTATATTTCGAGATCGCCCTTATGTCGCTCCGTCACCTGAATATCGCCCCTCGCGCTTCCCTCGGTTTCGCCTTCATCGCCCTGTTAGTGGTGGTGTTGGGCGGGTTTGCGGCCAACCGCATGACGTTGATCCGCCAGGCCTCGGTGGACATGAGCAGCAACCAGCTGCCCAGCGTGACGTACCTGGCCCAGATGACGGAGAACGTCCTGCGCATGCGTATCCTGTCATTTCGGGTGCTGGTCAACCGCGAGCCGGCCGGCCTGCAGGAAGCCGAAACCCGCATCGGCGTGCTGGTCGACAAGGTCAAGACGGCCCAGGCCGGCTACGCGGCATTACCCGCCGGTACGGAGGAAGCGGCGTTGTACAAGACGTTTGTCAGCACCCTGGATAACTACTTCAAGGCTCAGGCGGACATGCTGGCGCTGTCCAAGCAAGGCGACGTCGAGCAGATGCGCACCCTGATCAATACCCGGATCAAGGAAGGCACCGATCAGATGGGCGAGCAGTTGAACAAGCTGATTGCGATCAATGCCGCCAACGCCAAGCAAGCCAGCGACGCGGCAGGGCACAGTTACACCAGTGCCATCACCGGGATTATCGTGGTCTCGGTCAGCGCTGCACTGCTCACGGTGCTGCTGGCCTGGCTGCTGACCCGCAGCATTGTCACGCCGTTGCGCAAAGCCGTTCAGGTGGCTGAAACCATCGCCGGTGGCAACCTGACCAGCGTCGTTGAAGATAATGGCAACGATGAACCCGCGCGCCTGATCAACGCCCTGTCGACCATGCAAACCAACCTGCGCCAGACCATCCAGCATATCGCCGGCTCGGCCACGCAGTTGGCCTCGGCGGCGACAGAGTTGAGCGCCGTGACCGAGGAAGCGTCCCGGGGCCTGCAGCAACAGAACAATGAAATCGATCAGGCCGCCACGGCGGTCAACGAGATGACCGCGGCGGTGGAGGAAGTGGCGCGCAATGCGGTGTCCACCTCCGAGGCCTCCAACCAGTCCAACCAGGCCGCGCGGTCAGGTCGCGACCGGGTGATGGAAACCGTCGGCGCGATCCAGACCATGACCCAGGACGTCCAAAACACTGCCGCGATGATCGAAGGCCTGGCCACCCAGGGCCGTGACATCGGCAAGGTGCTGGACGTGATCCGCGCGATTGCCGAACAGACCAACCTGCTGGCGCTCAACGCCGCCATCGAAGCGGCCCGCGCCGGTGAAGCCGGCCGCGGCTTTGCGGTGGTAGCGGATGAGGTGCGGGCGCTGGCCCATCGCACGGCGCAGTCGACCCAGGAAATCGAGAAGATGGTCGCCGGCATCCAGAACGGTACCGGTGAAGCGGTGCAGTCGATGCAACAGAGCAACCAGCGCACCCAGGACACCCTGGAAATGGCCCGCGCCGCCGGCGTGGCCCTGGAGCAGATCACCCAGTCCATCAGCCTGATCAACGAACGCAACCTGGTGATCGCCAGCGCGTCGGAAGAACAGGCCCAGGTCTCCCGCGAAGTGGACCGCAACCTGGTCAACATCCGCGACCTGGCCACCCAGTCGGCGGCGGGGGCCAACCAGACCAGTGCCGCCAGCCACGAGCTGTCGCGCCTGGCGGTGGATTTGAATGGGATGGTGGCGAGGTTCGTTATCTAAGTATTTGGAATACTGGCAAAAATGTGGGAGGGGGCAAGTCGAATCGTCGCACCGCCCCTCCCACATGTGTTTATTGTTTCCAAGCCCCTGGGTTGACCAGGTTCTTCGGTTTTTCACCCGCCAACGCCTGCAACAGATTGTCCACCGCACACGTGGCCATCGCCTCCCGCGTCTCATGGGTCGCCGAGCCGATATGTGGCGTCGCCACCACGTTGTTCAGACGCAGCAACGGTGAGCCGTGATCAAGCGGTTCCTTTTCGAACACATCCAACCCCGCCGCCCGAATCGTACGTTGCTGCAAGGCCTCCACCAGCGCGGCCTCGTCCACCACCTTGCCCCGCGAGATATTGATAAAGATCGTCTCCGGGCCCATCCGCGCAAATTGTTCGGCGCCGATCAGCTTTTCGGTTTCAGCCGTGAGCGGCAGGGTCAGGCAGACAAAATCGGCCTGTTGCAGCAAATCGTTAAGGCTGCGGTACTGCGCGCCAAAGCGCTGTTCCACCGCCGGCTTGGGCGAATGGCTGTGGTAGATCACTGGCATGCCAAAACCGAAATGCCCGCGCTGGGCCAAGGCTTCGCCGATGCGGCCCATGCCGATGATGCCCAGGGTCTTGCCATGCACGTCGCTGCCGAAGTGTGAGGGGCCGATATTCTTGTTCCACTGGCCGGCGCGCACCATGTCGGCCAGCTCCACCACACGCCGGGCGGTGGCCAGGATCAGCGCGAAGCCGGTATCGGCGGTGGTTTCGGTGAGCACGTCCGGGGTGTTGCTGAGCAGGATGCCGCGCCGGGTCAGGTAGTCGATATCGTAGTTGTCGACCCCCACGGACACGCTGGCCACGGCCTCCAGTTGCGGTGCGAGATCCAGCAACCCGGCATCCAGGCGCAGGCTGGCACCGAGCAGGCCGTGGGCGTTGGGCAGTGCATCGCGCAGCTTGGCCAGGCCAGTCTCGTCCAGTGCGTCTATCAGGGTGACGTCGCACTGTTCATGCAGGCGCGCCATTAACGGTGCGGAGAGCTTCTTGTACAGAACCACAGACTTTTTCATGGGGTTTTCACCTTCAATTCGAGGGTCGAGATGGGCGCGCGTTCACGGTCACTGGCGCCGGGCTTGAGGAAAATCGTCAGCACCACCGACAGCATCAGCGCGCCGCTCATCAGCAGGTACGAGGCGCCGGGCGAGCCGGTGCTGCTATTGAGGTAGCCCACCAGGTAGGAGCCGCCGAACGAGCCGAGGGCGCCCATGCTGTTGATCAGCGCCATGGCGCCACCGGCGACGTTGGCGGGGAGGATTTCCGGGACGATGGCAAAAAACGGTCCGTACGGCGCATACATGCAGGCTCCGGCAATGACCAGCAGGGTGTAGGACCACCAGAAATGTTCGGCGCCCAAGGCGTAGGAGGCGTAGAACGCGATGGAGGCAACCAGCAGTGGCGGCCATACGAAGCGTTTGCGCTTTTGCAGTTTGTCCGAGCCCCACGACACCGCCAGCATGGCGATCACGGCAGCGAGATAGGGCAGGGCCGAGAGCCAGCCGGCTTCGACCATGTCCATCTGCAGGCCTTTCTTGAGGATCGACGGCAGCCACAAGACGAAGCCGTACACGCCGATGCTCCAGCAGAAAAACTGCAGCGCCAGGATGATCACCTTGGGCGAACGGAACGCTTCGGCGTAATTCTTCACCGCCTTGATACCGACCTGTTCGGCGGCCAGCGCGCTTTCCAGGTCTTTTTTGTGCTGTTCGCTCAGCCACTTGGCATCTGCGGGTTTTTCATCCGCCAGTTTCCACCAGATAAACGCCCACAGCACCGCCGGCAGGCCTTCGATGATAAACATCCAGCGCCAGCTGAAATGCTGCACCAGGTAGCCGGACACCACCGACATCCACAGCATGGTCACCGGATTGCCGAGGATCAGGAAGGTGTTGGCCCGCGAGCGCTCGGCACGGGTGAACCAGTGACACAGGTACACCAGCATGGCCGGCATCACGGCGGCCTCGACCACGCCGAGCATGAAGCGAATGACGATCAGCATGTAGGCGTTGGACACCACGCCGGTCAGGGTGGCCAACCCGCCCCAGAGGATCAGGCTGACGAAAATCAGCTTCTTGACGCTGCGCTTCTGCGCATAGATCGCACCCGGCACCTGGAAGAAGAAGTAGCCAAGGAAAAACAGTGCACCCAGCAATGACGACATACCGGGGGTGATCATCAGGTCCTCGGCCATCCCGGAGGCGGCGGCAAAGCCGTAGTTGGCGCGGTCCAGATACGCCAGGCTATAGGTGATAAAGACGATGGGCATGATGTACCACCAACGGCGGGTGGCGAGTTTCACGGTGTCCATAAGGTTGCTCCTGAGCTTGTTGTAGTTGTGGCAACAGGGTGTGGGTCAAGCGACGGATCGGGTGGGTAATTCGGAGCGGGTGGGCAAGCCTTCCATATCGCCGCGGCTTTGCACGGCGCGGCTGCCGATCCAGTTACCCCGTTGTACCGCCTCGGGGAAGCTGAGGTTTTCCAGCAGGGCGCTGATCATGCCCACCGCAAACCCATCGCCGGCGCCGACGGTGTCCACCACCTTGTCCACGCGCACGGCGGCGACAAAGCCCTGGTCCAGCTGGGTGCGGAAGTAGGCGCCGTCCGGGCCGAGCTTGATCGCCACGGCTTCGGCGCCTTGGTCGAGGTAGAAGGCGGCGATATCCGCCGGGTCGTCGAAACCGGTGAGCAGACGGCCTTCGCCCAGGCCCGGCAGGACCCAGTCGGCGAGACCGGCGAGGGCGTTGATTTCGCGGATCATCTGTTCCTGGCTGGTCCACAGCGACGGACGCAGGTTTGGGTCGAACGACACGCTGCCACCGGCTTTGCGCATCTGTGTCATCAACTCGCGGGACAGCTCGCGGGTGGCCTCGGACAAGGCCGGCGGAATGCCGGTGGCATGCAGATGGCGGGCCTGCAACAGCGCCGGGCTGATGGCCGCAGTGGACAAATGGCTGGCGGCCGAGCCCTTGCGGAAATACTCCACCTGCGGGTCATCGCCGGCTTCTTCGCGGGACTTGAGTTGAAAGCCGGTGGGGTGCGCCGGGTCGACCGCCACGTGCCGGCAATCCAGGCCTTCTTTTTTCAGCGTGTCGACCACAAAACGCCCGAGGGAATCATTGCCCACCCGGCTCAGCCAGGCGACGTTGAAGCCCAGGCGCGACAGGCCGATGGCGACATTGCTGTCGGCGCCGGCAATGCGTTTGTGAAACTGTGCCACCTGGGCCAGGTCGCCGGTCTGCTCGGCGACAAACATCGCCATGGTTTCGCCAAACGAGAGGATATCGATCTCAGACATGGGCATTCTCCCCACGGGGTTGGCCAAGGAGGGCGAGGGCTGCGACCTGTTGCGCGGTGACGTCGACCAGGTCATCGCCCTGCAACGGGAATTCCACCGCCCGTGTAATGCCTTGAGTCATGTGCGTGAGCAGTTGTTCCCACAGATGCAGGTCGGTGGCGCCGGGCGGCAGCGCCACCAGCTTGCCGTCCGCGCGACGGGCCACGGCCTTGCAGTGCAGATAGTCGACGTGCCGGCCGAGCAGGCGCGCGGCGGTCAGGGCGGACTGGTCCTGCCACTGCCAGTTGCCGATATCGAAGGTCATCTTCACCGGCAGGCCCAGGCGTTCGACCTCGGTGAAGAAGCGCTGCATCGGCTCAATGCGCCCGCCGTGCAGGGTCTGGTCGTTTTCCACCAAGAGCTTGACCGGATGGCGGGCGAGCAGGGCGTGCAGGCTTTCCAGGTCGTTGGTGTCGGTGAAGTAGCCGAGGGAGACTTTCAGCCAGCGCGCACCAAAGGCCTGGGCGCGGTCCAGGGTTGCGTTGAGGTCGGCATTCGGCTGGGCGCGGCCGGCGATCCACAATTCCAGAGGCGATGAGAACACACACTCCAGGCCTTGCTCGGCGGCAGCCTGGGCCAGTTGTGCAGGTTGCTCGCTGGTCAGCAGTTCTTCGCGCCACTCGATGCGCCGGGCACCGGCGGCGGCCAGCAATTCGACAAAACTCAATTGGCCTTGCTGGCGGACCAGGTCGGCGCCGTAGCTGGAAAGGCTGATGGAGACGGGGTATTTGTGCATTGTTGTTTACCTCTGAAACCGGTTTCATTTTTTGCGTTAAATATCTAATCGACTCTGCCGTAGCAGCTGCCGAGCCTTGGCGAGGCTGCGTTTGCGGTGTGTCAGGTACGCCGCCGACGCAGCCTCGCCAAGGCTCGGCAGCTGCTACGTGCAGGGGCGCTGGGTTGAGCCTCGGATGATCAACTGGGGCAAAAAGTCCAGGGTTCGGGTCGGTTCGGTGTCACCGCGCAAGCGCTTGAGCAGGCAGTCGAACGCACTGGCGCCAATCGCTTCGGTGGGTTGGGCGAGGGCGGTGATGCCGTTGCCCACCAGCGGGTACCAGTCCAGGTCATCCAGGGCGATCAGCCCTACGTCGTCGAACAGCTTGCAGTCCAGCGCCTTGAGCGCACGGGCGAGGGCCAGTGTGGCGACGCCGTTGGCACAGAACACCGCCTTGGGCCCGGGTTTGGCGAGAAAGGCTTGCAGGCGTTGTTCCAGCCCGTCATCGAGCGCCAGCACCGCGCCGGTCAGCGCCGGGCGCCGGGCGATTTCGCTCTTGAAGCTGTCCAGGCGCTCCTGCCGTGAACTGGTGCCATCGCAGGCTTCGCTCACCAGCAATACATCGCGGTAACCCTGCTGTTCCAGGTGTTCCACCGCCATGCGCACCGCCGCCGGGTTATCCAGCCCCACCAAGTCGCTGTGCAGCGGCTCGACCTTGCGGTCTACCAGCACCAGGGGCATTTCCCGCTGCAGTTCCAGCAATTGGTCGAGGTGATGGCCGAGGGTGTTCACGATCAGCCCTTCGATGTTGTACGAGCGCAGCGCCGCCAAATGCTGGCGCTCCTGCTCGTCATCGCGGTCGGTGTTGCACACCACCAGGCTGTAGCCATGCCGGCGGCAGGCGGTTTCGACGCCGTGCATCACGGCAATGGAGTAGGGGTTGCGGATATCGGCCACCAGCATGCCGATCAGGCGCGTGCGGCCACGTTTCAGCCCGCGGGCCATCTGGTTGGGGCGGTAGCCGAGCTGTTCGATGGCGTGTTCGATGCGCAGGGCGATGGCATCGGAGAGCAGGGCGCGGTCGTCGCCGATAAAGCGCGACACACTGGCCTTGGAGACGCCGGCGTGTTGGGCGACGTCGAGCATGGTGACGCGGGTGCGCTGGGCGGCGGAAAAAGGAGTCACGGTCGCAGGCCTTTCTTATTGGATGAGTCGGTTTCAGCCGTGGCTTGGCAGGCTGAAACCGGTTTCAGAAGACATCAACTCGCTCATTTCGTCAAGCGTCTCATGCCCTCGGCATCGCTTGATATCCGACAAGTGGCGATACCCACCTGTTAGTTCTGACAGTATTCGACGCCAGGCATTGAGCGTTTAATGAATACCAGACGCGCCGTGGCGGTGTGCGACATGGGTATGACGGGAGGCTCCGATGAGTGCTGATAAAACCCCCGAAAGTAGGCGGCTGTATAACGGCATTTTGCGCTTGGCCGATATTCGGGTGCCCATTCTGGACGATGTTGTCCCACCGATCGTGGAGGGGTATATCCCTCACCAATATCTCGACAGCGACCTGGAAGTGGTGATCCCGGAACTGTGGGAGGATGCTGCGCAAGCCGGTGAGTTCAATATTGTCGAAATCGTTTGGTCGCGCAGTGGCGGGGAGGGTGTCCCGCCGTTCCGGGAGCGGTGGGATGGCCCGATTACCAAGGCATTCCCTTTTCCGATCAGTGTGCCGCGAGACTATCTGGAGAACGACGGCACAGTCCGCTTGGCTTATCGGATCACTGATGAAACCGGTCTGCCGACTACGTCGGAGTTCCGGACCCTGGTGCTTGATCGGAGCCCACCCAACAATAACGTTACCCCGCCGTCCCCGGCTTTTCCGGTGGGGTTGATTGATGAAGGCTATCTGGCCACGCATCCAACCGTTGACCTGGTAGTGCCGCCCTACAACGGTCGTCGATCCTGGGACAGGATCTATTACTGGATTACGGACCAAAACCCGCCACCGGACGCTGCGCCGAGTGGCTATGTAGAGTTTCCCTTCGAAGACACGCCCCTTGTCCTCCCTGTGCCTGGGGATTTGTTTCGCCTGTACCCCAACGGTACTCAGTACGTTCATATCCGGCTTCAGGACCGCTCCAGCAACCGCGGCCCCAGGTCTGAGCAGTCGCCTGTGGAAGTCCAGTTGTCGGCGGTTCCGTCTGATTTGCAGCCCCTTGTCATTCCTGCGATGGCGAGCGGCCTGATCAATCGGCATGACGCTCGGATCGGCGTAGTCGCCAAGGTGCAATACGACAATTGGCAAGCCGGTGACCGGGTCACAGTCCGATGGGGGAAAACCGTGCTTACCCGCCAGTCCGTCCCCGAGTTGCCTTTCGATGTCGTCATCCCGTGGCCCAGGTTGATAGAGGATGGCCTGGGACTCGCAGAAGGCGTGGCCACTTACACCATTACCCGGTCCGGTAGCGACACGCCCACCCCGCCCAGCCCGCCGGCATTGATCCGCTGGGACTTCAGAGTCGCCGGGCAGGACCATCTCGATGCCCCCGCACTGCTCAACCTTAACCTGCCCAGGGTGACGGTATGGGGTGAAGGCTCCATGGCTGAAAACCACATTGATATTCGTGATGAGGGCAAGCGCGTGTATGCCAGTGTCCCGTTGTATCACCAGCCGCGCAACGGCGAAGTATTGGAATTGTATTGGGGGGACTTTCCCAGCATGGATAACCCGATTGCGCACTATGTCGTCGATACCGATAAGGGTGATGCCGAGGGCGTGCGCGTGGAGTTCAGTGATATTCCGTGGGAAGTTATTGTCGGTGCCGGCAATGAGGAAAAGATGCAGGTGTACTACACGACGTTTAATGGCGTTAATGAACAGCTTTCCAACTTTACTGAAGTCAATGTCGATGTAGTGCCTCCCCTGGTCTTTCAGCGTGTCGAGTACCCCAGCGCCAATGACAACATGTTTATTAACTGTGGCTCCAGCCCGGCGATGTGGGATCACATTCCCATTCGGATTCTTCCTGAGGGCGCCTTCAGGAAAGACGATGATCTTGTGGTGACATGGCAGGGCTATGAAGAGTTCGGAGGCGGTGGCAAGGCCATAACATTGACTGCGGACACCCTGACGCACCGCTTGACGGAGCAGCAGGCCCAAGAGGGATATACGTTCAAGCAATCCAACTATGAAGAAAAAATCAAACCGATCAGGTCACCGCACCCCAACAGTCCGGGGAGTTCGGTGGGCGTCACGTATACCTTGTGGCGCAAGAAAAGAATCATAGGCTCCTCAAGGGAACGCTACGCGAAGATTGACCAGAAGTACTCGGGAGGGAGTTACTGCGGTCCGGACGGAGAGGATTCGGCGGGCAAGTAGTGTAGGGCACTTTAAAGTGATGGCTGATATGAATTGCGGCGTTTGGTGGTGGCGATGAAGCAGCTGTGCGACTTGATGAGTGTCATGTGAGGCAATGGTTTATCCGGCTGTAAGAGTGACTTCAAGTGCAAAAGGAGAATACAGATGACAACGTTAAGTAAAAAGCAGAAGGCTGCCATTCAATCGCGCGAGGTTAATAAAGAACTCTTGTCCCGGCGTAGAGCAGGGGGCTTGGCGCTGCCTCTGCCTACCTTTGACTCTCTGAATGAAAACGGGTTGATTTTGGAGATCGATGCGAGAAAACCGCTTCCTGTAACGTTTGATATTTCAGAGTTGGCGGAGGAAGAAGATCTTGATCCGGCAACCACCCGACTCGATATACATATGCGCGGCAAAGGCTCCACGAATTGGGGGGCGGCGATGTATAGCGTGCAATTCCAAACCCCCACATTCCCTGATCGCCAGCCTATTGACGAACCCTTTATCCGGGACATCCCTGTCTCCCGGCTGACGGAAGGGCAGCATGAGATCGGCTACATCCTTTATGAAGGCGCATCCCCCACGCCGCTGAGGGTGGGGGCGCCCTTGGAGGTCGACCGAACCGAGCCTCTACGCCCCAACTATCCGCCTGCGCCCAGTTTTCCGGGCTATTTGACAGATGAAATCACTGAGCAACATATTGAAGACAACCCGGACGGTCTGGTGTGCACCTTTCCGGATGCTCCGGGTGGTGCCGAGTTGGGCGTTAGCATCGCCGTGTATTTTTCTCCCGACTTTTCTTCACAATTGTCTGAGCCGATTGACACCTATCCCATAACCGCTGCGTTGAGTTTTACCGTGCCGTGGGCGTTGATTACCGGCAACCGCGCGGGACTCAACTACCTGTTTTACCAATTGATCGATCTCGCCGGCAACATCAGCAAAGACTCAGCCCCTGCGCGCGTTAAGTTGAATCTGACCGCTGAACCAGAGCCCTTGGAAGCGTATGTACCTTTGGCGCTTCTGCCTGATGATGGCCTGCTTGACTTGGAGGACCTTTATGAGCCGACCGGGGTTTACGTCGCTATTCGCGAATATGCCAACAATCTGCCGACGATCGATGTAATCGAACTGACGCTCGGTAGCCAGCCGCCACAGCGTTTCGCGGTTAATTTTTATCTGCCCTTTCCGTTAATGCTTCCCGTCAGCAGGACCGCGCTTCTGGCCCATTACGGTACGAACACAGGTGAACTGGATACCTCAATTGATTATTTTATCGACCGTAACGGCAGTCCATTCGATGCGCCTACCCATGACATCAAAATTGATTTTTCCGCGCCAGGTCCCACGCCTGGAACCGACCCGGAGAATCCGCTGCTCAATCCCGTGCTGGTCTACGGCTCTGATCCAGACCTGGAAAACCAGCTGACTGAAGATGACTTCGAGAAGGAAGCTACGGTTGAAATCGTACTGTGGGACACGCCTATTCCGGCGCCAGGCACGGTGCTGAGGGGGTATTGGGGCAGTTTTGAATATGCGTTCGACGTTGTGCCGATCACGACCGAAGGACCGGGGGATACGGTTTCAATGAGCGTACCCTGGTCGATAATTCGTGCTGTCGGTAACGGTATAGTCAACGTCTTCTACACGCTGGAGTGGGCGACCAACGACAACATCCAGCGCTCTGCGCCACAGCCGGTGGTTGTCAATGCCAATAAGGTCGTACTGGAGCCGGCAACCTTTTCCAAGGCGACCACATTCTGGTCGTGTACCGATCTCAATCGCACGACGTTTGCGGGCACTGTCAGGGTTCCCGGAAATATGACTTACTTCAGGGAGTTTATGGTGATCCGCTGTGAGGTGCGGGTGTTCAGCGATATCACCGGCGATAGCCAGCTGGGCGAGACCACGACGATCCACTCGCCGCCATTGACGCCAGACATGGTGGCCAACGGATTCACTATAACTGTCCCCTATGCTGTCATACGGCCAGCGGTCCGGAACTCGGCGGACTTTCACTACTTCGTTCCCATCCCCGGAGAGGGAGAGCAACCCTCCGTGAGAGCGTGGACCCGCACTCGGTTCACGGACTTGAATGGCGTGTTCTGCGAAAATCAACCCCCTACCACCCAAGAGGATGGCGTGGCCTAAAAAGTCTACGGGGGGTGTTTGCGCACCCCTCGGTTCCAATATCCCAGTGCACACGCTCATGGGGCAAGCATTCATTCATACAGATAGATTGGGATTAGTCCTACATATGCAGGTAATTCCAATCTGTAGTTTTGCGGCCTTGAGTGGCCTGGCTCCAACCCTCTGGAAATAGGCCGAACCGTTCCGTCGCGGAATGTCTGTTGAATGAGTGGTGTGTTGTGAATATCAATTCGTTTTTCAAGTTAAAACCGTTAGTTGCAATGATGCAGGTGCCGTCTGTTGTAACGTTATTGTTTCTGGCACCTGGGGCCCATGCCAGGCTCATCGAGAATGGCACTGAAACCATTGACCATGACGCCTATATCGATACGTTTGAGCTGCAAAATGCCACGCTCAACGTAATAGACGGACGGACACTGGACGTTTATGCCAATGCTTCGAGCCTGAATGTCAGCCAGAACAGCTTGATCATGGGCACTGTCGTCGCCCAGGGCGGCTCGAATGTGAATGTAGGCGCCAGTCGCGTCACCGCTTCCGGCGCGTTCCAGACCGGCATCACTTTGCTCAGCAGCACAGCACAGATCAACGACAGTGTGATTTCCAGTGCTGACTACCATGGGATGGTGGTCGGTAAATTTACCACCTCAACCCAGGCGTCCACGGCAACCGCAAACGGCAGTGTCATCGTGGGCGCAACCGGTGGTGCCGCCGTTACCGGCGGTAGCCTGCTGGAAACCGTAAATAGCCAGGTAGTCGGTACCGGCGCGGACAGTTTCGGGTTGAGCCTGCAGAGCGCCACGGCGCGTGCCTATCAAAGCAACATCACTGGTGGGCGCAACGGCGTGGAAATGTCTTATGACCGATATGCGCCGGGGGCCAATACGCTGCTTCTGGACCAAACCCACGTGACCGGCGTCACCGGTGCTGCGCTGCTGGTACAGGGGGCCAGGGGCCAGGGCGCCATGGCGGATATTGTGGTACGCAATGGCTCGACCCTTACCGGCGGCAATGGCCATTTGCTGGAAGTAAAAGGCAACTCCACGGCGAACATGAGGGTCGAGAACAGCCGGCTTCAAGGTGATGTCATTGTCGAGTCCGGCAGCCAGGCTCATCTCAAGCTTAATGATCGGGCCTCATTGATCGGCCGCATGGAGAATGTTTCATCCTTGGAAGTAGGTGATGAGTCCCTGTGGATCATGACCGGCCATAGTCAGGTCGGTGATCTGAGACTGGCCGACGGCGTGGTCAAGTTCGGCGACGATGACGCTTTTTATCGGTTGGACCTGGAGCGCCTGTCGGGCCAGGGCACCTTTGCGATGGGCACTGATTTTGCCCGGGGCCTGACTGACTTTTTGAATATCAGCGGTGAGGCCACCGGTCATCATGGCCTGTTGCTCGCCAGTAGCGGTGCAGAGCCCGGCAATCCTGGCGCGGTGCATATCGTCCATACCGGTGGCGGTGACGCGCAGTTCGAGTTGCTGGGCGGGGCGGTGGACGTTGGGGCCTGGTCTTATGGACTCAAGCAGGAAGGCAACGATTGGTTCCTCGACCCGAACAATCGTATCGTCAGCCCAGGTACCCGCTCGGTACTGGCGTTGTTCAATACGGCGCCGACCGTGTGGTATGGCGAAATGACCTCCCTGCGCAGCCGCATGGGAGACCTTCGCTATAGCGGTGTCGAAGCCGGCGGTTGGCTGCGTGCCTACGGCAATAAGTACGAAATCAGCGGTGGGGACGGCGGAGCCTACGATCAAAACCAGCGCGGTTTCTCTCTGGGTGCCGATACACCGGTAGGCGACGGGCAATGGTTGCTGGGGGTGATGGCCGGTCACAGTACTTCCGACCTGGATCTCAGCCGGGGTACCTCGGGTACGGTGCAGAGTTACTACGCGGGCCTGTATGCCACCTGGCTGGATGAAGAGAGCGGGTATTACCTGGATGGGGTGGTCAAGGCCAACCGCCTGAACAACAATGCCAAGGTCGGTTTGAGTGACGGCAAGCAAACCAAAGGTAACTACAGCACCAATGCGCTGGGTGCGTCCGTGGAGGTCGGTCGTCATATCAAACTCGACGATGACTTCTTTGTCGAACCGTTCGCCCAGGCCTCCGTGGTGACGGTACAAGGCAAGAGTTATCGCCTGGACAACGGCCTGAAAGCCAAGAACGATCACACCGACTCGGTACTGGGCAAGTTGGGCGTAACGGTGGGGCGTGACTTCGTACTGGACGATGGCAGCGTGCTTCAGCCGTACTTGCGCGCCGGCGTGGCCCATGAATTTGTCAAGAACAACAAAGTCATGGTCAACAACCAGACTTTCGACAATAACCTCTCAGGTTCCCGCATCGAAGTGGGGGCGGGGTTCTCGGTCTCGTTGTCCCAGAACCTGCAGGTGCATGCCGACTTCGACTACGGCCAGGGCAAACATGTTGATCAACCGTGGGGGGCGAATGTCGGCGTGCGCTATAACTGGTAATCCGACAGTGGCGGTACGCTTTAAACAGGTTTAACAAAACGCCCCGGATCCGGGGCGTTTTGTCAGGACTCATCTGACGTATTTTTTGTGTTGAACAGGATTTGCATATTTATTTCGTTGTCGTGGATATCCTTGAGGTAAACGTTGAGTGCGCCCTCGACCGTATTGCCGTTAGGGTCGTGAAAAAACTCGATGGTACCCCGGTGTGCCTGATAAGCCGGGACAGGCGTGTCGTTGACGGTCATGAGAATCACCGAGTATCGAGAGGGGGATTGGGTGTCTGGAATTGAATAACGACCGGACGGCAAGTCTTCGTTGTGGTATTTGAAAATCACCCTTTGTCTCGATGTTTCACCCGGTGGAATTTTCATGGCGCCTTCAGTCAGCCAAAAGTTGTTTTTCCATTCATGCTCAATAAAGTCTGCCTTGAAATCCTCACTTCCAATTTTGCCTTGAAAATATTGCTTAGTCGTTTCTTCGGATTTAGCTTTTCGTGCGGTTGCAGTGGTCATGATTGAGTTCTCCTGCGATGGGTTGTACCTGTGTGTGTGATGAGCGCGCTAATTGGGTGTGTTTGCTGAGGCGGTGGATAATTTCAGGGACAGGTTGTCGACCACGAGGAAGGTCTCGCCCAGAATCCGTAGCGTGAACTCCGGTATTCCTTCCGGAATGGTCAACGAGTGAGTGTAAGTGTCCCAGCCGCCGCCGCCGCGAAGTTCTATTTGCTGCACGTTGTCCGGTGTGAGCTCGAATATTGCGAATCCATGACCGCCTGAGGGGGTCATTGCCTCAATGGAAAAATCGTAGGTTTGTCCTGGTGTGACGGTAATCACCTGCTCAATGAATCCACCCAGGTTTGCCTGGCACCTGTTGTCATGGATCGAGACAGATCCAGGAGGAATTTCCGTGATACTCCAATCCTTGCCGTTTTCGGCGAAATCACCATTGCGGATCAGTTCGATGGGGATGACGGTGCCTTCATCTTCCACCAGCCTGACGTTATCGAACCACACTTCCCCGGCGTCACCGATCAGTTGTACGGTGATACCGGTCGTGCCTGCGGGGGTGTTGAACGTGATCGATCGGTGGGTCCAGCCGTGGTTCCCCGTCAGCCCGATGGATTCACTTGTATCCGACGGTCGAAATGTCAGCCGGGCAGAACCGGCACCCTCATAGGTAATCAACGTATAGGCACTGAAGGTGTAGGAGGTGCCGCCGGAAGCAGGCACCTCCTGTTCCGCGCGTCCCGTGGCAGTGATGATGCAGTGTTGACGTGAAAAATCCACCCGGCCTGGAGCGGTGGCCGTGGCGGTCCAGGAGGTCCCGTGCCTGGCGAAGGTGCCATTTAGAACCAGATTATTGATCATCGGTTGTTCTGACATGAATCAACCCCCGCGCCCTTTAAATGGGTTGCTGTGGTGTGCGACTCAATTCAGCGCCATCTGCGCCGAACGCACAACTGTCAGAACTAACAGGTTCCCCGTGCCATTCGTCGGTTGTCTACGCCGGGTGCCACATCCCCAGCCAGGCAGACGCCAGCAATAGGATCGCCATGCATCGATTGAAGCGTTGCATGGCCTTGGCCGACCCCACTAAGCGGGCGGAGCCTGCGCCCAGCAACGCCCACATCCCAAGACATGGCAGGGAAACCGCAAAAAACACCAGGGACAAGGCCAACACCCGCGCCTCACGCCCCTCTCCCTGCCCGGCAAACACACTGACCACCGCCAACGCCATCATCCACGTCTTCGGATTGACCAGTTGCAGGCTGGCCGCACCGAGCAGGCCCAGGCGTTTCTGTGGGGCATCGGTGTCAATGGCCTGGGCCGGCGCGCTGAATATCTGCCAGGCGAGGTAACTCAGCCAGGCGATACCGATCCATTGCATGGCGGTTTGCACTTGCGGCAGATGGACCAGTGATTCGCCGATGCCTGAACCGACCGCCAGCACGATCCCCGCCGCACCGGCGCACGCCCCGAGGATGATCGGTACGGCTGCCCGCAGCCCATGACGCGCGCTGTTGCTGAGTACGAGGATATTGGTGGGCCCGGGGGTGATGGAGGCAACGAAGGCGAATAACAGGAAGGGCAGGAAGGTGGATGGCATACAGACGGACTCCAATGAACAGATCAGGGCTGTCCATCTTCACAAGCCTGTGGCTTACCTGTCTGGAAGGTTTGAGCAGCGCTTGCGGTAGGCCGCCGGTGTCAGTCCATAGGCGCGCACGAACCAGCGGCCCAGGTGACTTTGATCGGCAAAACCCAGGGCCATCGCTACGTCGGCCGGTTGCTCGCCCCTGGCCAACGCGTGCCGGGCGCGGGCCAGGCGCAATTGCACCAGGTAAGCGTGGGGCGGCAACCCAAAGGCGCTCTTGAACGCGCGGCTCAGGCGGAAGCGGTCGACGCCACAGGCCAGGGCCAGTTCGTCCATGCCGACATCGTGATGCAGGTGGGCGTGCAGGTACTCCCGGGCCTTGTGAGCCACCTGCGGCAGGCGTGGGTCTTCACGGTAACGGCTGCGCCAATACAGTTGGCCGGTGAGGTGTTCGAGCAATTGGTCCATGGCGCGCTGGCGCACGATGCGCAGTTCACCGCTGTGCAGCGTCTGGAAGGCCTGGCTGGTGACCAGAGCCAGGCGCGGGTCGCTGGTCAAGGTGGTGGCGAAGCTCAATTGACTATGGGGCGGCGCCTCTTCGAACACCGCACTCACTTCTCGCGCCAGCCACTGCGGGTCGAGGTACAGCATGTGGTAGGTAAAGCCGTCCGGCGTGGGCGCGTCGCCGTCATGCAATTCACCGGGCTCCACCAGGAACACCTGGCCGGGCACGCTGTTGTGGCGGGCGCGGCGACAGTTGAACTGCTGCACGCCTTGTTCGGTGACGCCGACCAGATAGCTGTCATGCCAGTGGGGGTCATAGGCGTGACCCTCGAAATGCGCGCGCAGGGTCTCGATGCCGGTGTCGGCGTCCTGGGACAGATCGATCCAATTATGCGCAGCCATAAAACACCGGGACGGAATGTGTAAGGGTATTAGCGCCCAACGGCACCAGGGCGTCTAGAAGGTTTGTGCAGCCTAGCCGAACAGCCCGGCGGCGATGTTGATCGAGAACCCCAGGATCGCCGTATTGAACAGAAAACCGATCAGCGATTGCCCCAGCACTACCTTGCGCATGCCGCGGGTGGCGACGCCGACGTCAGAGGTTTGCACCGCCACGCCGATGGTGAAGGAGAAATACAGGAAGTCCCAGTAGTTCGGCGTCAACAGTCCTTCGGCAAAACGCAACGCCGGTTCCTTGCCGTTCCAGGTGTAATACAGGCGGGCGTAATGCACGCTGAAAATCACCCCGATCAACAGCCATGAACCGATCACCGTCAGCCCGGTAAACCCGTAGTGCAGCAGGCGCTCGGAAGTGGCCAGGTCTTTGCTGCCCACCAGTTCGAAGGTGATGGTGGCGAGGCTCGCGATGGCGGCGATGCACACCGTGAACAGCACCAGCCCGGCGTTTTCGTCCTCGATTTCGGCGATGCGCTTCACATCGTCGGCCCTGGCACGGCTGGTCAACCACAGCATCAGTACCAGGTAGGTCCAGACCCCGGCGTTCCAGCCGATGAGGATTTTGCTGGCGAGGGTGGCGGCCGGCGCCAGGATGCCGACGGCAAGGCCGAGCACAGCGGCGGCGGAGAGGCGAGGGTGGGTACGGGCTAGAAAAGGCATGGCAGCTCACAGATGGTTACCTGTGAGCACCTTAGCGCATTTTTGTTGTGGCAAGCGGGCCCGCCACCGTTACAGTGTCCCCCAAAAAGCCTTAGCGCTTTTTGCGCACCAGCTTCATGACCACCACAAAGAACACCGGCACAAATACCACCGCCAGGGTCGCGGTGATCATCCCGCCGATTACCCCGGTACCAATCGCCTGCTGGCTCGCCGAACTGGCACCGGTGGCAATCGCCAAGGGCACCACGCCGAGGATAAACGCCAGCGACGTCATGATGATCGGGCGCAACCGGAGTCGTGCGGCTTTCAGGGTGGCGTCGATGAGGTCTTCGCCCTGGTCATACAGGTCCTTGGCGAACTCGATGATCAGGATCGCGTTCTTCGCCGACAAGCCGATGATGGTGATCAGGCCGACCTTGAAAAACACATCGTTGGGCATGCCCCGCAAGGTCACCGCCAGCACCGCGCCGAGCACGCCCAACGGCACCACCAGCAACACCGACGTCGGGATCGACCAGCTTTCATACAGCGCCGCCAGGCACAGGAACACGATCAGCAGCGACAGCCCCAACAGTATCGGCGCCTGTGAGCCGGACAAACGTTCCTGCAGCGACAACCCAGTCCACTCCTGGCCCAGGCCTGCCGGCAATTGGCTGACCAGGCGCTGGATTTCCTCCATCGCCTCGCCGGTGCTGTGGCCGGGTGCGGCCTCGCCGGAAATGGCGATGGCAGGGTAGCCGTTATACCGCGTCAGTTGCGCCGGGCCCTGGGTCCATTTGGCTTCGACAAACGCCGACAGCGGTACCATCTTTCCATCCTTGTTGCGAACGTGGATCTTCATCAAATCCGCCACCTGGCTGCGCTGGTCACCTTCAGCCTGCACCACCACGCGCTGCATGCGGCCCTGGTTGGGGAAGTCGTTGATATAGGCCGAACCGATGGCCGAAGACAGCACATTGCCCACATCCGCAAACGAGACGCCCAGCGCGTTGGCCTGTTTGCGGTCGACTTCCAACTGCACTTGCGGCGCCTCGGCCAGGGCGCTTTCGCGCACGTTGGCCAGGATCGGGCTTTTTCCGGCGGCGTCGAGCAGTTCGGTACGTGCCGCCATCAAGGCTGCGTGGCCTACACCGCCGCGGTCCTGCAGGCGGAACTCGAAACCGCTGGAGGTGCCCAGGCCATCCACGGGAGGCGGCAGGACCGCATAGGCGATCGCGTCCTTGAGCTCGCTGAAGGCCATGTTGGCGCGGTCGGCAATCGAGGCGGCGGAGTCATCGCTGCCGCGTTGCGACCAATCCTTGAGCGTGGTAAACGCCAACGCCGCGTTTTGCCCGGAACCGGAGAAGCTGAAGCCCATGATCATGGTGGTGTCGCCCACCCCAGGCTCGCCGGCGTTATGCGCTTCGATCTGTTCGGCCACCTGCAGCGTGCGGTTCTTGCTCGCGCCGGGCGGCAGCTGGATGTCGGTGATGGTGTAGCCCTGGTCTTCCACCGGCAGGAACGAGGAGGGCAGGCGGCTGAACATCAGCCCCAGGCCCACCAACAGCACCAGGTAGATCAGCAGGTAACGGCCGCTGCGCTTGAGGGCATAGGCGACCCAGCCTTCGTAACGCTCGCTGAGTTGCTCGAAGCGCTTGTTGAACCAGCCGAAGAACCCGCCCTTGGCATGGTGCTCGCCCTTGGCAATCGGCTTGAGCAGCGTGGCGCACAGGGCTGGGGTCAAGGTCAAGGCGAGGAAGGCCGAGAACAGGATCGAGGTGGCCATCGACAACGAGAACTGCTGGTAGATCACCCCCACCGAGCCGGCCATGAACGCCATCGGCAGGAATACCGCGACCAGCACCAGGGTAATGCCGACGATGGCGCCGGTGATCTGGCCCATGGCTTTCTTCGTCGCGTCCTTGGGCGACAGCCCCTCGGTGACCATGATCCGTTCGACGTTCTCCACCACCACGATGGCGTCATCCACCAGGATGCCGATGGCCAACACCATGCCGAACATGGTCAGCACGTTGATCGAGAAGCCCAGCAACAGCATGGTGGCGAAGGTGCCCATCAGCGCGATCGGCACCACCAGCGTCGGGATCAGGGTGTAGCGCACGTTCTGCAGGAACAGGAACATCACCGCGAACACCAGGGCCATGGCTTCGAGCAGGGTGTAGACCACCTTGGTGATCGAGACCTTGACGAACGGCGAGGTGTCGTACGGGATCTTGTACTCCACATTGGCCGGGAAGTAGCGCGACAGCTCGTCCATCTTCGCCCGTACCAGGGTCGCGGTGTTCAGCGCATTGGCCCCCGGCGCCAGTTGCACGCTGACGGCGGTGGACGGCTTGCCGTTCAGGCGCGTGGAGAACTGGTATTCCTGGCTGCCCACTTCTACCCGCGCCACATCGCCGATGCGCACGGTGGAGCCGTCCGGGTTGGCCTTGAGCACGATATCGGCGAATTCCGCCGGCGTGGACAGCTGGCCCTTGACCAGGATCGCGGCGGTGATTTCCTGGGTCCTGGTACCCGGCAAGTCACCGATACTGCCGGCCGAAACCTGGGCGTTCTGTGTGCTGATCGCCGCATTCACGTCGGCCGGCGTGAGGTTGAAGCCGATCAGTTTCTGCGGGTCGATCCAGATGCGCATGGCGCGTTCGGCACCGTACAACTGGGCCTTGCCCACCCCGTCCAGGCGCTTGAGCTCGTTCATCACGTTGCGCGCCAGGTAATCGCTGAGCGCCACGTCGTCGAGCTTGCCGTCGCTGGAGGTGAGGGTGACCAGCAGCAGGAAGCCGGCGGAGACTTTCTCCACCTGCAAACCTTGCTGGGTCACGGCCTGGGGCAGGCGCGGCTCCACCGCCTTGAGACGGTTTTGCACATCGACCTGGGCCATTTCCGGGTGGGTGCCGGGCTTGAACGTGGCGGTAATCGTTGCCGAGCCGAGGCTGCTCTGGGATTCGAAATACAGCAGGTGATCGGCACCGTTGAGCTCCTGCTCGATCAGGCTGACCACGCTTTCATCCAGGGTCTGGGCCGAGGCGCCCGGGTACACCGCGTAGATTTCCACCTTCGGCGGCGCGACGTTGGGGTACTGGGCCACCGGCAACTGCGGGATGGCCAGCAAGCCGGCCAGCAGGATAAACAGGGCGACCACCCAGGCGAAGATCGGGCGGTCAATAAAGAACTGCGGCATTGTCAAAGATCCTTATTGGCCGGAAGCCTGGGCAACGGGTGTGGGGCTGTCATCGACCTCGACTTTTTCACCGGGGCGCGCGTGCTGCAGGCCTTCGACGACGATACGGTCGCCGGGCTTGAGGCCATGGCTGACCACCCAGCGGTCGTCGATCACCGCACCCAGTTCCACCGGCTGCTGGCTGACGGTCTGCTCGGCGTCGAGCAGCAGCACCATGGGGATGCCGGCGCTGTCGCGGGTGATGGCGCGTTGCGGCACGCTGATGCCTTGTTTGTCGACGGCTTGCTCCAGGCGTACCCGCACGAAGCTGCCGGGCAACAGGTCGAGGTCCGGGTTGGGGAACTCGCTGCGCAGGATGATCTGCCCGGTGCCCGGGTCGACGCTGATCTCGGCGAACAGCAACTTGCCCGGCAGCGGGTAGAGGCTGCCGTCGTCCTGGATCAACGTGGCCTTGGCCTGGTCCTGGCCGACCTGCTTCAAGCTGCCGGCGCGGAAGGCGCGGCGCAGGTCGTTGAGCTCGCGGGTGGACTGGGTGAGGTCGGCGTGGATCGGGTCCAGTTGCTGGATGATCGCCAGGGGCGTGGCTTCGTTCTGGCCTACCAGTGCCCCTTCGGTCACCAGGGCGCGGCCGATGCGTCCGGAAATCGGCGCGGTCACGGTGGCATAGCCCAGGTTCAACCTGGCGCGCTCGACGGCGGCCTTGTTGGCGGCGACTTCGGCGTTGGTCTGGCGCAGGTTGGCGCGGGCGTTGTCGTAGTCCTGGCCGCTGATGGCATTGCCTTCCACCAGTTGGCTGTAGCGCTGCTCCTGCAGGCGCGCCTGGAACGCATTGGCCTCGGCCTTGCTCAGGTTGGCCTGGGCGCTGTCCAGGTCAGCCTTGAACGGTGCCGGATCGATGCGAAACAACACGTCGCCCTGTTTGACGTCATGGCCTTCCTTGAAGACCCGTTGCATCACCACCCCGGCCACCCGTGCGCGCACTTCGGCAATGCGTGGCGCGGCGATGCGTCCGCTCAATTCGCTGGTGATGGAGAGGGGCTTGGCCTCAAGGGTTTCGATGCGCACTTTGGCCAGGGGCATTTGCGGCGCTTCGTCGGCCGATTGGTCACAGGCACTCAGGGCCAGCATCAGGGCCAACAGGCAAAATGGCGCAAACAGATTCTTCGACATGCTCTTATCCCAATATTGACTGGCGCATCCTAAGGGCACCGGCGCTGTGGTGCTGTGAAGCTATGTAGGTCGTCTGTGAAGAAATGTAAGGTGCGGCGCGCGGGGCGCCGAGGGCGTATATCCTTGCACAATCCTGCAACACACCAACAAACCGCATTATTTGGAAACACCATGCCCAACATCCTCCTGGTGGAAGACGACGCCGCACTCTCCGAGCTGATTGCCAGCTACCTGGAACGCAACGGCTACCACGTCAGTGTGCTCAGCCGTGGCGACCACGTCCGTGAGCGCGCGCGCCTCGACCCGCCGGACCTGGTGATCCTCGACCTGATGCTGCCCGGCCTCGACGGTCTGCAAGTGTGCCGCCTGCTGCGCGCCGACTCGGCGGGCCTGCCGATCCTGATGCTCACCGCCCGCGACGACAGCCACGACCAGGTGCTGGGCCTGGAAATGGGCGCCGACGACTACGTGACCAAACCCTGCGAGCCGCGTGTGCTGCTGGCGCGGGTGCGCACCTTGCTGCGGCGCAGCAGTTTGTCCGAGCCCCAGGTGGCCAATGACCAGATCCTGATGGGCAACCTGTGCATCGACCTGTCGGAACGCACGGTGACCTGGCGCGAACAGGCGGTGGAGTTGTCCAGCGGCGAATACAACCTGCTGGTGGTGCTGGCCCGGCATGCCGGCGAAGTGCTCAGCCGCGACCAGATCCTGCAACGGCTGCGCGGTATCGAGTTCAACGGCACCGACCGTTCGGTGGACGTGGCCATTTCCAAGCTGCGCCGCAAGTTCGACGACCACGCCGGTGAAGCGCGCAAGATCAAGACCGTGTGGGGCAAGGGCTACCTGTTCAGCCGTTCCGAGTGGGAATGCTGATCGATGTTTCGTGTGCTGCTACGTCTTTACCTGATCACCATCGTCACCTACAGCGCGGCGATCTTCCTGATTCCCAAGCTGGTGATCCAACTGTTCGAACACCGCTACCTGGACTACAACGTCGAGCAGTCACGGGGCATGCAGAAGCTGATCGTCAAGCAGTACCTGCGCGCGCCGGTGGAGCGCTGGTCCCAGGTGACCGAGCAACTGGGCAGTGACTTCGCGCCCCTCAAAGTGCAATTGCTGTTGCGCCAGGACGCGAGCTACACCACGCAGGAAGCCAAACTGCTGGAGCAGGGCAACCCCGTGATTCACCTGGGGGAGTTTGGCTGGATGGAGGACATCAGCTCGCCGCTCAACGAGCAGTTCGTGGTCAAGCTGACCATTCCGCCAGACCCGCTGGACATGAACCTGTTGTACTGGTCGATGAACGTGCTGATCGGTGCGGCGTTGCTGGCCTGCCTGCTGTTCTGGCTGCGTCCGCACTGGCGCGATCTCGAACGCCTGAAAAGTACCGCCACGCAACTGGGCAAGGGCAACCTGGCCGAGCGCACGCACATTCCGCCCAGCTCCAATATCGGCAGCCTGGCGTCGGTGTTCGACACCATGGCCGACGACATCGAACACCTGCTCAACCAGCAACGCGACCTGCTCAACGCGGTCTCCCACGAACTGCGCACACCCCTTACACGCCTGGATTTCGGCCTGGCCCTGGCGCTGTCGGAGGACTTGCCGGAGGCCAGTCGCGAGCGCCTGCATGGCCTGGTTGCGCATATTCGCGAGCTGGATGAATTGGTGCTGGAGTTGCTGTCCTACAGTCGCCTGCAAAACCCGACGCAATTGCCCGAGCGTGTGGAGGTGGTGCTCGATGAATTTATCGACAGCGTGTTGGGCAGCGTCGATGACGAGCTGGAAAACCCCGAGATCGTCATCGATGTGGCACTCGACTGCGCTGTGGAACGCTTCAGCCTCGACCCGCGCCTCACCGCCCGTGCCTTGCAGAACCTGTTGCGCAATGCCACGCGTTACTGCGACAAGCGCATTCAGGTGGGCGTCAAGGTCTGCGCCAAAGGCTGTGAAATCTGGGTGGATGACGATGGCATCGGCATTCCGCTGGACCAGCGCGAGCGTATCTTCGAGCCCTTTTACCGCCTCGACCGCAGCCGCGACCGCTCCACCGGTGGCTTTGGCCTGGGCCTGGCCATCAGCCGGCGAGCCCTCGAGGCCCAAGGTGGCACCCTGACCGCACTGGCCTCGCCGTTGGGCGGCGCACGGTTCCGGGTGTGGTTGCCCACGGCTGCCGATTAGAAAATCTCCCGGGGAAGGCGCACACTGTGCCCCCGCTTTACCCGAGGAGAGATTGGCAATGACTGGTGTCCACACGTCTGCTCAACAAGGTTTCTCTACCCAGGCCGTCACTTACGCCCAAGGCCGGCCGAATTATCCCAGGCAGCTCACCGGTTGGCTCACGGATGTGCTCGGCGTCGATGGGCACTCACGGGTGATCGACCTGGGCGCCGGCACCGGCAAGTTCACGCGCCTGCTCAGCACCCTGGCGCCGACGTTGATCGCCGTCGAACCGGTGCAGGCCATGGGTGCGCAGTTGACCCGGCTGTTGCCGGATGTGCGCCTGGTCAACGGCACCGCCGAAGCCATCCCCCTGGAAACCGCCAGCGCCGACGCGGTGGTCTGCGCGCAAGCCTTTCACTGGTTCTCCACCCAGGCCGCGCTGGCGGAAATCCACCGCGTGCTCAAGCCCGAAGGGCGCCTCGGGCTGGTGTGGAATGTGCGCGATGAGTCGGTGGACTGGGTGGCGGCGATCACTGCGATCATCACGCCCTACGAGGGTGACACCCCGCGTTTTCACTCCGGACGCTGGCGTGAAGCCTTCGACGGCAAGTACTTTTCAGTCCCCGAAATGACCTGTTTCCCCTATAGCCACGTCGGCAGCCCACAGGAAGTGATCATGGATCGCTTCCTCTCCGTGAGCTTTATTGCTGCGTTGCCCGAGGCTGAAAAAGCCCTCGTGACCGAGCAGTTGCGTGGCTTGATCGCCAGCCATCCAGCCCTGAAGGGCCGCGACACGGTGGCGTTTCCTTATCAGACCCAGGCGTATGTCTGTCGTCGACTGCCATAAAAGGCATAAAGTCAGATCATATTGATATAAGTCGTTATAAGAAAAATCGCTATCCTGCGGCCAGAAATTTATAAGGCCGCGGGTAGCGTTGATGGAAGTGGGTAACTTTGGTTTTGTAATTGCGGGCCTGATCGTTGGTTTTATCGTCGGCATGACCGGTGTCGGCGGGGGCTCCTTGATGACCCCGATCCTGTTGTGGTTCGGCATCAACCCGGCCACGGCCGTGGGCACTGACCTGCTGTACGCGGCCATCACCAAATCCGGTGGCGTGCTGGTCCACAGCAAGAACAAGAACATCGACTGGACCATCACCGGCTGGCTGACCCTGGGCAGCGTGCCTGCGGTGTTGCTGACCCTGTGGTTCCTCGCCAGCCTGCACACCGACCCCAGCGCCATGAACGCGGTGATCAAGCAGGCCCTCGGCGTGGTGCTGCTGCTGACCGCCCTGGCGATCCTGTTCAAGCAACGCCTGCTGGCGTTCGCCCAGCGCCACGCCGGCGATCACTACCATATGAACCCGCGCAACCTGAATGCCCTGACCGTGGTGACCGGTGCGGTGCTGGGGACCATGGTTGCGCTCACCTCCATCGGCGCCGGCGCCCTCGGTACGGTCGCGCTGTTTATCCTCTATCCGTTCCTGGCCACGCGCCGGCTGGTCGGCACCGAGATCGCCCACGCCGTGCCCCTGACCCTGGTGGCGGGCCTGGGCCATGCCGGCATGGGCAATATGGACTGGCACCTGCTGGGCTTCCTGCTGATGGGGTCGCTGCCGGGCATTTATTTCGGCAGCCACATGACCGGCAAGGTCCCGGACGGCGTATTGCGCCCGTGCCTGGCGATCATGTTGATGACCATCGGCTACAAATTGGCCTTTTGAGGCGCACACGGGATTCAACTACACAGGCAGGGGCCAAATGTGGGAGGGGGCTTGCTCCCGATAGCGGTGGATCAGTCAACTGATGAGGCGACTGACAAACCGCCATCGGGAGCAAGCCCCCTCCCACATTTTGACTGTGACCAACCTTGATTCAGGCTTTCGCCGGGCCATTGCCGATCTGCCACACAAACGGCGGCTCGGTGCCATTGATCACCCAGTCCCCCACGATCCGCGCCTTGTAGATCACCGGGTTGTGCGACGACACGGTCCGCGCATTGCGCCAATGGCGGTCGAGGGACTTGCCCTGGCGCACATCCGAGGCCCCCAGTGCGTTGAACAACTCACTGGTGGCGCGCTGGATCAGTTCCGACACCACCACCTGCGCCGTGGCTGACTCGATTTCGGCGGCCACGTTGGCTTCGCGCTCGACCCCCTCATCCCCACCGAAACGCGCCAGGTACGCCCGCTGTGCCGGTACCGCAGCCCTCAGCGCGCTGGCTTCGGCGGCGTAGACCAGGGCGGCGACTTCGCCCACCACCTGCTGGATCTGGGCATCCTGGCTGACGTGCTGGGCATTGCCATGGCTGTAGATGCGCTTGCGGCTGCGCACCTGGTGGGCCACATCGCGCAATGCGGCACGGCCGATACCGGCGAGGCTGGCCAGCAGGACAAGTTGGTAGAACGCGGTCTGGTATTTGAAGCGGGTCGCGAAATCGATGACGTTTTCCGCCTCCACCACCGCATCGGTAAAGCGCGAGGTGCCGCTGCCGGTGGTGCGCTGGCCAAAGCCGTCCCAGTCATCGCTGTGTTCCACGCCGGGCTGGCGCGCGCGGGTGGCGGCGATCACATCGCCGCCGGTGTCGCTGCGCTGGGCGTACACGTCGATCCAGTCGGAGAAAATACTGCCGGTGCTGTAGAACTTTTCACCGTTGAGTTTCCACTGCTCGCCGTCCGGGCTGACCTTGGTGACAACGTCGCCAATGGCCACGGTGCCGATTTCGGTCCAGGCGCAGCCGACGATGTCGCCGTCGACAAAGCGTTTGAACCACAGGTCGCGGCCGGCACTGGGCGGCGCATTCAGGCGGTCTTCGGCAAAGGCGAAATGCCCGCGCAGGGCCTGGGGCACGTTGGAGTCGGCCTCGGCCAGTTCGATCAGCAGTTCGAACAACTGCGGCAGCGAAGCACCGCCACCGCCATATTCCACCGGCACCCGCACCGCGCCGAAGCCGGCTTCCTTGAGCCACTGGATCGGCTCGTGGGGCAGGGCGCGGGTTTGTTCGCGCTCCACTGCGCCAGCGGCGATGCGCTGGAAAATCGGGCGAAAGCGCGCCGCCAGCGTGGGGTAGTCGACGCCGACAGACAACGGGTTGATAACGTGGTGTTCGGTCATGAGCAGGGCTCCGGGGCAGTGATCGGTGCAGGGAGTGATTGCACAGTCCGTGCCGGGTGCCAGGGCCAATGTTTACGGGGGATGCATGCTGTCTACTGTTGCCCTGGCAACAGCAAATCGACAAACCGTCGCAATCCCTGACATCGGCATTCAACGCCTCCCAGCCCTGAATACATGCCGCACCCCTTGTGGCGCGGGCGTTTGCCTCCGCCTGGCACGCTTGCTGCTCCACACCTCGGTACATTCCTTTATGCGAGGTACCGTTCGATGAGTCAGCAAGCCGTGAAATTTGCCTATTGGGTGCCCAACGTCAGCGGTGGGCTGGTGGTCAGCAAGATCGAACAACGCACCCACTGGGGCATCGACTACAACCGCAAACTGGCGCAATTGGCCGAGAAAGCCGGCTTCGAATACGGCCTGACCCAGATCCGCTTCACCGCCGGCTACGGCGCGGAAAACCAGCATGAGTCCGTGGCGTTCAGCCATGCCTTGCTGGCCGCGACCACCAAGCTCAAGGTTATCGCCGCGATCCTGCCCGGCCCGTGGCAACCGGCGCTGGCGGCCAAGCAACTGGCGACCATCGACCAGCTCACCAATGGCCGCATTGCGGTGAACATCGTCAGTGGCTGGTTCAAGGGCGAGTTCCAGGCCATCGGCGAACACTGGCTGGAGCACGACGAGCGCTATCGCCGTTCCGAAGAATTCATCCGCGCCCTCAAAGGCATCTGGACCCAGGACGACTTTACTTTCAAGGGCGACTTCTACCGTTTCAACAACTACACCCTCAAGCCCAAGCCCCTGGGCCAGCCGGAAGTGTTCCAGGGCGGCAGTTCGCGAGCCGCGCGAGACATGGCGGCGCGCGTGTCGGACTGGTACTTCACCAACGGCAACACCCCGGAAGGCATCAAGGCCCAGGTCGATGACATTCGCGCCAAGGCTGCCGCGAACAACCATTCGGTCAAGGTCGGCGTGAATGCGTTCATCATCGCCCGCGACACCGAGGAAGAAGCCCGCGCCGTGCTCGCAGAGATCATCGACAAGGCCGACCCGGAGGCCGTGAACGCCTTTGGCGACGCGGCCAGGCAGGCCGGCAAGGCATCCCCCGAAGGCGAGGGCAACTGGGCCAAGTCCAGCTTTGAAGACCTGGTGCAGTACAACGATGGCTTCAAGACCAACCTGATCGGCACCCCGCAGCAGATTGCCGAGCGCATCGTCGCGCTCAAGGCGGTGGGCGTGGACCTGGTGCTGGCGGGCTTCCTGCACTTCCAGGAAGAAGTGGAGTACTTCGGCAAGCGCGTGTTGCCGCTGGTGCGCGAGCTGGAAGCCAAGGCCGGGATCAAGCAGGTGGCCTGACCAAGGTTTTCTCCAGGCGCAGGGCCGGGGTGTGGTCTGCGTAGTAGTCGTTGACCTGGGCGAAACGCCGGTAGCCGTTGCGTTCATACAGCGCCAGGGCGCGGGGGTTGTCGGTGCGTACCTCCAGGCGCAGGTGGGTGCAACCGTGCGTCACCGCGCAGGCCTCGACATGGCTGAGCAACTGCTTGCCCAGCCCGAGGCTGCGTGCGTGCTCGGCAATGGCGATGGAATACAGGCGCGCGAACACGCTGCCACGACGAAACAGCACCAGCGCATAACCGAGCAACTGCCCGTCCTGTTCCGCCACCAGCAACTGGCCGTGGGCGCGGCTGATCATCCAGTGAAAACTGCGCGATGAGAGCCGGTCGGTGGTGAAACACGGGTGCTCCAATGCGACTAATGCCGGTATATCGCCGGGTAATGCAATGCGAGAGAAAAGAGCCATATAACCGCCGTAAAAGTTGCGTAACGAAACGGGACTTCCCTAAAAGATCGTGCTTAATAGAAAAGGTCGAGTTCTCTAAAGCGGATCAAATATTATGTCGGCGGTACAAGGTCATTGGCGTGAAGTATCCGAGCAAATCGTCGCGGCGACAATAACATCGAAGGGCTTTTTTTCTGCGCCGCCTCGAAGTAACAGTCAAGTGGTGATCATTGTTGAACGCAAGGAAGATTGGGCCTCCTACTTTCCCAGCGAAGACATCGTCACCGCCCAGGAGTACCTGGAGCAAACCCGGCAGAACGAGTCAGGCAAGCGGGTGCAAGTGATCAACCTGTGCCGCAGCTACAAGTACCTGGGGCACGGCTACTACTGCTCGTTGCTGGCCGAAGCGCGCGGACACAAGGTGATTCCTTCGGTGCGCACCATCAGTGAGCTGACTAAAAAGTCGCTGTACGGCCTGGCGCTGGATGACTTGGATAAAACCCTTGATAAAGCCTTGAGTCATCACCTCTACAGTAATACCGAAGGGTTTACCCTGACACTTTACTTCGGCAGGACCAATATAGAACCGTTGCAGGAATTGGCCCGTCAGTTGTTTGAAACATTCCCATGTCCGATCTTGTTAGTTGAGTTCAGAAAACATAACGGTTGGCATATCGTAGGGGTCAAGTCCGGCGTATTGCACAAGTTACGAGACGACCAGGAAGATCAATTCGCCCACGCCCTCGATAACTTCAGCCGCAAGATCTGGCGCCAACCTCGTTCGCGGCGACTGGCCCGTTACGACCTGGCGATCCTGCACGATCCACAGGAGCAGTTGCCACCGTCCAACGCCCGTGCCTTGGAGAATTTCATCCGCGTGGGCAAGGGACTGGGCATCGATGTGGAGCTGATCGAGCGCAAGGACTACGCGCGCCTGGCCGAATACGACGCCTTGCTGATCCGCGAGACCACCAGTGTCGACAACCATACCTACCGCTTTGCCAAAAAAGCCGAAAGCGAAGGCCTGGTGGTGATGGACGACCCGGCATCGATCCTGCGTTGTACCAACAAGGTCTACCTTACCGACCTGCTCAACAGCCATCAGTTAGGTATGCCTGCCACCGAGATTCTCTACAAGGAACGACCGCAGGACTTCGAGCGGGTCGGCGAGCGCCTCGGGTTTCCGCTGGTGTTGAAGATTCCCGACGGGTGTTTCTCCCGTGGCGTGATCAAGGTCGAAAGCCAGGAAGCCTTGCTCAAGGCCACTGCCGAGTTGTTCGAGCATTCGGTGCTGCTGCTGGCCCAGGAATTCTTTTACACCGAGTACGACTGGCGCATCGGCGTACTCAACCGCAAGCCGATCTTCGCCTGCCAATACTTCATGTCCAAGGGCCATTGGCAGATCTATAACCACAAGGCCATCGGCCAGGCCATCAACGGCGAATGCCGCACCCTGGCTGTCCATGAAGCGCCCAGGGCGGTGGTGGAACTGGCGGTGAAGACCGCCAACCTGATCGGCGACGGCCTCTACGGTGTGGACCTCAAGCAGTCCGGCGACAAGGTGGTGGTGATTGAGGTCAACGACAACCCCAACCTGGATGCCGGCATCGAAGACGCCTACTTGCAGGACGACCTGTACAGCCTGGTGCTGGAAGAGTTTGTGCGGCGCCTGGAGTTGAAACGCCAGGGCCAGGTCTGGTGAGTGGCTGAGTGCATGCCACAGGTGTTTAAAGTCGCGCCGCGTAGCTAACCGCGCACATCCGTAGCAGCTGCCGAGCGCAAGCGAGGCTGCGTCAGGCGCGCTGCCGATTCAGGACCGAGTCGCGGCCAACGCAGCCTCGCCGGGGCTCGACAGCTGCTACGAACGCCAATCACCTCACGGCCTCACCCCCGTAGCAACTGCCGAGCGCAAGCGAGGCTGCGTCGGTCGCGCTGCCGATTCAGGACCGAGTCGCGGCCGACGCAGCCTCGCCGGGGCTCGACAGCTGCTACGGATTTGCGCGGTGTTGCATAAGGCGGTATCTACGGCGGTGGGTGAATCAAGGGCGGGTTTGCAGGGTAAGGACTTCAAAGCCATCCGCCGTCACTGCCACCGTATGTTCCCACTGCGCCGACAGGCTGTTGTCCTTGGTCACCACCGTCCAGCCGTCTTTCAGGCTGCGCACCTTGGCGCCGCCCTGGTTGAGCATCGGTTCGATGGTGAACACCATGCCTTCACGCAGTTCCAGCCCGGTGCCAGGGCGGCCGAAGTGCAGGATCTGCGGCTCTTCATGCATCTGCTTGCCGATGCCATGGCCGCAATATTCACGCACCACGCTGTAGCCATTGGCCTGTGCATGGCTCTGGATCGCATGGCCGATATCCCCCAGGCGTGCGCCGGGCTTGACCTGGCGGATCCCGGCCCACATGGCCTCGAATGTCATATCCACCAGGCGCCGCGCCTTGGGCGCGACGGTGCCGATCATGTACATCTTGCTGGAGTCGGCGATAAAGCCGCCTTTTTCCAGGGTGATGTCGATGTTGACGATGTCGCCCTCCTTGAGGATTTCCTTGGCGCTGGGCATGCCATGGCACACCACTTCGTTGATCGAGGTGTTGATGGAGAAGGGGTAGTCGTATTGCCCGAGGCTGGCAGGGCGGGCTTTCAATTCGTTGCGGATAAAGGCTTCGACGGCGCTGTCCAGTTCCAGGGTGGAACGGCCGGCGGCGACAAACCCGTCGAGCATGTCGAACACTTGGGCCAGCAGGCGTCCGGACTCGCGCATCACAGCCAGTTGGGCGGCGGTCTTGATCATCAGCTGCGCCCCCGGATCAGGTCGGGCTTGTCCAGCAACAGTTTGTTGATCAGCTCGTGGTAGGGCAGGCTGGGATTGAGTTCGGCGAGCAGGCCGACCTTGATCCAGAACTCGGCCTGGGCGTTGATGGAACGGTCCATGGCCGCACTGGCCAGGCGCAGTTGTTCGTGCAGTTGGTCGCTGATCTTGACGATGCCCATGAGGTTCACTGTAGTGGTTGGATATACGAATCGTATATGTTTCGTATGTCGTCAGTAAACATGATGTTGACTTGATCCGGATGGCCGGTTAATTTCCAGGCATGACCTACCCAGCCTTCCGCAGCCAGCCAAGCATTATTACCGCCATTCCTCATTTGGCGGGATAGCACACGGCTGCACCCCAACCCGCCTTAGAGGCGGGTTTTGTTTGTTCCGTCTCCAGGGCCTTTAAAAACCAGGAGACACCCCATGAGCACGTGCCCCGCCCCGTCTACCGCTGATACGGCATTGCTTGAACACTATGTGAAAAAGATCCTCGCCGCGCCGGTCTATGACCTCGCGGTGCGGACGCCCCTGCAAGCCGCACCGGCACTCTCGGCAATGCTCGGCAACCAGGTGCTGCTCAAGCGTGAAGACCTGCAACCGACCTTTTCCTTCAAGATTCGCGGCGCCTACAACAAGCTGGTGCAGCTTACCGGCGCGCAGAAAGCGCGCGGTGTGGTGACGGCGTCGGCGGGTAACCATGCGCAAGGCGTGGCACTGGCGGCGAAGACGCTGGGGCTCCAGGCGCGGATCGTGATGCCGTGCAGTACGCCGGAATTGAAGGTGCTGGGCGTGCGCTCCCGGGGCGCCGAAGCGGTGCTGCACGGCGAGAGCTTCCCGTTTGCCCTGGCCCATGCGCTGCAACTGGCCGAGATGTCCGGCTGCACCTTCGTCTCGCCCTTCGATGACCCGGAGGTGATCGCCGGCCAGGGCACGGTGGCCATGGAAATCCTGCGCCAGCAACAAGGCCCGTTGGACGCGATCTTCGTGCCCGTGGGCGGCGGCGGCCTGATCGCCGGCATTGCGGCCTACGTCAAATACCTGCGGCCCGAAGTGCGCATCATCGGGGTCGAGCCCGAAGGCTCCAGTTGCCTGCTCGCCGCACTGCAGGCCGGGGAACGGGTGGTGTTGCCAAGTGTCGACGGGTTCGCCGATGGCACCGCAGTCGCGCAGATCGGCGCCTATGGCTTTGAGATCTGCCGCGATTGGGTCGACGAGGTGATCACCGTCAGCAATGACGAACTGTGCAGCGCAATGAAGTTGATCTATGACGATACGCGTTCCATCACCGAGCCTTCCGGTGCGTTGGCGGTGGCGGGGGTTCGCAAGTACGTGGCCAGTCGTGGGGTGAGTGGGCAGACCTTGGTCGCAGTTAATTCAGGCGCAAATATCAACTTTGATAGTTTGCGATATGTTGCTGAAAGAGTGGCGGCACAAGCTGCAGTTTAATTCGAAGCGTGGGGTTAAACGATTAATCGAAGCGGTTCGACGATGATTTAACTGGGGTGACCTAAGCTATATAAATTCCTACATTGCTTATGAAGAAAAGTTACAACAAAAACGGAATTTGCCGAGTAGGCTGGTAAAGGTAAGCGTCTTCCAGGGCTGGCGAGACGTGGCAGGCACGGGCCTGCAGACCTATAACAATCGATTGGCAGTCTCAAAAAAGGAGAGGTTGGCCATGCTTTCGGAATTAGAACTTCGCAGCATTATTGAAGGAAGTTTCCTGCCTAAACGGTGCGAATGCACCAAAGCCGAAGATGCTTCGCTGACGATCAAGGTCTATGACGACCGCGACCGTGACCGGGTGGATTTGGAGGTCAAAGGTATCAATGCTGACAAACTCGACAGCAGTCGAGCTATTTGCAACCTCATTACCGGGTTGCGTGAAGACCTCAAGCACAGCCATGCACCTGTCCAGCAGCGGGCTGGAGGGCGCGGTTACTACTGATCGTTGGTTATGAACGGTGGGCCTGGTAAATGCCAGGCCCAATGCTGTGTATGTTTGCCCATCAATTCTGGAAATCGCAGGCTTCGGACATCTTCCGGTAGCTCACGTCTTCCACTTTGCCCGCCTTGTCCAGGAACTTGATATCCGCATCAATGACTTTACAGTCGCCGGTTGGGGTTTCGTTCATGGCCAGGACCTTGGCAATGTTCATCGGCATGCCGTAATGATAAGGCACGGGGTTGACCGCCTGGGTTTGATCGTCAGCCTGGGCCAGGCCCGACACTGCCGCCAGCGCCAGGGCGCCGCCGAGCATTAAGGTGTGCAGTTTCATGGTGGTGCTCCGCAAGTGAGTGGAATTTCACTCTCGACTTGCGGGATTAACCATCGATTAATTTTGCCCTGGCTGACAAAACCTTCATCCAAGCTGCTGGCGATACGGCAGGTCCGGCCCGGTCTTGCCGCACGTCAGTGCCGCAGCGCGGATGGCAAAACCGAGCATGGCGTCGATCTGCACGCGGGTCAGTTGTTGCAGGCCTTGCACCGAGTCCAGCTGGTGCTCGGTCAGCCAGGCAATCAACGCGGCCTGGAAGGTATCCCCGGCACCCACGGTATCCGCCATCACCACGCGCTGTGCCGGTTGCGACCAGGTGCCATGCTGACGGCTGAACACACTGGCGCCATCGCCGCCACGGGTGAGGAACACCAGCTGGCAACGGTGTTGCAGCCAGCCCTGCAGCACGCTTTCCGGCGACTGGCCGGGGTAGAGCAGGTGCAGGTCTTCGTCGCTGACCTTGATCAGGTCGGCATGCTTGGCCAACTCGGCGACGCGGTCGCGCCACAGTTGGATATCCGGCTGCGGATTAAGGCGCACGTTGGGGTCGAGGCTGATCAGGCGCTTGCCGCTTTCGCGCTTGACCAGGCTCAGCAGGGTGTCGCCGATCGGTTGCACCACCAGGGAGAACGAACCGATATGCAGCCCGCGCACCTCATCGCCGAGGACCGGCAAATGCGCGACTTCCAGCAGTCGGTCGGCGCAGCCTTCACCACGGAAGTTGTACTGCGGTGAGCCATCGGCGCCCACGGCGACCATCGACAAGGTGGTCGGCGCGGCGAACTCCACCAGGAACCGCTCGCTGACGCCTTCATCCTTGAGCACCTGCAACAGGCGCCGTCCGAGGAAGTCGCTGGACAGGCCGCCGAACAACCCGGCCTCAATGCCCAGGCGGCGCAAACCCACCGCGACGTTGAACGGTGAACCACCGGCAATCGCCTTGTAAGTGACCTTGGAGGCCTGCCCGCTGGCATCTTCCTCGCTGAAAAAATCAAACAGCGCTTCACCACACACCAGATACATAGTCGTTCGCTCTTAAAGGGTTGCCACGTGCTGTTGATAGCGTTCGTAAGCCAGTTGATAGGCGCCGACATTGGCCGCCACCGGCAGGGTACGGCTGGCCGGGTCGACGCTCACGCATTTGTCGCACAGGCTGGCCAGGGACTCTCCGGACTGGCTCCACGCCGCCTGGATCGCCGCGCCCAGGGCGGCGGCTTCGCTTTGTTCGGTGCAGATCACTTCGGTGTTCATGATATCGGCGACCATCTGCCGCCACACCGGGCTTTTCGAGCCGCCGCCGATCAGGCGGATGCTCTGGCTTTGCAGGCCGGTGTGGCGTAGCAGATCGAGGCCGTAGCGCAGGCCGAAGGTGGTGCCTTCGACCACCGCGCGGCACAGGTTGGCACGGGTCAGGTTGGTCATGGTCAGCCCATGCAGGCTGCCGGTGGCGTGGGGCAGGGCGGGTACGCGTTCGCCATTGAGGAACGGCAGCATGCTGACGCCATCGGCGCCAATCGGGGCTTGCTCGACCAGTGCGTTGAAGGCGTTGAGGTCCAGCTCGAACAACTCGCGAATCACCCCGGTAGCGTTGGTCAGGTTCATGGTGCAGATCAACGGCAGCCAGCCGCCGCTGGACGAGCAGAAGGTTGCGACCGACGCCTGCGGGCTGACGTTGGGCTGGTCGGCGAAGGCATACACGGTGCCGGACGAGCCCAGGCTCATGGTGATCACGCCGGGGACGATATTGCCCGTGCCGATGGCACCCATCATGTTGTCGCCGCCGCCGCTGGACACCCTGGCATTGGGGTTGATGCCCAGGCGTTCGGCGATGGCCGGCAGGATCGTGCCTACGCTTTGATCGGCTTCGATCAATGTCGGCAGCGCAGCTTCGAGACGGCCGCTGGGGTCGATGTGCTTGAGCAGCGCCATATCCCAGGCGCGGGTGCGCACGTTGAAGTAACCGGTGCCCGAGGCATCGCCGTATTCCGCGACCGCGCGGCCGGTGAGCCAGTAGTTGAGGTAGTCGTGGGGCAGCAGCACATGGGCGATGCGCGCGAACACATCCGGGTGCTGCTCGCGGGTCCACAGCAGTTTCGACACGGTGTAGCCCGGCGCAATCGCCACGCCCAGGCGTTCCAGCGAGCCGCCTTCGCCGCCCAGGTAGGCCAGCAGGCGCTCGTTCTCCAGCGCGGTTTCGGTGTCGCACCACAGCTTGGCCGGGCGCAGCACCTGGCCGCTGTCATCCAGCAACACCAGGCCGTGCTGCTGGCCGGACACGCCGATGCCGAGGATGTCCTGGCCGTCCACGCCGGCCTGTTGCAAGGCGCGGTGGGTGGCTTCGGTAAAGGCGTCCAGCCATTCCTGGGTGTGCTGCTCGCGACGGCCATTGGCGCCGCTGATCAGGGTGTGCGCGGCGGCGCCCAGGCCCAGTACCTTGCCGCTGGACGCGTCGAGGACGATGGCCTTGGTGCCTTGGGTGCCGCAGTCGATGCCGAGGAACAGGTTTTGCTGGGTCATGAGGGTGTGCTCAGCGGTGTTATTTTTTTGGATTGGCAACCCGGTCCAGTGTGGGAGGGGGCTTGCTGTGGTGAGTGGGGCTTGTCCCCCGACGGGTTCACCACAGATTTGTGGGCTGCTTCGCAGCCTGGCGCGGGGCAAGCCCACTCACCACAGCAAGCCCCCTCCCACATTTAAACCGGTTTCTTCAGGAGGTGCTTCAGGGTAGTGGTGACGCCGTTATCACGCAGGCTCCCATAGCACCGCTCGAACGCTGCCACAAACTCAGGCGAGTTGGGAATAGCCGTACCGAAAATCTCTTCCACTGCCAGCAACCGCTGGCTGATCAGTGCATCGTCACTCACCAGCCCCTGGCAGAACTCGGCGCGCGGATCGGGGATTGTGTAGCTCACGCCATTCTCATCCACACCCTTCAAATACAAGGCCCAGGCCGCGACGACCAGTGCTGCACGCTCGGTCTCACGGCCGTCGGCAATCAGGCGGTTGATGGTCGGCACGGTGAACTTGGGAAACTTCGACGAGCCATCCGAACACACCCGTTCCAACTGGTCGGCAATCGCCTGGTTGGAGAAGCGGTCCACCAGGGTCTGCTTGTAGTCGGTCAGGTCGATGCCCGGTACCGGCGCGAGGTTTGGCGTGACGTCGAGGTCCATGTAGGCGCGCATGTAGGCCACGAACAGCGGGTCGTTCATGGTCTCGTGCACAAACCGATAGCCCTTGAGAAAACCCAGGTAGGTCAGGGCCAGGTGGCTGCCGTTGAGCAAGCCGATCTTCATCTCTTCATAGGGTGTCACATCGTCGGTGAACTGCACGCCAACCTTTTCCCACGCCGGGCGGCCGTTGACGAATTTGTCTTCCAGTACCCACTGCACAAAGGGTTCGCAAACAACTGGCCAGGCATCGTCGATGCCGTGTTCATCGTGCAGTTGCAGGCGGTGGGCGGTGCTGGTCATCGGCGTGATGCGGTCGACCATGGCGTTCGGGAAGCTCACATGGGCCTTGATCCAGTCATGCAGCTCGGCATTGTGCAGGGCGGCGAACGCCAGCAGTGCCTTGCGCGTGACAGCGCCATTGTGGGGCAGGTTATCGCAGGACATCACGGTAAACGCCGGGATGCCGGCCGCGCGGCGCTGGGTCAATGCCGCGCAGATAAAGCCGAACACGGTTTTTGGCGACGACGGATGAGCCAGGTCGTGCTGGATCTGCGGCAAGTGGGCCATAAACTCGCCGTTGCTGTCGTCGATGCAGTAGCCGCCTTCGGTGATGGTCAGCGAGACGATGCGAATCTCGGGGCTGGCCAGTTTATCGATCAATGCCTGGGCGCTGTCTTCGGCCAGCAGCATGTCGCTGATCGAGCCGATCACGCGCACTTCGGTGTCGTCGGTGTCGCCCAGTTCGTACAGGGTGAACAGGTAGTCCTGGCCGGCCAGGTCATCGCGGGCCTTGCGGTCCTCGCTGCGCAGGCCAACGCCGCAGATGCTCCAGTCCAGGCCCTCGCCGGTATTCATCAGCGCATCGGTGTAATACGCCTGGTGCGCGCGATGGAAGCCGCCGACGCCGATATGGGCGATGCCCTGGCGTGTGTCGGCAAGCGTATAGGCTGGCAATTTCACTTCGGGCGCCAGCTGGGTGAGGTTCTGCTTATTCAGTTTCATCGATCAATACTCGCGAAATCAGGCGGCGGCGCGCAGTGGACGGGCCACAGCCACGCCGTCGGTGTCGAACAGATGGCAGTGCGCCGGGTCCAGGTGCAGGTGCAGCGTTTCGCCGTATTGGCTGGCCATGTCGCCGCGAATCCGCATGGTCAGCGGCTCGCCATTCGAGGTGATGACGTGGCAGAAGGTGTCGCTGCCCAGGCGCTCGCCGACGTCGGCCGTCACCGTCAGGGTGGTTTGCCCAGGCGACGCGATTTCCAGGTGCTCCGGACGAATGCCCAGGGTCACCGCGCTGCCCACGCTCAGGCTGGCGCCGCTCAGCGGCAGGCTGATCAGAGTGCCGGCGTCCAGCTGCACCTCACAGCCCTGGCCGTCGACGCGGGTGACCTTGCCCTTGAGGAAGCCCATTTTCGGCGTGCCGAGAAAACCCGCCACAAACAGGTTGGCCGGCTGGTGGTACAGCTCCAGCGGCGAGCCGACCTGCTCGATACGCCCGCTGTTCAACACGACCACCTTGTCGGCCAGCGTCATGGCTTCAACCTGGTCATGGGTCACGTAGATCATGGTCGCTTGCAGCTCTTTGTGCAGGCGCGCCAGTTCCAGGCGCATCTGCACGCGCAGGGCGGCGTCGAGGTTGGACAACGGCTCGTCGAACAGGAAGATCTTCGGGTTGCGCACAATCGCCCGGCCGATCGCCACACGCTGGCGCTGGCCACCGGAGAGTTGCTTGGGCTTGCGCTCCAGCAGCGGGCCCAGTTCGAGGATGCGCGCCGCTTCGTTGACCTTGCTCTCCACCAGCTGCTTGTCGACGCCGGCCAGGTCCAGGGCAAATGACATGTTCTTGCGCACGCTCATGTGCGGGTACAGGGCATAGGTCTGGAACACCATCGCCAGGTCGCGCTTGGCCGGGGTGACTTCGGTGATGTCGCGGCCATCCAGTTCGATGGTGCCTTCGCTCACTTCTTCGAGGCCGGCGATCAGGCGCAGCAGGGTGGATTTACCGCAGCCCGAGGGGCCGACGAAGACCACGAATTCCTTGTCGTTCACTTCCAGGTCGATGCCCTTGATGATCGAGAAACCTTCGAAGCCTTTTTGCAGATTCTTGATTTTCAGGTTGGCCATGGGATGGGCCTCCTTTTTGAATTTTTATAGGAAACCGTTATTTCACGGCGCCGAAGGACAAACCGCGCACCAGCTGTTTCTGGCTGATCCAGCCAAAGATCAGGATCGGCGCGCAGGCCAGGGTCGAGACGGCAGACAATTTGGCCCAGAACAAGCCTTCGGGGCTGGAGTAGGAGGCGATCAGTGCGGTCAACGGCGCTGCGTTGGACGAGGTCAGGTTCAACGACCAGAAGGCTTCGTTCCAGCACAGGATCAGCGACAGCAGCACCGTGGAGGCCAGGCCGCCCTTGGCGATCGGCAGCAGCACCCGGACCATTTCCTGCCACAGCGTGGCGCCGTCCAGGCGCGCGGCTTCGAGGATGTCCTTGGGGATGTCCTTGAAGTAGGTGTAAACCATCCAGACCACGATCGGCAGGTTGATCAGGGTGTAGATGATGATCAGCGCGATGCGCGTATCCAGCAGGCCAAAGCTCTTGGCCAGCAGGTAGATCGGCATCAGCACGCCCACCGGTGGCAGCATCTTGGTGGAGAGCATCCACAGCAGCGTGCTCTTGGTGCGTTTGGTTTCGTAGAACGCCATGGAGTAGGCGGCCGGCACCGAAATCAGCAGGCACAGGGCGGTGGCGCTGAATGAAATCAGCACCGAATTCCAGGCATAGCTGAAGTAGTTGCTGCGCTCGTTGATGTGCAGGTAGTTCTCCAGGGTCGGCGTGAAGATGAACTGCGGCGGCGTGGCGAACGCGTCGATTTCGGTCTTGAAGCTGGTCAGCACCATCCAGAAGATCGGGAAGAAAATCAGGATCGCGATGGCCCAGGCCAGGGTGCCGAGCAACAGGCTTTGCAGGCGGCGGGATTGTTGAAGCGTCATGGCGCGGCCCTCAAGGCTTGTCAGTCAGGTTTTTGCCGATCATCCGCACCAGGATGATCGCCGCGATATTGGCGATGACCACGGCGATCAAGCCGCCGGCCGAGGCCATGCCCACGTCGAACTGCACCAATGCCTGGTTGTAGATCAGGTAGGCGAGGTTGGTCGAGGCGTAGCCGGGGCCACCGTTGGTGGTGGTGAAGATTTCGGCGAATACCGAGAGCAGGAAGATCGTTTCGATCATCACCACCACGGCAATCGGGCGGGCCAGGTGGGGCAGGGTCAGGTGCCAGAAAATCGCGATGGCACCGGCACCGTCCAGGCGCGCGGCTTCCTTTTGTTCCTGGTCGAGGGACTGCATGGCGGTCATCAGCAGCAGGATCGCGAACGGCAGCCATTGCCACGACACAATGATGATGATCGACAGCAACGGATAGTGCGCCAGCCAGTCCACGGGCTCGGCGCCGAAGAACTTCCACACGGCCGCGAGAATCCCCGACACCGGGTGGAAAATCAGGTTCTTCCAGATCAGCGCACCGACGGTGGGCATGATGAAGAACGGCGAAATCAACAGCACCCGGACGATGCCACGCCCGAGGAACTCACTGGCCTCCAGCAGCGCACTGATCAACACGCCGAACACCACGCTGATCAGCAGCACGCTGCCCACCAGCAACAACGTATTGGTGGCGCCGGGCAGGAAACCCGAGTCAGTGATGAAGTAGGTGAAGTTCTCCAGCCCCACGAATTGGTTCTCGCCGGGGTAGAGCAGGTTGTAGCGAATCAGCGAAAAGTACAGGGTCATGCCCAGCGGCACGATCATCCACAGCAGCAGCAGGGCGACCGAGGGCGTGACGAGGAACCAGCCGGGGTTGGCCAGGCGGTTTTTGGCGGATGTATTCATGATAGTCAAGGCCAGTCAGGTACAGGTGCGTAAAACCCCTGTAGGAGCGAGCTTGCTCGCGAAGGTATTTCAGGCGCCTTGCGGCGTCGGATGTACCTTTTTCGCGAGCAAGCTCGCTCCTACAGGATCGGGGGTTACTTGGGGTAACCCGCCCGCTTCATTTCACGCTCGGTGGTGGTCTGCGCGGCGGTCAGTGCAGCATCGACCGTTTGCTGGCCGGTCAGCGCGCCGGAGAAGAACTTGCCGACCTGGGTCCCAATCGCCTGGAACTCAGGAATGGTCACCAGCTGGATACCGATATACGGCACCGGCTTGAGGGTCGGTTTGGTCGGGTCGGCGACTTTCAGCGATTCCAGGGTCACCTTGGCGAACGGCGCGGCCTTCATGTACTCGTCGCTGTAGGTCGACTTGCGGGTACCTGGCGGCACGTTGGCAACGCCGTCGGTCTTGGCGACCAAGGCACCGTATTCCTTGGAGGTGGCCCAACTGGTGAACACCTTGGCGGCATCCTTGGCCTTGGAGCTGGTCGGGATCGCCAGGCTCCAGGAGTACAGCCACGACGTGCCCTTGTCGGTTTTTTCGTGGGGGGCAAAGGTGAAGCCCACATGGTCGGCCACTTTGCTTTGGGTCTTGTCGGTGACGAACGAGCCGGCGACGCTGGCATCGACCCAGATCGCGCACTTGCCGCTGTTGAACAGCGCCAGGTTTTCGTTGAAACCGTTGCTGGAAGCACCCGGCGGGCCGGATTTCTTCATGTTGTCGACGTAGAAGTTCAGCGCGTCCTTCCATTCGGGGCCGTTGAATTCAGGCTGCCACTTCTCATCGAACCAGCGCGCACCGTAGCCGTTGGCCAGGGTGGTGATCAGCGCCATGTTCTCGCCCCAACCGGCTTTGCCGCGCAGGCACAGGCCGTATTGCTCTTTGCTCTTGTCGGTGAGTTTGGCCGCGAATTCTCCGATCTGGCTCCAGGTCGGGTGCTCGGGCATGCTCAGCCCGGCGTCCTTGAACAGGTCGGTGCGGTAGTAGGTGATTGAGCTTTCCGCATAGAACGGCAGGGCGTACAGCGAACCCTTGACCGACAAACCGTCACGCACGGAAGGGAATACGTCGTCGAGGTCGTAGGACGCCGGCAGGTCCTTCATCGGTTCGAGCCAACCCTTGGCGCCCCAGAGTGCGGCTTCGTACATGCCGATGGTCAACACATCGAACTGCCCGCCCTGGGTGGCGATGTCAGTGGTCAGGCGTTGGCGCAGCACGTTTTCTTCCAGCACCACCCAGTTCAGCTTGATCTCCGGATGCTCGGCCTCGAAGGTTTTCGAGAGCTTCTGCATGCGGATCATGTCGCTGTTGTTGACGGTGGCAATGGTCAGGGTTTGCGCGCCAAGGCTGACGGCGCTGAGGGTCATACAGGTACAGGCAAGCAGAGCTTTTGCTGTGAACTTCATCGCGCACTCCATTTCCGCGCCCAGGGGCTACGGAAGGACAGTTATTGTTGTTGTGTCTTCCTACGGGGAGTCAGGAAGAGTGTGCGTTGATTACAGCCTTCAAACGGGGTTGTGACAAATCCTTGGGAGCACTTGGACTGATACTTTTTTGCACTCGTTAGGTAAACAGCTGAAACCATCAAGCGTGGTGTGTCGCGTATTCACGCGGCAGCAGCGAGGGGGCACCGTTGCATTGGCTTCCCTCGCTTCTTTCATCATGCTAATGGTTCAGCGGTCAAAGCGTGACGGATTCCTTGGGTGCTTTGGCGGGGCCGAAACGTACAGGTCGATAATCGACTGGAAGCGTGACATATACCGGTTTTTTCGTTGTTCCCATATTGGCCTCGACAAGAGTGCCCACGTCCTTTCTAACGGTAAAGACTCTGAATTTATTATGATAGATTTTATTCAGGTCATTTTCCGCGATCCACTCGATGTCTTCTTGCTTGAATTTCGGGTACTTTGTCCTGGCGCGCTTTAATAGCAGTTGATATTGCTCATTCAGATCTGTACCCGCCATCCATTCGGTCGTTACCGGACCTTCAAATCCCTTTACGGGGACGCCCGTTAGCTTATTCAACTCGTTAGCGAACGAACGAGTGCCGCCACTTGCGGAGAAGCAGGTCAATGTCCGGACATTGGCGTAGTCACGAATGTCTACGCCTCGATCCAGCAGCTTTTGATTAACCTCTGCGGCCGAATAGCGTGCGTCATTGTCACCGACGATTTTTATCGGATCGCCTGGGTTTTCTGGCTCAGGGGCGTGTCCGATAATATTGAGCCGGGGCTTTCCATCATAAGTATCGACAAATGTCTGGATTTCGCCATCAAGTGGCCTGACCGTTTCCATCGGGCCTCCCAGCCTGATTCGGCCATACAGGGCGTCGGTGACGGCTTGCGTTGTGTCAAGGCTGATTGGCCGGGTCAGGTCTCTAACCCGGGCAATATCAAATCTGCGCTGTGCCATCGCATTGATATCAAAGACACCGACGTTATATTTTGGTCCCGTGAATGCGTTGCCAAAATGGTTGAGTCCTTTGCCGACTTTGCCACTGTTCAGTGTTTTTTCCAGCCCGGCTTTCATTGATGTTTCTGAATTGAATGTCGCCAAACCATAGTTGGGATCGTAATAAAACCAGCTTTTTTTGCTGGCGTCGGCGGGGTCGACCCTAACCCCCGCGAGCATGCCATGATCTTTCGCGCCGATCAGCAAGGTCTTCGAAGTCTCGGCGTTACCCAGTGTTGTGCCAATATCCTTGTAGGGCGTGAGGACGCCTGAGGTCCCGGTTTGAAAGGTGCTTTGTCTGTCTACGTTAGCTTGCAACGCTGACAGCTCTGAGATGAATTTTGAACCGCCAGCGGACTTCGGGTTGGCCATGGCCATATGCACGTTATCGATCAACGTGTTTTCGGTGCCCTCCGAGAGCGCGAGCGCCATCGTATTGGACAGGGCAGCACATTCACCGTCTGAGCCTGGTTGTGTCAGGGCAAGATAATAGCCTTGGGACATTCCACGACTGGTTCCGCCCGCACCCTCTACTTCTCGATTGAACGTCTCAATGTTGATGCGGGAATCGGCAATGATGAGTCTTTCCCGTTGCCGAACCAGGCTTCCCACTTGTTCGGCGCTTAGCGGGGTGTCTGCAATCAGTTGTCTGATTCGGTCTTTGCCCATGTCGCTGCGGTAGCCCGGTATAGTTTCCGGTTTCAAGCTGTTGTAGCCGGCTTTAAAGGCTTGCTCATCTCTTAGCTGCGCGTTCATGAGGTTGATCTCGAACCTAGCGGGTATATCCGGATCGGGTTTGGCATCGGAAAAAAAGTCAAACAGGCCATTGACGTTGCGTTGGTTACTTTCGGGCACGAACCCTTTTAGCGCAGGCCCATCAGCCGCCATTGTCTTGGGGTTATAGGCATACCACTCGCCGTCCTGGAAAATGGCCGTGAATTTGACAAGTGCAGAGGTATCGCCGTTTCTCACCGTGCCATCAACCATGTCCGCAGTCGGGACAAACGCCTCTCCAATTGGCTTTGTATATTGGCCGCCCTGCATTCGGCTCACTGAGCTGAACGCCTTCTCGGCGCCGGTGGTAGTCAGGTCTTGGAGCACAATGCTTTCTGTTTCCTCGATCCCAAACCTTTCGACGAATTTCGCCGAGGCCTTGGCCGCCGCCCAGGCCGCGCCGGATTTGGCCACATTGCAGAGTTTGCCGACGCCCTCGGTAAATACGTAGATCGCGATATCAACGCCCAGGTCTTTTACCGCCTCCGCATATTCACCGTGGTAGACGTCCACGAGGCTCGAGCCTCCCGGTAAGAAGCGCAAACCTTTTTGGAAGTAGTCACTGAGCTCCAAACCGTTTTCAACAGCGTTGTTCAGCCCACGTTGCGTAGCGAGTGCAGCCGCCTTGTTCAAGTACACACTGTCAACCAGCACCTCGGCGAGGTGCTGTATTCTTGTTCCGTCATAGCTGGAAAGGTCAGTTTTGTCGTTCTCCGCATATAAGGGCCGCCTGCCGTGTGCAAAGTGATCCGGGTCGACGAGGCTGTTTTGATCAAGGCGTGTTATGAGGACCTTGGATTTGATATCCGGTTTTGGCTGGGCGTTGGTTTTAAACGCGGCTGTGTCGACGGTTTCTTCGGTGGTTTGGCCGTAAGGTGCTCTCTGTTCGATATTGGGGACCGGCACTATTTTTCCATAGGCTGGATAGATCGCGAACGTTCTGGACTGGTCCTTATGGGTGAACTGCATCAGGATGCCACTACCGGTGCCTTTCACTTGCAGGATTGTCGCAGAGCCATTGTTGACGATGTCTCGGTCCGCCAGCGGTAGCTGGCTGAACATGTTTTTGAACAGGGAAATGGTGTGGGTCCTGCGTAGGGCGAAGTCTTCTTCAAATGCCTGATTGAATTTCGCGTTGATGTCAGGCAACTCGGAGGCGCGCGCGCGAAGTGCATCGAAGTCGGGCCCCCTCGTTGACTCCCAGCGCCAACTTTCACCCAGGCGGCCAGCTTCATAGACGTCGACAATACTTGCCCGAGTATTGGAAAACATTCCAAACGGGCCAACCATTTCAGTGAGGTACGGACGCTCATAGTGGGTATCGGTACCCCATTTTTCCCTCAGCTCTGACAGGGCCATTTCCCTTCTGCTTGGTGGGTTGAAATTACTCAAGTAGTGCCTGGCACTGGAGATGTCATCATTTTGTTTTTTGAGCTTCTCCTGGCTGCTGGCGAGCTGTTCAAGGGTGTATTCGTCCTTGTCATTTCTCACGATATGGCCATTCACGATGGCCCAATCCAACACCGGGTTCATCCGGGCGACAGAGTGCAGTTGGGATTCACGTTCGGAAATGGGGCTGATCCGGTGAAGGTTCATGACTTGCCCGAAGGTCATACCCGAGGCGGCACCGGAAGCATTCAGTTCGATCCGATTGACGGCGGTCATAAAGCTGACCCAATCGGTCGAGCCCAGCGTCACGGTCGATGGCACATCGTTAACCAGCAGATGGGGCGCAGCGCCCGTCATCAACAGGTGCGCGGCTACTGGCGCAAGGTTTGCCGGGATTTTTCGATTTGTGGTCAAGTGGTTGTTGAACAGCTCACGAATCTTGTCCGTGCCCAACCCCCAATTATCCTTATGCATCAGATCAAAGCCTGCGAGGCTATTGCGTGAGGTGCCGGCCTCGGGATCAAGCTCCAGTACCAAAGCGGTCAGCAGCCACTGCTTGAGACTGGTCGAAGTGACTGCACCTTTCATCTCGGTTTGCAGATTCGTGGCCAGTTCCAGGGCGCTGTCACTGGACAGCAGTTGGTCCAGTGCTTGTGCAGGGCTGCTGCTGAGCTTGGGCACTTGGGCACTCAGGTGGCTCAGGAGGTTGGGATGGGGGCTGATGGATTGTTTTACGAAGGTACTCACGGCCTCGCGTTGGGCCTTGCTCAGCGGGAGGGCCGAGGCCAGAAACCCACAGTTATTACCCAGTGTCGGCGCTTGCGGCAGGGGAGTCTGCAGAGCCTGTAACAGGTTGTCGACCCGCGCTGCCGACTTCGCCTCGTACCAGCCCTGATCCGTGAGGAATTTCTGCACGGTCGTCACGCCTTTAGGGCGGTGGGATGAGCCCGGATCGACAATGAAACGGGTGGTGTCGTCGTTGTCGATATTGCCGTGCTTGAGCTGACTGATCAGTGCATAGCGATCATTGCTATCCCCCAATGCGGTTTTTTGCTGGTTCAGCCAATTCACCATTTGTTCCGGGTGGTCCGGGTTCCTTGGGAACTTCTTCATGCTTTCCAGCTGCGTCATGCTGCGTTCGAATGCCTGGCTGCGGGGGTGCGTAGTGATGCCATAAAAACGGCCTACCCATTCCAGCGGTGCGTTAGTGGTGCTGGCGTCAGACAGCGTGATCGGCCTTCCAGGCGTCGCAAATACCCTGGCGGCGTTGAGCACCGGCGCCAGCACGTCGAAATGCTCGGGGTAGTTTTTCGCAAAATCGGCGGCGCTGAAGCGCTGGTCAACGCCGTTGACTTTGCCGATCAGCGCCTCGCGATTGGGGTCAAAGCGCAAGGAGGTCAAATCAACCTTGTGTTTCTCCGCCCACTCGATGAAACCGCGCGCCTTGATGGCTTTGTCCAGGTAGCTGCGCCATTGGCCGAACAGGCTGGCGGCCGGGATCGGTCCGATCATCTTCATCGAGGCTTGGGTCGGGTTGTTTTTCACCTCGCGCATTGCGCGATGCGTAGCGACGGCCAGTGCGCTTTCGGCGCTGGCCAGGGCGTCTTGCGGGGACCGTGCGCCGCCCACTGTCGCGCTGGAGCTGGGCTCGACAGCCGCCGCCAGGGTTTCAAGTTTAGAGAGGGGCGCGGGCGCGTCGGCACGCTGTTGCCTGATGGTGTATTGGCGCTCACGTACACCTTTAGAGAAGTTGTCGCCCGTGCTGGGGTCAATGAGTGCCTTGAAGCCATTGTTACGGGTCATCTCGGTACTTCGATCAAGCAGCGATATCAGCGCGCGTTGACGCCAGTCGGCTTGTTGGCCGTTTTGTTGGCGAGGGATCTCTTCGTTGTAAAACCTCATGACCTCATACAGCGATGCAGAGGGTGGGGAGGGGTATCGAACAGGTAGCTCCACTCCAGCCGCCATCTGCCGGACTGCATCTGCAATTTCTGCCCAGACAACACCCCAGCCCGAAAGATCGTTCGGGACAAAGGGGGTATCCTTTCCATTTACCTTGCCTGTCAGCTCACCGGTGACGGGGTGGATACGAACGCTGCCGGGCTCAACGTTGTGCTCTTGTGCAAAGGTTGTAAAGGCACTGCCGGTCAGCGCATCCAGAAGGTTTTTGCGCACCTGGTTGAAGGTCGAATACTCCGGAATCTCTTTGAGCACCGGCGGGAATGCTTCGCCTTCGACTCGGGCTTGAGGGGCGAGCCTCATCACGGCCTGGCTGCACTGCTGCGCCAGGGTTCGATCGGCGTCCTGGACCTTTCGTGCCGTAGTTGAAGATGTGAACCTATCAAGGCGTTGCGTCAACTGATCCGGCGGTAAATTCATAAGCCGCTGACTGGCTTCGTTTTGTCGCTGTTTGACCGGGGCGTAAACGGTCGCGTAGTGCGGATCGGTGCTGCTGAAGGCGTGGAAGGTACCCTCGCGCAGCAATTGTCCGATGCTGAACAGCGTGTCGTCGCTGCGTATGCCGCCCAGTTGCAGGCCGTAAAACGAGGCTATGTTGTAAGCCGATGCGTGTTCCCTATCGCGAAACATGACAACGCCTTGTTTCCCCGCAAAGACTTTTCTGGCTGCGCTCATCACTTGGGTCGACGCCGCTGCCCAGTCCGCGTCCCGATGCAGGTAGAGGTTGACCGGCACGTTGTCGCGCATTTCGGTCAGTTGTCCACTGGAGTCGATCATCAATCCGCGAACATCGATCTTCCTGGCCTCGGCAAACGATTTAAAGGGTTCCGAGTGCAGCGCCTCGGCAAGTTCGGCCCAGGCTTGGCCGAAGGTTGAGTCGGCCGGGATGATCACCTTGTCCTCGGCATCGCTGGAGTGACCTTTCTCGACGGCAAGCCGTTGGCGCATCAAGCTATTGGCCACACCTATGGCCAACTGCCGGTCACCGCTGTCGATCAAGGCATCGGTGAATTGGCGAACCGCCGCATTGCGCGTAGCGGAGGCCGGTTCAGGGGCTTGCAGATCTCGGCGTAAGCGCAACGGGGCAGGGCGAGTGTTCGAAGTGTGGGAGGCCGAACTGTCGAGTATTTCCTGAAGAAGTTGAGCGTAGGTTTTTTGCGCGTCGAGGGCGCTTGGCTGGTTCAGGTGTTGCTCCACCTGATTGCGCAGCGCTGTGTCCGTCAGTGGCTCATGACTGCTTTTAATCAACTGGCTGATGCGCTCGGCTACGCTGGGGTATTCCTTTGTCACGGCGAATCTGAGCAATTGCTCGATACGTTTGCGGGCTGACGCCAGTCCATCACTCGATTGCGCGGACGCGGGGAACGTTTGAATATCCTGGAGGCGTTTATGAAAAAACTCGATGACTTTAGAGCTTACTGAGCCTATGGGGGGCGTGGACCGATTCATCTCGCTTGAAATCGTGGTGCTGACAGTGTGTGGCGGATTAAAGCTGATCATGGGACTGCCCCTTTACCGGCGTATTTATAAGAATGGCCTCTCGACAGATACAGAGAGGTACTTCAATACGTGGCCAAGGGACTGATGGGCGTTCCTGTGCAGGGCTGTGAGAACGTTGAGTGATTGTAAGTCTTTGCCTGGATTGGTCAGCGCAGGTTTTGTTGCGTGAAACGCTGCGCTGCCAAACGCCAGGCGTACGAGGGGGTCCTATCCCTGCGCGGCCAACCCGCCGATATACCCATGAGAATAGGGGGTCTTCGGTTTTACGATAAGCTTCTCCAACCATGTTGGGTCCAGCGGGTCAATGGATTTGCCTCCCTCCAAAATCTTCAGGTTTTCACGACTCCAGCGCTTCATGACTTCGCTCAATTTCTGTGTGTACTGGCTGGCTGGGCAGACGATATCTGCCCATGCATCGACAATCCAGGCATCCGCCCAAGCAGGTTCCGAGAAGTCTACTGTGCCTTGGGGGAGCGTGGAGGGACCTCCGACGACGGTGAACGCATGCGCATCTGAAGCTTTCCATTCGTAAGCGCTGCCACCGCTTTTTTCAATGATGTCCTTGGACAGCAAGGCCATTTCTCCACAGTTGCCAGCGCCGGCTTTCAAGATCAGGCTCGGGCGATTCAAGGCATGTTCCGGCACGGTTCTGCGTAACCATTCATTGGTCATGTTTGCCGCCTCTGCGCGTGCCTTGTCCGCTGTTGAGCGGATGATATTGCCGGGCCCCAGCCCGGTTGCCTTCATGGCGCGATCCACGCTGTTTTTTGCCTGGACTGCATAGAACTCGTTTTTTCGTCCTTGTGTCCAACCGGCGAAATCGCGGGGTGGGTTGACCCTGGCAACTTGGTTCGGCCGCAACGCTATATCCGGTTTGCCTATCGCCCTGGTCCGCTGCAACTGATAGATCACTTCGCGCTGTTGTTCGTGAGTAAGGCCTTTACACGATGCTTTTAGTTGATCGATGTCTTCTTTCAGGAAACCGGAACGCTCCAGCTCTTTAAAGGCTGAATCCAGTTTGGGCAACGCAATGAAGTTGGCATCAAAGGGCGCCTCATTGACAGTTTGACGAATACCGAACGCGCTTCGGTAACCTTCTACCAGCGGAAAGTCCTGGGGCGTGCATTTATTGAACGTCAGTTCGCCGGTGGAGGTGTCATTCAGCTTGGTGTAATAAAACTCTGCGGTATCAGCCTCTATCACCAGGTATTTGGTTTTACTTGCGCCCCTCTCCACAATCACGCCTCGAAGTTCACGCTTGTCATTGCAGTCATCGCTGATTTTGTTGAGCTTGACCACCCGGGTTTCCTTCGCAAACGAATCACTGGCGTGTGCGCCGGAAAAACCAAAATTGGGATCGTGTTTCAGGCTGCCGCTGATCTGCGATTTGTAGACGATGGGTTTGTTCTGAGGCATCGGGACCAGTTGGGGGCCCATATCGCCATCGACCACCTTGTATCGACGTCGCTCGAAAATGACAACTTGGTCCCTTCTCAAAAAACCTGGCGTCGAGGGGAACAGGCGCTGGTGTTCAAGGGCTTGAAGATCCCGGCGCGATGTTTCGGCGACGATCTCTATTTCCTTGGAAAAGCACGTATCACTGGCCCCGCGCCTGACCCGGCCCAGTGCAACCGGAGGGGCTGGACAGGTCGCTTCAAAACCCTCCAGGGGCTTAAAGTGATCGGCTGACTCCAGATCGCTCAGCACGCCAGGGGTGCGGGTGTCGTAACGGTAAACCTTGCCCTCATTGACCAGATCAAAGCCATGGCTACGGGGCAGGGTATAGGCGTCGGCCGCCAGTGGTTTTTCCGTGACCAGTGCTTGAGTACCGTCCGAAAAGGTCTCTTGTCTCACGACTGAAGACGTATCAGAGACGAACCCTTCCAGGGCTGGCCCGTAAGCTGTCATGGTCTTGGCGTCGTAGGCGTACCATTCTCCATCTTGCCGCACCGCGGTGAGCCTGATCTGCTGCGCACTGCCGGATTGAATAAGCGCACCGTCGGCCCTGTCGGTCGCCATGTTCCATTCACCGTCCGTCTGTTCCACCAGAGGGCTGCCCTGCATACGGCTGACTGCGCCGGACGACTTCGCAGTATTGGCGGCAGTCACGTCTGTAACCGCCATTGAGGCGACGGCTCTTTCGGCTGCAGATTCAACGGCAGTTTCTCCAAACTTGACGGCTGCACGTTCGAAGGCCTCCGCGGCGACTGACCAAACCTTTCCTAATGCACCAGGGACGACAATGCTCAGCGCATCAAATAAGAGGTCCCGGCCGGCCTCGGCGTAGTTGCCTTCGTAAAGGTCTTCGACGCTGCTGACGCCAGGGATCATGCGCGCCAGGGAATTGAGCCGTTCAAGAAACGTGGGGCCTTCTGTTTCCAGAGGGTTATGACCATGATTGATCGCCTTGTACTCGTCTTTGCGCAGGAAGTGTGAATCGACGCAGATGGTGGCGATTTTCTCGAGTTGCTCATTGAAGAACGCGGGCGCCGCGTTTGAGCGGGTGTCGCCGAATGTGGCCCGACCGTCATTTACCAGCTCCCCATTCACCAGCGTGCTCGGTGTGACGCGGTCGACGATGACCTTGGAGATCATTCCGTCTCGTGGCGCCGCCGCCGAATCGAAGGCGGCGAAGTCCAATGGCAATTCATGGGGGCCTTCATCGGCGCCGTCATAAATCTTGCCGAAATGCTTGTTCGTACCGCCTATGGGCATGGGGTTCGGCAGTTTCGACATTGTTTTTACCGTGCCCGCATCGGGGAAGACGGCTACATCGGTGATGTTCCCGTTGTGTCCGGTCGCACGAATCAGTAGGCCATGGCTGCCTTTTTTACCGGTTTTGGCGCTGAGGTTTTGCCATATGCTGGTGTCTGATTCGCGAACGCTGTAGTACTCAATCCTGCCGTTGGCCAGATGGTTGCGGACTTCGGCCGGGAGCCTGGACAGCAGGTCCTTGATAATCACGATCGAGTGCGCGCGCCGAGGGACGAAATCGCTTTCGATCGCTGCGTCGTACTGTGTATTGACGTCGGGCAATTGGTTCGCCTGATCATGCATTGCCTGGATAGGGATACGCGCATCCCTGGCTTCCCAGGCAGGAGTGGTCGAGCCACTTGTCAAACTATCGATCAGGTTTGTTGGCTTGTACGTATCCCCCAATTGTCCGGCTTCATAGGCTTCGACCACGCTCGCCAGGGTGCCGTATAACTGATCGCTCTCTCTCCAGAGGCTGCGTTGTTCATAGGGGATTCCCTTACCAAATTTTTGCTCGAGGTTCTCAAGTGCCAGGGCTCGTCGTGTGGGCTCAGGGTTATCCTTGATATAGCGTTTGGCCTGCGCCACAGCAGTGGTTTGTTCACCCAGTGCCTTGATACACGCTTGCAACAGCTCTGGCGTGTACTCGTCATTTGAATTCCTGCCGATGATGTCATTGATGATCCCCCAATCAATCAGAGGGTTCATTTGCGCTCTGAGCAATTGCAGCTGTTCATGGGAGGAGAGAGGCTTGACCTTGTGGTAATCCATCACTTGCTTGAAGTTCATGTGCCGCGTGGCGCCGGGCGCTATTTGTTCGATCCGGTTTACAGCCGTATGAAACATCGCCCATTGGGGTGTGCCCTGAACAAGAGACGGGGGCAGATCGTTAACCAGAAACTGCGGTGCGGCACCTGACATCAGCAAATGCGCCGCAATCATTGCCTTCTGAGACGGCACGTCGCCGGTGCCGGGCTGATCAAGGTGGAGTGCAAAGCCTTGGCGTATTTCATGCGCAGGCCTGCCCCAGTTTTGCGCCTGCATGAAGTCATAACCCGCCACACGATTGCGCTGCGTGCCGGCCGCGGGATCAAGCTCCAGTACCCACGCGGTCAGTAGCCACTGCTTGAGACTGGTTGAAGTGACTGCACCCTTCATCTCGGTTTGCAGATTCGTGGCCAGTTCCAGGGCGCTGTCGCTGGACAGCAGTTGTTCCAGCGCGCGTGCAGGGCTGCTGCTGAGCTGAGGGGTTTGCGCACTCAGGTAGCTGAAGAGGTTGGGATGGGGGACGATGGATTGTTTCACGAACCTACTCACGGCTTCGCGTTGGGCCGTGCTCAGCGGGAGGTCCGTGGCCAGAAAACCCCAGTTGTTGCCCAATGTCGGAGCTTGCGGCGTAGGTGTCTGCAGTGCCAGTAACAGGTTATCGACCTGCGCTGCCGACGTGGCTCCAAACCAGCCCTGATCCGCGAGGAATTTCTGCACGGTCGTCTCGCCTTTAGGCCGATGGGACGAAGCCGGGTCGACAATGAAGCGCGTGGTGTCGTCGTTAGAAAGGTTGCCCTGCTTGAGCTGATTGATCAGTGCATACCGATCGTTGCTGTCACCCAATGCGGTTTTTTGCTGGTTCAGCCAATTCACCATTTGTTCCGGGTGGTCGGGACTCCTTGGGAACATCTTCATACTGTCCAGCTGCGTCATGCTGGTGTCGAATGCCTGGCTGCCGGGCTGCGTAGTGATGCCATAAAAGCGGCCTACCCAGTCCAGCGGCACGGTGTTGCTGCTGGCTTGAGACAGTGTGAACGGCCTTCCAGGCGTCGCAAATACCCTGGCGGCGCTGAGCACCGGCGCCAGCACGTCGAAATGCTCGGGGTGGTTTTTCGCAAAGTCGGCGGCGCCAAAGCGCCGGTCAACGCCGTCGATTTTGCCGATCAGCGCCTCGCCATCGGGGTCAAAGCGCAGAGAGGTCAAATCAACCTTGTGTTTCTCGGCCCACTCGGTGAAACCACGCGCCTTGATGGCTTTGTCCAGGTAGCTGCGCCATTGGCCGAGCAGGCTGTCAGCCGGGATCGGTCCGATCATCCTCGTCGAGGCTTGGGCGGGATTGTTTTTCAGCCCGTGCATTGCGCGATACGTGGCGGTGGCCAGTGCGCTTTCGGCGCTGGCCAGGGCGTCTTGCGGGGACGGTGCGCTCTCCACCGTCGCGCTGAGACCCGACTCCACAGCGGCCGCCAGGGTTTCAAGTTCAGAGCCGGTAGTGGGCGTGTCGGCAAGCTGTTGGGTGATGGCGTATTGGCGCTCACGTACAGCCGTATACCAGGTGCTGTCCGCGTGGGGGTCTGTGAATGCCTTGAAACCGTTGTTACCGGTCATCTCGATACTTCGATCGAGAAGCGAGACCAGGGCGGGTAGGCCGTTTTGTTGACGAGGTATCTCTTCCTTGTAAAACCACATGACCTCATACAGTGATGCAGAGGGTGGGGAGGGGTATCGAACGGGGCGTTCCGCTCCGGCCGCCATCTGCCGGATTGCATCGGCTATTTCTGCCCAGACGCCACCCCAGCCCGAAAGATCGTTCGGGACAAAGAGGGTGTCCCTGCCATTCACCTTGCCTGTCAGCTCACCGGTGACGGGGTGGATACGCACGCTGCCGGCCTCAACGTTTTTTTCTTGTGCAAAGGTGGTAAAGGCACTGCCGGTCAGCGCATCCAGGAGGTTTTTGCGCACCTGGTAGAAGGTCGAATACTCCGGAACCTCTTTGAGCACCGGCGGGAAATCGTCGCCTTCGATTCGCAATTGAGGTGTGAGTTTCAGCATGGCCTGGCTGCACTGTTGTGCCAGGGCCCGATCGGCTTCCTGGACCTTTTGCTCCACGCTTGAGGGTGTGAACTGCTCGAGGCGCAGTTTCAATTGATCCGGCGGTAAATCCATGATTCGTTGGCTGGCTTCTCGCTGTCGCTGTTTGACCGGCGCGTAAACCGTGGCGTAGTTCGGATCGGTAGTGTTGAACGCGTGGAAGTTGCCCTCGCTCAGCAGTTGTCCGATGGCAAGCAAGGTGTGGTCGCTTTCGATTTGACCCAGTTGCAGGCCGTAGAAAGCGGCGACGTTGAAGGCCGAAGCTTGATTGCGCCCATGGAAATCAACGGCCAGCGAGGTGTTCCCGGCGATCCTTTTGACTGCGGCCAATACCGCCCCTGACGCGGCTGCCCAGCGGGCGTCGTTACCCAGGGAGAAGTCGGCAGGCGGCTCCTTGCCTGTTTCGATCAGGCGGCCTTCGGGAGTCATGGTCAGTTGGGAGAGATCGAGCTTCCTGGCCTCGGCAAACGATTTGAACGGTTCCGAGTGCAGCGCTTCAGCCAGTTCTGCCCAGGCGTGGCCGAAGGTGGAGTCGGCCGGGATGGTCACCTTGTCCTCGGCATCGCCGGAGTGACCTTTCTCGACGGCAAGCCGTTGGCGCATCAAGCTATTGGCGACGCCTATGGCCAATTGTCGGTCACCGTTTTCAACCAAGGCTTCGGCGAACTGGCGAACGGGTGCAATGCGTGGGGCGGAGGTTGATGAAGTATCACGGCGCTTTCGGCTCAGGCGCGGCGGGGCAGGGTAAGTGTTTGGTGCACTGGGCGAGGCGCCATCCAGTATCTCCTGAATAAGCTGGGCATAGGTTTTTTGCGGATTGATTGCGCTGGGCTGGTTGAGTCGCTGTCCCACCTCATTGTGCAGCGCTACGTCCGCCAGCGGTTCACGTGTGTTCTTGATCAACTGGCTGATTTGTTCGTCCAGGCTGGGCTGTTCTTTGGTGACCGCAAACCTGAGCAACTGCTCGATGCGCGTGCGGTCTGGCAAGGGTATATCACTCGCTTGGGCGCTCGCCCGCATGGGTTGAGCATCGTTCAAGCGTTTAAGAAACAGCTCGATGACTTGGGGTGTCACTGACCCGGCAGGTTTTGTGGGCAGATTCAGTTCCTTTGGAATGAAGAAACCTGGCGTGTGCGACGGCCGAACATTGATCATGGAACTACCCTATGCCTGCGTAGATTGAGTTCCCCTCTTGCTGGTTAAACGAGAGAGGCACTTCGCTAAGTGGCCTGGGGCTTGTTCCACGTTCCTGTTTGGGGTGGGAATTGCCGACACGCTTTGTAAGCACCTGTTTAGGTGCTGGGTCAGGCCAGGTTTTGTTCCGTCAGACGCTGAACTGCCAAACGGCGGTAGTGAGAGGGGGTCATCCCCTTGAGCTGCTGAAAGCGCCGGTTGAAGTTGGAAATATTGTTGAAACCCGACTCGAAACACACATCCGTCACGGCCTTGTCGCCATCGGCCAGAAGCTCGCAGGACTTGCTGATGCGCAGCCGATTTACAAACTCGATAAACGTGCGCCCGGTCGCCTGCTTGAACACCCGGGAAAAGTACGTCGGCTTCATCCCCAGGTGTTCCGCCACTTCCTCCAGGGGCAACTCGCGCGCGTAGTGGGCGAAAATGTAGTCCACCGCGCGGTTGGTGCGGTCGATACTATGTTCATCCGCCAGTTGCGGCGTGGTCACGCCGGACAGCAACTGGTAGTCCTCACAGCTACTCAACACTTCCAGCAGGATAAAGAAGTGCCCCAGGCGCGCCATGCCCCGGGCGTCTTCGATACGCTGCATCAGGGTCATGGCCTGGGCGATGGTTTTCTTGCAGCGAAACTCAATGCCGGACTGCGCGCGTTCCAGCATGGGCGTCAAGGTCTTGAGCTCGGCAAAAATATGGCTGCCCTGCTCGAACAGCTCATCGGTGAAGTTCACCAGCATGTCGCGCTTGGGCACCACTTCGTCTTCCTCCACCTGGCTGATCCAGTTGTGGGGCAGGTTGGGCCCCGTGAGGAACAGGCTCTCCGGATAGAAGTTGCCGATATAGTCGCCAATAAACACCTTGCCGGAACTGGCGACGATCAGGTGAAGCTCGTATTCCTTGTGGAAATGCCAGCGCACCAGCGGGCAGGGGAAACCATGCTGGCGATAGATGATGGACAGGCCGTTGTGATCGTCCATCAGCTCGTAGGAAGGGTCGGTGATTCGCGTTGCTCGGGTCATGCTGCCGTCGCTTTATTGTGGTTGCTGCTTGGGATAATGCCCCCTCGCGCACGACCTCGCCAGCGCCGCGGTTTACAGGCTACGGTTTTTCGCCTCGATCCACTGGGACATGTACTGCGTACTTTTATGCGCATGGTGGCGCAGCATGCTGCCGGTGAAGTTGCTGCGGCGATGGGCGGCGAGGTGGCTGCGGCAGTGTTGCAGGCACTCCACCAGTGCAGGCCCGTGGACAGTGCGGTCATAACGGCCGGCAATCAGTTGGCGCCCATCCTGCTGGGCCTGGGTCCAGCGTTCGCGATCCTGATAAAGCGCCACGGCCGCCGCCGCCAGGGCTTCGGCGCATTGCTCGATGGCGCCGGGCCATGGCCGCTCATCGCCCATGGCCTCCGCGCCGATGGGGGTAGTGATGTTGGGCGTGCCGCACAGCATCGCATCGGCCAGCTTGCCCTTGATACCCGCGCCAAAGCGCAGGGGCGCGAGGCAGATGCGCGCGGCGCTCATCACTTGCAGGGCATCTTCGGCCCAGTTCATCACATGAAAGCCCTGCGCCGGGTTGTGCAGGGCGGTGGCCTTGGGCGGGGTGTAGGCGCCGTAGATATGCAGCTGGGCGCCCGGCAATTGCTGGCGAATTATTGGCCAGACGCTGTTCTTCATCCACAGTACGGCGTCCCAGTTCGGCGCATGGCGGAAGTTACCGATGCTGAGGAAGTGCGCACGCTCTTCGAACGGTACGAAGGCCTCGGTTGGCGGCGTCATCATCAGCGGGCACCAGTGGAGCAGGGCGGCGGGTAGCTTGAATTGTTCGGTGAGCAGGCGGATTTCCACGTCGGAGATCATCAGGCTGATGTCGCAGCGATAAATCGCGGCGATTTCGCGCTTGGCCAGGTCGGTGTCGGCCATCAGTTGGAACGCCTGCTCCAGGGCCGGGGCGAACAGCGCGCTGAAGTCGTCGCTGCCCGGGTGGGCCTTGAGGTGCGCCTTGAGGCGCCGCTGACGGGCGTCGCGCAGGCTTTGCAGGTCGGAGGTTTCCAGCACGCGCAGGGCGTCGGGGCAACACTTCTCCACGCGCCAGCCAAACTGTTCTTCCATCATGAACCGGTCGAACAGCACGATATCCGGAGCCAACTCGCGGACAAAGTCGTCAAAGCTGCTGCTATTGAGCTCGATCGCGCATTCGGCGATGCCCAGCGCCAGCAGGTCGGCCTTGTGCTCGCCCAGTGCTGCCGGGCTGCTGAAGGTAATATCCCAACCTTGTGTAAGAAAAGTTTCAAGGATCTGCATCATATGCCCGCCCGCGGCCGAGGAACGGGGCTCCGGCCAGACATAACCAATGACCAGGACTTTGGTGGCGGGCTGATTCATTAGAAACGGTTTCCTTGGAGGGCAGGCGCAAAGCGCGCAATTAAACCACAACCGCGTGGCATGACAATTTGTGTCTGGCGGTAGGTAGCCACGGTACTTTGTGGTTAACTTCCGCCTCTCGAATTCGTTTAACCAAAACCCAGCATAAGGATTCTGTTCATGGCTCAAGTCACTCTTCGCGGTAACCCTGTCCAGGTTGAAGGCGAATTGCCGAAAGTCGGCTCTGAAGCAGCAGACTTCACCCTGACCGCCGGCGATCTGTCGGATGCAACCCTGGCTACCTTTGCCGGCAAGCGCAAAGTGCTGAATATCTTCCCAAGCGTCGACACCCCGACCTGCGCCACGTCGGTACGCAAGTTCAACGCCCAGGCCAACGAGCTGAACAACGCCGTCGTACTGTGCATCTCCACCGACCTGCCATTCGCCCAGGCGCGTTTCTGCGGCGCCGAAGGCCTGGAAAACGTGAAGAACCTGTCGGACTTCCGTGACCCTGGTTTTGCCGTCGATTACGGCGTAGCGATTACCGATGGCCCGCTCAAGGGCCTGACCGCCCGTGCGGTCGTGGTGCTGGACGAAAATAACACCGTGCTGCACAGCGAACTGGTTTCGGAAATCGGCCAGGAGCCGAACTACGAAGCGGCCCTGGCTGTTTTGAAGTAACTGTTGCGGCGCGTTGGCGCGTTACTGTCGTTTTGCAGTAACACCCGTAAGACATGATTGCGGCCTGGCCTAGTCCAGGCCGTTTTTATTTGTGGCTCAGACGTTTAGCGAAATAGCCCACAGACTAAGCCGCAGAAGTTAAAAGTTGTAAGCCCAAGGTAAATAGCCGGTAAAGGCGCTTTTCTTAACGCGCTCCAGTGCTTATCTTTCAGCCTCCCGAAGAAGAAGCTCTCGCGCCCAATGGTTGATCACTCCATGCAATCCTCCCCCCGCAACTCCCGCCGCTGGCTGTTCGGCCTGCTCGTGCTGCTGGTTATCGCCGGCCTGTGCTGGAAATTCTGGCCAGGCGGCGCCGCCCACAAAGACGCACCGGCCGGGCATACCGGTAAAACCGGCATGGCGCGCCCGGGGTTCGGCGGGTCCACCGGCCCGGTGCCGGTGCGTGTAGCGCCAGCGGTGCTGGGGGAGTTCCCGGTGTACTACAAGGCCTTGGGCACGGTCACCGCGCTCAATACCATCAATGTGCGCAGCAGGGTGGGTGGCGAGCTGGTCAAGATCGCCTTTGAAGAAGGGCAGATGGTCAAGGCCGGCGACCTGCTGGCCGAGATCGACCCGCGCAGCTACCAGAATGCCTTGCTCCAGGCCCAGGGCACGCTGATGCAGAACCAGGCCCAGTTGAAAAACGCCCAGGTCGACGTGCAGCGTTATCGCGACCTGTACACCCAGGACAGTATCGCCAAGCAGACCCTGGACACCGCCGAAGCGCTGGTCCTGCAATACCAGGGCACGGTCAAGACCAACCAGGGCGCGGTGGACGACGCCAAGCTCAACCTCGAGTTCACCAAGATCCGCGCGCCTATCAGTGGTCGCGTCGGCTTGCGCCAGGTCGATGTGGGCAACCTGGTGGCGGCCAACGACACCACCTTCCTCGCGGTGATCACCCAGACCCAACCGATCAGCGTGGCCTTCACCCTGCCGGAAAACACCCTGGAAACCGTGCTCGCCCGTTATCACGCCGGCAACAAGCTGCCCGTGGAAGCCTGGGACCGTGGCGACGTCAAGCGGCAGGCCACTGGTGTGCTGCAAAGCCTGGACAACCAGATCGACGTCACCACCGGCACCCTGAAATTCAAGGCGCGTTTCGATAACAAGGACCAGGCGCTGTTCCCCAACCAGTTCGTCAACGTGCATTTGCTCGCCGATACCTTGCACAACGTGGTGCTGGCGCCGTCCGCCGCGATTCAGTTCGGCAACACCGGCACCTTTGTCTACAAGCTCGATGGCGACAAGAAGGTCAAGGTCCAGTCGCTGGTGGTGGGTGACACCGATGGCGACAACACTGTGATCAAGGAAGGCCTGGTCGCCGGCGACCGTGTGGTGCTGGAAGGCACCGACCGCCTCAAGGACGGCAGCGAGATCGAAGTGGTCAACGACAGCAGCGAAGTGCCGACGACGCCCACCGAACACCTGCAAGGCAAGCCGGCGGCTAAAGGGGAGACCGGCACCACCGCCGGCAAGGCGCAAAAGGTCGGTTCATGAACCTGTCGCGACTGTTTATCCTTCGTCCGGTCGCCACCACGCTGAGCATGCTGGCGATTGTTTTGGCCGGCATTATTTCCTACCGCTTGTTGCCGGTCTCGGCGCTGCCTCAGGTGGATTACCCGACCATCCGGGTGATGACCCTGTACCCCGGTGCCAGCCCCGATGTGATGACCAGCGCGGTCACCGCGCCCCTTGAGCGCCAGTTCGGGCAGATGCCCGGCCTGACCCAGATGGCGTCCACCAGTTCCGGCGGCGCCTCGGTGCTGACCCTGCGTTTCAACCTCGACATCAATATGGATGTCGCCGAGCAACAGGTGCAGGCTGCGATCAACGCCGCCACCAACCTGCTGCCCAAGGATTTGCCGGCACCGCCGGTGTACAACAAGGTCAACCCGGCGGATACCCCGGTGCTGACCCTGGCCATTACCTCCAAGACCATGCTGCTGCCCAAGCTCAATGACCTGGTCGACACACGCATGGCGCAGAAGATCGCGCAGATCAGCGGCGTCGGCATGGTCAGCATCGCCGGTGGCCAGCGCCAGGCCGTGCGCATCAAGGTCAACCCCGAAGCCCTGGCGGCCAACGGCTTGAACCTCTCCGATGTGCGCACCCTGATCGCCGCGTCCAACGTCAACCAGCCCAAAGGCAACTTCGACGGCCCCACGCGGGTGTCGATGCTCGATGCCAACGACCAGTTGGTGTCGCCCCAGCAATACGCCGAGCTGATCCTGGCCTACAACAATGGCGCGCCTCTGCGCCTCAAGGATGTGGCGCAGATCGTCGACGGCGCCGAAAACGAACGCCTTGCCGCCTGGGCCAATGAAAACCAGGCCGTACTCCTCAATATCCAGCGCCAACCGGGCGCCAACGTGATCGAGGTGGTCGACCGCATCAAGGCGCTGCTGCCGAGCATCACCGACAACCTGCCGGCCGGCCTCGACGTGACGGTGCTGACCGATCGCACCCAGACCATCCGCGCCTCGGTCACCGATGTGCAGCACGAATTGCTGATCGCCATTGCCCTGGTGGTGATGGTGACGTTCCTGTTCCTGCGGCGGGTCAGCGCCACGATCATCCCGTCGATTGCCGTGCCGCTGTCGCTGGTGGGCACCTTCGGGGTGATGTACCTGGCCGGGTTCTCCATCAATAACCTGACGCTGATGGCCCTGACCATTGCCACCGGTTTCGTGGTGGACGATGCCATCGTGATGCTGGAGAACATTTCCCGCTATATCGAGGAAGGCGAGACGCCGCTGGCCGCCGCGCTCAAGGGCGCCAGGCAGATCGGCTTCACCCTGATCTCCCTGACCCTGTCACTGATCGCCGTATTGATCCCGCTGCTGTTCATGGCTGATGTGGTGGGACGGCTGTTCCGCGAATTTGCCATCACCCTGGCGGTGGCGATCCTTATTTCCCTGGTGGTGTCCCTCACGCTCACGCCGATGATGTGCGCGCGTTTGCTCAAGCGCGAGCCCAAGGAAGAAGAGCAGAGCCGTTTCTACAAGGCCAGCGGCGCCTGGATCGACTGGCTGATCGAAGCCTACGGGCGCAAGTTGCAATGGGTGCTCAGGCACCAGCCGCTGACCCTGCTGGTGGCCATCGCGACCCTGGGCCTGACCGTGGTGCTGTACCTGGTGGTGCCCAAGGGCTTTTTCCCGGTGCAGGACACCGGGGTGATCCAGGGTATTTCCGAAGCGCCGCAGTCGATTTCATTCGCCGCCATGAGCCAGCGCCAGCAGGAACTGGCGCAGATCATTCTCACCGACCCGGCGGTGGAAAGCCTGTCGTCCTATATCGGCGTGGATGGCGATAACGCCACCCTCAACAGCGGCCGCTTGCTGATCAACCTCAAGCCCCACGGCCAGCGCGACTTGAGCGCGGCCCAGGTGATCACGCGCCTGCAACCGCAAATCGACAAGCTGGTGGGAATCCGCCTGTTCATGCAGCCGGTGCAGGACCTGACCATCGAAGACCGTGTCAGCCGCACCCAGTACCAGTTCAGCATGTCCTCGCCGGACGCCGACCTGCTGGCCCTGTGGAGCGGCAAGCTGGTGCACGCACTGAGCCAGATGCCGGAGCTCACAGACGTCGCCAGCGACCTGCAGGACAAGGGGCTGCAGGTGTACCTGGTGATCGACCGCGATGCGGCCTCGCGCCTGGGCGTCAGTGTGTCGACCATCACCGATGCTCTGTATGACGCGTTCGGCCAGCGGCAGATTTCCACCATCTACACCCAGGCCAGCCAGTACCGCGTGGTCTTGCAGGCCCAGTCGGGGGAAACCCTGGGCCCGGCGGCGCTGAACCAGATCCATGTGAAGACCACCGACGGCGGCCAGGTGCGCCTGTCCAGCCTCGCCCATGTGGAACAGCGCCAGGCGCAGTTGGCGATTGCGCACATCGGCCAGTTCCCGGCGGTCATGATGTCGTTCAACCTGGCCCCCGGCGTTGCCCTGGGCAAAGGCGTGGAGCTGATCAACCAGGCGCAGAAGGACATCGGCATGCCGGTGGGCGTGCAGACCCAGTTCCAGGGCGCTGCCCAGGCATTCGAAGCGTCGCTGTCGAGCACCTTGCTGCTGATCCTGGCAGCGGTGGTCACCATGTACATCGTGCTGGGCGTGCTCTACGAGAGCTATATCCACCCGATCACCATTCTCTCGACCTTGCCGTCGGCGGCAGTGGGGGCCTTGCTGGCCTTGCTGCTCAGCGGCAATGACCTGGGCATGATCGCGATCATCGGCATCATTTTGCTGATCGGTATCGTCAAGAAGAACGCGATCATGATGATCGACTTCGCCCTCGACGCCGAACGCAACCAGGGCCTGGACCCGCAGACCGCGATCTACCAGGCGGCGCTGCTGCGCTTCCGGCCGATCCTGATGACTACCCTGGCCGCCCTGTTCGGTGCAGTGCCGTTGATGCTCGCTACCGGCTCCGGTGCCGAACTGCGCCAGCCCCTGGGCCTGGTGATGGTCGGCGGCCTGCTGGTGAGCCAGGTGTTGACGCTGTTCACCACGCCGGTGATCTACCTGTATTTCGATCGCCTCGGCCGCCGCTGGCGCAAAGAGCCGCAAAGCCTGGAGCCGGTTGAGTCATGAACCTGTCCGGACCTTTCATTCGCCGGCCGGTAGCGACCCTGCTGCTGAGCCTGGCGATCATGTTGCTGGGCGGGGTCAGCTTCAACCTGCTGCCGGTGTCGCCGCTGCCACAGATCGATTTCCCGGTGATCGTGGTCTCGGCCAGCCTGCCCGGCGCCAGCCCCGAGGTGATGGCCTCCACGGTGGCCACGCCGCTGGAGCGTTCCTTCGGCGCGATTGCCGGCATCACCACCATGAGCAGTTCGTCGAGCCAGGGCTCCACCCGGGTGATCCTGGCGTTCGACTCCGACCGTGATATCAACGGCGCCGCGCGGGAAGTGCAGGCGGCGATCAACGCTTCGCGCAACCTGCTGCCCAGCGGCATGCGCAGCATGCCCACCTACAAGAAGATCAACCCGTCCCAGGCGCCGATCATGGTGCTGTCGCTGACCTCGGACGTGTTGCAGAAGGGCCAGCTGTACGACCTGGCCTCGACCATCCTCTCCCAAAGCCTGTCCCAGGTGCCGGGGGTGGGCGAAGTGCAGATCGGCGGCAGCTCCCTGCCGGCGGTGCGTATCGAGCTGGAACCCAAGGCCCTCGACCAGTACGGCGTGGCCCTGGACGACGTGCGCAACACCATCGCCAATGCCAACCAGCGTCGGCCCAAGGGCTCCCTGGAAGACGGCGAGCGCAACTGGCAGATCCAGGCCAACGACCAGCTGGAAAAGGCCAAGGATTACGAGCCGCTGCTGATTCGCTACCAGGACGGCGCCGCCCTGCGCCTCAAGGATGTGGCGAAGATCAGCGACGGCGTGGAGGACCGCTACAACAGTGGCTTCTTCAACAATGATTCGGCGGTGCTGCTGGTGATCAACCGCCAGTCCGGCGCCAACATCATCGAGACCGTCAGGCAGATCAAGGCGCAACTGCCG